>NZ_JAJEJP010000001.1:1240621-1860931 GCF_021390495.1 Paraburkholderia sp. ZP32-5 | reverse complement strand
GCGTGTTCGCCAACCATCTTCAGCGGGCCTTCCGGCAGACGCACTTGCGCCTTTTCCACTGCGAAGCCTTGCTTGCCCAGTGCTTCAGCGATGTCCGCGTTCGTGACCGAGCCGAACAGACGGCCGTCGACGCCGGCCTTCTGGCTGATCTGAACCGTCTGGCCTGCGAGCTTTTCGCCCTGAGCCTGAGCAGCTGCCAGCTTTTCAGCGGCGATCTTTTCGAGTTCCGCGCGGCGCACTTCGAATTCGGCGAGCGCTTCCTTCGTTGCACGGCGAGCTTGCTTGTTCGGGATCAGGAAGTTACGTGCGTAACCGTCCTTGACCTTCACGATATCGCCAAGGTTGCCCAGATTGACGACTTTTTCCAGAAGAATGATTTGCATTCGGATGCTCCTTATCGCGTCGTCGGGTTAGGCCTTGTGCTGGTCGGTGTACGGCATCAGCGCGAGGAAACGCGCGCGCTTGATAGCCGTGTCCAGCTGGCGTTGATAGTGAGCCTTGGTACCCGTGAGACGCGCCGGCGTGATCTTGCCGTTCTCGCCGATGAAGTCCTTCAGCGTTTCGATGTCTTTGTAGTCGATGTATTCGACGCCAGCAGCCGTGAAACGGCAAAACTTCTTGCGCTTGAAGAGCGGATTCTGTTGCTGACGACGCTTGTCGAATTTCTTACCAGTCGGGCGGGGCATGATTAGTCCTTTCCAATGTCCTGCAATGCTGTGATGTGAAATACCAGAGTTCGCGCGTTACGGTGCTTTTTCGCCAGAAAACCCGTGAAGAGCGTTTCGACGCCCATCTGACAGTTTTCGAGCCTACCGCTCGCTTCGCCCGCGGCAACCGCCTGCATGGTCAGCTCGACCTGGCGGGCAATGCCCGCCTCGACGACTTCCGTGCGGTGGTGCAACGTGCAGCTTGCAATCGGAACGCCGGCGGGGGTATACCGCACCGGTTCGCGTTCGACGACGCTCGCCGTGAGTTGCAGCCGGTTCATGTACTGGAGATACCTTCGTGTACGTGAGCGGAGCGACGCTGCGTATCTGGCAGCTTAAATATTGAGTCTTAAGCCTGCGCTTCGGTCGGCTGAGCGGCTGCCGACTTCTTGGCTTCTTCGCGCTGCACTTCCTTCATCATCGGCGACGGGCCGGTTTCGGCCTTCTTCAGCTTGACGATGAGGTGACGCAGAACGGCGTCGTTGAACTTGAATGCGTGTTCCAGCTCGTCGAGCGTGGTCTGATCGCATTCGATGTTCATGCAGACGTAGTGAGCCTTCGCGAGTTTCTCGATCATGTAGGCCAGCTGGCGACGGCCCCAGTCTTCGACGCGGTGGATCTGACCACCGTGCGACGTGATCGTGCCCTTGTAACGCTCGATCATGGCGGGCACTTGCTCGCTTTGATCGGGATGCACGATAAAGACGATTTCGTAATGACGCATTACACACTCCTTGTGCTGACTTTTGGATAGAAGCCGCCCGGGCGTCGGAACCGGTGCGGCAAGTGAGAAGCCGAAGACTATAACGTGGATGGGACCAGGTTGCAAGATATTCCGCCGATTCGATAAGAGAATCGGGCGTGTTTTCAAGGATTTAGTGGTTAGTCGATGGGCCAGACGGCCAGAAAGCGCATTTGCGCGGCACGGTGACGGGCGGAGGCACCTCCTCAGCGACGCGCGGCAATCCCACCGCTGCTTCGCCGAGGCGCTGGCGTCGCGCCTCGGCGCCCCCCTCGTCTTTCTATATATGTGGTCTCCTGCGCGCTGCTGCCGCTCCTTAGCCGGCCTCCGTACGCTGGCTGCCGCTCCGCAGGCGCGCCTTCAGCGCCGTTTCGAGGCCGCTCAGTGCGTCGGGGGCCGCATCCGTGATCGCCCACCACGTCATGCCTTCCGCCTCCCAGTGCGCGATCGAATAGCCATCGTGCGCGAGCGCGGCGGGTACCGCGCCATCCATGCCCCGCGCTGGGCCGCCCGATGTCGCCTGTGGAAACACGTACACATCGATCACGTGCTTGCCATAGCGGTACACGAGCACCGCGACCCGCTGATGCGCGAGGTAGTCGAGCCGGCCGCCCTCGAGCGCGAAACCGCTCGCGGCGAGATCCTCGACCGGCGGCGAATAATCGAGCCGGCCGTTGAACCACGGCTTGACCGTATGCCGGTCGGTCGAAATCACGTCGATGTCGCGTCCCGATACCTGCGCGCGCACATGGCTTTCCACGAGTTCGTCGGTGAACTGCGTGAATTGGGCCGGGCCACGTAGATTCAGCGTGACCACCACCGCCACCGCGCCCAACGCGATGACCAGCACCGCAAGCCCGCCACGCGCGGCCATGCGACCGGCGCCGCCGGCGACCGGGGCGCCGACATCCCGCCAACCGGCGAAGTCGCCTTGCGGACCGCCTGTACCACCCAAACCGCCTGAACCACTCGCCCCCCCCGAGTTGCTCGAACCGCCGAAGAAACCACGCAACCAATTGCCAAGCCAGGCGGACCACGACGCCTTTCTCGGCTGCCGCCGCGGAGCCCGCGCCTCGACATCCGCCCCTTGTGCCCCGGCGACCTCGCCCGCCTCGGCCGACGCATCACGCTCAGCCGCCGCGGCACGTATCGCCGGCGCTTCGTCGGGCGCCGCCGGCAACGCGGCGATGATGCGTGCCCGCAGCGATTCCGACGCCCGATGATACGGCGCCGCGCGCAGCGCCCCACTGAGCGCGCGCAGGTTATCGCTGGCACGCCGGCAATCGTCGCAGCTCTCGATATGCTGCTGCACCCGGCGCGCATCCGGCGCCGGCAATTCGCGATCGGCATTCGCATCGAGGAGCGGCCGAGCTTCGTTACAGTCCATCCGGCGTCTCCTTGGCTGGGTCGGCGGCAGCGCCGGGAATGTTGAGAGGCCGGCCGTCCGCAAACGCCCGGAGCTGTGTGATCGTTGCGGTGGCGGGCGCGCCGGGCGCGGCTCGTGCGGAGCAGCCTTCGCTTTTGCTTCGTCCAGGCCGCGCGGATTGTGTCGATGACGCAGATGACACAGACACCATCGATGCCGTAGGCGGCCCCAACGGCAAGGACGGCGCCGACTGCACGAACAGCACCGCCGGCGCGGGTCGTCCGGCTAACGGCGCTGAGGACGAGGATTGCATGGCCCGCCCGGACCGACCGCCCTGATCCGGCCGCCCATCAGCCGCTCCTTCCGCACCGGCTGAGCCGCCCGAGCCTTCATGCCCGACCGGCGGCTCCACACCCGCCTGCGCCGCCGCACCACGGGAAACCGTCTTACGCGCGCCAGCGCCAGCCCCCTCCCCACGCCCGGCACCCGCCGACGTGCCCGCGCCCCGCTCCGCCATCAGCACCTGCGCCAGCTTGCGCCGGCCGCGCGCGAGCCGCGACATCACCGTCCCGATCGGCACATCGGCAACCACCGCGATCTCCCGATATCCCATCTCTTCGAGCTCGCGCAGGATCAGCACCTCGCGATACTCGACCGGCAGTTGCGCCAGCGCCTCATGCACCTGCCGCGCATCCTCGTCGCGGATCAGCAGCGTCTGCGGATCGTCACCGCCCGCGCTCCAGCCGTCGAAGGTCGCCTCGTCCATCGTTTCGTCGAATTCGAGCATGTCATGCGACGGCGCACGCCGCCGCCATTCGGTGTACCAGGTACGGCGCACGATCGCAAGTAGCCACGGCCGCGCGGACTCGCCGCGAAACGTATCGAAGAAGCGGAACGCGCGCATGAACGCCTCCTGCACGACGTCATCGGCGTCGTTCGGATTGCCGCACAGCCAGCGCGCGAGGTTGTACGCGGCGTCCAGATGCGGCAGCGCCAGCTGCTGGAAGCGGCGGCTTCTCGCGGCATCGGCATCGGGTTCGGCCCGCGTGCGGGCGGCGTCTGATTCGGTCTGGACCACGTGGGTCCCTCCAGGGCAAGGCAGTTGCGTTGCGCGGTGGCGTCGGCGATCGCATCGCGCGGTCGTTCGTGACGCTCCTTTCATCGCATAACCAACCGCGCAGCGCGTTTATTCCCACCCTACCCGCGAATTCGCAAAAAAAGATCAACGCGGTGGCCACCAGCTAGTACGACGGCCGGTTCCAGTAATCGGCGCTCGCGTACACCTCTTTCAGATAGTCGATGAAATAGCGCACCTTGGCCGGCACATAGCGCTGCTGCGGATAGACCGCGAGGATGTCGTAATCAGGCAGCGCGTACTCGTCGAGCACCGTTTCGAGCTCGCCGCGCGCGAGCTGCTGCTGGATTTCCCATGTCGAGCGCCAGCCGAGCCCAAGTCCTTCGGAAACCCAACGATGCAGCAGCTCGCCGTCGTTGCAGTCTAGCGTGCCGCCCACCCGCACCGTGGCGAGCTTGCCGTTGCGGCGGAAATACCAGCCGCGGTTCTGGCCGCCCTGCAGATTGAACGCGAGACAATTATGGGCCGGCAGGTCTTCGAGCGTCTTCGGCTTGCCGTGGCGGCGAAAATACTCGGGCGTGCCGCACACGACACGCCGGTTCGACGCGAGCTTCACCGCGACGAAATTCGGATCGACCGCGCCGCCGATCCGAATCGACAGGTCGTAGCCCTCGCGCACCAGATCGACGACCCGGTCGGTCAGGTTGAACGACATCTGCAATTCGGGTTTGCCGGCGAGGAACGCGGGCGCCAGCGGCGCGACATGCTTGCGTCCGAATGCGGCCGGCGCCGACACGATCAGATGGCCGGTGACCGCGCGCCGTCCCGCGCTCAGTTCGTTTTCCGCCTGATCCCATTCGGCGAGCAGCCCCCGGCAGCGTTCGAGAAACGCGGCGCCGTCCTCGCTGACCACGAGCCGCCGCGTCGTGCGATACATCAGCTTGACGCCGAGGCGCTTTTCGAGCGCATCGATACGCCGGCCGAGAATCACCGGCGACACCCCCTCTTCGAGCGCCGCCGCCGCGAGACTGCCGGCTTCGGCGACCCGCACGAAGGTTTCGATCTGTTTGAAGCGATCCATGTTTGTCTCCCGCCCGCGCCAGGTTCTCTTTCTCGCTTGTCAGCCGCCGCGCCGCCAGCTATTCCATACTTTTTGTTTCGAAATAAGCGACCCGGACTGATCTTATCAAACCTTTATCAGAAGCCTAAAGTGTTCTCCAACAGACGTAATTCCCCGACATTGAGGAGACATCCATGGCCAAGATGAGAGCCGTCGACGCAGCCGTTCTGGTGCTCGAAAAAGAAGGTATCGATACCGCGTTCGGCGTGCCCGGTGCCGCGATCAATCCGTTCTACTCGGCAATGCGCAAAGCGGGTGGCATCAGCCACGTGCTCGCGCGGCACGTCGAGGGCGCGTCGCACATGGCCGAGGGCTATACGCGCGCCCAGCCGGGCAACATCGGCGTGTGCATCGGCACGTCGGGCCCCGCCGGCACCGACATGATCACCGGTTTGTACTCTGCTCAGGCCGACTCGATTCCTATTCTGGCTATCACGGGGCAAGCACCCCGGGCGCGTCTTTACAAGGAAGACTTCCAGGCCGTCGATATCGAATCGATCGCCAAGCCGGTCACCAAGTGGGCGGTGACGGTGCGCGAGCCGGCACTGGTGCCGCGTGTGTTCCAGCAGGCATTCCACCTGATGCGCTCGGGCCGTCCCGGCCCGGTGCTGGTCGATCTGCCGATCGACGTGCAACTCGCCGAAATCGAATTCGACATCGACACGTACGAGCCGCTGCCGGTCTATAAGCCGAAGGCAACCCGCAAGCAGATCGAAGCGGCGCTGACGCTGCTCAACGATGCCGAGAAGCCGTTGATCGTCTCAGGTGGCGGCGTGCTGAACGCCGTGGCTGAAGACCTGCTCGTGAAGTTCGCCGAAACCGTCGGCGTGCCGGTGATCCCGACCTTGATGTCGTGGGGCGCGATTGCCGACGACCATCCGCTGATGGCCGGCATGGTCGGCCTGCAGACCTCGCACCGCTATGGCAATGCAACGATGCTCGCCTCCGACTTCGTGCTTGGCATCGGCAACCGCTGGGCGAACCGCCACACCGGCAGCGTCGACGTCTATACGAAGGGCCGCAAGTTCGTTCACGTCGATATCGAACCGACGCAGATTGGCCGCGTGTTCGGCCCCGATCTCGGCATCGTGTCCGACGCGAAGGCCGCGCTCGAACTGTTCGTCGAAGTGGCCGCCGAATGGAAAGCCGCGGGCAAGCTGAAGAATCGCAGCGCATGGGTCGCCGACTGCCAGCAGCGCAAGCAGACAATGCTGCGTAAGACGCACTTCGACAACGTGCCGATGAAGCCGCAGCGCGTCTATGAAGAGATGAACCAGGTGTTCGGCCGCGATACCTGCTACGTGAGCACGATCGGTCTGTCGCAGATCGCCGCCGCGCAATTCCTGCATGTGTACAAGGCGCGCAACTGGATCAACTGCGGCCAGGCCGGCCCGCTCGGCTGGACGATTCCGGCGGCGCTCGGCGTGCGCGCGGCCGATCCGCAACGGCCGATCGTCGCGCTGTCGGGCGACTACGACTTCCAGTTCATGATCGAAGAGCTGGCGGCCGGCGCGCAATTCAAGCTGCCGTACGTGCACGTGGTGGTGAACAACTCGTATCTCGGGCTGATCCGCCAGGCGCAGCGCGCGTTCGAGATGGACTACTGCGTGCAGCTCGGTTTCGACAACATCAACTCGCCGGAGATGGAAGGCTATGGCGTCGACCACGTCGCGGTGGCCGAAGGTCTCGGCTGCAAGGCGATTCGCGTCTTCAAGCCGGAAGAGCTGAAGCCGGCGTTGCAGAAAGCACAGTCGATGCTCAGCGAGTTCAACGTGCCGGTGATCGTCGAAGTGATTCTGGAGCGCGTGACCAACATCTCGATGGGCACCGAGATCGACGCGATCAACGAATTCGAGGAACTGGCCGCAAAGCGCGAGGACGCGCCGACCGCGATCAGCCTGCTCGACTGACTACCGCCCGTTCACCGCGTGCGCCGTTTCGCGGCACGCGCAACCGGCGAGGGCCGGGCTCATGCCCGCCGCCCTCGCGCCGGTTGCCTGCCTGCCGGGCGGCCTGGTTGCATTGTTGCCCGCGCACGCCATTCCCTGACCGACCTGAGAGATCAAGCACCATGCCGAAATTCGCAGCGAACCTGACGATGCTGTTCAACGAAGTGCCGTTCCTCGAACGTTTCGCGGCCGCGGCCAGCGCGGGCTTTCATGCCGTCGAATTCCTGTTTCCGTATCCGTACGCGATCGCCGATCTGAACGAGCAGCTGCAGCGCAACCGGCTGAAGCTGGTGCTGCACAACCTGCCCGCCGGCAACTGGGAAGCGGGCGAGCGCGGCATCGCGTGTCTGCCGGATCGCGTCGCCGAGTTTCAGGAAGGCGTCGGCCGCGCGATCGAATACGCGAGCGCCTTGAAGGTGCCGCAACTGAACTGCCTGGTCGGCATTCCAGGCGCGAATGTCGATGCCGACACCGCGCGCGCGACGATCGTCGGCAACCTGCGCTTTGCCGCTGGCGAACTGAAAAAGGCCGGCATCAAGCTGCTGGTCGAGCCGTGCAACTCGTACGACATTCCGGGCTTCGCGCTGAACCGTTCTCGCGACGGGCTCGACGTGATTCGCGCGGTCGGCTCGGACAATCTGTTCCTGCAATACGACATCTATCACATGCAACGGATGGAAGGCGAACTCGCGGCGACGATCGAAAAGAACCTCGCGAACATCGCGCACATCCAGCTTGCCGACAACCCCGGCCGACATGAACCGGGCACCGGCGAGATCAACTATCCGTATCTGTTTTCGCTGCTCGATTCGCTCGGCTACGACGGCTACGTCGGCTGCGAATACAAGCCGCGCACGACCACCGAGGCCGGACTTAGCTGGGTGCAAAGCGTGGCGGGACAGCGGCGTGGCGCCGCGCACGCGGCGGCCTGAGGTCGCGCGATCGCTTGAGCGAACCAGCGCGCGGCAACCCTCGCGCAGCAACCTTCGCGGCAACCCTATTACCCTGGAGATTCACAGATGGCAAAGATCGGCTTTATCGGACTCGGCATCATGGGCGCGCATATGGCGCGCAACCTCATCAAAGGCGGTCACTCGCTGTTCGTGAACGGCGCGTATCCGGTGCCGGACGACATCGCGAAGACCGCGAGCGTGGTCGCCAGCTCGACCGCGGTCGCGCAGGCAGCCGACGTCGTGATCATCATGGTGCCGGACACGCCGGACGTCGCCAACGTGCTGTTCGCCGATGACGGCGTCGCCGCTGGTCTCGCGAAAGGCAAGCTGGTGATCGACATGAGCTCGATCTCGCCGCTCGACACGCAGGACTTCGCGAAGAAGATCAACGCGCTCGGCGCCGACTATCTCGACGCGCCGGTATCCGGCGGCGAAATCGGCGCGCGCGATGCGACGCTGACCATCATGGTCGGCGGTCCGGAACAGGCCTTTGCGAAGGCCAGACCGCTGTTCGACCTGATGGGCAAGAACGTGTCGCTGATCGGCGACAACGGCGCGGGTCAGACCTGCAAGGTCGCCAACCAGATCATCGTCGCGCTGAACATCGAGGCGGTCGCCGAGGCATTGCTGTTCGCGTCGCGCTCGGGCGCCGATCCGGAACGCGTGCGCCGCGCGCTGATGGGCGGCTTCGCATCGTCGCGGATTCTCGAAGTACACGGCGAGCGCATGACGAAGCGCACGTTCAATCCGGGCTTCCGAATCGAGCTGCATCAGAAGGACCTGAATCTCGCGCTCGACGGCGCGCGCAAGCTCGGCATCGCGCTGCCGCATACCGCGAGCGCGCAGCAACTGTTCAGCGTGTGCGCGGCGAACGGCGGCAAGGCATGGGATCACTCGGCGATGGTGCGCGCGCTGGAGATCATGGCCAATCACGAGGTTGCGCAAGCACCCGGTAACGAAGCGAAGGCTGCTTGAGCTCTGGGGTAATCGAGCTTGCCGTGATTGCGGCTTGAAGCGTGAGCCGCGTCACGGCAGCGACTGGTGGGGCGCCTGTTGGCCGCGTGGGAAACCGCGCGGCGTAACGGGCAAATCGTGCCGCTCTGGGCTGAGAGCGGCAAGTGGGGTCCGCAGCGGCACCCGGCGGCGCCGGGGAAGCCTTGGTCGGTCAGACGTCGCCGTCGGGTGTCCGGCTGTCGGATTCGTTTTGTGTTTCTTTGCTGGTTTCCGGCTTGCCTGGCTGGGTCGGGACGCGAATGGCGGTGTTCGAAGCGCCGCGTCACTGCATACCACACGCCCAATACCACTCGGGCACGCAACAGTCAGCGCCAACACCCATCAGTACGTATCGAACACCCTCTGCAACGCAGCCGCGCCGGTCACGCCCGCGGCAAGCGCCAGCATCAACAGCACCCTCGCCTTGTACGGATTCAGCGAACCCGCGCTGACGAAACCGAGCGCGTCATCCGCGGCCGCGCCGTTGCGCATCACGTGTCCCGAGCCGACGCGCGACGCGCGTACCACCGCCACGCCGCGCGACGCGGCATCGGCGAGCGCCTGTTGCAGCGCCTGATGTATCGACCCGTTACCGGTTCCCGCGACGACGATCCCGCCCACCCCAGCGCCAACGAGCGCATCGACCGCGATACGCGACACACCCGCATAGCTCGCGATGATTTCCACCGCCGGCCACGCCGCGTCGATCGAGAATTCGCTCGCGAGCGTATGCGCGCGCACCACCGTGCGCTGGAATTCGACCCGGCCGTCCTGCACCCAGCCCAGCGCACCGATCTCCGGCGACTGGAACGCATCGACCGCGTAGGTGCTGGTCTTCACGACGTCGCGCGCGCTATGAATCCGGTTGTTGAAAGCGACCAGCACGCCCTGCCCGCGCGCGACCGCATGCGCCGCAACAGTCACCGCGTTCAGCAGATTCAACGGACCATCGGCCGACAATGCCGACGCCGGACGCATCGCCGCCGTCAGCACGACGGGCTTGTCCGACTTGACGGTCAGGTGCAGCAGGTAGGCGGTTTCTTCGAGCGTATCGGTGCCGTGCGTGACGACTACGCCATCGACATCATCGCTGGCGAGCAGCGTATTGATGCGTTGCGCGAGCGTGGTCCACAACGGCAGCGCCATGTCTTTGCTATCGATGCTGGCGATCTGCTCGGGCGCGATCCGCGCGACCGTCGATAACGCCGGCACCGCCGCGAGCAGTTGGCCGACACCGACGACGCCCGCCTGATAACCGGACGTGTTGGCCGCATCGGCAGCCGCGCCGGCGATCGTGCCGCCGGTCGCCAGCACGGCGATGCGCGGCAGCGCGCGCGCTGCGCTCTGGCTCGACGAATTCGGGAGATTCGGGGAAGAAGATGAGGTATTCATGGCGGCGATTGTAAGCGAAGCACCCTACGCCGCCATGCGTGAAAGCGCGCATGCGGACTGACCCGCGCGCGCAGCATGTATGCAAAAACTTAAGGTTTTTAAGCCGTCTCGCGCAATTGCGCCGCAATATCGGCCTCGTTCAACTGCGGCGCGAACATCTCGATCAACCGGTACGCGTATGCGCGCAGGAACGCGCCCTTGCGTAAGCCGACACGTGTGGTGCTCGCCTCGAACAGATGCTGCGTATCGAGCGCGACGAGTTCGCTATCGCGCTTCGGATCGAAGGCCATTGCCGCGACCACGCCGATGCCCATGCCGAGTTCGACGTAGGTCTTGATCACGTCGGCGTCGATCGCGGTCAGCACGACGTCGGGCAACGCGCCCGCTTTCGCGAACGCCTGGTCGATATGCGAGCGGCCGGTGAAGTCGTGGTCGTAGGTGACGATCGGGAATTCGGCGATCTCGTCAAGCGTCAGGTTCGGCCGGCCCACCAGCGGGTGATCTTTCGGCACGACGACGACGTGATGCCACGAATAGCACGGGAACGTGACAATGTCGGGGAAACGATCGAGCGCCTCGGTCGAGATGCCAATGTCCGCCTCACCGTTGATGATCATCTGCGCGATCTGTTGCGGACTGCCCTGACGCAGCGCGAGATGCACTTTCGGGAATACGTTGGTGAATTGCCGGACCACCTTCGGCAGCGCATAGCGCGCCTGCGTGTGCGTGGTCGCGACAACCAGATGGCCGCTATCCTGATCCGCGTACTGGCGCGCGACCCGGCGCAAATTTTCCGCGTCGAGCAGCATCCGTTCGATCAGTTGATGCACGGCCTTGCCCGGCTCGGTCAGGCCCGTCAGCCGCTTGCCGCGGCGGATAAAAATGTCGACGCCGAGTTCGTCCTCGAGATCCTTGATCTGCTTCGACACACCCGACTGCGACGTGTACAGCACGTTCGCCACCTCGGTCAGGTTCATGTTCTGCCGCACGGCTTCGCGCACGAAGCGCAATTGCTGGAAATTCATCGTTTGTCTCCGGTTTCGCCAGAGTTGAGTTATTGAAGCCGTCGGGTTCGGCTGAATGCTGATATGCAACGGGCGGCTGGCGTGCCGCCCGCGTCCGTCATTGCGCGGGGAACACGCGGAGTGCGCGCGGCACCGCGGTCACGCCGTCGCCGACCGTGAGTTGCAGATCGCGCCACGTCTCGCGATCGAGTTCGGCTTCGAGCACATTGCCCTCGCGGCCGGCCAGTTCGACCCGCACCGAGCCGCCGAGCGTCACGACACGCCGCACGTCGACGACGATCCCGTCGCGATGCCCGGCCGCCTGCGGATACAACTGCAGATCGTGCGGCCGCACATAGGCGAACGCCGGGCCGCTAAAGCCCGCGGTGATCGCGACCGGCAGCGCGGCACCATCGACGACGAAACCATCGGCATCGACGTTACCGTGCAGACGGTTCGCCGCGCCGAGAAACTCGTAGACGAACGGCGTCTGCGGATGGTCGTACACGTCCTGCGGACTGCCCACCTGCTCCACATGTCCGCGATTCAACACGACGATGCGGTCGGCCACTTCCAACGCTTCTTCCTGATCGTGCGTAACGAAGATCGTCGAGATATGCAGGTCGTCATGCAACCGCCGCAGCCAGCTGCGCAATTCCTTGCGCACCTTCGCATCGAGCGCGCCGAACGGTTCGTCGAGCAGCAGCACCTTCGGCTCGACGGCAAGCGCGCGAGCCAGCGCAATACGCTGCCGCTGCCCGCCCGACAGCTCCGACGGATAACGCTGCGCGAGCCAGTCGAGCTGCACGAGCTTCAGCAGTTCATGCACCTTTTCGCGGATCACCTTCTCGGACGGCCGCTCCTTGCGCGGCTTCACGCGCAGCCCGAACGCGACGTTCTCGAACACCGTCATATGGCGAAACAGCGCGTAGTGCTGGAACACGAAACCGACTTCGCGTTCGCGCGCGCCGACCGACGCGACATCCTGACCTTGCAACTCGACCTGGCCGCCGTCCGCGTATTCGAGGCCGGCGATCACGCGCAGCAACGTCGTCTTGCCGCAGCCCGACGGCCCGAGCAGCGCGACCAGCTCGCCCGGCGGAAAGTCGAGCGATACGTCATCGAGCGCGACGAAATCGCCGAAGCGCTTATGCAGGTTACGAACGGTGATACCCATTTACAGCTCTCCTTGCTTGAGCGGGTGTCGCTGCGACGCGGGCGTAGCGTTGACGAAATACGAGTGTGATGCGGATGACGTCGTGGCGGACTGCGCGACCGACTGCGCGGCGCCGGACGACGCAGTCCCTGCCGGCAGCGCCGGACCCGCAAACGCGGGCACATCATGCGCGGACGACAGTTCCGCCGACATATGGCGCTCGGCCAGCAACTTCAGACCGAGCGTCACGAGCGCGAGCAGCGCGAGCAGCGACGCCACCGCGAACGCGGCCGAGAAGTTGTATTCGTTATAGAGAATTTCGACGTGCAACGGCATCGTGTCGGTCTGTCCGCGGATATGGCCCGACACCACCGACACCGCGCCGAACTCGCCCATCGCGCGCGCATTGCACAGAATCACGCCGTACAGCAGGCCCCATTTGACGTTGGGCAACGTGACACGGCGGAAGATCTGCCAGCCCGATGCGCCGAGCACGTGCGCGGCTTCTTCTTCATCGTTGCCCTGCGCCTGCATCAGCGGAATCAGTTCGCGCGCGACGAACGGGAACGTGACGAAGATCGTCGCGAGCACGATGCCGGGCACCGCGAAGATGATCTGCACGTTGTGATCTTCGAGCCATGGACCGAACCAGCCCTGCGCGCCGAACATCAGCACGTAGATCAGGCCGGAGATCACCGGCGACACCGAGAACGGCAGATCGATCAGCGTGGTCAGCAGCGCCTTGCCGCGAAATTCGAACTTCGCGATGCACCACGATGCGACCAGACCGAACACCAGATTCAGCGGCACCGCGATCGCGGCGGTGATCAGCGTCAGTTTGATTGCGGACAGCGCGTCCGGATCGGCGAGCGCTTCGAAGTAGAAACGCAGCCCCTTGTTCAGCGCCTGATAGAACACCGCGGCGAGCGGCACGACCAGAAACAGCGCGAGAAACAGCAGCGCGACGCCGGTCAGCAGCCAGCGCACGGCGGCCCGCTCGGTGACCGGATCGGGGCGGCGCGCGGCGTTCGGTTGAGTCGTGGCGCGGCTCATTGCGCACCTCCACCGACGGCCGCGACAGGCGTGACGGCAGCCGGCGCCGGCCCCGCTCCACCACGGCTCGTGCGCCGCTGCAGATACCACTGCAGTGTATTGATCAGCAGCAGCATCACGAACGACACGACCAGCATCACCACCGCAAGCGCGGTCGCGCCCGCGTAGTCGTACTGTTCGAGCTTCGTGATGATCAGCAGCGACGTGATTTCCGATTTCATCGGCACGTTGCCGGCGATAAAGATCACCGAGCCGTATTCGCCGAGCGCGCGCGCGAACGCGAGCGCGAAACCGGTCAGCAGCGCCGGAAACACGGCCGGCAACACGACGCGGCGAAACGTCAGCCAACGCGACGCGCCGAGGCACGCGGCGGCCTCTTCCTGCTCGCGCTCGAACTCTTCGAGCACCGGCTGCACCGTGCGCACGACGAACGGCAAACCGATGAAGGTCAGCGCGACCAGCACACCGGCCGGCGTGAACGCAATCTTGATGCCGAGCGGTTCGAGAAACTGGCCGATCCAGCCATTGCCCGCATAGACGGCCGCCAGCGAGATACCGGCCACCGAGGTCGGCAGCGCGAACGGCAGATCGACCACCGCATCGACGATGCGCTTGAACGGAAACGTGTAGCGCACCAGTACCCACGCGACCAGAAAGCCGAACACCGCGTTGATCAGCGCGCCGCCGAGCGCGGAGAAGAACGTCAGCCGATACGACGCGAGGACGCGCGGCGAACTGACCGCGCGCACGAACTGCGGCCAGTCGAGCGTCGCGGTCTTCAGAAAGGTGGCCGCCAACGGAATCAGCACCACGAGGCTCAGATAAGCCACCGTGATGCCGAGTGTCAGGCCAAAGCCGGGCAACGCGCTCGGCTTGCGGAAGGTCAACGTCGTCATGCTCGATACTCTGTGATCAGGTTGATGCCTGCTTGCGCGGCTAGCCGGGGGATCCGGCCAGTCGACAGCGCGCTCCCGCGAGCGCGCCGGAAAAAACTGGCGGGAAGCCACGCTTCCCGCGTCCCGCCGCCGATGTCCGAATTTGCGGTGTCCGGACCCCGGCGCCCTGCCCGTCACTGCGGCTGGTAGATCGAATCGAACACGCCGCCGTCCGCGAAATGGGTCTTCTGCGCATTGGCCCAGCCGCCGAACGAATCGTCGATCGTGTACAGCTTCAGCTTCGGAAACTTCGCGGTCAGCTCGGCCGGCACCTTGGTCGAGCGCGGACGATAGAAGTTGCGCGCGCCGATCTCCTGGCCCTCCTCGCTATAGAGGAAGTTCAGATACGCTTCGGCGAGCTTGCGCGTGCCGTGCTTATCGACGACCTTGTCGACCACCGCGACCGGCGGCTCCGCGAGGATGCTCACCGACGGCACGACGATCTCGAACTTGTCGGCGCCGAACTCCTTCTGCGACAGGAACGCTTCGTTTTCCCACGCGATCAGCACGTCGCCGATACCGCGCTGCACGAAGCTGGTGGTCGCGCCGCGCGCGCCCGAATCGAGCACGCCCGCATTCTTGTAGAGCTTGCCGACGAACTCTTTCGCCTTCTGCGCATTGCCGCCCGGCTGATGTTCGGCGTAGGCCCACGCGGCCAGATAGTTCCAGCGCGCGCCGCCCGAGGTCTTCGGATTCGGCGTGACGATCGACACGCCCGGCTTCACCAGATCGTCCCAGTCCTTGATGTGCTTCGGATTGCCTTTGCGCACGAGGAACACGATCGTCGACGTGTACGGCGACGCGTTATCGGGCAGGCGCTTCTGCCAGTTCTTGTCGACGAGACCCTTGTTCGCGAGCGCGTCGATGTCGTAGGCGAGCGCGAGCGTCACGACATCGGCCTGCAGCCCATCGAGCACCGAACGCGCCTGCGCGCCCGAGCCGCCGTGCGACTGCTTGAAGGTGACCGTCTCGCCGGTCTTCGCCTTCCATTCCTTGCCGAACGCCTGATTGATGTCCTGATACAGCTCGCGGGTCGGATCGTAGGAAACGTTCAGCAGCGTCGTGTTGGCGTGCGCCGTGCCGCTTGCGCCGACGAGGCCGAGCGCGCCTGCCGCGCCGACGGCGAGTGCCGCGATGAGTTTCCTGCCCCGTGCCGCAAGCCCCGTATGCCGATGGTTCATGTCAACTTTTCTCCGCGTGATGATCCGCTGATGAGCGTCTGATGTTGTTTTGCGTCGCGGTCACGTGCACATGAGCGCCAAGCCGGAGGCCAGTCTATCGATCCGCCTTCATAGTTAAAAATAATGTTTCTTCATTTTTTTATACGCAAAAGTGGTAACGGCAGAGATATCTGCTGCTGAGGCGCCAGAAAGGCTGTGATGACGCCCATCAGCGACGCTGCGGCGCGGTCGTCACGACGAACTTAAAGTAAAGCTTGAATTGCGCCGAATACTGTATAAAAATACAGTCACCTGTTCATACATACAGTGGCCATGACAAAACTCACCGCACGACAGCAGCAGGTTTTCGAACTGATCCGCCGCGCGATCGAGCGCACCGGGTTTCCGCCCACGCGCGCCGAAATCGCCGCCGAACTCGGCTTCAGCTCGGCCAATTCCGCGGAGGAACATCTGCGCGCGCTGGCTCGCAAGGGCGTGATCGAACTCGCGGCCGGCGCATCGCGCGGCATTCGGCTGCTGACCGGCCAGGACGAGGCGCCGCATCAGTTCACGCTGCCGCATGCAAGCCTGATGCAGTTGTCGCTGCCGCTAATCGGGCGGGTCGCGGCGGGTAGTCCGATCCTCGCGCAGGAACATATCTCGCAGCACTACGCGTGCGACCCGGCGCTGTTCTCGAGCAAGCCCGATTACCTGCTGAAAGTGCGCGGCCTGTCGATGCGCGACGCGGGCATTCTCGACGGCGACCTGCTCGCGGTGCAAAAGCGCAGCGAAGCGAAGGACGGCCAGATCATCATTGCGCGGCTTGGCGACGACGTGACGGTCAAGCGCCTGAAGCGCCGGCCGAACGGTATCGAGCTGATCGCCGAGAACCCCGATTACGACAACATCTTCGTGGAAACCGGCAGCGCGGATTTCGCGCTCGAAGGCATCGCGGTTGGGCTGATCCGCCCGGGCGAGTTCTGATTCCCGGTTGCATCCGCCGAACCGCCCGCACCGGTTTGTCCCACCCAAGCCGCATTCACGTCGCATCGCCTGGAGAGATTCATGGAACGCCTTGCCCGCCTGCTGCCTTTTCGCCAGTTCGGCCGTCTGCGCCATCTGCGCAAGCTCACACCCTGCTCACCGATCGAAGCGCCCGCGGCTCACACGCCGTCGTTGTTCGACGAGCCCACGGAAGCCGCGGGCCTGCCGTCGTCGTTGCCGGCATTCGCGCGCGTGTCGCTGAACGCGGGCCTGAACATGGCCGAGCCGGCCCGGCGCGCGCCGGTGCGGGTCTACCACGGACCGTCGCGGTTGATTATGGTGGGTACGGTCGACGCGGTATGTCGTATGATCGATCGTTGCATTGCCGACGAAGCCAACATGCACGGCGCGGTGTTCGAAGCGTGAGCGAAGCCTGAGCGGATCCCGGGTGAAGTTCCAGTGCCTGGATATTCGTGTCGTATGGGATCGTTTCGACCTCGCCGTGGTCCATGCTGGATCACAACCGACCGGGGAGTCCCATCCGATGAAAGTTCAGAAACGCACTTCGAAGCGCATTCCGAAACGCATCCAGGGCAGCGCCACCCGGCCACTGCTGATCACGCTGATCGTGGTCATCGTGATTGCCGCACTGGGCTATGTTTATGCATCGCCCTATCTCGCGGTCAACAATCTCAAACGCGCGGCCGACGCGCGAGACGTGCAAACGGTCAACCAGTACGTGGACTTTCCCGCGTTGCGCGCCAGCCTCAAGCAGCAGGTGGCCGACATGCTGACGCACCGGCTCGAAGCGGATGGCGGTAACAAGCTGGCAACCATTGGCGCGGTCATCGGCGTGACGCTGATCGGTCCGCTCGTCGATGCGTATGCGACACCAGACGGCGTCGCGGCCTTGCTGAACGGCATGCCGCCGCGCGGCACCCCGGGTGAGCAGCCGGCGGCCCCGCAAGCCTCCACTGGCAGCGAAGCCCCAGCGGCGCCGGCCGCGAATTCGGCTCCGCCCGCGCGCCAAAGCACGGCCGGTTATCGCAGCCTCAACGAATTCGTCATCACGTTTCGGCGCGGCGAAGGCAATACGAATTACTCGGCGGTCTTTCAGCGCGAGGGGCTCGTTACGTGGAAGCTCGCCGCAATCAATCTGAACGAGTGACCGGGTGGTTTGGCGGGAAGGATGATGCGTGGCTGAGCAGCGACGCTCAGTCACGCGAGAACACAATGCGGTATGGGATGTAGCGGATGTGGCAAATACGGCAACGCCCGATGCGGCAACACCCGACGCAGTAACGCTCGATCACGCAGCGGCGGCCTGTTGCTGTTCCTGTCCGGACGAACAGGCCACCAGGATGCTGCACGAAATCCGATCGAGCAGCGGCGTATTGCCAGCCCCCATCCACCAACGCGACAAGCCGGTCCGGCAGCGATGGCCGACCACCACGAGATCGACTTGCAGTTCATTGGCGAGATTGGCGATCTCGTCGATCGGATGACCGAATGCGAAGTGCCCTTGCGCGCTCACGCCACGCTCGGTCAGCCAGTTCACGCCTTCCTGCAGAATCTCACGGGCGGTTTTTTCAAAACTGCCGCAGGCGACGTCGGTTAGCAGACCCGCGCTTTGCGCAATACTCGAACGCATGTCGACGACCGACAGCAGATGCGTTTCCGCCTTCAGATCCAACGCCAGATCGGCGCCGCAACGCAGTGCTTTGCGGCCTTCGCGCGAGCCGTCGTAACACAGCAGGATTTTCTGGTAGCTCGCCATCGTTTTTCTCCGTTCGCGCGGAAAGCGCGGTCTGAATCAATCATGGTGCGCCGCAATTCGGCTTGCAAGAGATGGAAAACGCCAGGTGCGGGGTCGGGGCGACTGATCCGATTCGCACAAGCGTTGGGCAAAATCCCGCGGTGCTGCACAAGGATGCGGCAATGCAAAACCTCATGGCCGAACGTTGACTCGGCAACGGGTGATACGCCGATTCGCCTTCGACGACGTGGACTCGCCGTCGTGAACGCGTGAACACGACCACGCGCCGCGTGGCCCGCACAGCCATCAACACCCGCACCGGAATCACACGCATAACCCGTTCCCGGACGTCGACTCGCGTCAATGGCCAATACCTTAGAATGAGTGGCTTGCGCGAGCATTCCGACAATGCACTCCCGCATCCCTATCGCGCGCGTTAGCCGTTTCGCCGGAGCCCCGATCGATCCATGTCCGCTGCCCCTATCGAATTCCACCAGGTCAGGAAAAGCTACGGCGAAAAGACGGTCGTCGACGGTTTGTCATTCCATGTCAATGCCGGCGAATGCTTCGGCCTGCTCGGCCCCAACGGCGCGGGCAAGACAACGACGCTGCGCATGCTGCTCGGCATCGCCGCGCCTGACGCCGGCACGATCCGGCTATGCGGCGAATCGATACCCGGCCGCGCGCGCATCGCACGGGCGCGCGTCGGCGTGGTGCCACAGTTCGACAACCTCGATCCCGATTTCACGGTGCGCGAAAACCTGCTCGTGTTCGGCCGCTACTTCGGCCTGAGCGCCGCGCAATGCCGCGCGGGGGTGCCGGATCTACTCGAATTCGCGCGCCTCGAAAGCAAGGCGGACGCGCGCGTGAGCGAGTTGTCGGGCGGCATGAAACGGCGCCTCACGCTGGCACGGGCGCTGATCAACGATCCGGACGTACTGATCATGGACGAGCCGACCACCGGGCTCGATCCGCAGGCGCGTCATCTGATCTGGGAACGGCTGCGCTCATTGCTCACGCGCGGCAAAACGATTCTGCTGACCACCCACTTCATGGAAGAGGCGGAGCGGCTCTGTCACCGGCTGTGCGTGATCGAGGAAGGGCGCAAGATCGCCGAGGGTGCGCCGAATGAGCTGATCGCGTCCGAAATCGGCTGCGATGTGATCGAGATCTACGGCCCCGATCCGTTGGCGTTGCGCGACGAACTCGCGCCGCTCGTCGAGCGGGCCGAGATCAGCGGCGAGACACTGTTCTGCTACGTGAACGATGCGCAGCCCGTGCATGCGCGACTCAAACAGCGCGCCGATCTACGCTATCTGCATCGGCCCGCGAATCTCGAGGACGTATTTTTGCGGCTGACCGGCCGCGAGATGCAGGACTGACAATGCGCACGGGAGCACACATCGGAATGGCAATCGGAATCGGCGGCGAAGACGCGCTCGCCTATATGTCGATACACCGCGCGGACCGCTGCAAGCGAAAACCGCACGAAACGCCGGCGGAAAATAGCCAGCTAGCCGCACCTCAAACGGCACCTCAACCAACTCCACAAGCACTCCCGCAATAGCCGGCCAAACCGCGAGTCAATCATGGACGCACGCACCTACGAAACCCACGACGGCACGCCATCGGCACAAGAGCCGTTCGCCGCCTTCCCCGCCAACGCGGTGAATTGGATCGCGGTATGGCGGCGCAACTATCTGGTGTGGAAGAAGCTCGCGATCGCATCGATGTTCGGCAATCTCGCCGACCCGATGATCTATCTGTTCGGTCTCGGCTTCGGGCTCGGACTGATGGTCGGTCACGTCGACGGCGTCTCGTACATCTCGTTTCTCGCGGCGGGCACGGTGGCGTCGAGCGTAATGATGTCGGCGAGTTTCGAGTCGATGTATTCGGGCTTTTCGCGCATGCACGTGCAGCGCACGTGGGAAGCGATCATGCATACGCCGTTGACGCTCGGCGACATCGTGCTCGGCGAGGTGGTGTGGGCGGCCAGCAAATCGGTGTTGTCGGGCGCGGCGATCATGCTGGTGGCCGGCGCGCTCGGCTACGCGAATTTTCCGTCGATGCTGCTCGGCTTACCGATCATCGTGCTCGCGGGTCTCGCGTTCGCGAGCCTTGCGATGGTCGTGACGGCGCTCGCACCGTCGTACGACTTTTTCATGTTCTATCAGACGCTCGTGCTCACGCCGATGCTGCTGCTTTCCGGCGTGTTCTTCCCCGCGTCGCAACTGCCCGCCGCCGCGCAAGCGGCGACCGCGGTGCTGCCGCTCGCGCACGCGGTCGATCTGATGCGCCCGGTCATGCTCGGGCGATCGGTCGATCACGCGGTGCTGCACGTGGGCGTGCTGGCTGCTTATGCGGTGGGCGGCTTCATCGTGGCGGCGATGCTGTTTCGGCGCAGGATGATGAAGTAAGCATCGGCGTCAAACGTCGAAAGGCGGCCTCGACACAACCACGCGCAGCGCTCTTCCCGCATGCAGCCGCGCCAGGTCGATCGTCGTGGTCAGTGCCCGCGGTCAATCCTCGTCATCGGTCCAAGGAATCTCGACATCGGAGATGAACGCGACCGTCGCGAACGGGCCGCCCTCGTGGCGCCCGATCTTGCCATCGGCGCGCTGCCATTCGACCCGGAACACGGTGCCCGGATCGTCCGCGATCAGCCGTACGGTACGCAGTTCGTCGGGATCGGCATCCTCGACGGGACCATCGAGCGAGACCAGTAGCGCCTGCGGCCACAGTCCGTCGGCGGGGTCGTAAATCTTGTCGCCATCATGAATCAGCGTAAAGGCCTCCACACCGATGGTCGCCGACGCGTCGACGATCATTTTGGCCAGCGCGCGCAGCAACGCGGTCGCTCGCGCCGAGTTCGCCTGACGGATCGCCAGATCGCCGCGCGTGAGTGCCTGCTCGAGTTTTGGATTGGTTTTCTGTTGCGCCATTGATGATGTCCTGGTCCTATCGCTTGGTGTTGGCGGACGCGCCATCGGTACAACGCGCCGCGTTTGTTTTTGTCGGCGAAAGCCGTTGCCGGTGTGCGTTGCAGCAACGCGGCGGTGCTGTCCCTGGTTCGCCGTTGTCGTGATTGTCATGCGTGCGTTGCCGGGGCCCGCTCCGTCCACCACAGTGTAGGTCGTGATTCGGGTTCCGGGAGGACATTTGGCCCGTTTATCGTGCGGTTCGTCGCTCAATCGCGTATCGAATCGCTTGCGGCTGGATGCCTTTCGAGCTTTGCCTTTCCGGCAACGCACGCTTCGAAACACGATCATTGTGGCAAAAATGGCGCGCTTCTAGAATCGTCCGCAACGACGTCCATCGAGATGACATCGCTGCATGCCTGCCAACATCGGCCTTCGGCGATCGTCAAAACGCTAACCAATCCCCCACATTGGAGACACCCATGAGCCGCACCGAGGCGATCGACCACGCCACCCGGCATTTCGAATCCGGCGCCTTTCTCGCCGACCTGAACCGGCGCGTCGGTTTTCGCACCGAAAGTCAGGAAAGCGATCGCGGCGCGCTGCTGCTTTCTTATCTGACCGACGAAATCACACCGGAAGCGCAGCGCCTCGGCTTTAGCACGCGCATCGTCGACAACCCGGTCGGCGGCTTCGGTCCGTTCCTGCTCGCCAACCGCCATGAAGGCGACCATCTGCCGACCGTACTGATCTACGGTCACGGCGATGTCGTGCGCGGTTACGACAGCCAGTGGCGCGCGCCGCTGACGCCGTGGAGCGTGACGGTCGAAGGCGAGCGCTGGTTCGGCCGCGGCACCGCCGACAACAAGGGGCAGCACACGATCAATCTCGCCGCGCTCGCGAGCGTGCTCGCCGCGCGCGACGGCAAGCTCGGCTTCAACACGAAGCTGCTGATCGAGATGGGCGAGGAAACCGGTTCGCCAGGGCTCGACGCGATCTGCCGCGCGCATCGCGACGAGCTCGCCGCCGACGTGCTGATCGCCTCCGACGGCCCACGCCTCGCCGCGCGGCGCCCGACCGTGTTTCTCGGTTCGCGCGGCGTCGTCAATTTCAGGCTGTCGTTGAACCTGCGCGACGGCGCGCATCATTCGGGCAATTGGGGTGGTCTGCTGCGCAATCCGGCGACAGTGCTCGCGAATGCACTCGCGTGCCTCGTCGACGCGCGCGGCGTGATCGCGGTCGACGGCTTGCGTCCGCCGCCGATTCCCGAAGCGGTGCGCCACGCGCTGGCCGATATCGCAGTCGGCGGCGGCCCAGGCGACCCGGCCGTCGACGATAACTGGGGCGAGCCGGAACTCAGCGCGCCCGAACGCGTATTCGGCTGGAACAGCTTCGAGGTGCTGGCGCTCAAGGCCGGCAATCCGGACAACCCGGTCAATGCGATTCCGCCATCGGCCTTCGCGTATTGCCAGTTGCGCTTCGTCGTCGGCACCGATTGGGAAAATCTCGGCAAATATTTGCGCGCGCATCTCGATGCGCATGGCTTTCAGCTCGTCGAAATCGAAGTCGAACGTGGCGCGCCTGCTACGCGTCTGAATCCGGACGATCCGTGGGTCCAGTGGGCGATCGCATCGCTCGAACAGACCACCGGCAAGAAGACCGCGGTGCTGCCGAATCTCGGCGGCACGCTGCCGAATGAAGTGTTCGCCGATACGCTCGGTCTGCCGACGATCTGGGTGCCGCATTCGTACCCGGCGTGCTCGCAGCACGCACCGAACGAGCACCTGCTCGGCCCGGTCGTGCGCGAGGGCCTGCAGATGATGGCGGGTTTGTTCTGGGATCTTGGCGAGAACTCGCCGTATGCATCGGCGAAGGGAGCGGCGAGTCTGCCGGAGACGGCGAAGGCCGCGAGCTGAAGCGGCCAGCGCCTATAGTCAGGCGACGCGCGGCGGGCCATGTTGAAACGACTCAGGCCCGCTCAAACGCGTCGCGCTGATATCGCGCTCGTAGCGCGATTACATCGTAATCACGGCGCCGGATTCGGCTGCAACTCGTGCAGCGCATCGATCTCCGCGAGCACTTCCGGCGACAGCGTCACGTGCACGCTGTCGATGTTTTCCTTCAACTGCTCGAGCGAGGTCGCGCCGATCAGATTGCTGGTCATAAACGGCCGGCTATTGACGAACGCGAGCGCGAGTTGCGTAGGTGTCAGGCCATGGCGCTTCGCGAGTTCGACATAACGTGTGGTCGCCTGCACGGCCTGCGGCTTGCTATAGCGCGCGAAGCGCTCGTACCGCGTGATGCGGGCGCCGGCCGGACGCGCACCGCCTTCGTACTTGCCCGACAGCCAGCCAAATGCGAGCGGCGAATACGCGAGCAGACCCACGTTGTCGCGATGCGCGTATTCGGACAGCCCCGCTTCATACGTGCGGTTCAGCAGGCTATACGGATTCTGGATGCTGACGATGCGCGGCAGCCCGAGCTTTTCGGCCGCGCGCAGAAACTGCGCGACGCCCCACGGCGTTTCGTTCGACACACCGATATGACGCACCTTGCCCGCCTTCACGAATTCAGCGAGCACCGAAAGCGTTTCCTCGATCGGCACCGTGTATGCATCCTCGACCCACGGATACGACGGACGGCCGAACGTCATCGTGCTGCGATCCGGCCAATGCAGTTGATACAGATCGACGTAATCCGTCTGCAAACGCTCGAGGCTGCCGTTGAGCGCCTCGACCAGATTCTTGCGGTCGAACTGGTTGCCCTCGCCGCGGATATGACGCGGGTTGTGCGGCTGACGCGCGGGTCCGGCGATCTTGGTGGCGAGCACGATCTTCTCGCGCGCGCTCTTGTGCTGCGCGAGCCATGTGCCGATGTAACGCTCGGTCGACCCTTGCGTTTCGGCGCGCGGCGGCACCGGATACATTTCAGCGGTGTCGATCAGATTGACGCCGTGATCGAGCGCGTAATCGATCTGCGCGTGCGCTTCCTGCTCGGTATTCTGCTCGCCCCACGTCATGGTGCCGAGACCAATCAGGCTGACCTGAACGTCGGAGTCGCCGAGCTTGCGGTATTCCATTTAACTTGTCCTGTTGAAGAGATGAGCGGAAAGGCGCAGACGTTACCATGTCGGCGTGATACCTGCAGCGAGGCTAGAATGCGTGGCCACGGGCGGCATCGGGCGGCCCGTGTTTGAAGCCGGATACGGTCCGAAACCCGCTCACCATGAACCCCGAACAACTCGAACTATTGGTCACACGCGTGATGCCCTACGGGAAATATAAAGGCCGCGTGATTGCCGATCTGCCCGGCCACTATCTAAACTGGTTTGCGAGCCAGGGCTTTCCGCCCGGCGAGATCGGCCGTCTGCTGGCGTTGATGCAGGAGATCGATCACAACGGTCTGAAGCCGTTGCTCGATCCGCTGCGCGACCGCTCACGCAAGCAACCTTGACGTCACGGTGAAAGCCGCATGAAGCACTGCAAAGCCGGATGAAAGTCGTCATCCAGGCAAGTTGCAAGCAATGTAGGCCAGTACAAATTTATACAGTCTTTTTCTTGCGCGTCGCGAGCGCGTGCACTTTAATCCGCTTAGATTGCCGCGTTGTGAATGATGCGTTCGCCGCGTAGTCCAATGCATTCCCGCGTCACGCGAACTTCCGCTTTCCATCCTTGCCCGCCTGTTCATGCATCAATTCAATCTGAGCGCCGTGCTTGAATTTATCGGCCACGATCTGTCGCCGGTGCGCGCGGTCATCCTGTTCTTTGTGATCGGCTATATGCTGGTCGGGCTACCCGTGCATTTCCGCCAGGGCGCCGCATCGCGCGACATCTGGGGCACCGCGGCCGGCGTGACGATGGCCGCGCTCTACGCGGCGTTCATTGTCGGTGTGTACCCGTTGCTGCATCACGCGGGCGTCGTCGTCGCGCATTGATTTGCGCATTGATTCCACTCAGCGATTCAACGTCGATGCCGCGCCGATGCGGCATCGCTCGTCAACGCACGTTTGATCACGGCGCGAGATGATCGCCGGCCGCGGCCAGCGTGGGTCCGAGCGCGGTCAATAACGGCTCGAGCAAGTCCTCGCGCGGCTGCCAGCGTCGTATCGATGTCCGGTAAAGCGGCCGGCGCACCTGTGCCGAACTGGCGGTGCTCACGCGCCGCGTCGTCTGATGAAACGCGAGACAGCGCGGGTCCCATTCGAGCCCGCAATGCGCGAGCATGCGACGCACGTTCGCTTCCAGATCGTCGACCAGTTCCTCATACGCGATCTCGATCATTACGCCTTCGGGCAGCACGCGCCGCCAGTGCGCCATCAACGCATCGTAGGCGCGGTAATAACGGCCGAGCTCACCGAGTTCGTAGCCGAACGGCACGTCGTGAAAAATGCGCGAGAAAATCGACAGACAGGTCTGCAATGGCGAACGGCGGCTATGGATAAAACGCGCATTGGGCAACGCCAGATGAATCAGACCGACGTTGATAAAGTTGAACGGATATTTGTCGGTGAAATGCGTGACCTCAGGGCCAATTTCCGCCCGCACGCGCTGCATCAGCCGCAGATAATCTGCGCCAAGCGCGCGCCAGCGCGCCGGGTTGCCTTCGGGCAATGCCTCGATGTCGATCCGCAACGGATCATCGGCGTCACGGCGAATACCGGTGACGAGTGCCTCGCCGAATTCGGTGCGTTCGCCCGCGCCGAATACCTTCGGATGACTCGCGAGAATCTGCTCGATCAGCGTGGAGCCGGAGCGCGGCATGCCGACGATAAAGATCGGCGCCGCCGACGGATCGCCGAAACCGCGCGCGGCTGCGAACAGGTCCGCGCTGAACAACTCGGGCAAGCGCGCGAACAGACCCAGCGATTCCGTTTCGTTGTAGCGCATGCCGGCGCGGTACAGCGCGTTGCCTTTGAGCAGATGATCGAACGATGCGTCGTTGCGGCCCACGCCGGATAGCGCCGCGCCATACGCGAAGTGCACTTCGGCCTGATCGGAGCGGCTGAGCGAAGCGGCGTCGCCGGCGAGTTGCTCCAGTTGTGCGAAGACCGGATCGTCGGCGGACAGACGTTTGGTCTGCACGAAGTTGCGGTAGTACAGCGGCACACGCGGCGCGCCGTTGATCGCGCGGCGGTACGCGTCGTGCGCCTCGTCGAAACGGCCGAGTGCCTGCAGACAGTTGCCCATGTTGTTGCTCGAGCCGTCCGCGGACGGATTGAGACGCGCCGCTTCGCGATAGGCATGCACCGCCGCTTCGAGCCGATGCGTCTGCTCGAGCGTCCAGCCGAGCCCGTGGTGCGAATCCGCGTTATCGGGATCGCGCGCAATCGCCTCGCGATAGCGGACCTCGGCTTCGGCGAACCTGCGCAGCGCGACCAACGTCACGGCCAGGCGCTCGTAGTTGATGGAGGCTGCGGGCTCGCTCGCACGCGCGGACTCGAAACATTGCAGCGCGGCGTCGAAGTCGCCGCGCGCGACGCAGGCATCGCCCGCAACGCGCCATTGCTCGGCCGAGACCGGCTGGAGATCGTGCTCCGTGGATGACGGTGGATTGCTGGATGGCAACTGCGCGGCGGGTGATGTCACGAGCGGGTACGTTCTTTCATCCAGCTTCAGCGCGGTCGGCGCGAAGCGCCGGGCAGGCACGGATAGTGATAGGGATTCAAGGACGGCGTGTCTGAAATGGTCTGAACGGAAAATATCAGCCGTGCCCTTCAGTTTCGTTTCGAATCGTTAACCAACTGTTACCGGACGGCCATGTCGTAAGACGCGGCAAGATTGCGCGGAAAGCTTGAGCATCGCGGCCTTCGATTGCCTTGCGGCTGCCGCGGTCGCTCACTGCCCGGCGCACGCGGTAACGCGCGGACACAAATGCCGCTGAACTCCGCGCTCCGCGGTTTTTCTGATGCTTATAAGGAAGGAGAAAATCGTGAGCAGGATCATTGCATCGATGGCGCTGCTGGCGGCGGCAGCAAGCTTCGCTGGATGCGCGATCGCGCCGGCGCCGGGTTACGACTATGCGTACGGCCAGCCGTATTACCCGTATGCGTACGGGCCGCCCTATGCACCGGTGTATGGCACGGTCGGCATCTGGGGCGGGTTTGGCGGACCGTGCTGCTATTACCACGGCGGTCACGGCTACTGGCATGGTGGCCACGGTGGTTGGCATGGCGGCGGTTGGCACGGCGGCCACGGCGGAGGATATGGCGGCATGCATGGCGGTGGCAGCGCATGGGGCAGCGGAGGTGGAGGGATGGGAGGCCATGGGCATTGACGGCGCGGGCGCCGCCGGGTAACCCTCCTGCAGCTTTGCGGCCTTGCGGTAAAATCGCGGTTTCGATTCAAGCCGTCCGGCCGTCCCATGTCTTCACCTCTTATTGCCAGCCCGCGTCGCGTTTCTGTTGCGCCGATGATGGACTGGACTGACCGTCATTGCCGCTCACTGCATCGGATGATCTCGCGCCATACGTGGCTTTACACGGAAATGGTGACGACCGGCGCGCTGCTGCATGGCGACGTGCCGCGTCATCTCGCGTTTACGCCCGACGAAGCGCCCGTTGCATTGCAACTCGGCGGCAGCGAACCCGACGACCTCGCGCGCTCGGCGAAGCTTGGCGAACAGTGGGGCTATGACGAAATCAATCTGAACTGCGGGTGCCCGTCAGAACGGGTACAGCGCGGCGCGTTCGGCGCGTGCCTGATGAACGAGCCGCAACTCGTCGCCGATTGCGTGAAGGCGATGCGCGATGCGGTATCCGTGCCGGTGACGGTCAAGCATCGCATCGGCGTCGATGCGGTCGAGGACTACGCGTTCGTGCGCGATTTCGTCGGCACCATCGCCGATGCGGGATGCGAAGTCTTTATCGTTCACGCGCGCAACGCGATCCTGAAGGGTTTGAGCCCGAAGGAAAACCGCGAAATTCCGCCGCTCAAATACGATTACGCGTACCAGTTGAAACGCGATTTCCCGCAGTTGGAGATAATCATCAACGGCGGGATCAAGACACTCGATGAAGTGGACATGCATCTGCGGCACGTCGACGGTGTGATGCTCGGTCGCGAGGCTTATCACAATCCGTACGTGCTCGCCGATGTCGATGCGCGCTTCTACGGATCGACCCAAACGCCGCTCACGCGCGAGCAGGTCGAAGCAAAACTGATCGAGTACTGTGCGGCTGAAATGGCGCGCGGCACCTATCCCGGTGCGATCACGCGCCATGCGTTGGGTCTGTATCGCGGCGAAGCGGGCGCACGGGGCTGGCGCCGTGTTTTGTCCGATAGCAAACGGCTCGCCGCGCGCGATCTGACGATCTTCGACGAAGCAAGACAGCATCTGCGCGAGCCTGTCGAAATTTCTGAATAAAGGGCTAGGCAAACGTAATTCTTGTTCGTATAATCTCGTTTCTTCGTTGGCGTGACAGCTTTTTCAAGCAAGTCAAGCGAATGTTAGTGGTGGCTGTAGCTCAGTTGGTAGAGTCCAGGATTGTGATTCCTGTCGTCGTGGGTTCGAGTCCCATCAGCCACCCCAAAGAATTCAAGCAGCAAAGTCCGCAGACGGCGTCGTGAGAAATCACAACGCCGTTTTTGTTTTTAGCGGCACACCTTTCTTCGCATTCATCCCCGCTCTCACTCCTAAAAACAGCTTGGTCCATAGGGCCAGACTGCCGTCGAGCCTTGCCACATCTGATCCCGCGAGATTGTTTCCTTCCAGGGAATAGTAATTTCAAATTATCGGCACAAATTTTCAATAGTAGGGGTATACACTGCCGTTCATCGACGTTGCAGACACCTCCCCGGCTCCTGCGACGCCTCCCTGAAATGCAGTCGAAACGTTATCGGAGTCCTACCATGAAGACCAAGTTCATCGCAGCCCTGCTGGTTGCCGCTTCTGCCTCGATCGCCGCTCCCGCTTTCGCTAGCGGCTACGGCCCGGCACCGTTCTATCGTCCGTCGGTGGGCGCACCGGCTTCGCAACAAGGCCAGAGCGCACAGACGGTTGCCGCTGAGCAAGCGAACAATCAAACGAATGCATACGGTGGCGTGAAGAGCGTGTCGTCGCAATCGGGCACGCGCAGCGAACCCACTTCGGGCCCGCAATCGGTGTTCTTCGGCCACTAAGCCGTTACTAGTACCGTTGGATCCGCTGCCTGAAAAGGCAGCGATTAATGAAGCGCCGCGCATGCAGTATCGATGCCGGCGCTTCGTTGCGTTTACGGTCACGCCAACCAGTGCGTGTCCTGCTTACCGTTATCCAGAGTCGCGCCTGTTGATCGTCGGTGATTGAACTGGCTGTGCAGCATGAGCTCTCGGCCGCGTGCTACACCGCGAGCCCTGCATCGATCAATTCGCGTGCCGCCTGAAAAGCCGCTTCGGCGGCCGCATGCTCGGTGGACCACAAGCTGTCGATATGGACCAGTTGCCAGTCGACCACGGCTGCGTCGCCACGCAACACGCGGAAATGAGCTTTGACGCCAGTCAGCACCTGTTCGACCGCGACCTCGATGTCGTAGTCGCCGTAGCGCTCCTGGTAATCGCCCATGTCGAGGCCCTTCGGCTCCATCGTCGCCTCCGTGACAGCACTCATCGCATGCGACTGGCCGCACCTGTCCGCCGAGCGTCGCTACTGCCCGCGATTCGCTCGCGACGTGTCGCTTTGTGTCGCTTCGTGCTTCCGAGCCCGGTCAGCCACTGATCCGCTGACCCGCCGATCGCTCTCGATCAATCGCAATCGCCGGAAAGGTATTGCCGGCCGCTGCAGTTGATCTCGACTCCGCTGCTGCCTGCTTCGGCGACGAGACCGCATGACAGTAATTCCGCCATCACGGACTGCGCGAGTTGGGGCGCCGCCTGTCCGACGCCAACATCGTTCAGACGCCGCAACGCTTCGATCGCTTCGGGACTCAATGACTTCGACATGGCCGTCTCCGCCGGATTGCTCAATTCATCGTAGCAAGTTTCATCGACGGATGCAGGTACGCGCCGGCCATCTATGCGCGAGATGGATGCCGAAGCTGGGAATTGGCGTTTGGAGCAAGCGTGCAATGAAAACAAAGTGCGACGCAGCAATGCTCACGTAACCTGCGCGCATCGTGCGCGATGAAAAGCGGCGGCGTGGCACAGCACGGCAAAAAAACGCGGCGCAAACGCCGCAAAACACGCGGCAAAAGCACGCTACAAGCCCCAGCAACCGTCCCGGAACACCGCATGCTACTGGCGAATTAATTGTCCACGCAGCCCCGTGTCCATCCGCAACACGCAACGGGGTGGACCGCAACGTCCGCGACATCGCCACGGAGGCCAGCATGAAGCACAGCACACGGACCACAACACTAATAGCGGCCAGCATCGCGCTGGTGGCAATGCTGGCGACCAGCGCGGGCGCTGTCGCGCAGAGCAGCACTCCAAGCGTGCCGCGCGACAGCCACTCTCCGATGGCGAAGCCACCCGAGGCGGCGTCGGGTTCCGGCGGATCGAGCAATCCGGACAACATGCCGATCAAACGCCCGCGTAAACCGACCCACGATCCGATGTCGCACGAGCCGCCCGCGAGCGGCGCGAACGCGAAGTAGCCGCAAGCGCAAGCGGCCTTTGCTGGTCGCACGAGTCTTCAGAGCCGCGTGCTCAGAGCCGCGCGATCGACACCTCGGTCGACTTCACCAGCGCGACCACTTCCGAGCCGACCTTCAGTTCGAGTTCGTCGACCGAACGCGTCGTGATGACCGACGTGACGATGCCGAACGGCGTCTCCACGTCGACTTCGGACACCACCGAGCCGCGGATGATTTCCTTGATCTTGCCTTTGAACTGATTGCGTACGTTGATAGCGGAAATGCTCATATGAGGTAACTCCAGAAAAGCGTTTCAGGTTGAAGAATGGGATGAAATGGAACGAAACAGAACGAAGAGAAGCAGATCGGACCGGCCGGCAAACTCATACAGCCCAGCGCACCTCGGTCGGCCGCGCCATGCGCGCCTGCTCGGGCTCACCGTATGGATCATGGGCGCGATAGGCAAGCGCATCGTCATTCGGCGCGGTTTTCAACACGCGTTGCAACACGTGTTCTTCGAGCGCGGCAAAGCCCCGCGATGCCCGCGCGCGCGGACGCGCCAGCGCGACCGGCTGATCGAGCGCAATGCGCCCTTCCTCGATCAGCAGAATCCGGTCGCCGAGCGCCACCGCTTCGTGCACGTCGTGCGTGACGAGCAGCGCGGTAAAGCGATGCTCGCGCCACAGCCGCTCGATCAGCGAGTGCATTTCGATGCGCGTCAACGCATCGAGCGCGCCGAGCGGCTCGTCGAGCAGCAGCAATTGCGGACGATGCACGAGCGCCCGGGCGAGCGCGACGCGCTGACGCTGACCGCCTGACAGTTGCGCGGGCCAATCGTCGGCGCGTTCGAGCAAACCGACTTCGGCGAGCACCGCGCGCGCATCGTCGCGCGCGCCACGGCCAAGACCGAGCATCACGTTCTGCAGCACACTCTTCCACGGCAACAGGCGCGCGTCCTGAAACATGATGCGGGTATCGAGCGGGCCGCCGTCGCTGGCGCGTTTTTCGAGCACGCCCGCGCTCGCCGCTTCGAGACCGGCGACGAGCCGCAGCAACGTCGATTTACCGCAACCGCTACGGCCGACGATCGCGACGAAGCTGCCACGCTCGATCGACAGATCGAAGCCGGACAACACTTCGCGCTCGCCATAGCGTTTGCCGACGCCACGCAATTGCACGGCGAAATCTCCCGCGGCGCGTGCGTCGTTGCGTGCAAGTGCAACGGCGGGTTGCGTCCCAACAGCAGTCGATGACAGTGCACTACCGGAGCCGCCGTCCCGCTCTATCCTCCGCTGCGGTGCATACAGCGGCGCGCTCGCGCCATCCCGCTCAAACTCTCTCGCCTCGTTCGCGTCATGATCCGCGACCCGAGGCTGTGCAAGTTCCACCTCCAGATCGCTGCCCGCGATCCCGCCGAACGTCGTCGATAACGTCGTTGCGCTCATGCTTTCGCTCCTCGCTGATAGGCCGGATGCCAGCGCAGCGACACGCGCTCGAGGCTCTTCGCGAGCACGTCGGCGAGCTTGCCGAGTGCCGCGTACAGCAGAATGCCGACCACCACCACATCGGTTTGCAGGAATTCGCGCGCATTCATCGTCATATAGCCGATGCCCGACTGCGCGGAAATGGTCTCGGCGACGATCAGCGTGACCCACATCAGCCCAAACGCGAAGCGCACGCCGACGAGAATCGACGGCAAGGCGCCCGGCAGAACCACGTGCCGGTACAGCGCGAAACCGTTGACGCCGTAGCTGCGCGCCATTTCGATCAGATTCGCGTCGACCGAGCGGATGCCATGAAACGTGTTCACGTAGACCGGGAAAAACACCCCCAGCGCGACGAGGAACACCTTCGCCTCCTCCTCGATGCCGAACCACAGGATCACGAGCGGGATCATCGCGAGCGCGGGAATATTGCGGATCATCTGCACGCTCGAATCGAGCGCGATTTCCGCGGGCCGGAACAACCCGGTCGCGAGTCCGAGCACAAGGCCGATGCCGCCGCCGATCGCGAAGCCCGACACCGCGCGCCACGTGCTGACGCGCACGTCCGCCCACATTTCGCCCGACTGGATCAGCGACCACGCCGCCTTCACGACCGCGAGCGGTTCGGGCAGCACGCGCGTCGACAGCGCGCCGCTGCGCGCGGCGATTTCCCACGCGCACAGAATCGCGAGCGGCATCAGCCACGGCAGCAGATACTTGCCGAGACGGCGCAGCGCATCGGCGGCGCGCGCGGCTCTTGCAACTGGCACGGCGGCCCGCGCGTGCGTTGCCGCGCTCAGAGTGGTTTGACTCATGATGGCGTTTCTCCTTATCCGTCGAACTGATTCGAACGCGCGGCGCTCAGCTCGCGCTCGCCGCCTGCGGCAGATAGTTGTTGCCGACGATCTCGCCGAACGGCCCCGACAGCGGTCCGTCCGCGATCTTGTTGCGTCGTTGCGGCAGCAGCGGAAACACCAGTTCGGCGAAGCGATACGACTCTTCGAGATGCGGATAACCGGACAGGATGAAGGTGTCGATACCGAGCGCCGCGTACTCCTTCATCAGCGCGGCCACCTGCTCCGGGCTGCCGACCAGCGCGGTGCCCGCGCCGCCGCGCACGAGCCCGACGCCCGCCCACAGATTCGGATAGACCTCGAGTTCTTCGCGGCCGCCGCGCCTGCCACCGTGCAGTGCGGCCATGCGGCGCTGGCCTTCCGAATCCATCTTCGCGAACGAGGCCTGCGCGCGCGCGATCGTGTCGTCGTCGAGCTTGCTGATCAGTTTGTCGGCCGCGGCCCACGCTTCTTCCTCGGTCTCGCGCACGATCACGTGCAAACGGATGCCGAAGCGGATCTGCCGGCCACGCGCGGCGGCGCGCGCGCGAATGTCGGCGATCTTCTTCGCGACCGCCGCGGGCGGCTCGCCCCAGGTCAGATAGGTGTCGATGTGCTCGGCCGCGATGTCATGCGCGGCCGCCGACGAACCGCCGAACCACAACGGAGGATGCGGATCCTGCACCGGCGGATACAACACCTTGCCGCCTTTCGATTGCAGGTGCTCGCCGTCGAAATCGATCGCATCGTTGCCATGCGATGCACTCAACAGCTTGCGCCAGATATGCAGGAATTCGTCGGTGATCTGATAGCGCGTGTCGTGATCGACGAACACGCCGTCGCCCGCGAGTTCGGCCGCATCGCCGCCCGTCACGACGTTGATCAGCAGACGCCCGTTCGACAACCGGTCGAAGGTCGCGGCCATGCGCGCGGCGAGCCCCGGCGACGACAGCCCCGGGCGGATCGCGACCAGAAACTTCAGCCGCTGGGTCGCGGCGATCAGGCTCGACGCGACGACCCACGCGTCCTCGCATGAGCGTCCGGTCGGCAGCAGCACGCCTTCGTAGCCGAGCGTATCGGCGGCGACGGCGATCTGCCGGAAGTAGTCGTAGTCGGCTGCGCGTGCGCCTTGGGACGTACCGAGATAGCGGCTATCGCCGTGAGTCGGAATGAACCAGAACACATTCATCTATTGCTCCTGCCTGTTCTAAACGGAATGGAAACGGTGCGCGCAAACGCCGCGCGCAAGCCGGCCGCGCGCATCGGGCCGGCATCCGGCCACGCACTGCGACGCATGAAAAGGAATTGAAAAGTGGACGGTGGCTCAGGCCACCTGCAACCGGAGCGCGGCAGCTACGCGCCAGGCGGACAACCGCTCGAACTCCGGCGCACACGGGCCCGGCGGCAACAGGGGTTCGGCATCAGACTCGACATCGCGGCGGCTTTCCCTCGACCAACGTGCGCGTAATGCGCCCGATTAAACGGATGACGGCGACACCCGCGCCGTCTGCATGAGGAAACAGTCTATGGACCGGTCCGCGGCATTAGAACGATTTTTTTGAGCTTAGGATTTCCGCTTTCGTGATTAGCCCGTCGCTCGGGCATACAGGTGTTGCGCTTTATGCACGCGGCGCCGGAAACGCGGACCCCTGTCGATATAATGTCGGACGTTTTCCGATCGTCCGGTACAGGTTTTGCGAATCGCGCCGCCTGTACTTCGCGGGTGCAATGCATGCAAAAAATCATTCTGCCGTTCGTCGCCGGTTTTCTGGCTTCCCTGTTCTTTCGTGAATCGACGCTGGCGCTGATGCACGCCGCCGCGTTGATCGACCCCAGCGGTTTTTCGACCGCGCCCTTCCTTCCACTCGGACTTCCTGAATTCATCGCGAACGCGATCTGGAGCGCCTGCTGGGCCGTACTGATGGCATGGCTGCTGCGCGTCGCGCCGCACCGCCGCGCGCCGTGGGTGCCGGCATTCGTCTTCGGCGGCGTGGTGCTGACGGCAGCGAGCGTATTCGTCGTGGATCCGCTGCGCGGGATCTGGCCGAGCGGCAACATGCTGCCGCGCCTGACGGTCGGTTTCGCGACGAACGCGATGTGGGGCTGGGGCGCGCTCGTGTTCATGCGCGCGTTTATGGCAAGCGAGGAAGAGGAGTAACGGCGGAGTCGCGGGTTTGCGGCGAGCTTGCGGCGGGTTTAACGCGAGTATGTTGCCGGCTTGATGCGACTTTGTTGCCGACTTGCTGCGAGCTTGCCGCGCAAGACGATGAACTCACGCACGTGATCGGCGCGCAAGCGCCGCCTGACTCGCGACGCTTTCGCTATTCAGCCGCGCAGATCGCGCAGCGGATGTTCGTTCGCCGGCCACGGGCTTTCGAACATCTTCTCGACATCGGCGGAGCTCACATCTTCGATGCGCGCGAAACGCCAGCGCGGTGCATTGTCCTTGTCGATGATGCGCGCGCGAATCCCTTCCACCGTATCGCCGAGCAGAAAGCTCGAGCGCGTCAGATCGAGGTCGGTGCGCAGCACCTCCGCCATCGAGCCTTCGGCGCGCGTCACCACCTCGAGCGATACCGCCATCGACAACGGCGAGCGCTCGCGCAGCACCGCAATCGTCTGCGCAGCCCACTCCGCCGCGTCGCTACCGTGCTCGCTCTCCTGTTCGAGTGACGCAAGAATCCGCGCGACGTTGGGCAACGCGAAATGCCGGTCGATTAACGCGCGGGCCTGCGCCAGCGGACTATCCTCCGGCCGTGGCGCGACCTGATACGCAAGCGCGTCGCGCTCGATGCACGCGACCACGTCCGCGCCGCGCTCGAACGGTTCGCGCCGCAACGTATCGATCAGCGCGGGCAATGCTTCGTCATCGATATAGACATCGGCGAGCCCCGCGTACAACGCATCGGCCGCGCCGATCGTCTCGCCGGTCACCGCCAGATAACGGCCGATCGCGCCAGGCGTGCGCGCGAGAAACCAGCTCGCGCCGACATCGGGGAAAAGGCCGATACGGGTTTCGGGCATCGCCATCTTCGTCGATTGCGTGACGACGCGCAGACCGCCGGTCCGATGCGCGCCCTGCGAAATGCCCATGCCGCCACCCATCACGATGCCGCTCATCAATGCGATATAGGGCTTCGGATAAGTGAAGATCGTGTGATTGAGGCGGTACTCCTCGGTGAAAAACGTATCGCGCGTGTCCTGCTCGCCGCGCCGTGCCGCCTCGTACATCAGGCGAATGTCGCCGCCCGCGCAGAACGCGCGCGCATGCGGGCTGCGCACCACGACCGCCAGCACGTCGGGGTCCTCCCGCCACTGCTCGAGCGCCGCCTGGATTGCGCGGATCATGCCGGTCGTCAGCGCATTCAGCGCTTTCGGCCTCTCCAGTTCGATGAAGCCGATGCGGTTGGTGACGTGGGTGACGATTTCATCGCCGACGGCGGACGGGGCGGACATGGACATGGAGAGTTGGGCGCGGCGGCGCGGGGTGACGTGGAACTGAACGTTATCACGGGCCTGTGGGTCTGCGCCTTGCGGGCGGTGAGTCGGGGGTGGGGTCGTCGGGCTCCGTCGGCTGCTTCTGTTTCGCCGTGGGCTTTTTGCCGCGCGTGCCTGCTGTGCCTGCTGTGCCTGCTGTGCCTGCTGCTGTGCCTGCTGCTGTGCCTGCTGCTGTGCCTGCTGCTGTGCCTGCTGCTGTGCCTGCTGCTGTGCCTGCTGCTGTGCCTGCTGCTGTGCCTGCTGCTGTGCCTGCTGCTGTGCCTGCTGCTGTGCGCCGCGGCCGCTTGGCCTGCGGCGCGCCGAGCCATGCGTCGAGCGTCACGCCCACGACCGTATCGAGTGGTGCACTGGGGAACACCGGACACGTCAGGTTCAGCGCGACGATGCCATGCAGACTCGCCCACAAGGCCTCGGCCCAAACCGCCGGATCCATCGATGCGACCGAAGCCGATAGACGCCCCGCTGCCCTGAGTTCATCGAGCGCATCGATCATGATGTGCAAGGCGGCCGAGCCGGCATCGTCGCCATCCGCGGATGCGGAGTGAACGGATGAATCGTCGCTTGCTGCGGTGGCCGATGAGTTAGCCGACGGGTTGGCCGATACGTTCCACGATGCGTCCGCCGATGCGCCAATGGTCATTGCCCCGGCGTCCGCCTGATCGGCTGCCTTACGGTCCGCGTGATCGTTCGCCGCATCGCCTGCACTGCCTGCTTCGCGGCCCCCCGCGCGGGCCACGGCTGCCGCTGCGCCCTCCCCGTCGCCCTTCTCCATGCGCGCAGAGGCGCCCGACGCGCCACCAAGCGCCGCACCGGTATAGCTCGGATCCTCCATGAAGATCAGCCGGTACGTCTGTGGATGCTCGACGCCAAACGCGACGTACGCGCGTCCGATCGCCTTGAGCCGTTCCGCCGGATCGGCGATCCGCGCGAGCGGCACGAAGCTTTCGAGCAGTTGCGCATAGCCCTCTTCGCACAATGCCCGCGCGATCTCGTCGCGGCTCGCGAAATGCAGATACAGCGTGGCGGGCGAGTATTCGATCACGTCGGCGATCTTGCGCATCGACAGCGCGGCAAAGCCCTCGCGCATCACGATGCGTCGTGCGGCATCGAGGATACGTTCGCGTAGTGCCTGTCTCTGGCGGTTTTTTCGTTCAGCGATTCCCATGCCCTAAATTCTCAGATTGACAAACTGAAAAGTCAAATTAAACTGAACGCTGTTTATTGAACACCGTTCAGTAAATTTTCGGCTGTCATTCCGAAGCCGCGAAAAATCATGCGGCAGGAGTGCGCCGCTGCTTCAGGGAGTTGTCATGCAAACCACGGGAAAGGTCGGCTTATTCGGCGCCGCGGGCGCCGCCGGTCAAAGCATCGCCGCCGCGCTCAGCGCGCGGGGCCGCGACTATCGGGTCGTCGGGCGCTCGCGCGAGCCGCTGCAACAGGCGTTCGGTCACGATCCGCACGCGGAAATCGTCACGTGGAATCCCGACGATCCCGCGTCGATCCGTGCGGCGGCAGCCGGTCTGCAGACGGTGATCTATCTCGTCGGCGTGCCCTATCACCAGTTCGCGCTACATCCGCCACTCATGGAGAAAACACTTGCCGGCGTGAACGCGGCGGGCGTCGAGCGCTTCATTCTGATCGGCACCGTGTACCCGTATGGCCGGGCGCGCGGCAATCCGATCCGCGAGGATCATCCGCGTGAGCCGCATACGTTCAAGGGACGCATGCGGCTCGCGCAGGAGGACCTCGTGCTGGCGGCGCACGGCCGGCAAGGCCTGTCGACACTGGTGCTGCGCCTGCCCGACTTCTATGGGCCGGGCATCGAGCGCAGCGTGCTGCGTGGCGCATTCATCGGCGCCGCGAGCGGCAAGCGCGCGCAGCTGATCGGTCCCGTCGACGTGCCGCACGAGTTCATCTACCTGCCGGACATCGGACCGGTAGTCGAGACGCTGACGCGTACGCCCGACGCCTATGGCCGCTGGTGGCACCTCGCGGGCGCCGGCACGATCACGCAACGCGAAGTGGCGAGACAGGCATACGCGCTCGCCGGCCGCGAGCCCCGGTTGATGGTGGCCGGCAAGGGCATACTGCGCGTGCTCGGCCTCTTCGATCCGCTGATGCGAGAACTGGTGGAAATGAACTATCTGATGACCGACCCCGTCGTGCTCGACGATTCGGCGCTGACGGCATTGATCGGGCCGATTGCGAAGACGTCTTATCAGGAAGGCATCCGGCGGTGTTATGAGGCTGCGCGCACGGCCTCGTGAAGATGAGCTAGCTGATCAGCGAGCCTGTTGCGCGAACCGATCCGGCGCTGACAGCGCTGATCGGGGCGATCGCGAAAACGTCGCATCGGCAAGGAACCGGGGATGTTTTTAAGGCGGCTCCGTGCAACCTGCCGGCAGTTGCGGCCCATGCGGCGAAGGAGCGATGCAGGCAATGAAGCGCGACTGTTCGTGTTCAGGGTATGGCACTTCAACCAGAGATCGGATAGATGCATCAGGCAGGCACGTCAGGCAGACGCATCGTGGAGTCACCTCGGTCTAGCCCGCCATCTGCCCCGGGGGAAAGTGCCCACTCTTGAGCAGCACCGGCGTGCCGTTGCTGAGCTGCAGATGCTCGCGCGCGACAGCCTCAATGCGCGGCCGGCCGACATCGAACGCGCGCAGCCAGCCTTCGAGGTTCTCACTGTAGGCGCCAAAATGGTCCTCGAGCGCTTCGACCGAGATCGCGCAGGGCACCGGTTCGCCGTCCACCAGCGCCGCGAACACGACGGTCAGGTTGGAGTCACGGTAAGCAGGCGCGTCTGCGGGAAAGCGAATTTCCATAGTCGCCTCATCGGAAAGGTCCGGCATAAAGGCAGTGATAAGGGCAGTGCCGGCGAAAAGCGGTTATCGGTCGGTCCCCGGCCCTCGGCTCGCTCAGGTCCCGCTATGGTACTCGCGCCGCCAGATCATGGTCCAGCGCGCGGAGGAGCTTCGTCAGGCCGCTGCTCGACGCGTTCTTTCGCGTATTTGATGCGCTTCGTGCAAGCAGGTTGTCTGGTGCTTCGACCAGCGCGTTGAGCAACCCTCGACCAACATTTCGCCCAGCGATCAAGCACGGCGCAGCGCCGGAATCGGCCACTTCAACGCGCGTCGCATCGGTCGGCTCCGGCAGTTGTGCGTAGCTCCCGAAAACCGCCAGCGACACTCAGTGCCCATCCAGTACACGGTCGACATAATCACGCGCCGCCTGTTCGACAAACGCGAGTGCCTCTTCTTCGCTGTCGAATCGCTGTTTGTCGCCGAGTTCCAGCAGCGTTTCCATCCGGTGCGGATCGTCGGGGCCAAGTTCCGCGAGGCTGACCGAGCCGACGTAGGTACTGTCCACGTTGCCAGGCGCATCGCCGTGCGTCGCGCTCGACGTGCTGCCCACCGGCACGAGGCGCGCAGTTGCGCTGATGTAATAGCCCCGATAAGGGCCACTGACCCGTTCAGCCATGTTCGTCCTCCTGTGTCTTTCGATGAGATCACATCAAACGACTCGACGCCGCCTCATCTCTACGCTCCACCTGCCAATTGCGCTGCCTTGAGACCGGCGTCGGCCTTCTCCCGCCCGTAACGCGCTCACCTGTTCACCTGTCAACCCGCTTACCCGCCCACCTTGAATTTTCACCATAACGATATGGCGCTTCGCACGGCAATAAGTTCGGCACGGCCGGTTAGCACGACCGGTTAGGCACAGCTAGTTCGGCACAGCCACCAATCACCCCCTCACCCCGCACTTCTTCGCCTCAACCCGGTCGAACAAGCGCAATCGGCATGCTCCGTGCTATCGCACCGATACCCTTCACGAAGCAATTTCGAGATCAGCGAGCGCAATATGGGAAAATATTTTCTGCAGAATCACGAACTGCCTGAGCCGGATGCGGCGAACAAATGGTTTGCCTACGCCGAAAGTCACGGCATCGACATTCCGAAAGCGATCAGTATCTGGGAAGACGCTGCCACCCAAGACGGCGCCGAAGCACGGCGGCTCGTCAGCGCGGCAGGCATCACGGTCGAAACGCCCTGACGCGCGGCCGCCATCCGCTGGATCCGCGACGCCCACTGGCTCAGCAGGCCATCTCCGTCCCAACGAAAGGAAACCTCACGATGCATTTCACGACGCAACCGCGGCGCGCCGACCGATTCCACAGCCTTCGATCCAGCGCCGCGCTTGCCCTCGTGCGTCGCGCGGCGCTGTCGGCGGCTCTACCCGCCGCGGTGCTGCTCGCCGCGGGCCTCGGCGGCTGCGCGTCATCGAACACCACCACGCTGATCAACCTGCCGAACGGCCAGACCGGCTTCGCGGTCAATTGCAGCGGCGCGGATGCCGGTTCGAGCTGGGCTTCGTGCTATGTGCAGGCCGGCAAGGCATGCGGCGCGACTGGCTACGAGATCGTGTCGAAAGACAACGACGAAGGCGGCACCGCTGGCGGCAGCGTAACCAACGTCGTGTCGGCGAACGTCAAGAACCGCTCGATGATCGTGCGCTGCAAGTAAGTTTTGCGGACGAAGGCGCCGCGGCCCAGCCCGCGTTCAGTGCGCCTGCATCTTCGAGAACAGATTCAGCACCGCGACGCCGGCGACGATCAGCCCAAGCCCGATGATCGCCGGCACGTCGGGCACCTGCCGGTACAGCACCAGCGCGACGAGCGTAATCAGCACGATGCCCGCGCCGGACCAGATCGCGTAGACGATGCCGACCGGGATGCTCCTGAGCGTCAGCGACAGGCAATAGAAAGCAATCCCGTAGCCGAGCACGACGACCATCGACGGCAGCAACCGCGAGAAGCCATCCGAGGCCCGCATGGCCGAGGTCGCGATCACCTCGGCGACGATTGCGATCGCAAGCAGCGCATACGGCGGCAAGCGCATCGCGTCAGACCTTCGCCAGCGCGAGCTTGCCGTAGTCGTGGCCGAGATGCGCGCACAGCGCTTCGACGACCAGTTCATGATCGGCACGCTGCGGCAGGCCAGACACCGTGATCGAGCCGATCACGCCCGCGCCCGCCACCGTCAACGGAAACGCGCCGCCGTGCGACGCATATTCGGTCGCGGGCAGACCGTGCTTGTCGGCGAGCGTCGCGCCCGCGAGCTGCATTTTCAGACCGATCGCATACGAGCTGCGGCGAAAGTGCGCGACTGTATTGCCCTTGCGGCGCGCCCAATCGACATTGTCCGGCGTCGCGCCGTCGAGCAGACTGAAGAACAGCGGCTGACCGAACGTGCGCACATCGATCGCGGCTGCAATGCCACGGGCTTTCGCGACCTCGTGCAGATAGGCGCCGACTTGCCACGCGCGGTCGGCATCGAAGCGGGGAAACACGAGGGCCTTTTCCTGGGCGGCAATCATCTGCAGATCGTGAGCGATATCCATGGAATTCGAAGCGAAAGCGGAGAGTTGAAGCGCTCGCCGTTGGGTACGCATGACGAGCGGTATAGAGATCTGGATTCTAGCGCAGCGCCCGGCAAGGCTTGCTGAGTCATGGCGCAGCACGCGCCAGGTCACGCCGCGAACCGCCGAATGACTGTAAAGCACCGCATGTGAATGACGACGAGCAGCGTGCCCGAAGCGCGTAATGAAGCCAATCCTTACATGGCTATTGCGCCGACTGTCAGCTTGTTCTATAATCTTTTCTTCGACGGACGCGGGGTGGAGCAGTCTGGCAGCTCGTCGGGCTCATAACCCGAAGGTCGTAGGTTCAAATCCTACCCCCGCAACCAGACAATCATTGAAGGGTTACAACGCATTGGCGTGTAACCCTTTTTTGTTTTTCGCGGCCATTTTCTGTCGACTCGCTTCGACTCGCGCAAAGCTAGCTGGCCCTGGCGGCATGGCTGTTTCATTCTTCGCGGTGGCCGCCACTCACTACGCGAAAACAGCCGCTATTCCAGCAGAATCACCACAACGCAATACACGACCAGCAGCGCGGACAAAGATACGAGAGCAATAAAAGAGTCCATCAGTCGACAATCCAACTACGCTGAAATCACACCAGCCCTCTGGCGAAAAAAAAGCGCGTCGAACAACCGACGCGCTCGCCAAGACTACGAGGCAATGTACAAGAGAAAAAGATGACCGCCGTGGACGCGGGGAGCATCCATTGCAGCCATCAGCGCGGATGCTATCAGCGGCTCCGAAAAGAAACTGTCAATCAGTGTCAGACCTCGTTCGAGCCACGCGTCAACGCTGCCGTGCGCGTCGGCTCATCGTGTCTCAGTAATGCCGCGCCCCGGTGATAAACTCCTATCACTCTTTCTCGTCCCCTTTCCAATGAAATTCTGTTCTGTCTGCGGCCACGGCGTCAGTCTGAGCATTCCGCCGGGCGACAATCGCGAGCGCTTCGTATGCGGCAGTTGCGGCACCGTGCACTATCAGAATCCGCGTAACGTGGTCGGCACCGTCCCGGTGTGGGACGACAAGGTGCTGCTGTGCCGCCGCGCGATCGAGCCGCGCTACGGCTACTGGACGCTACCCGCCGGCTTCATGGAAATGGGCGAGACGACCGCCGAGGCCGCGTCGCGTGAAACGCTCGAGGAAGCCGGCGCACGCGTCGAGGTGCAGAACCTGTTCTCGTTGCTCAACGTGCCGCACGTGCATCAGGTACATCTGTTCTATATGGCGCGGCTGCTCGATCTCGACATCGCCGCCGGAGAGGAAAGCCTCGAGGTGAAGCTCTTCGAGGAACACGAGATTCCGTGGGACGAGATTGCGTTTCCGACCGTCGGCCAGACGCTGCGCTTCTTTTTCGCCGACCGCGCGGCCGGCAGCTTCGGCCTGCATACCGGCGATATCTTCCGTTCGCTACGCGAAGGCTGAGCGGCGCGCATGGTCCCCTGGCTCGGCGCCGACGATCCGTTTCCGCCCGTGGAGCGCGCACTCGGTGCGTCGAGCGGCGCGCCGGGTTTGCTCGCGGCGAGCGGCGACCTGTTGCCGTCGCGTCTGATCGACGCTTACCAGCGCGGCATCTTTCCGTGGTACTCCGATGGCCAGCCCGTGCTGTGGTGGAGCCCCGACCCGCGCATGATCCTGCGTCCGGCGGAGTTCAAGCTGTCGCCGTCGCTGCGCAAAACGCTCAAACACGTGCTGCGCGACGACGCGTGGGAAATCCGCGTCGATCATGATTTCGCCACCGTGATGCGCGCGTGCGCGCAGGCGCCGCGGCGTGGACAGCGCGGCACGTGGATTACCGCGGATGTCGTCGACGCCTACTCGTCGCTGCATCGGATGGGCGACGCGCACAGCATCGAAACGTGGTTCGAAGGCAGCCGCGTGGGCGGCTTGTATGGCGTGTCGCTCGGCCGGATGTTCTTCGGCGAATCGATGTTTGCGCAGCGTACCGATGCGTCGAAAATTGCGCTCGCGGCGCTGGTCGGGCACTTGCGACGTCATGAAATAGAAATGATAGACTGCCAGCAGAACACGTCGCATCTGGCGTCGCTGGGCGGGCGCGAGATCGCGCGCAAGGCGTTCGTCGCGCATGTTCGCGCGTCGGTCGGCGCACCGGCCATACCGTGGCGCTTCGACAAGACCGCCTTGCTCGAACTCATCGCGCGGGCGGCGTAGGAAGAATCAGGCCGAATCCGGGTCTACCGCCTGATGCCCGCCGCCCCACCGGGTCGCGGGTCGTCAACCGCGAGGCGCGCCGGGTTTGCATTACCAGAGACGCTTCGAGAGCTGCCAACGTGACTCATCCCAACGAGCTGCCTCTTTCGCCGCTTTCCGCGCTGCAATTTTATGCAACGGCGCCCTACCCCTGCAGTTATCTGGACGGCCGCATCGCGCGCTCGCAAGTCGCCACACCCAGTCATCTCATCAATTCGGATGTCTATACGGACCTCGTGAAAGCGGGCTTCCGGCGCTCGGGCGTGTTCACGTATCGCCCGTATTGCGACGGCTGCCGCGCGTGCGTGCCGGTGCGCGTGCCGGTCGAGCGTTTCCAGCCGAATCGCACGCAGCGGCGCGTATGGAAAAAACATGGCGGGCTGATCGCGACGGTCGCGCCGCTGCACTACGACGAAGAGCATTACTCGCTCTATATGCGCTACCAGTCGGCGCGTCACGCGGGCGGCGGCATGGACCGCGACAGCCGCGACCAGTACGAACAGTTTCTGCTGCAAAGCCGGATCAATTCACGGCTCGTCGAATTCCGCGAGCCGCCGCCCGATCATCTCGACGCCCGCTTCGGTACGCACCCGGACACACCCGGCGCGCTGCGCATGATCAGCATGATCGACATTCTCGGCGACGGGCTCTCGTCGGTGTACACGTTCTTCGAGCCGGACCTGCCGCACGCGAGCTTCGGTACCTACAACATCTACTGGCAGATCGAGCAGGCACGCAGCCTGAATCTGCCGTACGTGTACCTCGGTTACTGGATTCGCGAGAGTCCGAAGATGGCGTACAAGGCGAATTTCCGTCCGCTGGAAGGACTGATCGACGGCGAGTGGTGCGTGCTCGATCCGGCGAACATCGATCTGCCGTCGACGGATTTCGCGATGCATGGACGGCGCGGCCCGCTCAGGCCGTAGCCGCTGCGCGTCGCATCGCGGCGACATCCGGCCGGCTGCAGGCCCTTGCCCACGCAACGCGCAGTGCCGACCGCTGTCGGCAAAGCCGGTAAAATAGCGGGTTCCCATTTTTCGGCCGCCCGGCTTCATCCTGTGCTCAGCTCCCTCTATCCGCTTGTTCGCGCCCAACTCTTTCGCATGGACGCGGAAGACGCTCATCACCTGACCTTGCGCATGCTCGGCGCCGCCGGCCGTACCGGACTCGCCAGCGCGCTCGCCGCGCGCGTGCCGGATGCGCCGCGCACCGTGATGGGCCTGACGTTCCGCAACCCGGTCGGGCTCGCGGCGGGTCTGGACAAGGACGGCGCATGCATCGACGGTCTGGCCGCGCTCGGCTTCGGCTTTATCGAGGTCGGCACCGTGACGCCGCGCGCGCAGCCGGGCAATCCGCGCCCGCGCATGTTCAGGCTGCCGCAGGCGGACGCGGTGATCAACCGGATGGGCTTCAACAACGCGGGCGTCGACCAGTTCGTGAAGAACGTGCAGGCCGCGCGCTATCGCGGCATCCTCGGTCTGAACATCGGCAAGAACGCCGACACGCCGATCGAGCGCGCCGCCGAAGACTACCTGTACTGCCTCGAGCGCGTGTACCCGTTCGCGAGCTACGTGACGGTCAACATTTCGTCGCCGAATACGAAGAACCTGCGCCAGTTGCAGGGCGCGGGCGAACTCGACGCACTGCTCGCCGCGCTCAAGGACAAGCAGCAGCGCCTCGCCGACATGCACGGCAAGCTCGTGCCGCTCGCGCTGAAGATCGCGCCGGACCTCGACGACGAGCAGATCAAGTCGATCGGCGACACGCTGCTGCGCCACCAGTTCGAAGGCGTGATCGCGACCAACACCACGCTGTCGCGCACGGCCGTCGCCGGCATGCAATACGGCGACGAAGCCGGCGGCCTGTCCGGCAAGCCGGTCTTCGACGCATCGAACGAGGTGATCCGCAAGCTGCGCGCCGAAGTCGGCGACGCAGTGCCGATCATCGGCGTCGGCGGCATTTTCTCGGGCGAGGACGCGCGCGCCAAGCTCGCGGCCGGCGCGTCGCTGGTGCAGCTTTATACCGGCTTCATCTACCGGGGGCCGGCGCTAATCGCCGAATGCGCGCAAGCGCTGCGCTGAGCCCGGACTACCTCCGGCGCCCGCGCCCAATCGCGAAAATAATATAGACATAAACAAACGATATTTTGGTTTCGATAGTCTCGTTTGTTATGCTTGCGCCGTTAAAACGCCAGACGAACAAAAGGACCACGATGAAATTTGGCCTGTTGAAAAAGCTCCTCGCCGTCGCGCTGATCGGCGCGTCGTTCACCGCCGTCACCGCGCACGCGGATGACCTGCTCGATCAGGTCAAGCAGCGCGGCACGTTGCGCATCGGCCTTGAAGGCACCTTCCCCCCGTTCAACTCGAAAGCGCCGTCGGGCGAGCTGGTCGGCTATGACGTCGACATCGCGAGAGCCGTCGCCGCCAAGCTCGGCGTGAAGCCGGAGTTCGTGACGACCGAGTGGAGCGGCATCATCGCCGGTCTGCAGGCGGGCAAGTTCGACGTGATCGTCAACCAGGTCGGCATCACCGACGCGCGCAAGCAGACGCTCGACTTCTCGCCGCCGTACACGTACTCGGCCGCGCAACTGATCCAGCGTAAGAACGACACCCGTCAGTTCAATTCGCTCGAAGACCTGAAGGGCAAGAAGCTCGGCGTCGGTCTCGGCACGAACTACATGGACATGGCGAAGTCGGTGCCGGGCATCGACGTGAAGACCTATCCGGGCGCGCCCGAGTACCTGCGCGATCTGGCCGCCGGCCGGCTCGACGCGGCGCTCAACGACCGTCTGATGCTCGCGTACCTGCTGAAGAACTCGCAGCTGCCGCTGCGCACCGGCGCGAACGTCGGCGCGGGCAATCCGTCGGGCATCCCGTTCAAGAAGGGCAACCCGAAATTCGCGAAGGCAATCGACGACGCGATGACCCAGCTCGAAGCGGACGGCACCTTCACGAAAATTTCGGACAAGTGGTTCGGCATCGACGTCAGCAAGCCGATCAAGTAACACCCGCGTGATCAAACAAAGGGCGGCATCGTCAGCGATGCCGCCCTTTGTCTTTTTGTGGCATTAAAATCACGCGTCACGTATACCCCGACCGTGCTGCGCGGGCCGCGCTATAACGCTCGCCAAAGTTTATGATGTGCGCTTTGCGCGCCAACCAGAATAACGTCCATGTCCATCACTTCCTTGCTGATCCAATCGCTGCCGGTGCTCGCCCAGGGCGCGCTGCTGACGATCAAGTTCGCGATTCTGTCGATGATCTTCGGCCTGATCGGCGGCGCCATCCTCGCGCTGATGGGCATCAGCCACAGCCGCCCGCTGAACTGGATCGCCCGCGTGTACGTCAGCGTGATGCGCGGCACGCCGCTGCTGGTGCAGATCTTCGTCATTTACTACGGGCTACCGAGCTTCGGCATCTCGCTCGATCCGACGCCGGCCGGCGTGATCGCGTTGTCGGCGAACGTCGCCGCGTATCTGTCGGAAAGCATGCGCGGCGCGATTCTCGGCATTCACCAGGGCCAATGGCTCGCGTCGTATAGCCTCGGGCTGTCGCGCCGTCAGACGCTGCGCTACGTGATCGCGCCGCAGGCGCTGCGCATTGCCGTGCCGAGTCTGTCGAACAGCCTGATCAGCCTGATCAAGGACACCTCGCTCGTGTCGGTGATCACGGTGACCGAACTGCTGCGCAGCGCGCAGGAGATGATCGCGTCGACCTATCAGCCGCTGCCGCTTTATCTGGCGGCCGCGGCGGTCTACTGGGTGCTGTGCCAGGTGCTCGAATGGGCGCAACGCTGGTATGAGCGGCGTCTGTCGCTGCCGACGCGGCACTGAGCAGCGCGCTTTCCGTCACCCATACACCTGCGCACTCGCTCGCTCATCGGCTCACTCACCGGTTCACTCGCCGGCGAATTTCAAGCCGAGCGCCGCGCGCGCCGCGTCGGCCATCGCAATCATCTGTCGCGATGTGTCGTGCGGCATCAGCGGACTCTCCAGTTGCCCCGTGCGGATCAGCTCGCAGAAGTGCGCGGTCTCGTAGTTCAGGCCGCCGCCTTCGAACGGTTCGTCGAGTTCGACCACACGGCCATCGGCGTAGCGAATCGTCGCGTGCGACGGATTCCACCACGGCTCGTGAAGCGTCACGTGCCCGCCGCTCGCCATCAATAGCGCATCGCCCTTGCCGTGCAGATCGAGTCCGCAGAAGACCTGCGCGATACCGCGCTCGTGCTGGCTATTCAGACTCGCGAACGTATCGACGCCCGTCGCGCCGAGCCGGCCGAACGTCTGCACGTCGCGCGGCGCGCCGAGCCAGTCCACCGCCAGAAACATTTCGTAGATGCCGATATCGAGCAGCGCACCGCCCGCGTGCTCGAACGACAGCGACGGATGATCGGCGGGCACGCCCGGCACCGAGCAGCCCGCGCGCACGAAGCCGACCTCACCGATCGGTGCGTCACTCAGATGCTCGCGCAACTTTCTGTAGAGCGGATAGAACGGCGGCTTCATCGCTTCCATGAAGAGCCGTTGCGAGTCGCGCGCGGCCGCGAGTACGCGCTCGAGCTGCGGACCGTTGATCGTGGCGGGTTTCTCGCACAGCACGTGCACGCCGGCTTGCAACGCGGCGATTGCGTAGTCGGCGTGGCTGTCCTGGAGGGTGGCGATATAGAGCGCGTCGATGCCGCTTGCAAGCAGCGCATCGAAGCTCGCGCACACGCTGCCGCCGAATTCATCGGCGAAGGCCTGTGCCGATTGCACGCGGCGCGACCACAGCGCATCGAGCCGTGCGTGCGGCACATAAGCGAGCCCCTGTGCGAAGCGGCGCGCGATCCTGCCGGTACCGACGATCCCCCAGCGGATCACGCCGGGCGTCGGGGATTGATCGGCTACGCCGTGCGTCGTTTTGGGCGTTGCTTCGCGCGTTGCTAGCGTGGTGTCTGTCATCGTGTCGTCGAGGGTCCATGCGGTTCGGAATAACCGCCATTGTCGCGCATGCCGCCCTCGTCGAACACGCAAGCACGACAGCGCTGAACCTCACGGCATCATCCGATGCCTGGCCCTACCAGACACGAGCAGGCCGCGTTCGCGGCCGTACCTCACCGGCGCGCAAACGCATTGACGCGAACGCGCCCGCACACGCAAACCGTCACGCGCGCGCCGGCGGCTCCGTCGAAAACCTGCCGCCCAGCTCCTCGGCGGTATCGTCGATCAACGCGAGCGAAGCGACCTCGGCCTCTTTCGGATCGCGCCGCTCGATGGCCTCGACCACGCGCAGATGCGAGCTGACCGCGCTCTCCCACAGCCCGGCCTTGTCCTGCATGATCGGATTCACCGTCGACAGCGCGCCGCGAATGATCGCCGCCATCTGCTTGAAGAACTGGTTGCCGCTCGCGATGACGATTCGCGTGTGGAACAGTTCGTCGGCTTCCTGATAGCCGGGCTCGGACGGACGAATCACGCGAAACGCCTCGAACGCTTCGCGAATCGCCGCGACGTCGCCGGCATTGCCGCGCGCGGCCGCCTGCGCCGACGCGCGCGGTTCGATCAGGATGCGAAACTCGATCACGTCGCGCAAGAACATCGGATCAGGCTTCGCGCGAAAACGCCAGTTCACGACGTCCTCGTCGATCATGCGCCAGTCGTTCATCGGCCGGATGCGCGTGCCGATCTTCGGCCGCACGTCGAGCATGTCGCGAGCGAGCAGCATCGACAGCGCCTCGCGCATCACCGTACGGCTGACGTCGAACTCCTTCGACAGCACGTCTTGAGGGGGCAATATCGCACCGTACTTTTCTTCGACGATGCCGGTGACGAGTCCGTCCATCACTTTGCTCACCAGCGAGCGATCCTTGTTTGCCTGTTCCATGACATCTCCCCGATGCGGTGTTAACCCCGCGTAGCCTGTTGATTGAAGGGCCCGTACGCATGTATGCATATCGTATTTATTCCGATACGTTGCTTGGTTCGAAACGGTTCCGCCAGTTGGGACACTTCCTGACAGGGTTATCCCTCTGAAGAATTGTTTCGTTCATGTAACGCGGCCTGTTTCGATGGGCTCCAAGCTTGCGCGTCAAGCGTGCCTGCGTCGTGGGATTTGCATAGTGCGAATACGCACGTTGGAAGTCGAATTGTCTGATTTGCACGCAAGCACCTCGCGCGAGCAGCAGCGACGAACGTTGAATGACGTGCGACCAGTCATCGAGAGGCAGCGATTGCGCTCGACATGTATGGCTTTCGGAAAGCATGCCGAATCATCGTTCGGTCCGGGCACGGCGAGAGACGCATCGCACCCGATGAAGACAAGCAGGCTTTCGGGTTCATCGAGAGGAAATACCGCACTTTGCAGACGAATAACGTCGGCTCGCCGCATTCATGCTGGTCGACGATCCGTGCGACGAAGCGCTTCACGGCGCGTTCGAACATGAACGCGCTAGCACGCATTACGTGAACCATAGATGCGCGTGAGCATGCTGCTGCCACGCGTGTGACTTGGAGATCAGATTCGCGCGCGCTCAACGCGCGCGCCGACAATCATCGATCAAAGCAACTCGAACGTATCGACGTACCGTGCGTCCTCGCGCGCGCGGCGCCGCGGCCCGAAACGCGGCTGGCTGCCGTGCCCCTGGCGCGTGAGTCCAATGAACGGCACGCCATGTTCGAGATAGGGCCCTTCGGTCTTGCGAAAGCCGAACTGTTCGTAGAAACCGCGCAGGTCGACCGGTGAACAGACGCGGGCGGCGCGTCCCGGCCAACGCTCGGCGAGCGCGTCGAGCACGCGCTCGATCAGTTGCTCGGCGGTACCGTCGCCACGCCGCTGTGGGCTCGTCAGTACTTTATCGATCGTGATTTCAGGGTCTTCCGCATCGCCTGGCTGCACGCGCGCGTAGGCGAGGATCGGCATCGGTCGCGCCATGTCCTCGGCCGCGAACACATGCAACGCGTGCTCGTCACGACCGTCCGCGTCGAGGCACACATGCGCCTGCTCGACGACGAACACCGCGCTGCGCGCGCGCAGCACCACATACAACTCCCGTGCAGAAAGCTGATCGAATTCCAGCGTTTTCCAGTTCATCACGCTCTCCCGTGCTCGACAGATCCCGAGGCTTACCGCACCGGCCACGCTCGATATCACGTGGCGGCCAATGACGGCTCCTCGTCAGTGAGCCACACGGTACGTGCGCGACGCGGCTGTTTCAGTGCGCCATCACACTCACGCTGGACTTTGACAATTCTTGAAGAGCTGTGAGCGGAGTGCGGGGCTGTCATGCGGCCGCGAGTGCGACGTGACGTCCATGCATTGCACGGCATGACCACGACGATCGGAGTCGATCTCATCGATATAGCCGCGTGCGGTCCAGGCTCTTTCGATAATTGTGGCGATCATCATCTCGAAGGCGAAGATGGCGATGACGTGGTCCGATAGCCGCTGCATTTCGCCGCTCAATCTAATAGGCCGCTTTTGTAGACCGAGTTCATCAAAACACGTACGGCTCGCGCTCGAACGCATCGTGCTCACGGACGCGTCAGCGCAATTGACGTGGCGCTTGTTCCGATCATCTCGACACACTGTTCGAATGCGACGAAGCGCGCTTCTATCTGCACTCTGTTAAATCAATGTGGCAGTCCAGTGCGAATTTCGCGTTTGCTGGCAAAAACATCTGCTGTGACTGCTTACGCAATGCTTCGAGATTCCGCCGACGATTCAGGCCACCATGCATCGCATCGCCTCCAAAGCGATGGTGATGCAGTTTCAGTTCGTGCGTTCGCGATCATTGATCTGACCAACCGACTCTCTCACGACGAGCCGCGTTGTTTCGTCGACGTTACGTTTCGCGCAGCCGCTTAATGTGGCCGCGTGCCGCGCAATACTTAAATACGGGGACTATGTTTCGTCTTTGCAATGGGACGATGCATATGCACTAGCTGGTCTTGCACGACAACGCATGCACGAGTACTGCATGCGCGCCGCTATTTGCATGAGGAAAGGACGCTCACTGTATATCGTCAGACGTTGCAACTCGATGACGGCCTCACGCTCCACCCATTCTTTAGGTTCGGTTGGCTTTCTCAGCAGCGATATGAGATGTACTAGCGACTGCGCGGGCTTCGCATTGCATGTGAACGGGCTGGAGGTGCGCAGTCATAGCGCCTGCCGGACCATGACCGATCGCGCCGTGCTCGTGGACATCGAAGCTCAAATGCTCCGATACAGTCTCGCTCGTACACTACGTGATCGTGAGCATGCTGCGCGTCGCGCGGCACGATACTGCACGAGCCCGATCTGCTTTCAGCACTTATCGATTGATACGTCTGCTGAACCGGACGTCGCATTGGCGAATTTCAACTACCGGATGACGCCGCATTCAGCCCACCAATCGAACACAACGCGACACAGTTGCTCGCGCAGACACCGGTTCGCGGCGCTCGCGATGAGATCCAGCCACCGCGAAGTCGACCAATAGAGCTGCGATATTCGGCCTCCTCGCTTCGATGCGCACGCAAGCATGCTTGAGCGAGCCACTGCCTATGATCATCACGCGCGAACGTGCGAGTGCGCCAATGCTTCGACTTCGCGTACGCAAGTAACGCTTCGATAGGCAACGTCTGGCCGTTTTCGACTAGCGAGTGCGTCACGTATTACCTCGGTATGTGCGCCCGTTAGTGCCTGCTCAACGAGGCGCGCCGCAACGGGCTAACGCGTGATCGATGCAACAGCGCGGACGCAGAGTGCACTCATGGTTTAGACCAAACGCTTCAACCGGTTCGAGCTTTCGCTGCGAACGAAGCCTCCAATGGCCTCGATACCCCATCCGATCAACGAGCGCGCAAACGTTTGGCATCGTACTGAGCGTCACTGCACGACAGCAGCTTCAAGACCACGCAAACGCCGTGTCAGCATGCTGCCCGGCCTCATACGCTTCCGCACGACCGCGTGCGCACCCCGGTTCTCCAACCTCACGCACGTGCACCGCCCAGGCCCGAGCACCGACGATGCAACGACCGCGACACTGTGCGAAGCAGCCAGCGTGATCGTGTCCAGAGACGGCACTTCTTCTGCCCCGAGCCCCGCCTGCCCGACGATGACGACTTCAATATGACGATTGAGCACGCACGCCAATAAACAACGGCGGCCAGCTCGTCATCGAAACAACGCCGGTTGCACACTTCATTCATATCATTGCCCGCACGCCCCATCGCATCGGCTCGACTGACTGCTTTCATCTAGCGCTGGAGTAGCCGTACATTCCGTCGCAAACCCCGATGACCTGATCCACTCCATCACCCCAATGGTTGCGGATGCATCGAGCGCGCTGTGAACAGCGTTGAAACATGCGCGGCGCCGGCGCTGACGCACACACGGTCAATGCGTTATCCGCCACCTGCTACGACGAGTGGTCGCGACGTACTATTCGCATCGCCGCGAAGCGCATAGAAGCTCGCGCAGCGCGAATCCAACTGTCTGTTCTGTTAAATCACTGTTGGCTTTTGCACGACTCTTTCCCCTGATGATGGGGACTCCGTGCGATACCGTACGCGATACATTTAACACTTCTGAATCAATTCCGGCATTTCACCGGGAGCGCAGCAAAACGTGCATGTGGCGGCAAGTTCAGTTCTGAGACAAGTTCGACAAGCCCCCCGCTGCAGCGCTCAAGGCCAGTCACATCAAGGGATTGCGCCGTATGCAAGGCTCTCATGTGATGCACTCGTCAAACTCGCGGGGTGTGCAGATTTGAAACAAAAAGGCTTCGGTGGCTTCGCGACGCGCTAACGCAATGTTCGCTGCGCCGCATCAGCACACGTTTTCCCTGACGTTGGCACGGTCCTCGCTATTAGGTGATCGCAACAGCGCGTCACCGCAAACGGGAGCCACAAGAAGGGCGGCGGCGTGGAGGTTAATACGGGGCCGATCTTGCCAATCGCCGCTGCTCGCCAGGCAGCGTGTTTCGGGGAGGCAGGCATCGGATCAAACAAACAGGGAGACGCGAGACGCGCGGCTCTCATGCGAGGACCGATCATGTTGACACTTCAATCCGATCTGCACGGTAACCATCTGCTGGGCGCATTGCCGTCGCACGAATGGCAAGCGCTCGCCCCCCATCTCGAACTGGTTCACCTGCGCACCGAACAGTTACTGTGCGACTCCGGTCAACGCATCCATCACGTGTACTTCCCCACCACCGCAATCATCTCGATGCTCTCGACGATGGAAGACGGCAGCTCCGTCGAAATCGCCGCGGTCGGCCGCGAAGGAATGACCGGCGTGCCGGTGCTCACCGGCGGCGAGACGATGCCCAATCGCGTGCAGGTGCAATGCGCGGGCTTCGCGTACCGGATGAGCGCGCAAGCGCTGAAGCAGCAGTTCGCACGCTCCGACTTTCTGCGCCGTCTGATGCTGCTGTATATGCACGCGCTGCTCACGCAGGTCGCACAGACCGCCGCCTGCAATCGCCATCACGCGCTGAACAAGCAGTTGTGCCGCTGGCTGCTTATCGAAGTCGATCGCGTCGCATCGAATGATCTGACGGTCACGCAGCAACTGATCGCCGACATGCTCGGCGTGCGCCGCGAAGGCATCACCGAAGCGGCCGGCAAACTGCACGACGAGGGCCTGATTCACCATAGCCGCGGCCATATCAAGGTGCTCGACCGCAAGGGACTCGAAGCACGCGCGTGCGAATGCTATGGCCTCGTCAAGCGTGAATTCGACCGGCTGCTGCCGCGTCTGCGTCAGGCGGAAACGGTCGAATAAGTGATCCCTGCAGGCCGTTCAGGTATTGCGCCATTCGACTACCGGAATCGATGCAAATATGTTCAGGAATACCGTGCGGTGTCTCGATGCACTCTTCGTGATTGCAGGCGGATTGCTTGCCCATTGGATGCGCTTCTCGACACCGATCGCGTTGCCCGACATCGAGCGCCTTCTGGTTGCATTCAATTGCATACTCGTGTTGCTGCTGTTTCCAGGCTTCGGCGTCTATGAGACGTGGCGCGGCAAGGCGCTGGCGCCGGTGCTTGCGAGAATCGCCGCCGCGTGGCTGACGGTAGTCGCCATTGCACTGGTGCTCGCGTTTACGCTGCACCGCGCGGATACGGTGTCACGCCTGTGGTTCGGCTACTCGACACTGATCACCGGTGCGTTGCTCATCGTGACCCGCTGCGCGATGCACGTCGTGTTGCGCAGCGTGCGCCGCCGCGGCATGAATGCGCGCACCGTCGCGATCGTCGGTGCGCCGGGTTTCGCGCGCATGCTGCTCGCGCATCTCGAACATGCGCCGCAGGCGGGTTTCAGGCCGGTCTGTTTCTTCGATACCGGTGACATGACCGGCGAGAACAGCATCGGCACCGGCATCGAAGACGTGAATCCCCATGGCGCGCGGCTCAATCGTCTGCCGGTGCTGACCGATCTGAACGCGTTCGCGGCCAGGGTGCGCGACGAACGTGTGAACGAAGTATGGCTCGCGCTGCCGCTTTCGCAGGAACATACGATCTATCGTTTCACACGCATGTTCCGGCATGATTTCGTCAATCTGCGCTTTATTCCCGATGTGCGCGGCCTGTCGCTGTTCAATCACGCGCTCGTCGATGTCGTCGGTTTGCCGACGCTCAATCTGAGCGCGACACCGCTGTCGCCGCCGCAGATGTGGCCAAAGCTGTTGTTCGATCGTCTGTTCGCCGCGTTTGCACTGCTTGTGCTGTCGCCCGTATTCGTCGCGCTCGCAATCGGCATCAAGCTCACATCGCCAGGACCGGTGTTTTTCCGGCAGATCCGCAAGGGCGTCGACGGCCAACCGTTCGCGATCTACAAGTTCCGTTCGATGAGCGTGCACCGCGAAGCGCATGGTCAGCTCACGCAGGCGACGCGCAACGACTCGCGCGTCACGAAGCTCGGCGGCTTCATGCGCCGCACCAGCCTCGACGAGTTGCCGCAGTTTCTCAACGTGCTGCTAGGACAGATGTCGGTGGTCGGCCCTCGCCCACACGCGCTCGAACACGACGATCTCTACAAGGACCAGGTGTACGGCTACATGCACCGGTACCGTATCAAGCCCGGCATCACCGGCTGGGCCCAGATCAACGGTTATCGCGGCGCGACCACCAAGGTCGAAAAGATGGAAGCCCGCGTGAAGTTCGATCTCTTCTACATCCAGAACTGGTCGTTCTGGTTCGACATGAAGATCGTTTTCCTGACGATTTTCAAGGGCTTTATCGGCCGCAACGCATTCTGATTGAGGATGCCGATCCGGAACAACCCGCGATAAAGTCCGCGCCGCCGCCCCGGCATACCCGTGCAACGCCGAGTTCATTCCTGGCTTGGCCCACTGTCTAACAGCTCTTACATCACTTCTTCACCACGCTCGATGCGCGGCAACGTCGCGTTCACGACATGATGATCGTCGTCGTGCGGAATGGCGAACGCCGCAGCCCTGTCTGGCCACACACGAGTGCGACGCGAGCCATGCCGCACGCCGACAAGGCGCGCGGCACGTAGCCCGCGACGACATCGCTTTTACAGAAACGCGCTGACGTCGGTCTGAAACCGCACCGCGAGAGCCTTCGCCACCTTTTTGCTGATCGCGCGCCGGCCCGCGAGAATATCGCTGACCACGGTCGGCGATGCAATGCCGGCGAGATCCTTCTGCTTCAGCCCGTTCGAGATCAGCAGATGTCGCAGCACTTCGCGCGGCTCCGCTTTCGGAAGGTTCATGTGGTGCGCTTTCCAGTGGTCGACCAACTCGGTCACGATCGCATGCAGATCGGCGAGCGGATTCTTGTCGTCGCCGCTCAGATGCTCGGACAGCGAGTTAGCGACTCGCACCATCCGCTCACAATCCTCTTCCGTGCGAATGGGTGTGATTGGCAACTGGCTTTGCAGCGCGGCCCAGGTTTCGGAGATGTCGGGAATAGATCCCGGAAAGCGATCGGCATTCATGAGATTAAATTCGTCCTCGTCCAAAAGTCGCATGTGCACGTATAAACATGTGGGCATGTGTCAGCAGATAACGCACGTACGACGACTACCCGTTGTAGTGAATCGCCTCCACGGCAAGCTGCTGTTCGCATCGAACACGATGCGGTGCAACGGCGGCAAGCCCGCGCCGGCGAACGTCTGCTTCAGGTCGTTATGGCCACGCGAGGCCAGCCGGCGCCAGTGAATACCGCATCAGTGGCGTACAGCACGCACCCTGGTCGTGATTTATGAAGTCCTGTCAACCTCTACCCGCCCGGACACACCGGCCCGCACGGCTAGCTACTACTCGCTGCAAAGTCACTGCTTTACGACGACACCCGGTTGGTCTTCTATCGAGCCATTACCGAACGGAAAATCACTGCAAACGTCGGTGGAAAGCTGGTATTGCCCGGCCTCGGCGGCCTCAGTCGCGCTTGGGCGGCGCCTCGCCTGGCGAGCCATGCTGCGCTGCCAGTTCGTGATCGCCTCGTCCCATCGCGGCAATGCGCTCAGGCAGATCCGTCGCGCAAATCGCCCGCGTGACCTCGGCCATGAACGCGCGCCGGAATACCGCTGCCGAAAAGCGCTCGGCATTCGCGCGGCAAGCCGCGGCGGTGATGTACTTCTGCAAACGCTCGAAGCGGTCGATTGCTTCGAGTAACGCGACCGCCGTCTGGCGCGCAAAGAAAACACCGGTAGGCTGTCGATCGCCGACCGGCACCACTGTTTCGAGCACACCACCCCTGCCGAAAGCGATGACCGGTGTGCCGCAAGCCTGCGCTTCGAGCGGCACGATGCTGAAGTCTTCCTCGGCGGCGAACACGAATGCGCGCGCGCGTTGCAGGTAGTCCTTCAGCACGTCGCGAGGCTGTGCGCCGAGGATCGTCACGTTCGCCGCGGCCTTCGCGCGAATCGCGGCCATCCGCGGACCGTCGCCGATCACGATCAGCTTGCGCTGCGGTGTCGCGTTGAACGCATCGACGATCAGATCGATGCGCTCGTGCGGCTCCATTCGCGACACGGCCAGATAAAAGTCTTCCTTGCACACGCGCAGTTCGAATCGATCCACGTCGAGCGGCGGCGGGACGACCGCCGCATCACGCCGGTACGCTTTCATCACCCGGCGCGCGACGGATTGCGAATTCGCGATCAGATGATCGACACCGTTCGTCGCATCCGCATCCCAGCCGCGCAGGTAGTGAAACAGCGCGCGCGCGGCCCACGACTTCGGCCCGCGCAGCAGATTCGCTTCGCGCAGATACTGGTGCTGCAGATCTCCCACGTAGCTCATCGGCGCATGCACATAGCTGATGTGCTTCTGATCCGGACCGACCGGCACGCCCTTTGCAATCGACGACGAATTCGTGATGATGAGGTCGTAGCTGGACAGATCGAACTGCGCGACCGCGAGCGGCATCAACGGCAGATACATCCGATAGCGACTGCGCGCAAACGGCAGACGCTGGATAAACGACGTGGTAACCGCCTTGTTCGCGAGCAGTGCGCGATCTTCGAGAAAGTCGACGAGACTAAACAGGTCGGCATCGGGAAAGCACTCGATGATCTGCTCGAGCACCTTCTCCGCGCCGCCAGGTGCAACGAGCCAGTCGTGCACGATCGCGACTTTCATGTCTCTTCCCTATCCGTCAGAAATGCCACGTGGACTCAACAAGGAGTGTATGTGCCCCATTCCTTGCTGTGCGTGCGCGCGCCCACATTCGACGCGCGACAGTGGTCGGATAGTTCAGACGTAATGGTTGCCAATGAGAATTTCTGGCCGCTATTCATGCGGCTTTGATGCGCGCGATTGCGGCGCGTGCGCGGTGATTTTCAGGTTGCGCGCAGATCGCGCGCGCGGCATGGCGCTTAATGATGCGCGTGCAACGTATTCAGTTTGGAGCGGTATTTGCAGCGGATGACGCAGGTGATCGGACTGGGCTGTGCGTTAAGGAAGGGTACGTTTGAAGCGGATGAGTAGACGATGCGCGAGCCTCCCGATGCGACGGAGGCTCACGCACACTATATGAAGCGTAGCAACGCCTGGAAGCGCCGCCGTTTAGTTCTGGCCGTATGTAATCGTCTGCACGCCGGTGTCGGCGCCGAGCAGGCACAGGTTCGCGCCACGGCCCGCGAACAGCCCCACCGTCACGACACCCGGCCACGCGTTGATCTGCGCCTCGAGCGTGCGCGGATCGCTGATGCTGAGTCCCTTTACGTCGATGATTTCGTTGCCGTTGTCGGTGATGAACGGCACGCCTTCCTTCGTCACACGCACGACGGGCACGCCACCGAGCGCCGTCACGCGACGGCCGATCGCGGTGCGCGCCATCGGCACGACTTCGATCGGCAGCGGGAAGTTGCCGAGCGTATCGACGAGCTTACTTGCATCCGCGATACAGACGAACACATCCGACACCGATGCGACGATCTTCTCGCGCGTCAACGCACCGCCACCGCCCTTGATCATCGCGCCGCTGCGATCGATTTCGTCGGCGCCATCGACATAGACCGGCAGCGAATCGATCTCGTTGAGATCGAGCACCTTGAAGCCGTGCGATTGCAGCCGCGCGGTGGTGGCGAGCGAACTCGACACCGCGCCGCGATAACGGGACTTGCTGGCCGCTAGCGCGTCGATGAAGCAGTTCGCGGTGGAGCCGGTGCCAACGCCGATCACCGAGCCTTGCGGCACGTTCGCGTTCACGTAATCGGCGGCGGCCTGGCCGACCAGTTGCTTGAGTTCGTCTTGAGTCATGGGGATGCGGGGGAAGCGTGAAAAACGCTAGTTTACCGGAGTCGTGCGCGGGTGATTGGATTGGTTGGCCGGGGGCTAACCATCAGACTTGCCACTTTTCCTGCTGGGTTCAAGCAGCGGCCGGACAAATAACCGGCCGCTCGCCACACCCTCTCAACACACGTCAAAACATCAGTTATTCCGAGTCCAATGTTTTGCCGTATTGCCGGCCACGTGGAGCGGGATTACTTCTTCACCGCCCGCTGCCGCACCGCCTCGAACAGACACACACCGCTGGCCACCGAAACATTGAGGCTTTCAACCGTCCCCGCCATCGGAATGCGCATGACCACATCGCAGGTATCGTGCGTAAGACGTCGCATGCCCTCGCCTTCCGCGCCCATCACGATCGCCACCGGGCCATCCAGTTCGGTTTCGTAAAGACCCTTCGTCGCCTCGCCCGCGGTGCCGACCACCCATACGCCCGCCTCCTTCAGCTCACGCAGCGCGCGCGCCAGGTTCGTCACGGTGATGTACGGCACGGTATCGGCCGCACCGCTCGCGACCTTCGCGGCGGTCGCATTCAGCCCGACCGCGCGATCGCGCGGCGCGATCACCGCGTGCGCGCCGGCCGCATCCGCGACCCGCAGGCAGGCGCCGAGATTGTGCGGGTCGGTCACGCCGTCGAGCACGAGGATCAGCGGCGAACCGCTGATGCCGTCGAGCAGTTCAGCCAGGTTCTGTGCGAGCGGCAGATCGCCCGCGCGCGCGACCACGCCCTGATGACGCTCGGTGCGCGCGAGGCCCCACAGACGCGTTTCGTCGGCGGCGATCAGACGCACGCCAGCCTCTTTCGCGGCATTCAGGAATTCGGTCATTCGCCGGTCCTTGCGCGTCGCGTCGTAATAAACATCCTCGACTGTCGACGCATCGTGCCGGATACGCGCGGTCACTGCGTGGAAACCGTATAAGACCTTGAGACGTGCCATGACTGAACAACCTTTGATTGGGCGCGCACGACGCGCGCCGCTGTGATGAATATGAAACCGGCAACCTGTCGCCGACTTCGCGTCGCCGCGCGCTACGACACTCATGCGCCAAAACGCAGACCGCGCGCAACCGGCACGTCTTCACGTGCCCGCTGCGCGCGGCTCTGTCTTTGCGGCGGCTTCAGCGCTTCTTGCGTACCGGCTTCGACGCTGCTTTCGTCGCGACGCCATGCTTCTTCGCCGCGCCGCGCGCCGCGCGCGCTTCCTTGACCGCGGCGCTCTGCGCGGGCGCCGCCTTCTTGCGTCGCGGTCCCGGCATCGCACCGCTTTCCGCCGCCGGCAACGCACGCACGCGTGGGCCACCGCCTTCGCTCCGGTCCGCCGCGACGCCGCGCACCACGGGCGGTTTGATTGGCGTATCGCGCACGAGCCGGAAGTCGATCTTGCGCGCGTCGAGATCGACACGGCTCACCTGCACGCGCACGCGATCCGACAGACGATAGCGAATACCGGTGCGCTCGCCACGCAACTCGTTCTTGATCTCGTCGTACTGGAAGTAGTCCGAGCCGAGTTCGGTGACGTGCACGAGCCCTTCGATAAACAGCGAATCGAGCTGCACGAAGATGCCGAACGACGTGACGCCATTGATCATGCCGCCATACTCTTCGCCGAGCTTGTCGCGCATGAAGTAGCACTTGAGCCACGCTTCGACATCGCGCGATGCTTCGTCCGCGCGGCGCTCGTTGGCCGAGCAGTGCAGCCCGAGTTCCTCCCAGATCGCCACATTGGCCCCACCGTTCGCACGCGAGCGGCCGCGTTTTTCCTCGTCGGCCTGCTGCATCGCGCGGGCGCGCGGCGACAGCGCGGTATTCAACTCGACGCCGTGCGACGGCTCCGGCTGATACTTGCGGCCCTGCAGGATCGCGTAGATCGCGCGATGCGTGAGCAGATCGGGATAGCGGCGAATCGGGCTCGTGAAGTGCGCATAGGCTTCGTACGCAAGACCAAAGTGACCGATGTTGTCCGGGCTGTAGACCGCCTGCTGCATCGAGCGCAGCAGCATCGTCTGCAGCATCGGCGCGTCGGGCCGGTCGCGGATCTGCGCCATCAGCGCCGCGTAATCGCTCGCATGCGGGCTGTCGCCGCCACCGAGCGTCAGGCCCATGCCGCGCAGGAAAGTGCGCAGATTCTCGAGCTTTTCCGCGCTCGGGCCCGCATGCACGCGGAACAGGCCGGCGTGCTTGTTGCGCTTCAGGAAATCGGCCGCGCACACGTTCGCGGCCAGCATGCATTCCTCGATCAGCTTGTGCGCGTCGTTGCGCGTGCGCGGCACGATCTGCTCGATCTTGCCCTGCGCGTTGCAGACGATGTACGTCTCGGTCGTATCGAAGTCGATCGCGCCACGCTTCTGGCGCGCGGCGAACAGCGCCTTGTAGACGCCGTACAGATTCTGCAGTTGCGGCAGCAACGCGGCGCGGCGGATGGCCTCCGGCCCCTTGGTGTTGGTCAGCACCGCGGCGACTTCGGTATAGGTGAGCCGCGCGGCCGAATGCATGACGCCCGGATAGAACTGATACGCCTTCACGTCGCCGCGCGCGGTGACGATCATGTCGCACACGAGCACACAGCGGTCGACGTCCGGATTCAGCGAACACAGTCCGTTCGACAGCTTTTCCGGCAGCATCGGAATCACCCGGCGCGGGAAATACACCGATGTGCTGCGCTCGATCGCATCGGTGTCGAGCCCGCTTTTCGGCTGCACGTAATGCGACACGTCGGCGATCGCGACGATCAGGCGGAAGCCGTCGCCGCGGCCGACCTTGACCGGCTCGCAATAGACCGCGTCGTCGAAGTCGCGCGCGTCCTCGCCGTCGATCGTGACGAGCGGCACGTCGCGCAGATCGACGCGATGGCGGATGTCGGCGGGACGCACTTCGTCGGGCAGGCGCGCGGCTTCGTCGAGCGCGGCACCGCTGAACTCGTGCGGCACGCCGTATTTGCGCACCGCAATTTCGATTTCCATGCCGGGGTCGTCGATATCGCCGAGCACTTCGACCACGCGGCCCAGCGGCTGCGAATGACGGCTCGGGAAATCGGTCAGCTCGACCACCACGACCTGGCCGACCTTGGCCTTGCGCGTGTTCTGCGTGATCAGGATATCGTGGCCGATGCGCTTGTCTTCGGGAGCGACGATCAGCGCGCCGTTCTCGTTGAGCAGGCGGCCGATCACGCGCTTGTTCGCGCGGTCCGTGACCTCGACGATGTGCCCTTCCGGGCGCCCGCGCCGGTCATAGCCGACGATGCGCGCGAGCACGCGATCGTTGTGCATGACCTTCTGCATCTCGCCGTTGGGCAGGAACAGGTCGTCCTGGCCGTCGTCGCGAATCAGGAAGCCGTAGCCGTCGCGATGCCCCTGCACGCGGCCCGCGACGAAATTCGACGGATGAGTGAGCTGATAGAGATTGCGCTGATCGAGCCGGATCTGGCCGTCGCGCTCCATCGCGCCGAGACGCTTGAAAAATCCTTCGCGCTCCTGGCGCTTGATCGACAGCGCTTCGGCGATGTCGTTCGCGGCAAGCGGCGTTTCACTCGTGCGCAATACGCCGAGGATTTCTTCGCGGCTTGGAATCGGATACGGAAATTTGCTCAAGGGCTTGTCGATGGTTTTTTCTCGTTGCATGGACGTCGGTCGGCAATGTGGTCCGGCCTGAAAGGCGTTGGGGTGATGCGCTCAGTAACACCTGCTCGACACCTGCGTTATACCTGCGTACCTGCGTTGCACCTGCTCAGGGGCTGGCACTGTTTCCGTCATGGCCCCTGCGTGACTGCGATTGCGCCCGAAGCTGCCGGAAGCCGGCTTGTTCAAAACCGGCTCAAGCCGGGCAAAGCTGGCCAGGGTCCAGCACAGCCGACGCCACGGGCGTGCGCACGGAGATCATGCGCGTACGTCGCCGACGAACTACTGCGAGGCATTCTAACACCCGTGCCGCGCGCCAAGCGGCCCGTCCGAGGCGGTTCACAGCCGTATTGCGGGGACGCGCGACGCGTCTCAGCCGGCTCTGGCGAAACGCTTGACAGGCCTGAATCCGTCGCTATAATGGCGGTCTTTGCTGTTCATCACCTGCCCAGGTGGCGAAATTGGTAGACGCACTAGGTTCAGGTCCTAGCGGTGGCAACACTGTGGAGGTTCGAGTCCTCTCTTGGGCACCAGATTCAAAAGTAGAGCCGCCTTCGGGCGGCTTTACTTTTTGTGTAAGACCCCAATGATCGAAGCGCGCTTTTTACGAGTCGATTGTCTGGTAAGCAGGACGGTAGTTCGGCAGCGGTTTGATCAATGCGCTGCCCGATTCAACCGGGCGAATGAGAAAGCAGGTTTGTTTGAAGCAAGGATTGACAAACTTCATCATCTCGCTAAAATAGCGGTCTAGCTTGAAGACGTGCCCAGGTGGCGGAATTGGTAGACGCACTAGGTTCAGGTCCTAGCGGTGGCAACACCGTGGAGGTTCGAGTCCTCTCCTGGGCACCAACAGTTGTTCCGGCGTAAGCCGAAGTAGTTCGAGAAACCCCGTAAGATTATCGTCTTACGGGGCTTTTTGTTTGTGCGGCCGGCTGTCATGTCCTGCGGCATCGGCGATTTTTGCGCATACGCCGCATCGAGGTGCCGAGCAATGCCCAAACGCTCCGAGCCTAAGTTCGAATGTATTTCGCGTCGCCAAACCGCGCGAACGCCCTGCTCTCATCTGCTCTCAGACGAGAACGGGCTTGTCTTACGCGCATCTGGCCAAACGGACGCAAAACGTGGCTGTTCCGTTATCGTCGCCCGAGTACCGACTTTCTCAGTCTTGGTCCATATCCCGAAGTTGCACTCGTCGACGCGCGCAAGTCAGCTGCGATCACCCGCAGTCTGATACGTGATGGCGCTAATCCGGCAAACATCGCAGAGCCGAAGTCGCTGTACGCAAACGCGCCGCTGAAGGAGCGCTCCGTCTCGTTGCAGGAAATTGGCTTGCATTCAAACGCAAGGAATGGGCCGACGAGACTTGCAGCAAAACGGAGTTCGTAGTTCGGCAATACCTGATCCTGCCACTAAGCAACAAGCCCATTTCGACGCTCGCGACATTGGAAGTCAAACCGGTGTTGGAGGCAATCGCGGGGCATGCACCCAACCTCGCAACCAAGGCACGCCAATACGTAGGCGTCGTCGTGATGTATGCGATCCACCATAGCCTTCGAGAGGATGGTGTTTCGTTGTTGCTACGCGGTGTCATCCTGCGACACGAGAAAAGCCACATCCCGGCCATTACGAAATCCGCCGGAATCCTCCCACTGGTGCAAGCCATCAATACATAAGTCGCCGATCACCAGGGCCGTGCTGAAACTGACCATGCTCCCGGGTTTACGCCCCGGGGCGATCGCAGCCGCCTCGTGGGACGGAATCGACCTGAAAGCGAGCGAATGGCATGCTCAGGCCGAGCGAATGAAGATGCGCCACGACCATATTGTGCCTTTACCTAAGCAAGCGGTTGCGTTGCTCAGCGAACTGCAATCGCTTACAGGCCGCGGACATTATGTGTTTCCATCTCCACCCCGCATTTACACCAAGACGCGTAAACAAGGCCCTACCCGAGATGGAATGCAAGGGAAAGCACACTGCGCACGGATTCCGCAGCATGCTGCGGACCGTCGGCCGAGAGAGAGCCGGCATGCGCGTACATAGCTTGCCGGTCGAACGCAGGCCCATGCTGCCGCGCCCGCAGTGTCGGCATGACGGCAAGGTCGCCGTAGCGAAGAGCAATCAACGCTGGTGTCCTGACGGCTTCGAGTTTCGTTGCGAGAACGGCGAACCGCTGCGCGTGAAGTTTGCGTTGGACTGCTGCGACCGCGAAGTGATGAGCTGGGCGGCGACAACCGGCGTCCATAGCGGGAACATCGTGCTTGACGTGATGCTCGCGGCTGTCGAACATCGCTTTGACGACGCCCCGAAGGCGCCAGCGGAAATCGCATGGCTTACGGACAACGGCTCGGGCTACATCACCGAGAAGACCCGCGCCTTCGCTGCCGACATCGGCCTAAAGCCATTGACGACCCCGGTGTGCAGCCCACAGAGTAACGGCACGGCTGAGAGCTTCGTGAAGACGATGAAGCGCGACTACGTGACCTTCATGCCGAAGCCCGACGTGGCGACGGTCGTACGCAATCTCGCTATCGCCTTTGAGCATTACAACGAACAGCATCCACATAGCGCCTTGAAATACTGCTCTCCACGCGAGTTCAGGCGAACCATGGTCCGGGAGGGAGTCTGATGCAACCCGATGTGGTACTTCGTCTTCGGCTCAGGACCACGGCCGAAGGAGGAAGAAATGGGCCAGTGTTCGTAAACCCGGGCACGCACTTCGGTTGCCTTCTGGTCATCGAGGGGCAGCACTTTGATTGCCGCTGGTTGCTGGAAGGTCGACATCTCAAACTTGGTCACGAACACAATGTACCGGTAAAGTTTCTATCCTTCGCCCTGGTTGCCCCGCTTCTGGCTGTCGGCAAGGGAGTCCAGATGTGGGAGGGCAAGGTCTTCGCAGATGGAGTCATTACTGACATCTGTCGAACACCTGATGCGGAATATTGACGAGTTTGTTCTAGCGCATGTCCGGAGATACAGGGGCAATTCCAGCGCGCTGCATCCTCTTCCTGTCCGTCATAGACCAGTTCGTATTCCGACGCGCTGCGGCGGCTCACGCTGCCATAAAGCACAAGCCTGGCTCGTGGCCAGGTTCATGTTTCTGCTTGTTGCTGCCAAGGCTGAACCGCCAACTTGCGATCAAACCGGATCCCCTCTATTCGTATATCCTCGCCGCGCAAAGGATATCGGCCAACGTGCGCCAACTCGGCGCGACCGGAATATCTTGTCCGGTGTTTCTGTAAAAGTTGTCCATGGACCTGATCCAACTTTCCATTGCGACAAGAAACCTCTCAAGCGTTGGGTTTTCCCATTGAACTCGATTTTGCTCCAAATCTTGCGACAGAGCGGCAACGAAATCTGCCAATTCCTCTTTGGATGCAATGCCTTTTACCCGCTCCGACAACTCCATGCGCTCCTCCTACGGTTTGGGCGTGCCGTTGACACAAATGATGCAACCTTGATTGGGGGTTGTGAACTTCCACCCTTGACTCAACACTTCCTGAGAAGTAGCCGGGGTAATGTTAACTTGGGTTCCTGCCTGATACGCAGCAAATAACCGGCGGTTGTCGAGCGTATACACAAGTCCGTTTTGCTCGTACACACGTATCGGCGGCAGGTCGGCTGGCGATATCATGCCGGATCGCAAAGCTCCGATCGTATCTTGCAGCGATGTTCCATCCTTAAACGTTGAGCTGATGCTGTCTTGCGTGAAACGAATCGAACCTGGATTCGCCAATCCGCTCAAATTACTCGGCACGCCATTGTCTGTGGCAACAAGCGTGGGCGCCTCCGGCATCCGGAACCCGGCAAACCCCGCCATGATACCCTCCGTCGCAGCACTCAATTGTGCTACGGGATAGGCGTTTGCATTCGACCCGCCCGTCGCATAGATCAGCCCACTGAATGCCCCCGCCAACGGACTGTCTAGCATCGTGACCAGCGTTGCAGCACCGACCGACGGTCCCGAGCTACTCGGGATACTCGTGAGCTGAGGGCCGGTCGCAAGTGAGGAGGGGAAACTTTCCGGCCCCGTCGCATACAGCAACGGATTCGCATACGTGTAACTCAGCCCGCCCCCCAGCGACTGCGTGTAGACCAGATTCCCGCCCGCCTGGGCCGCCTGAATCTGCCCTTGGCATCCTGCACTGCCTGTTCCACCCGCACATGCCTGAGCCAAATTCTGATCATTCTGGGCCGACAACGCAGCCAATTGATCCTGTTTGCTGACGTCCCCTGTGGCCACCGCCTGCTGATACTGCTCCGCCTGCGAAAGCGACTTGGGACTCGGTCGGACATGGTTCAGCCAGTTGTTCAGCGTCTCATTCTGAGCCGCAGTCATCGCGCCCTGAACATTGAAGCCGAGCGCCCCGGCCACGCCGCCGCTCACCAGCGTTTCGATACCGGCCAGCGCGGCCGGAGGGATGTTCCCATTCGCGTCAATGACCGGATTCAACCCGGCCGACACGGCCCCGCCAATCGCCCCTCCAGCACATCCTGTCCCTTCCGCCGCACTGGCCGCACACCCCAATGCCGCATGTGCCGCATAGTAAAGCGGACTGGTGTTACTGAAAAGACCGGACGAGTTGTTGAATTTGTCGCCGATGACGTTCGCACCTACGGCAGCAATATTGGTCACCAGATCATTTTTTAGGGCTTGTCCAAAGCTGCCGCCGTAAATTGCGGTGGAGACTGCTGCACTAACAAGTGAACGCTCCCCGACACTCAGTGCCGTCTGTCCCAGATTGGCAAGCGTGACGGATGAATCGGCGGATACAACACCATTACCGAGGTCGTTAAACCCGCTGACGTTATCCAGCCCCAAACCAGAGTCAATACCAGCTGTGAGTTCTTCGACCGCTACGGCTTTACCGACAGAACCCCAATCCACGGATCCGGTAGTAATCAGCTGACCGGCAACGCTGCCAATGAGCGCACCAGCAAGCGGACCGAGATAGAGCGACGCAACAATCTGAATCGCGGCGCTCAGCACCTGCCCCAATGGGCCGAGACCGCCCTCCTGAACAAACTGCGTATGGAGGTTATCGCTCACCGCGACCTGCGAAAACGCGCCGCCGAGTTGTTGCTGAAGCTGGCCGAGAATCATCTGCGTCCCGGCCTGATCAACTGTGCCGTCCGCATTAAGCTTCTGCAGCGCGCCGCCGATCTGATCCAGCGTCTGCACGTTCAGATCCATGTTCGCCGCGCTCATGAAGCCGCCCGGCTGAACTGTCGTCCCCGTGGTCTCGACGTAACCGCCCTTCACCTTCTGCCAGATCTGACCAACGTCAACCTGGTTTGCCTGGTTGGTCAACGAATCCGTATTGACCGTCAGGGTGTCGGAAGCATCGATGCTTCCGGCATTCAGAACACTGCCGCCACCTCCCTTGTTGAAATCGAGCGTGACGTCCTGCCCTGAAATATTCCCACCCGCCGACATCGCACTCGTATTGGCCGGCAGATAAACCTGTGGCATCAGCGCGGTGATCGTCGGACATGTCGCCGTGCCCGTCGCCGTACACGACGGATCCGGCACAGTCTGCTCGACATACCACAGCATCGGCTTGTCCAGCGCGCTGATCTGCGTTTGCGTCAGCGCATCGCCAAGCTGCAGGTTGTTCACCTCCGCATAGTCGAGCGCGTTCTGATACAGGTAGGCCTTCTCCTGCTCCGTCACCGACGTGTTCGTCTTGCTGTCGTACGTCAGCCCATCGACAAAGCTCGCCTTGCCCGTTTGCTGCAATGCCGCCTGCTGCAGCATCAGATCTTCTTCCTGCGGGTTGTAGTAGAACAGCGTCGAGCTCGGCTGAAGATTCGAAGGCAGCGCCGTGAGCAGATCCTGCGGGCTCAGATCGCCCACTGCGGACGCGCCCAGCGAATTGTCGACATACGAAGCCTTCCCCGCGACCGGCGGCGGCAGCGTCGCGCCAACGGTACGCGGCAAGGACAGATTCAATCCAGGAAGATTGAGCGGGCTGAGCGAAACCACCTGCGACGGCGCATTCACGCTCGGCGTATACGTGTTCGGGGTCGTGATGCCGTTGATCAGCTTTTGCCCGGTCAACGTCACCGACGTGCCGATCACGTTACCCACGTTCTGAATCTGCCCACCCGACGTAATCGACAGATTCGGCGCCTGGATCGTTGCAGCAATATTGCCCACCGGTTGCGGCGGGTCGATGGTGCCGCCCGTGCTCGTATAGGCGCTGCCGTAGAGCGCCGTACATTCCGCAGCCGAACCGCACGCCCATACGTCGTGGCGTTTGTCGCTGCTGAACATGCCGGTTTCCTGCACCCAGTGCGAGTGCCAGTACGCGTCCAGTGTCTGCGCTTCGTTGCTCACCGGTCCGGCAACGTTGATCGTCGCGCTATTCCCTGCCGCGATCAGACTGCCGATATTCGTCAGGCTCCCAGCGTTGATCTGCAGATTGTTCCCCGCGCTGATAACGGACGAACTGCCCGACTGCTGATCGACATACCCCTCGCAGTAGCTCTCCTTATACCCACCCGCCGTCATGCAGCCCGAGTACTGTTCCTGCGAACCATAGTTCTCATGCACAGGCACCGGCGGCGGCAAATTGTTGGTAATCGCGCCCGATACGTCCAGCGTGATGTTGTTGCCCGCGACGATGTTGCCCGACGTGTTGTTCAGGCTGCCGGCCGGCGTCGTGGAACTCGCGGTCGAGCCCACCCCGCCGATCACAATGTCGTGACCCGCAAGCAGGTTGCCATACGTATTGTTGATCTGACCAGCCGCGATCACGAGATCGTTACCCGCGTAAATCGTCGCGTCGTTCTGGTTGTAGCCGAAGGTCGTGGTGGTGGGATTTGAGCCGCGCGTGTTTCCGGCAGTACCACACGCCGAGTTTGGCACGCCTGCGGCGCAACCCGTCTGCGTGGAATAGTTCTGCTGGTTGCCACCCTGATTGGTCAGACTCGCCGCGCCAATCTGTACGTTGTTGCCGGCGTAGAGCATGCCCGCATTAACCAGGTTGCCGCCATAGACGGCCAGATTGCCGCCTGCGGCGATCATCCCGGTGGCGAACGCCGACGTCATGGAGCCACTTGCAGTCGGTGCAGTGGCAGAGGTGATATCGAAAGTATTCGGCGGAAGCATATAGACGCTGTCCGTATAGCCAGTACCCTGCACGCCGATCGTCTGCAGCGATTGAAGCTGAGCGATAAACGCGGCGTACTGCCCCTGATCGAACGTCTGCGTCGACTGGTTCAAAGATGCCGCTGCAACAGACCCGTTGCTGAGCGACTGGACGTTCAGTGTCACATTGCCTTGGGCTGCAATCTGGCCGCCCTGATTGGACAGCGAACTGGCGGTGAGCGAAATCGAATTGCCAGCCGAAATGACACCTGATGTACCCGCTTGCTGCGTAACCGTCGTTTGGTAGAGGGTCGGCAAATTCAGCGTGACAGACGCCAGTGCGGTCGGATCGGGACCCGTTCCAACAAACCAGAAGTTCTGATAGATGGGCGTACTACTATCGTTACCCTGCATTCCCACCTGAACGCTGTGCTCGTAGAAAGTTACCGTACCGGAGCCCGCAACCGGTTGGGAACCGTTCCAGGCAGACGCATTCGCGCCCACGGCCTGCGTCCCAGTGGGAGAAAGAAGATCACCGAGGGTCGCACTTACCGTATTGGATTCGGCTTGTATGAATCCATTGTCACCGCCATAAGACACGTTCGACCAGGCGGTCTGCGTTCCCACGACGGCAGACCAAAGCAGTGAGGGGTTCGTGACAACCGTGGTCGACGTGCTGGTTCCGCTCGGCTCGGTCTGATCATTCACCACCGCCCCCGCGCTGATATTGACGTTATTCCCCGCAAAGATCGACCCGCCGGTGTTATAGAGCGTCCCCCCGATATTGAAGTCGATGTCGCCCTTCGACTGCGTCAGCGCGCCCTGATTGTCGTAATTGCCCCCGGTCACAGACACCGTGCCGCCAGCCTCTACCGTCCCCCGATTCGTCGTATTCCCATTCAGCGCAAGCGTGCCGTCCGCATGCATCACCGCACCGGCAACGTTATTCAACGTCCCATTGAACGTGACGTCGCCGCCGGTCACCTGACCATAGTTGGTAAACGTCCCGCCCGTACCCAACGTCAGCGATGCCGTGCCGGTCATCACGCCACTGTTGGTCATCCCATACAGGCCATAGACGCTGACGCTCTGCCCGCCGTAATTCCACGTGCCGCTATTGCTGATCTGCCCAGCCGTGATCGACAGCGCACCGCCCTGGCTAATCGTGCCCTGCGACAGATCCAGCGTAAGACCATTGGCGCCGACGGTCATATTCCGCTGCGCGAGCAACTGGCCGCCCACGTTATAGAACGATCCCTCACCGCCGGTAATCGTCAGCGACACATCGCCCGTCGTCGGGCCACTCGGCGTATTCGGATTGCCCGCAAAAACAACGCCGTTCTGATTGTTCAGCGAACCCGCCGTGACCGACAACGCGTTCACGCCCATCAATGCGCCACCCGTATTGTTCAACCCGCCGGCAACCGACACGTTGGTCGTAGCGCCGTTCACCAATCCCGCGTTGGTGAAGTTGCTGGCGTTGACCGTCGTCGTCGCGGTCGACGCCAACGATGCGCCCGCCGCATTCGTCAAATTCGGCGCCGACACATCAAGATCGCCGCCCGCCAGCACATTGCTGGCGTTATAAAACCCATTCTGCGACGTCAGCGTAGCCGCACCCACGGCATCCACGGCGGTCCCCACCAGCGACAACTGATTCGTCGCCGCCGCCGTCAACGCCCCGCCAACCACCACATCGCCGAGCGTGACATTGGCCCCGCTCAACTGCATGTCCTGCGTCGAGACGAGCGTGGTCTGGCTCGCATCGAGCGTGCCGGTCGCCTCGACCGTGACGTTCTTCGAACCGCTTTGCGAGCCGCTCAACGTAACGTTGCCGCCGTTCAGCGTGAATTGCCCCGCCACCGTGCTGGTGCCGCTCAGCGTAAGCGTCTGCCCCGCACTGAGCATCGTATCGCCGTTCGACGACACCCCCGCCACAGTCACATTACCCGCGGTGCCGGTCACGTTCACGTTACCCATCGCGGACACCGCGCCCGTCACCGAGACGTTGTTCGCCGCGACGACCTGCACGTTGCCGCCCGATTGCAGCGCGCCGCCAAAACTCACGCTGCCGGCCGTGGATTTCGCCGTTACATCGCCGACCGCCGTCGTCGCACCGAGCGACATGTCGCCGCTCGAGGTCGCGCTGAACTGCCCGGCGCCCTGAATATCGCCGAGCGTGACGCCGCCGCCCGCGCCGATCGTGATGTCCTTGCCGAACGTCAACGCCACGCCACTGCCCATCACTGAACCGCCTGCGTCGAGCGTCGCCGACCCGACTCCGAGGAACGTGCCGCTCAGGTTCGTGTCGCCGCCCGATGTCAACGTCGTATTGCCGTTGACCAGTTCGCCGGACAACGACAGCGTGCCGCCCGCATTCGCATCGAGATTGCCTTGGCTCGTGATCGAACCGGTAACGCGCAGATTGCCGCTCGTCGCGCTCAACGCGATGTCGGAGTTCGCGCCGATCGTGCCGTTCGCGGTGAGATTGCGGCCCGCGGTCGCGGTGAACTTGTCGGCGCTCGTCGCGTTGCCGCCGATTGTGATGTCGCGTGCCGCGGTCAACGTGGTGGCCGCGCCGGAAGCCAGCGTGCCGCCGACTTGCACATCGCCGGCGCCGTTGTGTCCCTGCGCCTGCAGGGCAAGCGTTCCGTCCTCCTGCGCGGAGCCGATCGACAGATCGTTGCCGGCCGTCGCGCTCAGCGCGCCGTTGGTCGCGACGCTGCCGGTCACGCCGATGCTGCCGCCGGCATCGAGCGTCGCCTGCTGCCCGAACGCGACCGATGACGCGCTAATCGAACCGCCCGCGGTCAACGACCCAACGTTCTGCGCACTCGTGCTGCCGGTCAGCGTCATGTCGCCGCCGGACGTCAGCTGCGCATTACCGCCGGCGAGCGTTGCACCTGCAACGGTCAGCGCCTGACCGGCGCTCGCGGTCAGATTGCCCTGTGTCGTGAGATTGCCGACGCTGAGGTTGCCGCTAGTCGCCGTCAGCGCCATATCGCCAGATGCGTTGACGTCGCCGAGCGTGACGTTGCGTGCCGCATTAACGGTGGTCGTGCCACCCGTATTGATCGCGCCGGTCACGCTGGCGTCGCGCGCCGCCTGCAGCGACAGTGCGCCGAACGCGGTCGCCGCGCCGCTCACCGTGATATCGCCGCCGCCCGCGTTGCCGTTCGCCTTCACGGTGAGGTCGCCGGTCACGGACTGCACGTTCGCGAGCGCCACGCTATTACCGGCCGTCAGCGCGACGCTGCCGCCCTGCAGCGGACCGGTCAGTGCAATGTCGTTCGACGCGTTGAGCGTCGCGGTTTGCAAAAACGCCGTCGAACCCGCTCCGGCGATATTCCCCGCCGCCGTGAGCGTGCCGCCCATCTGCCCCGCCAGCGCACCGTTCAGATCGATGTCGCGGCCGGCCTGCACGGTCACCTGATTCGCCGCGGCCACCTGGCCACCGAGTTGCGTATCGAGCCCGGACGTGACATTCAGCGCGCCCGCCGTGGTGGCGGTGCCCGACAACGCGACGTTGCCGGACGTAGCGGTGGCATTCAGATCGCCGGCCGCCTGCACGGTGCCGGTCACCGAGATGTTGCGCTCGGCGTTCAACGTCTGCGAGCTGCCGTTAGCCAGCGATCCGCTGACCAGCACATCGCGCGCGGCATTGACCGTCGCCGTGCCGGCGGCGGTCGCGGTACCGGTGATCGACGCATCGCCCGCACCGGCCTTGCCTTGCGCGGTGACGGCGAGCGTGGTCGCCGAATTGACGTCGTGCAAGCTGGCGCTGTCGCCGCCATTCGCGCTGATGGCATTCGCCTGAAGCGCGCCGGTCAACGCGAGTTCGCGCTGTGCGCTCAGCGTGGCCGCGCCCGTGAACGCCTGCGTGCCCGAGCCGTTGAGATCTCGGCCCGTCGTTATCACCCCGCTGGTTCCACCGATCAGCAAACCATTCAGGCTTGCATCGCGGCCGACGTCAAGCGTCATGTCGCTAACGGCACTGGTGCTCGACGCCGTCCCCAGCGACAGATCCAGGCCTGTCGACACGGCGAGCTTGCCGCCGCTGTTGATACCGCCCGTCGCATTGAGACTGCCCGCCTGCGCGGTAACGTTCATATCGCCGACGGACTGAATCTCACCGCTGATCGCGACGTTCTGCTGCGCGGTGAGGCCGAGGCTCGAACCGCTTTCGAGTTTGCCGGCAATCGTCGCGTCGTTCTGCGCGCTCGCCGTCACGGCGCCCACCGCGGTGGCCGTGCCGTTGACGATCAGGTTGCCCGGACCGGTCGCCGTATTCGTGCCGTTGGCGGCCAGCGAGAGCGTGCCGGCCGACGTGATGTCGGTCACCGTCGCGTTGCCCGCGGCGCTCACCTGAACCGTTTGCCCCTGAATCGAACCGCCTTGCACGACATCGCGAGCCGCGCTGAGCGTCGCCGCCTGTCCAAACGCAAACGTCCCCGCGCCGATGATGTCGCGACCCGCCGCGATACTGCCCGAACCGACACCCGCCAGCGTGCCCGACACATTGACATCGCGCCCGGCATTGAAAAGCGTATCGAGCGCGGTGGTCGTCGCGCCGCCGACCGCGATATCGCGCCCGGCCTGCGCGTTCAGGCCGCCGTGGCTCGTGAGCGTGCCGGCAAGATCGATGTCGCTACCCGCCTTCAACGACGTATCGAGCGTCGAGGTCACGCTAGCCGCGCTGGCGAGGTTGATCGCCGAACCCGCTTGCGCGGCGAATGCGCCGCCGCCCGCGAAAACGCCGTTCAGGTTGACGTTATTCGCCGCATCGAGCGTCGTATTGCCGGTCACATTGGCGCTGCCGCCGAGGTTGATATCCGTGCCGGCTTGCGCGTTGAGCTCGCCGTTGCTGACAATCGCCCCCGTCGAGTTCACGCTGCCGCCCGTCGCCGTCAGCGACGTATCGCCGACCGACTGGATCACGCTCGACGTCGCGAGGTTCACATTGCCGCCCGCCTGCAAGGTCGTGGTGGCACCGCTGGTGATCGTGCCGCTGACATTCAGGTCCTGGTTTGCCGCCAGTGAAAGCGTCGATACCGACAGCACGTCGTGCACGAAAGCGGATCCACCCGCATGGGTCTGCACGGTATTGCCGCGCAGCGAACCGGTGAGGTTCGTATCGCCGCCGGAACTGAGCACGGCCGCCTGACCGAACGCCGCCGCAGCACCGCCCGCGATCGTGCCGCCCGCGCTCAGCGTACCGTTGCCCTGCGCCGCCACCGAACCGTTCATCGTCAGATTCTGGCCGGCGTCGACTGTGAGGTTGCCGAGTGCCGTCGTGCCTTGCGTACCGAGATCGACCGATTGCGCGGCGTCGATGGCGAGATTGCCGCCCGACTCCAGCGTGCCGGTGCTGGTCAGCGAACCGGCCGCATTGTGCAGACTCAGGTCGCCCGTGGTCGAACGGATCGTCCCGCTATTCGTCGTGTTAGCGCCGCCCGTCACGTCGAGCGCCTGAGTGGCTTGCAGGGTGCCGGTCACCGCGATATTGCCCGTGGCGTTCAGCGAGCCGCCCGCGAGCGAATTGACCGTACCGGCGATCGACGTACCGCCGACGCTGGTCATACTCAGCGTGCCCGTGGTCTGCAAGCTGCCGCCGACAGTGAAGTCGCCGCTGGAACTGAACGTGCCGCCGGTCAGCGAATTGATCGCGCCGGGCACGGTGAAGTTGCCGCCGCTCGTCGCGCTGAGCGTATCCGCGCTCTGCAGAATGCCGCTGACGGACAAGTCGCCGACGGCACTCAGCGTGGCCGTCGACAGCGACGCCACCGTGCCGTTGATCGTCAGCGGGCCGCCGTTCGCGGCAACCTGCAATGCGTTGTTCGATTGCACATCGTTGAGCGTCACCGCCTGGCCCGCCGTCAGCGAGACTGCCGCGCCGACCAGCGTGCCGCTGACCGTGAGGTCGTTGCCCGCGTTGACCGCCGTATCGCCGGCGAAACTGCTGGCGCCGCCCAGCGTGGCATCATGCCCCGCGCCGAGCGTCGCGCCGCTCTCGCCGACGAAGGTGCCGCCGACCGTCAGGTCGTGACCCGCGTCGAGGGTCGTCGCCCCGACCACGCTGGCCACACCCGTGAGCGACACGTCCTGCGCCGCGTCGACGTGCAGCGTGGCTTGACTGTTCAACGTTCCCGTCGACGTCACGCTGCCCGTGGTCGCCGCCACGCTCAGATCGCCCGCCGCTTCGACGGTGCCGTTCGTGCCCACCGCGATGTTGCGCTGCGCCGTCACGCCGAATTGCGCGCCGCCGGCCAGCAGACCGGCGACGTTCACGTCGCGGCCCGCCTGCACGGTCGTCGGGCCATTGCCCGTCGCGCTGGTGTCCGGTGTGCCGTCGCCGCCGCCAGCCAGCGTGCCGTTGACGATCACGTCGCGCGCCGCCTGGACGCTCGTCGCGCCGAGCGCGACCGCTGTGCCGTTGAACGTCGCGTCGCCAGCCTTTGCGACCACGCCGAATGCGCCGCTCACCTGCGCGTCAGTCAAGCTGACGTTGTTGCCGGCGCTGATCTGCAGATCGCCGGCCAGTACGCTCAGCGCACCAGTCGCGCTCACATTGCGCGCGGCCGCCAGTGTCATACCGAGTGAAGCCGCCGCCGCTGCGCCGAGCGTGATATCCGTGCCGGCCTGTACGTTGAACGAGCCGTTGGTGGCGACCGAACCCGTCGATACGACACTGCCGCTCAGCGCGGTAAAACGGGTATCGCCGACCGCCTGCAGCGGTCCGCCCAGGTCGAGGTTGCCGCCTGCGTTCAGCGTCGCCGTTGCGCCGCTCGTGACCGCGCCGGTCGTCGCGAGATCGCCATTGGCGGCGAGCGAGAGCGTCGACGCCGACGTGACGCTGTTCAGCGTGGCCGACCCGCCCGCGGACGTCTGCACGGTATTGCCGCGCAGCGAGCCGGTGAGCGTCGTATCCGCGCCGGAACTGACCGTCAGCGCCTGACCGAACGCGGCCGTTGCCGCGCCCGCAATCGTGCCGCCTGCGTTCAGCGTGCCGTTGCCTTGCGCGCCGACGGCGCCGTTCATGGTCAGATTCTGCCCGGCGTTCACCGTCAGATCGCCGAGCGCCGTGGTGCTCTGCGTGCCGAGATCGACCGATTGCGCGGCGTCGATCAGCAGGTTGCCGTTCGTCTGGATGGTGCCCACGCTCGTCAGCGAGCCCGACGCGTTGCGCAACGTCAGATCGCCATTCGACTGCACCACGCCGGTGGGCGATGTAATCGACGTGTTGCCGCCGCTGGTCACGGTCAATGCGCCCGTGCTCTCCAATGCGCCGCCGATGGCAACGTCGGACGCCGACGTCACCGATGTGGTGGACAGCGACGTCACCGTCCCGGCAAGCGCGGTTTTACCGCCGCTCGTGATAGCGAGCTGGTTCGCGCTTTGCAGCGTGCCGTTGACGGCAAAATCGCCGGCCGAATTCAGCGTGGCCGTGGACAGCGACGTGACCGTGCCGTTCACCGTCAGCGCGCCGCTGTTGGCCGCCACCTGCAACGCGCCATTGGACTGCACGTTGTTGAGCGTCACGGCCTGCGCCGCCGTCAGCGTCACAGCGGCGCCAACCAGCGAACCCGTCACCGCGAGATTGTTGCCCGCGCTCACGCCGACGTCGTTCATATAACCGATGTTGCCGCCCGCGGTCACGTCATGACCCGCGGCGAGCGTGGCGCCTTGCTGCCCCGCCAACGTGCCGCCGATCGTCAGATCATGGCCGGCCTGCAGATTCGCCGCGCCGATCGACCCGGTCGCGCCCGTCAACGCCACGTCCTGCCCGGCGCTCACGTCGAGGTTGGCCGCGCCTTGCAGCGTGCCGCTCGAGGTGACGTTGCCGGTGTGCGCGGTGATCGCGAGATTGCCGTTGGCCTGCACGACGCCGTTCGTCGCCACGCCAACGTTGCGCTGGGCGTCGAGCGTTGCTTGCGACGTGCTCGCCAGCGTGCCGTTCACCTGCACATCGCGGCCAGCCTGCAGGCTGGTCACGCCCCCTACTGCCGTTTGACCGTTGACGACCACGTCGCGCGCCGCTTGCGCGGTCAATGCGCCGACCGTCGTCATCGTGCCGTTGAACGTGATGTCGCCGCCGGTCAGCCCGTTGGGACCACCGGTGCCGCTCACGCCGTTCGCAGCGATCGTGAACGCGCCGCCGACCTGCGCGTCCGCGATGCTCGCGTTATTGCCTGCCGTGATGCGCAGGTCGTTGGTCTGCACGGCCAGCGCGCCGGTCGCGTTCAGATCGCGGCCCGCCGTGAGCGTCATGTCGCCGATCGACTGCAGCGGACCGCTCGTCGTCAAGTCGCGCCCCGCATTCAGATCGACCGTGGCATGGCTCAACACCGTGCCATTGGTGGCGAGATCGTTCGCCGCCGACAGCGACAACGTCGACGCCGCCATCACGTCGTGCAGCGTCGCCGACCCGCCCGCGCCGGTCTGCACCGTATTGCCCTGCAACGAACCGGTCAGCGTGGTATCGCCGCCGGACTGCAGCGTCGCCGCGCCGACAAACGCCGCCGCCGCCGAACCGGCGATCGCGCCGCCCGCCGTCAGCGTGCCGTTGCTCTGGCCCGTGACAGTACCGTTCATGGTCAGGTTCTGGCCGGCCTCGACGGTCAGATCGCCTTGCGCGGTCGTGTTGCGATGACCCAGGTCGACCGACTGCGCCGCGTCGATCAACAGCTTGCCGCCCGCTTGCAACGTGCCGGTGCTGGTCATTGACCCTGCCGCGTTGCGCAGCGTGACATCGCTGGTGGACAGCACCGTGCCGCCCACCGACGTATCGCCGCCGCTCGCGACCAGCAATGCGCCGACACCTTGCAGCAGTCCATTGACGCCGACATTGCCGGCCGATGTGATCGACGCGTCGGCCAGCGAATTGACGGTGCCGGAAATGACGGCATTGCCACCGTTCGTGACGCTGAGCGAATTGCTCGTCTGCAAGGTACCGGCGATATTGAAGTCGCGCGCGGCAGTGAATGCCCCGGTCGACAACGTATTGACCGTACCGGCCACCGACAGATTGCCGCCGCTTGCCACGCTCAACGCCGCGTTACTCTGCAACGTGCCGTTCACGGCGAAGTCGCCTCCGGACGTCAGCGACGCACCCACCAGCGATGTCACCGTGCCGTTGATCGTCAACGGCCCAGAGTTGGCGGCGACCTGCAATGCCGCAGTCGACTGCACATTGTTGAGCGTCGCCGCCTGACCCGCCGTCAGCGTCAGCGTGGCCATGCCGACCAGCGTGCCGCTCACGGTGAGATCGTTGGTCGCGTTCACCGTGACGTCGTGCGTAAAGCCGCTGGTGCCGCCGAGCAACGCGTCGCGCCCCGCCGTCAGCGTCGCCGTGCCCTGGCCGGCCAGCGTCCCGTCGACCGTCAGATCGCGGCCCGCGCTCAGACTGGTATTCGCCACCGCGCCGGTCGAACCGGTCAGCGCCACATCCTGGCCGGCCGTCGCGTTCAGGTTCGCCGCGGTGATCAGCGCGCCGCTGGACGTCACGTTGCCCGTCACCGCCGTCATATCCAGATCGCCGTTCGCCTGCACGGTCCCCGTGTTCGCGACCGTGACATTGCGCTGTCCGTTCAGCGCGATCTGCGCACCACTCGCGAGCGTGCCGTTCACGACGACATCGCGTGCCGCCTGCACGGCCGCCGTGCCCGTCACCTGGGTGTCGCCATTGAAGGTCGCGTCGCCGCTCGATGTGCCGTTCGCCGTGACCTGCAATGCGCCGCCCACCTGCGTATCCGCCAGCGTCGCGCTGTTGCCGGCACTCACCTGCAAATCCTGGTTGGCCTGCAACGCACCGGTAAATCGCACGTCCTGCCCGCTCGACAGCGTCACTTGCCCGCCGGCGGCAACACTGCCGCTCGACGTGAGGCTGCCCTGGGTCGCCGTCACCGTCAGATCGCCCGTGGTGAGCAAAGCGCCGCTTGCGTTCACGTTGACGTCACGCTGCGCCGTCACCTGCAGCGTGCTGCCGTTGGCCTGCCCGTTCACGTTGACATCGCGCGCCGCCTGCAGATCGGTCGCACCGCTCGTCACGGACGTGCCGTTCAGGTTGATGTCGCCCGTGCCGTCGTTGCCCTGCGCCGTCACCGCGAGTGCGCCGCTGGTCTGCACGTCACCGAGCGTGACGCTCGCGCCGCCGGTGACCGCCGTGTCGCCGATCGATTGCGTGTTCGCCAGGTTGACGTTGCCGCCCGCCGTCACCGCGAGCTTGCCGGTCGTCTGGATCGTGCCGGTCGACGTGACATCGCCGTTCGCATTGATCGTGTAGCCGTCGATGCCGACGTGCGTGCCGGTCATCGACAGATTGCCGCCAGCTTGCAGCGTCGCCTGCTGTTGCGCGGCCGAACCGTTAACCGTCAGATCACCGTTCGACGACAGCAGCAGGTCGCCGGTGTTGGCGGCCATTTGCGCGTCGGTGCGCACGCCCATGCCGGCCGCCGTGCCGATCACCTGGATCTGGCCGGCCGTCATCGCGCCGAACGCGGTGGCGTCGATGGCCAGGCCGTTGTTGATGCGACCGTTGGCGCTATTGATCGCGTTGGCGGAGTTGTCGGAGCCGTTCGCGGACGTGGCATACGTGGTGCCGTCGCTGCCCACCGCCGACGGCAGCACGAACTGCCGCCCGGCAATCGCATTGATCCGCGAGCCGGCATACAACGGCGCGTTGATGCCGATGGTTTCGCCGATCAGGTCGATCGTGCCGACCGTCCCTTCAATACCGGCGCCGGGGCCGTTCACGCCCGCATTACCTTCGATCTGGATATGGCCGCCGACCACGCTGTAGCCGATCGCCTGCGCGTTGTTGAAGTCGGTGGGCGTGCCGTTCAGGTCGCTCAGAAACTGCGGCGTGCCGGTCGAGAGCGTCACGCCGATCGTATTCGTGAAGCCGGTACCGTTGGTCGTGATGCCGTTCGGGTTCGCGATGATCACGGTGGCCGGCGCGCCGAACACTTCGAGCGGACCGTTCAGCAAACTCGCGTACGCGGCGCCCGTCGATGTGACCTGGTTGACGATCACGCTTGCGGTGCGGCCGGCCAGGTTCGCGTTCGCCTGGACATTGCCGCCTGTGAGCGACGTACCCGATATCAGGCTGTTGTTCAGAATCAGCCCGACCGGATCAATGTTGAAGCTCTGGAATTTGTTGAGTGAAATCCCCGCCGCGTTCGGTGCTGTGATGTTGACGACAGGTACGCCGCCGCTCGCCCCGGTCGACTGGGTAATTTTCGGTTGAAACGAAATCGGCGCGGTCGGGTCGGCAATTGGCGCGGCGTGCGCCATCTGCATTTCAAAGCGAATCCGCACCGCGCTCAGATCGATGATGCGCTGCCAGGCTTCGTCATCCAGACGATGACTACCGGCCGCCAGCACACCCGCCGCGTCCCGGCTTTGCTCGAACGTAATCGACAGCGGTCCCGCGAATAGTGTCAACGCGACCAGCGCCGACACTGCACGCTGCCAAACGCGATACGCACGCGTCGGCGTGGGCCAGCTCAGACGCGCGGCCTGCAGGCCGCGCTCGTGGCGCTCGTCGTGTGCGTGGCGGTTCTGCTCGAGTTGTCGTAAAGCGTTACGTGTGGACGCGTTCATGATCTTTTTCGTTTTTCTTCATTTCCTGTCAGCCGCGATGCAGGCTGGTCGATCTGCATCGCGGTAGTGGCAGTGTTTCCACCTCTGCCACACTCCGCGGTCTGGCGGAGTTGCCACCTTTTCTGTCGCGCTATCAGATGCCTGGAGCCACGCTCTTTCTTTCGAATCAGGTTCCCGCGGCGACGTCCTTCTTTGGCGCGGTGGGCAACAGGTCTTGCGCGCGTACCTTGGGCTTGCCAGGTTCGAAGACCCAGCTTTGCGGAATGTCCCTCGCTGTCTGCCCATTGCTGTGAACGAAGGGGCCCAGCTGTTCCAGCATCTCGGCCGCGTCCCAGCCGGCGACCTTCATGGAAAATACCGCGTCGTCGTTGAACATCCGGATGTCTGCCGACTCCTCATGTCTGGTTACTCCACCACCACCGCTGGGGATGATGATTGGCACGTAGTAGGCCGTTTTTTGCATCATGCTGTGGTCAAACCCCGAACTGCGGACCAGGCTGCCGGTCGGTGCAAGCGCGCCCGTCATTGCGGGGGGAACGACCATGAAGTATTTGAATCCATGCTGTTGCGTCAGCTCGGCGCAGCGGTACAGGAAGTACTTGTGCACCAGCTGTTGCGTCGAGTACCCATTGCCCCAGAACTGAACATGCAATGTCTGGCCATCGATCTGTCTGTCCTTGTACCCGCCCGTCAGACCTTCCGACTGATATGGAGTGGCGCATCCCGTCAGGGCTGCTGTCGCTGCCAGCGCCGCAATGGCAAATACCGCTTTCTTGATGTTCAACTTCATTTCCCCTATTCCTTTTTTTTTGATCAAACTCGCCAAAAGCCCCGCTGGTGTGCAAGGCAACCGCTGACCTGCCTCCGATTGCTTTTACTGCTGCTGAATGCGTGCGTTCTTCATCAGATCGACCACCACCTGTGCCGTGGCTTTCTCCAGTGCGACCTGTTCAAGCTGCTTGCGCAACGTGTCCTTGATCTGGTCATACTGAGGAACCTGTGTGGGGCGCTTTTCGTCGACACGCAGAATCCAGTACGCGTCGCCGACCTGCACCGGCGCGCTCGACACGCCGCCTTGCGGCAGCTTGACCAGCGCTTCGGCGAGCGGCTGCGGCCAGTTCTGCGTATTGCCAGGCTGGATCGGCGTCTTGAATGAAACCCAGTTGAGCGCGCCGCCTTGCGCCGCGCTGGGGCCCTGGCTGTACTGCTTCGCGAGTTGCGCGAAGTCGGTGCCCTTCTTCAGTTGCGTGAGCACGGTCTGCGCCGTATCGGCGTCTTTCACGGCAATCGCGCTCGGCTTGTATTCGTTTTCGCCCAGCGTCGCGGTGATGGCGTCGTACTTCGCCTTCACGTCGGCATCGGTGACCTGCGCCGGCTTGACCTCGTCGCGCAAATACGCGGCGGTCATCGCGGCCGTCTTCGCCTGCTCGACAGCGGCCACAACTTGCGGACGCGATTCGTAGTGCTGCTTCTCGGCGGCCTGATAAAACAGTTCGCGCGCAATCAGCTGATTCTTCACCGCCGTACGCAATGCCGGCGTGTCGGGAGCATTCAGCGCACGGACCGCCTGATCGAGTTGTTCCTGCGTGATCACGACGTTGTTGACGCGTGCCACGGCATTGGCCGGCAGTGGACCAGCGACGGCATCCACGCTCTTGTCAATGGCGGGTTTCGTGCTGGGCTTGGTGGCCGCATGAGCAGCACATGGCATACCGGCGGCAAGACCGAGCGCGATGATCAGCGCGGCGTTGCGAACCCTGACGACGAGCGGACTGTGTTTCATAGAAACCTCTTCAAAGTGACCAGTTGAGTGTGGCGAGCAGCACCGCGGCTTTTTTTCCTAGTGCGGCCGGTTGAAGCAAGGCCTGTCCGAGCAGCACCTCGCTCGTGACGGTCTGCGTGTTGTGGCGCCATTGCATGCGCGCTCCGACGCCGGTACCCATAAGCGTCGGCCAGCCACCCTGAGCGACCAGATGCGATTTGCCGCCATCGATGAATGCGTATGGCTCCAGATGTACGTCATGCCACGGCGGCACGTTCTCCCACGCGGCTTCATTGCGCAGATAAAAACCACTATCGCCGGCGATGCCGCCTTCAGTGAAACCACGCACCGAATCCATACCGCCCAGGAAGATCTGCTCGTTGCTGAACATCGCCGTGCCGCTGTACTGGCCGTGCAGTGTGCCGCGATAGGTCCACTGCGTACCGGCCAGGCTACCGAGTGCGACCTGCAACGTGGCAGTCGCATCGAATTTGGTGAACTGACTGTGCGCATCGGACTCGTCGATGTCGGTGGCGTCGTGACTGGCGGATAGCCACGGCAAACCTTCCGAAACGCCGACGTCCCACGTCGCGGCTGCCGCCTGATCGTGCGCGACGAACCGGCGCAGGCCATTCAGCGCAACACGTAGCACCGTGAGATCCTGCGGCATCAGATCAATGCCATTCACCGAACGCTCAGTGCGCATTTTGGTCAGCGTCACGTCAACGCTGGTGCGTCCGGTGCGCGAGCGGGTCAGCACATCGTTCCAACCGAGAATCTGGCTGAACGTGCGGCCTTGCAGCAATGCGACGTCGCTGATGATCTGCTGGAATTCGGATAGCGATGTCGTATAGCTGAAGGTCTGATAACCATATGGGACGGCGGCGGAAAACAGCACCGCGTTGCTGTCCTGAGTGCCGACAAAATTGAACGACAGCGACTCCTGCAAGCCGATCAGGTTGTCTGCTTCAACGCCCGCCCGGTAGCGCAGCGTGCCGGTTTGCGAACTGCCATAGTTGTCGATGCCGAGGTCGTAGAAAACGCGATCGCCATAATGGTTGGTCACGGCCACCACCGAATCACCGGGTGTCTCTCCCGGCAAAATCTGGATCTCGGCCTGGTTGCGGCGCAAGCGGTTGATCTGGTCGACGCCCTGCTCGAGATCCGGCAGTCGCAATACGTCGCCGCGGCTGTCGCCGAACGCCCACGCGGTCCCTGCATCGGTCAATAGACCGCCACCATGCGTCGTGTACCACGGCTCGTTGGGATCGCGCGGACGCAGAGGATGGCCGTTCAAAGTAAAGGCCGACACCTTGCCATCGACAATATTGATTTTCAGCGTGCCCGATGCGAGATTCTGCGCGCCAAGATAGGCTCGAGTCGTGATATAGCCTCTTGCGATGAATGCTTCGGTCACGCGGCGCAGCAGCAGATTGATGCGGTTACGGCCAAGCATCCTGCCGATGAAGGGCGCAGCGATCCGGTCAAGTTCAGCCGCGCCAAGCACGGTGTCGCCGGTGAATTCGATGTGGTCGATCCTGAACATTGGCTCGACATCGGGCAACGTCTCGACGTCGGCGCCCTCGGGCAGATTGACTACGGTCGGCTGCGCAACTTCGATCTCGGCAGGCGACTGCTGAATCTCGTCGCGCCGCTGGCGGTCGCGTCGCTCCTGCAACAGCCGTTGAGCCGGGTCCTGTTCGACGCGCGTGGGCACACTGCCCAGCGCGGCGGCGTTCGGCAAACCTGGTGGCGTTTGCGCGAATCCGTGCACCGCGGTGACACCAGCGACTAATGCGAGCATGCAACGCGCGAGGCGGAAAATAGAGCGACTCATAACCCGAGCCACGACACGAGCCCGAGATGGTTGTGATTGCCAATCGTGACCGGCGCGCGATACGGTGTGCGGATCGTGTTTACGCCACCTGCGGCGTTAATGCCGTCGGGCGCCTCGAACGCACCGCCATCGATATCCGCCTCGCCCGTGAGCTTGACCTGACCCGTGCCGGCGCTGAAAAGGCCGCCCGTATCGGTGGCAAAAATCGCCGACCATGAATTGCCGAACCACGCTTTAAGATCGTGCGAGCTATTGATCGCGCTATATCCGGGCACCGCTTGTGCAAGCGTTTTGGGTGCATCAACTGTCAGCGCGTTGACCGCAAGCACCGTACCGCCCGTATTGGTGATCTGTGAACCCGCGTTCAGCGTGATGTCTTGCGCAGCTTCGATCACGCCGCCGAACGCCTGTACCGTGCTCGACGAAGTGGAACTGCAAAAGATGAAGCAGGACTCGCGGTACGATGCCTGGCCGGTGAACACTGCCTGTGTCAGCAACGCGTCGCGCGCGACGATTGCAATCGAGCCGTTGTTCGCGAGGATCGAGCCACCGACATTAGTGACGTTCTGGCCGGAGAGGGTCAGGTTGCCGTCGTCAGCGGTGATGTAGGACAGCTTCGATGGATCTGCAATCGCCCCGTAGTCGACATCAAAGCCGCTTTCGCGGTGCTCGACGAAGAGCAGTCGCCAACTGCGGTCCGAATAGCTAACCGGTGCGCCGCCGTTAGTCCCATCCGAATGATCGACGATGTTGTTGACGTCACCGCCCGCGGTTATTGTCAGCGCCTTGTTCGACAGCATCCGGGCATTCTGGTTGGTCACCGAACCGCCGGCAGTCACCGAGAGATCGCCGTCCACGCCGAACATCACCGCGAGTTGGCCATCCGGTGTCGACTGGTTCAACACATTGCCCGTCGCATTGAGCGTAACCGCGCCGAGCGATGCCGTATCCAGCGTGTTTTTCTGCTGACCCTGGATCAGCGAACCGATGCTCGTGATGTCGCCGATGCTGGTGAGCACCACGCCGCTGGTGCCTGAGCCGATCACTGATTGAGCCGCGGCGTCCTGCGTGAGCGCAATACCCGCCCCGCTTACGTCGATACCGGTGTTGGCGAGTATGCTGCTCCCCGTCAGGCTGACGGCGCCGGTCGCATTTAGCGTCGCCGAACCACCACTCGCCTTCAGAGCCGTGTCCGATAAGGCAACGCTGTCCTTCGCCTGCAAGTCGAGATTGTTCTGCGCCGTGAGCGTCGTATTCGAGAACTGCACCGAGCCGTTCGACGACAGCGTGAAATCGCCGAGCGTCGCGTTCATCGGCCCGGCGCTGCGCACGCCCGGACCTTTGTCGGTGACGATCAGTTGGACCCGACCGCTGGACAGGCTGCCGGCCGCGGTGATGTCGATCGCGAATGAACTGGCTATTGCGGGACTTGTCGTCTGACTCAGCGTCAGCCAGTCGTTGCTGTTGTCGCCCGGAGAAACCGCCGTGTTCAGCGTGAGGTTGCTGTTGCCGGCCACGATGCGAGCATTGGCCGTCTGCGACGTAAAAGTATTGGTGAGTGGCCCATTGATCTGCACATTTTTGGCGATCATATCGAGCCCGATCAGTGCACTCACCAGTCCCTGCGGACCGACGACGATGGTGCCGGTGCTCGTGTCGAGCACGATGTCCCGCTCGGGAAGACCGGCCACCGGGACGGTGTCCTTGAAGCTGACCTGTCCGGTGGTTAGCGCGACACGGCCCGTGTTGACGAATGAACCGCCGTTAATCGTGATGCCGTTGGGATTCGCCAGTATCACGTTCGCACGCGACCCGAGCACGTCGATCTGACCGCTGATCACACTGGGAGCGGTACTGGTGACCTGATTGACGATGGTGCGCGCGTTGATGCCGACGTTGTTCAGCGAAGCTCCAGCCGCGCCGACGCTGAAACTGCTGTAGCGATTATTCGATACGCCGGCAAAGGTCGGAGCGATGTTGACCGTTTGATGGCCATTCGCAGCCGTCGACACAGTAGTCGCCGTACTACCATCCGCGGCAATGCCTGCCGCCTGAACGGTAACCGGCACAGCAATATTCAGACAGGCTAATAAGCAGGCAACGCCATACGCAATGCGCCCTCCCCCATATCTTGAGAGACGGGAATAGTATCGGTCTTCCATGCAACGATTCCACGCGATTCACAGGCTTTTGTTGTTTGATCTATTTTCGAAGCCTGTACATCGAATCAGGCATCCGTAGTCCGTTTCAGGAATGTCGGCGAGATCGGGAGAATCTTTAGTAACTTTTTAGAAACATTCTTCCAACGAAAATATGAATCTCTTTATTCATTCCCTGCAAGTGCTTATGGCGTGCGGATTTGACGCCGATCGGGACTTTGACTTGAGTACTCGTAATGCATAGAAGCAAGTCTCACGAATTATGCAATCTGTATAACTAATGCCAGTCATCTCCGGCATTCAAATGAGAATGGCGCGATATCGACAAGCGAAATTGTTCTTCTGGGACGAGGAAGTAGATCTCACCGACCTAGGTGCAAATTGGAACAATGAATGACGAGAGTCGTCGGGCTGAACGAACTGATGATCGGCGAAAGTAAGACGAAGAGTCTGAACGAGTTGTTCGATGCACGCTCCTTTTGATCACCAAATCCTTATTCGGTGTCTTCGCTGGCATCCGCGCTACGAGTTCTGTTTGCGAAGCCGGCCGATGTGAATTGCCGCTCACTATCGATAGTTGCCGTATGAATACCGCCCGGCCACGCCTGCCGAGCAGGTCCCTCGAACTCGTCGTCAATCAATTCATCGAGCAGATCGGACTTACTCCGAGGTGGCAATCCAGTGCGGACATCGTCCCGAAGAATTTATTCTTTTCGTATTCGGGCGCGTGTACTCCCTACATGCAATAAAAACGTTTCATCAATTTTTAGCTACCAAGAGCGTGCTAGGCACTTTGAAGTACTGGCACGGCATGGACAAGCATGAGCATTGCGAAGACGACCAAATGAATCCCAGCAAGAGTTTCGGGAAGCCGTTCATAGTCACGCGCGAGACGCCTGAAACGGTTGAGCCAGCCAAAGCTGCGCTCGACCACCCAGCGCCGGGGGAGCAGAACGCCCTCCTTTTCGTCTCGTCGGGTTTGATCACCTGTAGCTCAATGCCTTCGCCGAGTCCGGCCGTCCCTGCCCCAAGTTGCGGAACGTACTCACCGGTACATCGATAGCCTGCGCTACACGGAAAAAGGACACCGCCAGGGTCAACTGCTGCCCCTGATCTTCGAGCGAGCGCGAGGCTGTCGCCGCTTCCTCGACCAGCAAGGCGTTCTGTTGCGTCACCTCATCCATCTGCGTGATTGCCACGTTGACCTGCTCAATGTCCCGGCTCTGCTCCTGGGAAGCCGCAGCGATTTCGCTCATGATGTCGGTCACGCGTCCGATCGCCTGGGCGACCTCACCCATGGTCTTGCCGGCATCGGCAGCCAGCGCCGAGCCGTCGTGGATTTTCTGGACCGATGCGGTAATGAGTTCCCTGATTTCCTTGGCCGCGCCGGATGAGCGCTGCGCGAGATTGCGCACTTCATTTGCGACCACCGCAAAACCCTGGCCCCGCTCGCCCGCGCGGGCCGCCTCGACCGCCGCGTTCAGCGCGAGGATATTCGTCTGGAACGCAATCCCCTCGATGATCCCGATGATGTCCGCGATCCTCGTTGAACTCTGGCTGATCGCACCCATGGTAACGACAACCTGCCCTACCACAGCGCTACCCCGCTGCGACACGTCCGACGCATTGGCGGCCAGCGAGCTTGCCTGCTGCGCATTCTCGGCGTTCTGTTTCACCGTCGAAGTCAGCTCTTCCATGCTCGCCGCCGTTTCCTGCAACGAAGCCGCCTGCTGCTCGGTGCGCGATGAAAGGTCAGCGTTGCCCGCAGCGATCTGGTTCGATCCGGTCGCGATGTTGTCCGCGGACAACCGTACCTGTCCGATCAGTCGCACGAGACTGGCCTGCATCTCGCCCATGGATGCCAGCACGCTGCCTCGCGGGGCCTGCCCGGCGCCCTGCACGGGACTTAGATCGCCGCCGGCAACGCGCCGTGCGGCTTCGCTGAGCGCAGCCGGTTCGGCACCCAGCGTAATGAGCAGCCCGCGTGTGATCTGCACACCCGAGACCACTGCGGTGGCCAGCGCCGCGAGGCAAATCGCGATCAGCAGGTTGCGCTGGCTGTTGTAGCGTTCATCGGCTTTCCTGACGAGTTCGGTAGCACGGATGTGGGTGTACCGCGCGTAATCATCCGTGGCCTTGACGAGTTGCTGTAACACGGGACGACATTTGTCATCAAGCATCACGATGGCCTCATCGTGCCGGTTATTGAGCGCCGCATCGACAATCGCCAGGGCGATCGGCGCATATATCCGCTCGATACGGCCGATCTCGGCGATCATCTCCCGGGCCTGCGGGGTCACGTCGGATGCATCGGCCACCATGTCGTTGAGCTGTTTCATCCGGGCCTGAACATCCGCATTTGCCAGCGTGACGGCCGCCTTTTCGAGTTCGATGTCGGACGGCTTTGTGACCAGCACCAGATTGCGCGCCGCGATGGCGCGTCGGTCCTCGGCCGTGCGAATCTGCGCCGCCATATCGGCACGTGCATTGATGCCGTCGACATAGTTCGCGAACCGGTCATTCGCATCGCCCAGCGACTTCAGCGACAGGCCCGATAGCACCACGACCATCGCTGCAATCAGACCAAAACCCGCGGTGAGTTTTGCTTTCACCGTCAATTGCCAGAAATTCATACTCACTGTTTCCTCAAAAAATGGCTTTGTCACGGTAAGGACACAGATCGATATGAAAAGTATTGCTTAGGTTATGAAATGGCAGAATTGATTGGCAGCAGGCGGATGGGTTCCTCGAGCACACTTCATCTGTCCTTTCGCGATCATGTGCATAAGTTCAATCCCGGCCAGAAAGATCCGGGCACAGCGAAGATTCTTGAAGCCCCGCACGGGCCGGGTACGTCGTTTGATCGCCCGAGAGTCCTGCTCGACGACGTTGTTGAGTTACTTACATTGGCGAATCTTGATGGGCGCCTCACGATCGGCATTGATCGATTCGAGCGCGGCGAGATTGGCACCGCCTATGTCGATCGTCACAATATCGGGCACACCGTCCCGCCCGATTTCGAAATCGCGTTCTGCCGTCATTTTTTCGAGGCTTCGCAGGCCAAGCAGGTGTGCCACGTACCACCGCACGCACAACAGGATCACATCCAGTGGATAGCGCAGTCACTTCAGCATGAAAGTTGGTAAAAAAATCTTATCAGATGCTAATCCGCGGGGGCAATTGCTCAAATTGCCAAGGGGTTTGCCTTTTTGGAAAAACCTCCGCACGCGACATCCTTATGCACGGAACTGCACTTAGGTATTTTTTGGCGGTGGCGCAAACCGGCAGCCTGAGTGGTGCATCTGGAGAGATTCACGTCACCATCTCAGCTATCAGCCGGAAGATTTCAGCATTGGAGGCTGAAGTCGGAACGCAGCTATTTGAGCGCGCCTCGCACGGTATGCGACTGACCCCGGCTGGCCAGCTGCTGCAGGCGCATGCACGCCGGACGGTACTGGAGTCCGAGGCGGTGTTGAATCAGATCGCCGCGCTGCGTGGTCCATGTCTCAATGAGATTCGTATTGCGGCTTCGGAAAGTCTCGCGCAGATTTTTCTGCCGGAAGCGATGGCTGAATTCCGGCGCCATCATAAGCAAACCCGTTTCATCATGTACGTCGTTCGCCCGTCGGAAGCCGCCCGGCGTATTGCGGACGGCGAGGTCGATATCGCGGTGAATTTCACGGTGGAGCATGCTCGCGGAGTGGCGGTCAGGCATTCATGGCGATCGCCGGTTTATGCCGTGATGTCCAGCACGCATCCATTAGCCGACCGGATGTCGTTCTTCTCGCAACCAGTAAGTGACGCTCTGGTGGCCAGGCTAATTCAAAACGCAGAATTTCAGTCACGCAATCTGCAGATTCAAACGCTTTCGGAGCGCAACCTGCCGCCACACGTCCGCGCATTCATCGACTTGCTGAAGACCCGAATCGACGAGGCGGATGCGTTGACTGGAACGTAGCGTCTGGCATTGGTGAGCTTGCTGACGATATTTGTCAAACGCTTCGCCGAGCCGCACCGGCTCTGGTGAAGATTGCGGCGTCCGTTGCATCTGCAGAGCGGATGGTCGATGCGGTGAGGGAGGTTTTGCAAACTTCGGCCAGGTTCTCAATCGCGCTCAGGCCGTCCGAGTATTGACCGGCCTCTTTTGCAAAAGGCGACGACGGCATTGACAGACCAGCAGCAAAGTAATCTGCCTGCAGTTCTATCGGATCACCATAAACGAAACCCACGCGCGATTCGCGGGTATCGCGCCAACTTCGAGCGCCGCGCTGCGCGTGAGTTGGAGCCCATCTCCGTGATCATCACGACCCAGGCTGAGGTGGCTTTCGCGATCTGAAGCCACCCTCCACACCACGCGCAATGGCCACTCTAATTGCAACCATTGCGCGTCAAACCACCACTTCAGCAACCAGCTGATTTACGCGGCTCGCGTTACGCCACGCCGCCAGCCTTTCGAGCCTGCTCCTTCGCGAGCAGACGAGCAGCTTGTTGGTCACCATGCGCGGCTTCTTTCGCCGTCTGTACCGAAGTTTCATTTGCTTCGGCGCGTGCAGCAAGCAAAGCTTGTGCGGCGGCACTAATCTTGACCGTGTACGAAGGTTGCGGCGCAGCCGGCTGCGAAGACGATGCAGTACTGCCGGTCGTCGAAGACGACGCCTGTTGTGTCTGACCCGCGGCCTGTTGCGCCTGCGTGCTCACACCCATCGCAACGGGACTATTCTGCTGACCATGAACTGCTTGTATCGACATGATGCCTTCTCCTTGAGTGATGCCGCCATATGACGGCATCACGCTTAACGGGTACGTCGATCATATTCTTTAGGACTATATTTTTTCTGAAAATCCCATTTCATAAGAAATTCTTAAGAATTTAAGTTTCTGGTTTTGTAGCGGTCATCCAGGCCATTCTGGATGCACCGAAACGACCGCCTTTCTCGAATAGCGATCGCAACTTCGGTTCAAAAAATTCACGCTCGTCAGGCGTGAATCGCGTCTTGAGAACGTAATCAAGCGATGGAGCCAACGGATGGGGAGAATTGTTCAGGAACACTTCCCATGTAGGGATGTCCTCAGTCAACACATCGATATGAAACTCGAGATGGATCTCGGAAAAGCCGGCATCCAGCGCGTAGCGCACGAGGTCGCGCTCACCATAGTTGGTCAATGGCAGCGCGCGCATCTCGTCCTCGGTATCCGGGAATTGCGCGGAACGCCATCGCAGCAGCATCGAGAAAAAGGGATCGCTGTCAACGGGCTGAGCACTGACCAGCTTCTTTAGCGCGCACACTTCGAGCGCGTCGTCGCGCATCACGGGTTCGCCGATCGACAGACGGCCGCCAGGTCGCAGAATCCTATGAAACTCGCGTAACGCAGCGGGTTTATCCTCGACATACGCGAGTACCGAGCGAGTCGTCACAGCATTGACCGCATCGTCATCGATGTCGTTCAGTACGTCTGCCGATCCGTGCAGGAATTTGCATTGCGCGAGAATACCCCGCTGCGAAGCCTCTGCTTGCACATATTCAAGCAGAGGAACGGATATATCGGTCATCAACACATTCAACGACGCGCCGATGCGCTCGATCGCGCGAAACGCAACCAGGCCATCGCCCGTTCCTATATCGGCAAGCGTCATACCGGGTTCAAGACGAGCGCCGTCGAGCACACGGTCCGCATCTCGCGTGATATTGGAACGCACGCTCCGTTCGAACTCCGCGTCGCCACCATGCCTGCGATGTAGCAGCCATTCAGACCAGGAATCAGAAAATTCGGAGCTCACGAATCAACACATCATCAGAACGGAATCAGGGCGCCTGTACGCAAGTCTCGCAAAGGCGATATTCGAGCGTCACCGATCGTACCGATAGAAGCTGATGGAAACCTTAAGATGTAGTTCGAGAAGCCCCGTCAGGATCAATGTCCCAAGAGGCTATTTGCAGTCTATTTTTTCTGAGTTAATGCGCGTGCAACCAGTTCACCACGCGGTACATCCAGATTTCCAACTAACCCGATGTACTGCGCAGCGTGTAGGGCAACGTGTTTATTGCTGCACGAGTGCCATCACGCGCAACGGACTACCCGAGCCGGCCTGAATCTTCAGCGGTGCCGACACGATGACCGCGCCCGTAGTGGGCAACTGATCCAGATTTTTCAGGCATTGCAGGCCATAGCGATTCGAGCCGTGCATCAGCGTATGGCACGGATACGGTACGGGCCAACTATAGGACTGTCCCGCATCGGTATTGATGGTTTCGACGCCGAAACCATGCACATTGCGCTCGTGAATCAACCATTCGACCGCCTGCTGCGTCGGCCCCGGCGTGTGCGCGCCATCCTCGCGCAGATTCAGGAATGCCACGGGATCGGTACGTTTGGACCAGTCCGAGCGCAGCAGCACCCATGCGCCGGCCGGAATGCGGCCATGCTTCGTTTCCCATGCTTCGAGGAAGGCAACGGTCAGCAACCAGTCCGGATCCGCGCTGACTTCCTCACTCGCGTCGATCACCACCGCCGGTGCAATGAAGTTCTTCACGTCGATCGTATCGACGGAATTCTGTGCGTGGTCCTTGCCCGTTACCCAGTGCACGGGAGCATCGAAGTGCGTGCCGGTGTGCTCGCCGCACGAAAAGTTGTTCCAGTACCAGCCCGGCCCTTGTTCGTCGTACTGGGAAATCTTCTCCATTTTGAACGCCCACACCTGGCCGAATTGAGGCGGCAGTTGCAGCGCCGGAAATTCCGGCGACAGGGTTTGCGTCAGGTCCACGACACGTACGCGGCCGCTCGCCAGATCGATGGTCAGTTGCTCCAGACTGCTCGTCATGTTGTGCTCCGTTGCTGGTTCAAGGTTGATAGGCGCGCCGCGCGAGTTATCGTGTCCGCCGCCGATTATCTTTAGATATAAATAAATCCATAATCATGGTTAACCCCGTTCGTCCTGTGCCTATGACAGACAAGGGTCGCGACCGTGGTATGTTTCCGATTCACTACACGCAGCCCTATTCGATCGCAGGTGTTTTCCAGGTATGAGTCAATCGCCCGTCACCGGTTTTGCCGATAGCTACACCCCCGCATTGCTCGCCCAGGTCAGTCAGTTGATCTCGAGCGAGTTTCACGTGATCGTTCAGGCAGCCGGCTTCGAGGTGTCCGACTGGCGTGTGCTGTCCACGCTGTCGGACGGCAAGGCCGTGAGCATCGGCCACCTTGCGCAGGTCTCCGTGACCAAGCAGCCCACCGTCACACGTCTGCTCGATCGCATGGAGGCCCAGGGCCACGTCAAGCGCATTCCGCACGAGACCGACCGGCGCGTTACGCTGGTGCGCATTACGCCGCAAGGACAGAAGCTCGTGTCGGCACTCATCAAGCAGGCGAAGGCACATGAAGACCGCGTGCTTGCCGCGCTCGGCAAGGAAAAAGCCGAAGAACTGAAGGCGACGCTGCGGCTGCTCATCGATCTGCATCGCCCCGCTACCTGACTCGATCCATCTGGTTTCCGCAGTCTCTGCGCCGCTTATGCAGCGCTCAGCCGCCATGTGCGACCGCGACCGCGCGCTCGATCGCAACTCGAATATCGTCTGGAATCGCAATCGATTGATGCGTGTCGAGCGACGTGGTCACGATGGTCTGACGCGCCGCCATACGCACGACGCCATCCGCACCAGTGCATGACCATACGAGCGTGATCGACTTCTGTCCTATCCGCTCGACGTCGATCGACAGCCACACCTCGTCGCCCATCCTGCTGACTGCCTTGAAGTCCACGTCCAGATGAACCGTCGGCAAGCCCACGCGCCGCGGACCAATCACGCCGTGATAACCCTCCGGCAACAGCGTGTCGAACCACGACTCGATCAGATCATTGAACAGCACGAAATACTGCGGATAAAACACGATGCCCGCGGGATCGCATTCGGAAAAGTGAATCTTGTGTTTGCATTTGAACGTGTGATCAGTCATACCGCTTGCTCCATTCGTATCCCTCCTGTACTCCATTCTTTCCTGCTTCATTCGCGTTCGCGCTCGCTGCGCGACTCAGGCCAATGCGTGACGAACCAACGCTGCGTTCAGCTTATGCCCGTGCTCATCCGCCAACGCCGCGTCGCGCAACTCGCGCAATGTCGCCGGCGCGAGCCGCGCGCCGCCCTTGCGCACGGCAGTCATCAACGTCTGATAGTTCTTCAGGCCGCGTGCGTGTGTATCGCTATAGCCCTTCACGAGCCGCTGACATTGCGCGACTTCGGTCGCAAGATCGGGATTGAGCTTCGCGGTCTCGACGATCTGCGCCAGCCACGCATCAATGCGCGCGGTCTCCAGTTCATAGCGCAACGTACGCCGGCGCATGCCGCGCAAACTCGCGACCGCATGAAGCATCAGATAGCCGCGCACTGAACTCGTTTTGACGACGCGCCCCGACTGCGTGAAGCGCCGCACGAGCCGATGAATCCAGTGCGGCCGCGCGAGCCAGCGTCCAAGCCCGGCCGGCAGCGTCTCGCAGATTTCCTCCAGCCGCGGATGCATGAACTCGTTGATCGCCAGCAACTGGTCCGCCTGCGCATTCACCTCGCTACGCACACGTTCGAAACGGCTGCCGCGCGTCTTCAGATCGGCGACACGAATCGTGTCCTCGTAAGACATCCATAACGCGAGATAACGCGCGCTCTCACGCAGCAGCGTGGTCTCTTTTTCGGGCAATGCGGCACGCAGTTCGACGAGACGGTTCAGATACTCGTTGGCATAGCGCGGATCCTGATAGTCGATCAGGCGACGCACGCCTTCGAGCACAACCGGCTGGAGCACCGACGCGAACTGCTCGCGTACGCGCTCGACAAGCCGCGCTACCGCGGCATCACGCGGCGCCGGCTGGCTATCGCGCATCGTCTTCGCGGTGTGCGCCGGATTGTCCGCTGCTTCGTCCGCCACCGCGCGATCGCGGGCAAGACCGAACGCGCGCAGGCTCGGCTTTACGCCCACCCCACCGCGCTCGATCGTCGCCTCGAACTGCTGACGGCTGAACGGCAGCACACCGGTGGCGGCCAACGCGCCGAACAGCACCGCGCTGATCACGCTACCGCTCGCCTGCGCGGCCTCGGCCATATCGAAACGCACGAAGCGTTTCGCGGCGTTGGCCGCGTGTGCGATCAACGCGTCGCTATCGACGCGGCCGTCGCCCATCGCGATTTTTTCGGTCATCGAATAAACGCGATGTGTGGACGCAACGAGCGTGGTCCGATCGGGCGTCACGAGCCCGCGCTGCACCGCGCGCCCCGCCTCCATCAGCTCGGATGCGAGCACCACGTCGACATCGCCGGGCAGCGGCATCAATGCGAGTACCGGCGGGCGGCTTTCCTCGGCGTCACGCGGAAACAGCTCGACGTAATAGATGGTTGCGCCGGTGCGCTGCGCAACGCCGGGCACCGACGTGGTCTGCGCGTAATAGCCGTTGTGCTCGCCGAGATCGACGATCCAGTCGGCCAGCACGCCGCCGCCCTCGCCGCCCATCGCGAGAATGGCGATCTTGAATGGTTGTGGTTGCATCGTGTGATTCCCCCTGATCAGAACGCGTAGCGTGCACGGCGTTGCGCGGAGCGGCGCTGCAGCCAGCCGATCACGATGTCGCGTAGCCGCTGCCGGATCCGGTCCGCGCGCGTCGGGTTGTTGACGATCTGCGCGCGATAGAACGACGGACACAGCACCGCCGCATGCGAGACCTCGCCACACAGCCCGCAGCCGACGCAGCTATCGAGCACGCTCGCCACCGGATCGGTGCGCAACGGGTCGGGGTTCGGTTTGATCGACAGCGACGGACAACCGGACAGGCGGATGCAGGAATGGTCGCCCGTGCACGTATCGGCATCGACGCCGAACCGTTCGCGCACCACCCGTTCACCCGCGGCAATCGCCTTGCGCTGCTTCGGCTTTTCGCGGCGTTGTTTGTTGAGCATGCATTCGCTTTGCGCGATCAGTACCTTGGGGCCTTTCGTCGTGGTCGTCAGCGCCTCCTTGAGTGTCGCCTTCATGGTCTTCAGGTCGTAAGTGCGACGCACCGTTTTGACCCATTTCACGCCGACGCCACGCACCGCCTGCTCGATCTCGTGGCCCGTGCTGCGAGTCGGATTGAGCGCGGTCGACGACAGGATGTCCTGTCCTCCGGTCGCCGACGTATAGCTGTTGTCGACCACCACGGTCAGGTTGTCGCTCTTGTTGAACACCGCGTTGGCAATGCCGCTCGTCAGACCGTTGTGCCAGAAACCACCATCGCCCATCATCGAGATCGCGCGCTTGCTGGCGGGCGCATTGAGCGCGGCGGCGCTCGCACCGCCGAGGCCATAGCCCATCGTCGTCGCGCCGAGATTGAACGGCGGCAGAATCGAGAACAGGTGACAGCCAATATCGGCACTAATGTGGTGTGGGCCGATTTCGCGCTCCAGCAGTTTCATCGCCGTGAAAATCGGCCGCTCCGGACAACCGGTGCAGAAACCCGGTGGACGTACGTGCACGTTGTCGTCGAGTGCGCGCAAATCCTCGCTGGCGACTGCAGGCGCTGCAGACGCTGAAGATGCTTCAGGCGCGGCGACAGCGGGCGCGGTCGACACGGCCTGTACCGGAATCACCTTGCGCGGCGCCGGTTTTCGCTCGAGCACGCCGTACTGCTCGAGAAACGAACGCAGACCCTTCAGCACGGTCGCCGTGTTGTACTCGCCCGCAAGCGGCAACATGTCCTTGCCATGCAGCGCGACGTTCACACCACGCTGACGCAGAATCGAGCCCGCATTCTGCTCGACGAAATTCGGTTGCCCCTCCTCGATCACGAGGACCGCGCGCTTGCCCGCGCAAAAGCGCTCCCATTCGGAGTCGATAAGCGGATACGCGACGTTCATCACGTATAGCGGAATCTGCGATTCGCCATAGACGTCGGCGAGACCCAGCCGTTCGAGCGCGCGCAGCACGGTGTTATAGCTGCCGCCCTGCACGGCGATACCGATGTCGCGCGTATCGGCCGCAAAGAACTCGTTGAGCTGCCGCGACTCGATGAACTTCACCGCGGCCGGCCAGCGCTCATGAATCTTCTCGCGCTCATGCAGAAAACTCGCGGGCGGCAAGACGATCCGGTCGACATCGCGGGCAGGCGTTTCGAGCGCGTCCCTGATCGTGAATGCGGAGCGCCGGTTGTCGGACGCGACGAACTGGCCATGCACGTGGCACGCGCGAATCCGCAATTGCAGCATGACCGGCGTATTGCTCGCCTCGGACAGATCGAAGCCGTCCTTCACCGCCTGCACGATACACGGCAGATTCGGTCGTGGATCGAGCAACCAGATTTGCGACTTCATCGCGAACGCGTGGCTGCGCTCCTGCATGATCGACGAGCCCTCGCCGTAGTCTTCGCCGACGATGATCAGCGCGCCTCCGGTCACGCCGCCCGACGCCAGATTGGCAAGCGCATCGGACGCGACATTGGTGCCCACCGTCGCCTTGAACGTCACGGCGCCACGCAGCGGATAGTTGACCGACGCGGCGAGCGATGCGGCAGCGGTTGCCTCGCTCGCGCTGTTTTCGAAGCGGATGCCGTGGTCGCTCAGGATGTCCTGGGCATCGGCCAGCACGTCCATCAGATGAGAAATCGGCGCGCCCTGATAGCCGGCGACATAGGCGACGCCTGCTTCCAGCAGCGCCTTGGTCACCGCAAGAATGCCCTCGCCGCTGAATACTTCGCCCGCGCCCAGACGCAGCTTCTTCACTTCCTCGACAAACGACCGCTCGGCCATGACCGTCCTTTTACGTAGTCTTCGTAGGGCGCACGACGGCTAGCGTCATGCCGGAGTGCATTCTAGTTTAGGTTTAAATATATCCAAAATCATAGTTAACCCTGAAGATTGGGGCTTAGCGCGGTGCCTGGCAGGCGTTGAGCAGCGGGCAGCGCAGGAAATGCCGTGGGCGCTATGTCCGTGTGTACGTATCCGCGCGTGCTCACGAAGCGCGACGCAAATCGCCTTCGGTTCGGCGTTCAGCCTGAATGGTGCGGTCTACGGGTATCAACGATCCGGCAAGCGCTGTAGATTGCGGCCGTCAGCCGGCGAATGAGCGCGGCAGGGCCGCGCTGCGCGCGAGCAGCGCACGGAAGATGGCTCGCCGTAAGGGCTCGCCAGCGTGTTGGACTGTTACGCGATTATTTGCGCCGTCGGCGCATTGGAGAAGATCAAACGCGTTGGCACAAAGAGAAAATGCCGACGGTACAGGTACACCGGGTCACGGCACGCGGCCGCAGCACAGCCGCGGCACGCGAGCGCGCAAGCAAGAGAGAAACGGACCCGGCAGTGATGAACAACAAGGCGCCCGCCCCAGCCGCCTCCCGCCCTCAAGCCTCCACGTGAAGCGGCTCGAACGACATCGCGCCAGTACTTCCATCCGGCCGCTTGAATAACGTCGTGCCGTGACCGCTCAGATCGTGAAACGCCACCGACATCGGCTGCGTAAATCCGATCGTCGCCGTAGATGGCGTACCAGCAGATTGACCCGACGCAGCATCTGCGCCGTCCTGCTGCCGGGCATTCTCAGTCATCTGCTTCAGCAGATCCAGGGCCTGTTGCGTGCCGTGCAGCGTCGGCTCCGACAGTCCCGCGAGCACGCTGCCCAACAGATCGTTCGCGTCATTGGACGAATTGCCGCCACCCGCCCCGCCAACCTGCCCGGCCGAATCGTCGCCGCTCTGCGCCCCCGTACTGGCGACGGTGGCGACCGACGTCAACGCGGTCTGTTGTTCCGTAATCGACACCGAGCCGGTGTCGGGATCGAAGTCGATCGAAACCGAGCCCGAACGCTGAACCACCGCGACAGTCGACGCGGACATCGCCTGCGAACTGTAGCTGACGGCGGCCAGCGAAGCGACGCTCGAAGAACTCGCCTGCAGATCGACCGGGCCGCCCTTGTCCAGTTGAGCGATGAAGCCCTGCGTGGCCGCATCGGCCTGCTGCTGGCTCAAGCCGCTCTGCACGAGAAATTGACCGAGTGCATTGCTCAACTGGCTGCTCGCGCTCGTCGACATCTCGTGCTGCCCGGTCGTCGGATCGACGCTGGTTGCACTCTGCGCGGCCTGCATGAACGCCTGGGCGAGCTGGCTGACGCTCGCTGCCGCCTGAATAGCCTGATTCGTCGCATCAGCCGTCAACGCGTCGAGCGACAGGCTGCCCGTCTGAGCGGTTCGTCCCGCATTGACAGGCGCGTTGTACGGAAGGAGTGCGCCCAGCAAGCCGGCGCTGCTAGTGCCGCTGATAGAAGTCGACATGGATCGGGAATTGCAAAGTAGACGTCAGATTATTGAAAGCAACGGCAGCGTGGCAAATCTGCCTATCCGACTATATCGGCACGTCCGGGCAAGTCTTGAGGGCAAAACGTAAGTAAAAAACGTACCGGAACGGAGCAACCGGATGCTGGTCGAGGTTCCGTGCCTCCCAAGTCCGAAATTGCCCGTTCCGCGCGAAGAATTACGTATGCGAAAAACAGATACGACAGGATCGTCATTGCCAACACTGACAATGCCCTCCATCCCCACTCGTTCAACTCCCGCACGCATGCATCAAAAACTGCTGAAACGCCACCGCCGGCGTATCCAGCGTCGCCCCCTTGCGCCACAACATGCCCGCGTCCATGTGCGGAATCGCGTTGAGAATCGGCCGTGCGTCGATCCGCTTGCCTTCCAGCGACCACGGTCGAAACACCATGTCGGACAGAATCGTCACGCCGAAGCCGTGCGCAACCAGCCCGCGCAACGCTTCCATCGAACTGGTGCGAAATGCGATATTCGGCTCGACATCGTTTTGCTTCCAGTACCGCAAAGTCGACTGCTCGCCTTCGTCCACCGTGATCAGAATGTACGGATAGCTGGCGATATCCGCGAGCGATGGCGCGTTGAGTTGCGCGAGCGGATGACTCGGCGAAGTCCACAACTGCCGGCGCGAGCGGATCAGCACATGGTGACGAAAACGCCTCAAATTCTCGACGTTCGACAGCAGCACGACCCCGAGATCGACGTCGCCTGCGAGCACCGCCTGTTCGATCGCTGCGCGGTCCAGATCATGCAGATCGATCTCGACGTCGGGATACGTCGCGCGAAAACGCGCCATCAGCTCCGGCAGAAAATAACCCAGCACCGTGTACGACGCCGCGATGCGCACGGTCCCCTTCAGATCGTGCGAGCGGAATGGCGCCTTGTAGACCGCGTCGCGCACCGAATCGAGTATGTGCCGCGCGTGGTTCAGAAAGTCGTGACCGTCCGGTGTCAACGTGACACCTTGCGGCAGGCGCTCGAAGAGCCGCGTACCCAGGGTTTCCTCTAGCGCGAGCACCGCATTGGTGATCGCCGATTGCGACACATGCTCGACCGTTGCCGCCATCGAAAACTGCCCGCTCTGGGCCGCCGCCACGAAGTAACGCATCTGCCGCAGGGTCACGTCTTTTGACATCTGTTTTTCGCATAGCTGGATTCGGTATTCGTGATTTTACGTTGGAAATTCCGCTTCCTATACTCGGCTCCAATCAAGCTGCCGGAAACTCCACGATGAACGCTCCGCTTACGCCTCCGCAACGCGATGCGCTTGCCAACATCTCGCTCGACGACCGCTACACGCTCGAAAAAGGCCGCGTCTATCTAAGCGGCACGCAGGCGCTGGTGCGGCTGCCGATGCTGCAGAAGGCGCGCGACCGCCGCGCCGGCCTGAACACCGCGGGCTATGTGTCCGGCTATCGCGGCTCGCCGCTCGGCGCGCTCGATCAGAGCCTATGGAAAGCGAAACGGCATCTGAACGAACATGACGTCGTATTCCAGCCGGGCGTGAATGAAGACCTCGCGGCAACGTCCATCTGGGGCACGCAGCAGCTCAATCTGTGGCCGGGCGCAAAGGTCGATGGCGTATTCGGCATGTGGTACGGCAAGGGGCCGGGCGTCGATCGCACCGGCGATGTGTTCAAGCACGCGAATGCGGCCGGCACCGATCCGCACGGCGGCGTGCTGGTGCTGGCGGGCGACGACCACGCGGCAAAGTCGTCGTCGGTCGCGCATCAATCCGAGCACATGTTCGTCGCCAGCGGCATTCCGGTGCTGTATCCGTCCAACGTGCAGGAGTATCTCGACTACGGTCTGCACGGCTGGGCGATGAGCCGCTACGCGGGTCTATGGGTCGCGATGAAATGCGTGACCGACGTGGTCGAATCGAGTGCATCGGTCGATGTCGACCCTGAGCGTTTGCAGATCGTTCTGCCGGACGACTTCGAGATGCCTGAAGGCGGCCTCAATATCCGTTGGCCCGATCCGCCGCTGGCGCAAGAGGCGCGGCTCCTCAACCACAAGTGGTACGCGGCGCTCGCTTACGTTCGCGCGAACCGGCTGAACCGCGTGGTGATCGACAGCCCCAATCCGCGGCTCGGCATCATGACCGCGGGCAAGGCGTATCTCGACGTGCGTCAGGCACTCGCCGATCTGTCGCTCGACGACGAAACTTGCGCGCGCATCGGTCTGCGCGTGCTGAAAGTGGGTTGCGTATGGCCGCTCGATGCGCAAAACGCTCGCGACTTCGCGACCGGCCTCGACGAGATTCTGGTCGTCGAAGAAAAACGCCAGATCCTCGAATACGCACTGAAAGAAGAACTGTATAACTGGCGCGACGATGTGCGCCCCAAAGTATTCGGCAAGTTCGATCAGCGCGACGACGAAGGCGGCGAATGGTCGGTGCCGCGTGGTCAGACGCTGCTGCCCGCGCATTACGAACTGTCGCCCGCGTTGATCGCCAAAGCGATTGCAAAACGCCTCGCCCGCTTCGATCTGCCCGCTGATCTGCGCGCGCGCATCGATGCGCGCGTCGCGACGATCGAGGCTAAGGAGCGCGAGGCGGCAATGCCGCGTTCGGTGCCGGAGCGGCAACCGTGGTTCTGTTCGGGCTGCCCGCACAATACGTCGACGCGCGTGCCGGAAGGCTCGCGCGCGCTGGCCGGCATCGGTTGCCACTATATGTCGATGTGGATGGACCGCAACACGGAGACCTTCAGCCAGATGGGCGGCGAAGGTGTCGCGTGGACCGGCCAGATGCATTTCACGAATGAGCGCCACGTGTTCGTCAATCTCGGCGACGGCACCTATTTCCATTCGGGTCTGCTCGCAATTCGCGCGTCCATTGCGGCCGGCGCGAACGTCACCTACAAGGTGCTGTACAACGATGCGGTCGCGATGACCGGCGGCCAGCCGGTGGACGGCGTGCTTACCGTCCCGCAGATCGCATTTCAGGTTGTGGCAGAAGGCGCAAAGCGCGTGCTGATCGTGACCGACGAGCCGGAGAAATACGACGCGAAAGTTCGTCTTCCCGATGGCGTGAAGGTTTATCACCGCGACGAACTCGATCGCTTGCAGCGCGAGTTGCGCGACGTGGCGGGCACGTCGATTCTGATCTACGACCAGACCTGCGCAACCGAAAAGCGTCGCCGCCGCAAACGCGGCACCTATCCCGATCCGGCGAAGCGCGCCTTTATCAACGACGCGGTGTGCGAAGCGTGTGGCGACTGCTCGGTGCAATCGAACTGCCTGTCGGTCGAGCCGTTGCAAACGCCGCTTGGCACCAAGCGAAAGATCAATCAGTCGTCGTGCAATAAAGATTTCTCGTGCGTGAAAGGCTTCTGCCCGAGTTTCGTCACGGCCGAAGGCGCGCAGGTGAAGAAGCCCGCTAAACAGGCAGCCGCGGCCGCATTGCCCGATTTCGCGGCGCTTCCCCATCCCGCGCTTGCGCCTTTGTCCAGACCGTACGGCGTACTGGTGACGGGTGTCGGCGGAACCGGCGTCGTGACGATCGGTGGTCTGCTCGGCATGGCGGCGCACCTCGAAAGCAAGGGCGTCACCGTGCTCGATATGGCGGGACTCGCGCAGAAAGGCGGCGCCGTGCTCAGTCATGTGCAGATTGCCGCGACACCCGAGCAGTTGCACGCCACGCGCATTGCCGCCGGTGAAGCGCGCCTGATCATCGGCTGCGACGCGATCGTGTCGGCGTCCGCTGAAGTACTGGCGCGCACGCAACACGGCATGACGAAAGCGGCGATCAATAGCGGCGCCACGCCGACCGCGCAATTCGTACGCGACCCGCACTGGAACTTTCCCGCCGATCAGACCCAGCAGGACCTGCGCGCGAGCATCGGCGATGCTTGCGACTTTATCGACGCGAACCGTCTCGCCGTCGCGCTATTGGGCGACACGCTGTACGCGAATCCGCTGTTGCTCGGCTTTGCGTGGCAGCGTGGCTGGCTGCCGCTCGGCTATGACAGTCTCGATCGCGCGATCGAACTGAATGGCGTCGCGGTCGAAAAGAATCGCCTGGCGTTCGCATGGGGCCGCTATGTCGCGCAACATGGTGAAGCGGCAGTGGACGCTTATGCCGCCCCTGCTCGCACGCAGCAGACCATTGAATTACAGATGCCGGAATCGCTGGATCGATTGGTCGAGTGCAATGTCGAGCGCTTGAGTCTGTATCAGAACTCGCGCTACGCGGCGCGCTATGTCGAAGCGATCGAGCGGCTGCGTGCGAAGGAAATGGCGGTCATGGACGGCGCGAAACCGCGCCTGTCGGTGGCGGTCGCGCGCAATCTGGCGAAACTGATGACCTACAAGGACGAGTATGAGGTCGCCCGCCTCTACGCGGATCCGGCCTATATGGACAAGTTGCGCGCACAGTTCGAAGGCGAACCAGGTCGCGATTACAAACTCGTGTTCCATCTCGCGCCGCCCCTGTTCGCCAAACACGACGAACGCGGCCAGTTGAAGAAGCAACGATTCGGACAATGGACGCTGACGATGTTCCGCGTGCTGCAAAAATTCAGGTTCCTGCGCGGCACTGCGTTCGACGTCTTCGGCAAGACCGAAGAACGGCGCAATGAACGTGAGTTGATCGAGCAGTACTTCGCGCTGATCGACGAATTGTGCGCGACGCTGGACGCTGCCCGCTTCGCTACCGCAATGAAGCTCGCCAATCTGCCCGACGAGATTCGCGGCTTCGGTCATGTGAAAGCGCGCAATGTACTCGCCGCGGCAACCAAGCGTGAACGCTGGCTTGCCGAATACCGTACCGAGGTAGCCGGCATGCCAGCGTCATTCTCTCCAGCCCTTGAAAAAGCGCTGTAACAGCGGCATTAGCCGCTCCAAGTTCAAAACACGCCGCCAAACTTCTCGCCGTTCATCCGATAGTTGCGGTTCGTCACATCCGCGCGGCGATTCACCAACGGCCGCGCGTAAAGCGGATGACGCAAACTGCGCACTTCATGTTCAAGCGTGAAGCAACACGTGCCGCTATTCAGATCGACGATATCGGCGAAACGGTACTGATGCTTCTCCTCGCCATAAGTCAGTCCGCGCTCGGCGAGACGCGCATAAGGTCCGGAGAAATCGGCGACATAGATCTGGATGTGATGTCCATCGTATGGCTCGCTTGCCTTGGGCGTTTCCGCGTAGATCAGTTGCTGATGCCCGCCGAGCGCGACCGCCGCCTGCAATGAACCGTTGCGCTCGCGCACGTCGACGGAGGCACTGAAAATCTCGCGGTAGAACGCCGCAATCGGCGCCGCGCTGCCCACCGGCACATCGAGTTGCACATACGCGATGCCGAGGTCGATGCCCGACCAACGGTCTCCCGGCACGCACGCATCGTGGTCGAGACAGTCGTAGCGATTGCCCCACGGACAGGTCACTTCGACGCGATCGGCGCGCTCGGTCCAGCCGAAATGGCTCGCTTCGAGCAATGGTTGCACCGCGCGCAGCCGGTCGATCAGCGCCGCGCGCTCGCCCACCAGCAGCCCGACATGTCCGCGTAGACGCTGCGCGTCGCCATGCGGCAAATGAATCTGCGAACGGCCGACATTGATCCACATATTGGTCACGCCCGTCATCAGATACGGATCGCGCGTGAGCCCGAGCCCGCTGACATAGAACGCCGTCGCAAGATGCTGGTCCGGTATCGTGAGATTGACATGCTCGAGCAGCACGAGATTGCCGGTGTCCTCACGTGCATAGTCGAAATGCGCCATCTGATTGCCCTCGAAGAATGGATTGGCTAATTCATACAGTCGCCGCTTGCGCGACGTTCACGCTATCTTGCCTGCGCCGTCCGCTTCGGGCAATTCGATGCGTTTGATGTCGCCGAGAATAAAAATGTATGACGCCGCGCCGAGTACCGCCACCGCGCCGATGAACATCAGCCCCCAGTAGAAAGAGCCCGTCAACGCGACGATCGCACCGATCACGATCGGCGTGACGATGCCGGCGATATTGGCCGTGAAGTTGAAGATGCCGCCGGTCAGACCCATCAGCCGCTTCGGTGCGATATCGGGAATGATCGACCAGCCGAGCCCGCCCATCCCCTGCCCGAAGAACGCGAGCGACAGCACCGCGATCACCGCGACATCGCTCTTCACGTAGATCGCCGCGATGATGCTCGACGACAGCAGCAGACCGCTGATGATCGGCAGCTTGCGCGCGAGGTTGATGCGTCCCGTGCTTCTGAGCAGCCGATCGGATAGCCACCCGCCGAACAGCACGCCGACCGACGCGCCCAGAAACGGCAGGATCGCGAAGAAGCCGATCTTCAGCCACGCCATATGGCGCTCGGTCACGAGATATGTCGGAAACCACGTCAGAAAGAACACCACGGTCGAATTACCGGCGAATTGCCCGATCGCCGCGCCCCAGATCTCGCGACGTCCGAGCAGGCTGCGCACGTCGCGCCATGAGAACGGCCGCTGCGCATCGGCCGCTTGCGCAAGGCCGCCGCCCGCGCCGATGTAGTCGCGCTCCGCGTCGTTCATCGTGCGCGATTCGTGCGGCTCGTGATAGCGCAGCCACCAGACGAGCGCAAACGCGAGCCCTACCGCGCCGACGATCACGAACATCGCGCGCCAGCCGAACGCCTCGATGATCCAGAACAGCAATGGACTGAACACCGCGAGCCCCACGTACTGCCCGACCTGATAGATGCTGGTTGCGCGCGCACGCTCGCGTTGCGGAAACCAGTGGCCAACCACGCGGCTATTCGCCGAGAAACACGGCGACTCGGCCACGCCCAGACCAAGGCGGTAGATCATCAACGACACGAGGCCGCCCGACAGCCCATTGAGGATAATGAACGCCGACCAGCTCGCGACCGCCAGAAAATAAGTCTTGCGCGCGCCGAGTCGATCGAGCATCAGGCCCGCGGGTATCTGCGAAAGCGTATACGTCCACGAAAACGCCGAGAATACGATGCCCATCACGCCCGCCGACAACCCGAGATCCTTGCTCAGCGTCGGCGCGGCAATGCCGAGCACCGTGCGGTCCAGATAGTTGATCACGGTACCGATCGCCAGCAGCGCGAGAATCGCGAAACGGGCCCGTGAACGGCGCGTCGTGGCGGCGGATATCGCCCCGCTCGATGCCAGCGTTGCCTCAGTCTTCATGCTTGTCTCCGATTTATCTATGTCGACTTGTTGGTGTCGATTGGTGTTACACGTCTTCCCAGTTGCCGGAACGGATGCTGCGCGCGATCGCTTCTAGCGTCGCGATCGTGTCGATCGACTCCTGTTCCGTGCTGCCGGTCCAATGCTCGCGACCCAGCATCACCGCGCGCGCAAAGCTCTCCGCTTCGGCGAGAAAACCGCTGCCGCCTTCGAGCGTGATGGTTTCGCGCACCGTCGTCGCCGGGATGCCGCGACGCAGATGAATTTCGGGCGGCCCCGCATCGGGCGGACTATTGAGGAAGGTCGTTTCGAGGATGCCGTCCGTGCCGGCGATCAGTGCGTGCCGATGGTAGGCGGTGTTGAAGCTGCACGAGATCTGGCCCAGCAAACCGCCCGGAAGCTCGAGATTCGCGATCACCGTCAGATCGACCTTGGTGTCCGCCCAACGCGCGATCGCGTTCACACGCGACGGCTTCTCGCCCGCGACCATGCGCACCATATTCGTCGCATAGCTGCCGGCATCGAGCAATGCGCCGCCGCCGCGCTCGGGGTCGAGCCGGATATTCGCCGGGTCGCTGAACTTGACGCCGAAGCACGCGAAGATTGTTTGCACGCGACCGATCGCGCCTTCGTCGAGCAGACGCCGCAGCGCGAGCGTCTGTTGCTGCGCGCGATACGGATACGCCTCGGCCAGAAAACGCCGATTGCGGCGCGCGGCTTCGAACATCGCGAGCGTATCGGCCGTCGACACCGCGAGCGGCTTTTCGCACAGCACGTGCTTGCCCGCGTTCAGCGCCTTGATCACCCATTCGGCGTGCAACGTGTTCGGCAGCGGCACATAGACCGCGTCGATATCGGGATCGTCGAGCAACGCCTCGTACGAACCATGCGTGCGCGGCACACCCAGTTCGCTGGCGAATTGCCCGCCCTTTTCGATATCGCGGCTCGCGACCGCAACGACATCGATCAGCGCCGACGATGCGACGCCCGCGATAAACGAGCGCGCGATCTTCGCGGCGCCCAGTACGCCAAAACGCAAAGGTTGGTTTTTTTCCATGGATTTCATATCGGCAAAACGTTTTCAGGAAGCAACGGATTCGCAATGCGCGGTGTCGGCGCCGACCGGCTGGCCGGCAAAACCAAACAGCCGTCGCGGCGTGTCCCACTGGATCTGCCGCCGGGCGGCGGCGTCGGGCACCAGTTGTTCGAACAGCGTCAGCAGCGGACCATAGTCGAGACGTTCGGGAGCCCGCAGAAACGGCCAGTCCGAACCCCATAGGCAATGCTCGGGGCCGAACGCGCGCAGCAGCGCGTCCGCATAAGGCCACGCGTCCTCGTACGGGTGCGGCCGGCGCGCGTACTTCTGCCAGCCGGACAGCTTCACCGCGGTCCGTCCGCTATCGGCGAGACGCAACAGTGCCTGAAAGCCTGCCTGACCGACACCGTCCGGACTGTCCGGCCTGCCGCAATGATCGACGACGAGCGTCGCGGGCTGCCGCGCGAGCCACGGTCCGAGCGCGCTCATCTGGTCGCCCGCCACCTGCACCTGCGCGACCATGCCGAGATCCGCGAGCGCGGCAAACAGGTCCGCCGCGCCCAATACCAGTTCGATGCCCTCCATCGCCGGGTTGAATGCGACGCCGGTCACGCCGTGCTCGCGCAGCGCGCGCAACGCGTCGCGGCCGATGTCGTTGTCGACCACGGCAATGCCGCGAAAACGGCCGTCGTATCGCTGCAGCGTATCGAGCAGGCAACGATTGTCGGTCCGATAGCCGCTCGTCGGCCCAACCAGCAGCGCATGACGCACGCCATACGCATTCATCGCGTGAATTAGCTGCGCGGGCGTGCCGACCTCCTGTTGCGCGGGCCGGTATGTGGTGTCGTCGCGATACGGAAAGCGCAGCGGATCGAATACATGACAGTGGCAATCGATCTTGTCTTCAGTGAATACGCTCATAAGCTCGTGGGTCAGTTCGTGGCGGATGTGGCGAGCGCATCGGCCGCCGCGCGCTCGACGACACGCCGCGTCGAGCGATAGGCGAGTTCGAGGCGCGCGTCGAGCGGCAGCGACGGCATCGGCATTTCGACGCCCAACGCCACCTGCGGCGGCAATGCGCGCAGCAATGCATCGAGCGGCAGCGTGCCGGCGCCTGGCGCCATCCGGTTCAGGCGCGCCTCGTGGATCGCTTCGTCGTCGCTGCCAGGCAGCACGCCGGATGCATCGCATAGCTGCACAGAACCAATCGATGCCGGCGGCAACGCGGCGACATCCTCAGGCGTTCCGCCCGAGCGCGACAGATGCAGCGCATCCACCAGCAACGCCAGATTCGGCTGCGCGGCGCGTTCGATCACCGCGCGGGCCTGCGCGAGCGAACCGACGTGGCGCCAGCGCATGAATTCGAGGTCGATGCGCAAGCCGAACGGCCGCGCGCGTTCGGCGAGTGCCGCGAGCGTGGCCGCGAGCCGCGCGCTATCCGGGTCGTCGCCCGACACGTTCACGCAGCGCGCGCCAAGCGACGCGGCCACTTCGAACAGCGTACCGAGCGACGCCGGATCGAACCCTGGCCCGACCGGCACGAACTCGACGTCGTGAACCGCGATGCCCTCGCCCGCCAACGTGTCGCGCAACTCGCGATGCGCGGCGCTGCCGATGGCGCTCAGATAAGCGACGCCGTCCGCGGTCGCCGGATGAAGACGCAGCCCGACGGCGGCGAAACCGGCGCGCGACGCGGCGCGCACCCATCGCGCCGGCTCGACATCGAGCGCCGTCAGATGCGCGACCGCGAGCGGACGGGCGCTACCGTTGACCGGGTTCAATAGGTGGCCCTCCCGCCCGTCAGATCGAACGTGAAGCCCGTCGTAAAGCTGCATGCGGGGCTCGCGATCCAGCTCACCATCCGGCCGACTTCCTCGATCTGCAGAAAGCGGCCCATCGGAATCTTGGCCTTGCTCGCCTCGATATGCTGCGCGGACATCTCGCGCATCAGTTCGGTTTCCACCATCGCGGGCGCGACGCAGTTGATCAGCACGTTGTCGCGCGCGAGTTCCTTCGCGGCGGACTTCGTGAACGCGATCACACCGGCTTTCGCCGCCGAATACGCGGAGATGTACTGCACGCCCTCCTTGCCCGCGATCGATGCGACGTTGACGATGCGCCCGCCGCCGCGCGCGCGCATATGCGGAACCGCGACGCGGCAGCAATAGAACACGCTGTTCAGATCGACGGCCAGCACGCGCTGCCAGGTGTCGACCGGATACTCCCAGCTCGGCGCCACCGGACCGTTGATACCGGCGTTGTTCACCAGAATGTCGACATGGCCCAGCGCCTCGACGGTCGCCGCGAATGCACGCTCGACCGCTTCATACGACGACACATCCACTGCCTGCAGATGATCGGCTTCGAACTCCGCCTGCCGCGCATCGAATGCGCCGACATCGAGATCCCACAGCGCGACGCGTGCGCCCGCAGCCTTCAGTTGCCGCGCGATACCGAGGCCGATGCCTCGCACGCCGCCCGTGACGATCGCAATCTGGCCGTCGAGTGTCTGATTCATGAAAAAGCGTTCCTTTGAAGTTTCAATGGGAGGACGACGAAGACGCGTAAGCACTGCCCGGCAGCACGATCCGCTTGATGTCGCCGACGACGAACAGATACGACAGCGCGCCCACCAGCGTCACGGCCGAGATAAACGCAAGCGCATAGACGAACGAGCCGGTCGCGCCGACGATCAGTCCGATCACGAGCGGCGTGACGATGCCGGCGGCGTTCGCGAACAGATTGAAGATGCCTCCGCTCAAACCGAGCAGGCCCTTGGGTGCGATATCGGACACGATCATCCACGCCAGCGCCGACATGCCTTGCGCGAAATAGGCGACGCACAGGATCGCGATCACCGCGCTGGTCGAATCGACGTAGTTCGCCAGCGCGATCGTCGCGGCGCTCACGAGACCGGTGATCACCGGCAGCTTGCGCGACCAGTTCAGCGAGATGCCTCGCCGCAGCATCGCGTCGGAAATCCAGCCACCGCTGAGCGTGCCGACCGATGCCGCGATAAACGGCAGCACCGCGACCATGCCGACCTTCAGCCACGGCATATGCCGCTCGGTCACGAGGTACGTCGGAAACCACGTCAGAAAGAACACATTGGTCGAGTTGCACGCGAACTGGCCGATGCAGATACCGAGCATGCTGCGCTGACGCAGCAGCGCGCCGATGTCCGACCAGCGAAAATGCGTGACATCGCGGCTGCCGTCGACGACCCCGCCGCCGTGCGCGATGTAGTCGAGTTCCTCGCGGTTCGCCGACTTCGACTGATGCGGCTCGCGAAAGCGCATCAGCCACACCGCGCCGAACACGACACCGATCGCGCCGACCATGCCGAACAGCGCGCGCCATCCGTAACGCTGTTCGAACCAGAACAGCAACGGGCTCAGAAACGCGAGACCGACGTATTCCGCGAACGTATACACACCCGTCGCGCGGGCGCGCTCGCTCTGCGGAAACCAGATCGCAACGACACGGCTATTGGTCGGAAAGCACGGCGCCTCCGCCGCGCCGATCAGCAGACGCATGACGAGCAGCGATACGAAGCCGGTCGCGAGCCCTTGCAACCCGGTGAATAGCGACCACAGCGTCAACGCAAAAAAGTAGGTCCAGCGCGTGCCGACCCGATCGAGCAACACGCCGCCAGGAATCTGCGACGCGGTGTAGGTCCATGAAAAGGCCGAGAAGATCACGCCCATCAGCGCAGGTGTCAGGCCCAGTTCGTGACTCATCGCGGGCGCGGCGATACCCGCGACGCTGCGATCCAGATAGTTGATCGTGGTGCCGATCGCGAGCAGCGCGAGGATGCCGAAGCGCGCTCGCGTGCGGACGGCCGAGGACGCGTTCGCCTGAGCGTCGAGCGCGCGAGGGGGATAGATCCGGTTCATGCTGTCTCCATGATGCTTTCTTTACCCCATCCTTTCGAACCGCTTTCGATGAGGTCGTTGTCACTTCATCGAGATACTAGGGAGTTGCCGCACTGCTGTCGTATGCCGAGTTTCAGCTACCCTATAACCTTTGGTTAATTACTCGGCCCGCGCTCGGCCTGTCTTCGGAGAAGGAATGCGTTTCAAGCTGCGGCAAATGGAGGTCTTTCGCGCGGTGATGCTGACCGGCTCGATCAATGCGGCGGCGAAGATGCTGTACGTGTCGCAGCCGGCCGTCAGCAAGCTGGTGTCGCATACGGAAACCACGCTCGGCCTGCGGCTGTTCGAACGCTCGAAGGGCCGGCTGATTCCGACCGCCGAAGCGCAGGCGCTGTTTCGCGAGGTCGACCAGCTCTATCAGTCGGCGTTGCGTGTCGATGAATTCGCGCGCGCGCTCGCGCTCGGACCGGCCAGCCTGTTGCGCGTCGCCTGCAGCCCGTCGCTGGGGCCGGCGATCGTCGCACCGGCGATCGTCGAACTGAAACGGACCATGCCGAAGCTGCAGATCGACTGGCATACGGCGCTGATGTCCGATATGCCGCTCGAAGTGCTGAGCAAGGCGGTGGATGTCGCGGTCACGTCGATGCCGATCGAGCACGAACATCTGGAAGTCGTGCCGTTCATGCGCGGCCGCATGGTGTGCGCGCTACCGGCCGATCATCCGCTGGCGGCGAAGCAGCACATCGCACTCGCCGATCTGAGCAGCGAGCCGATGATTCTTTTCAGACGCGATATTCCGTTCGGTACGGTGATCTTCAGGGCGTGCCAGCACGCCGACGTCGAATTGACGTCCGTGGTCGACGTAACGCGCGCGGATCAGGCGCTCGCACTGGTACAAGGCGGCCTGGGATTGGCTATCGTCGACGAGTTCGCGGCCGGCCAGGCCGATTGTGTAGTGCGGCCGCTCGTCGAGGAACTGGAGATGATTTCGACGTTCGTGTATTCGAAGTTCTCACCACCGCCGCGAGGCGCGGTACTGCTGATGCAGGCTATTTGTCGGCGCGCGGAGCAGTTGGGGCGGCAAGTGGGTAATTTGCGCGGGATCGCGTAGAGGTTCGCGTAGACGTGCACATAGACGTGCGCGCCGATCCGTTCGAACCGGCGCGCCCGCCATTTACCGCCTCAGCATTTAGTCGGCGACGCTTGCCCCGACGCATGCGTATGCAATTCCGGCGGCGCCGCATTACCGCCATGTTTATCGAGGTATTGGCATGCGGTCACGATATCGTTGGCAAGCAGCATCGCGACATTGTGGTTCACGTGCGGCCTCACGACGACTCTGAGGCTATTCACCGTTTCGGCGTTCGGCGGCATTGAATACGCGGACAGCACCCAGCCCTTCTCACGCACCTTATTCGACACGTCGAACTCGTTGAACCTCTTGACCTTGCTATCGAGCGTCACCGCCACCACCGGAATACGCTGCGTTTCGTTCATCATCGTGAAGTAGCCGCTGTCGACCAGCACGCCGCGCAACGCGATCGCATTGTCGAGCGTGTGCTGCATGATGCGCCGATAGCCTTCGAAGCCCTGCCTGAGAAACATGTAGTACTGCACGGCCACCTGAAACGCGTTGCGGCTGAAGTTCAGCGTCGCCGTCGGCATTTCGCCGCCGAGATAATTCACGTAGAAAACCAGCTCTTCGTTGAACACCTTGCGCTCGCGGAAAATAACCCAGCCGAGTCCCGGCGGAACCAGTCCGTATTTGTGCCCAGAAGCGTTGATCGATTGCACGCGCGGCAGCCGGAAATCCCATTTGTAGTCGGGATACAGGAACGGATTGACGAATCCGCCCGACGCGCCGTCGATATGCATCGGAATCGAAATGCCGGTGCGTTTTTCGTAGTCGTCGAGCCAGTCGTGAATGCCCTGGATATCGTCGTCTTCGCCGGTGAAGGTCTGTCCTGCAATCGCGACCACCGCAATCGTGTTCTCGTCGACGAACTTGTCGAGATGCTCGGCTGTCAGCCGGTAGTTGCCGGGACTCAACGGCACGATGCGCGGCTCGACGTCGAAATAGCGAAAGAACTTCTTCCACACGATCTGCACGTTGCCGCCCGTCACCATATTCGGCCGGCTCGAATCTTTGCCCTGCGCCTCGCGCTGTTTGCGCCAGTTCCACTTGTGCGCGAGACCGCCGAGCATGCACGCTTCGGACGAGCCGACCGTGGCGGTGCCGTACGGCTCCACATCCTTCGGACCGTTCCATAGCTGATGCAGCCACTTGACCATGCGTGTTTCCATCGCGAACACCTGCGGGTACATGTCATGGTCGATATAGTTCTTGAAGATATTGCGCTTCGCGGTCTCCGCCGCCTCTGGCTCGGCCCACGTCGTGACGAACGACGACATGTTCAGCATCGGATTCGCGTCGGTCCATTCGGAGCTGATCACAACAGCCGCCGCGGCTTTCGCGGACATCCCGTCTTTCGGAAACTCATTCTCCGGAATCGGATAGTTGAATTCGTCGTACGGCGTAACTTTGTCGATTGGGATCGTCATTTCGCCACTCCTCAACGGCCGGCGCCGTGATGCGAGCACTCGCGCGCCGCATGATCGCCACCGGCCCGGTATCGGGATCTACAGGGTTTTGTCTCTGTCGAGTTTGCTGCCGGTCGCCGCGTTGTAGCGATCCACGTAATCGCTCAGCAGCGCGCGCATCGCCTGACCGATCTTGCGGTAGTCGGACTCGTTCAGATTCGCGAGCGATACGCGCCCGGACGGATGCTGAGTGCCGAAACCACGCCCGGGCAACACCACCACGCGGGCTTCGCGCGCGAGCCTGAAGAGCAGTTCGGACGGCTCGGTATTCTTCAATAGCCAGTCGACGAATTCGCGGCCGTAGGCGCGTTCGCCGAGATATTCCATATCGAGAATCGTGTAGTAGTCGACCTGATTGACGTCGCTGCCGCCGGACGAAATGCCCATGCCCTCGTAGAGCGCGCGTTTGCGATGGCGAATCAGACGCTTCAGCGCATTCTTGTACGCGTCGGGCGTGTCCATCAGCGAAAACAGCGAGAACAACACCATCTGCACTTGCTGCGGCGTCGACAGTCCGGCCGTGTGATTCAGCGCGACGGTACGGCTATCGGCAACCAGGCGGTCGATAAACTTCAGCTTGTCCGGCTCGGTCGTGATCGACTCGTAACGATGATGCAGTTCCTTCTTCACGTCTTTCGGCAACTCGCCGATCAGGCGGTCGAAGATATTGTCGCGATGCGTGCAGATCGTGCCGAGGCGCCAGCCGGTCGCGCCGAAGTACTTCGAATACGAGTACACGAGAATCGTATTCTTCGGTGCCATCGCGAACAGCGACACGAAATCGTCGGCGAAGGTGCCGTACACGTCGTCGGTCAGCAGGATCAGATCGGGACGCTCCTTGACGATGTCGGCGACATAAGCGAGGCTCTCGTCGCTGATGCGCACCGACGGCGGATTGCTCGGATTGACGAGAAAGAATGCCTTGACCGCCGGATCGCGCAGCTTGTCGAGTTCCTTGTTCGAGTACTGCCAGTTTTTTTCGACGTCGGCATTCACGTGCACGACTTTCAACCGGTAGTCGTTTAGCGCCGGAATCTCGATGTACGGTGTGAAGATCGGCATGCCGAGCGCGATCGTGTCGCCGGCCTTGATCAAGTGATTCTGGCGCATCGTGTTGAAGATATAGGTCATTGCGGCGGTGCCGCCTTCAACCGCGAAGATATCGAATTCGCCGATGAACGGATGCTTGCCGATCATCTCGCGACGCAGATACTGTCCGACGATCACTTCGGAGAGCTTCAGCATCCGGTCGGGCACCGGATAGTTCGACGCCAGAATGCCCTCGCACATTTCATACAGAAAATCGGTCGCGGAAAGGCCAAGCTGATCGCGCACGTACGACACCGCGCTCGCCAGAAAGGCAATGCCCGGCACGCCCTTGTTGCCGCGCAAAAACAGTTCGAAGCGCTCGGTCAGCCCCTCGCGTTTCGGGAAGCCGCCGAGCCCTTCCGGCATATACGCGAACGAGCGCTCCGCCTCGCGCATCGCAAACAGCCCCAGTTGCCAGAACCCGTGACGCGGCTCGGTCGCGAGAAAATTCGGATTGCCGCGCCCGGCGTTGAGCATCGCGAGGTTCGCGGCCCGCTCGACCGCACCGCCGCCCGCCGCCTTGATCAGTTCGTCCTTCAGTTCGAACGGACTGAGGGCCGCCAGCTTGGCCGCCTTATCGACATCGCCTTTATCCTGCTTGTCCCGCTTGTTCATCTTTCCTCCTGAACGAAGTTCGCCGGATCGGCGTTACCCGTCGCGTAGCGCCGTCGATATCCGTCAAGCCAGAATCATCACGACCACCATTCCCCAGATCGTCAGCAGCGTATTGCCGACCGCGTAGGTCACCGTATAGCCGAGTCCGGGAATCTGGCTTTTCGCCGCGTCGCAGATCATCCCGAGCGCCGCCGTCGTCGTTCTCGAACCCGCGCAGACGCCGAGCAGAATCGCCGGATGGAAATGGAACACATAGCGCGCGATCAACATCCCGAAGATCAGCGGCAGCGAGGTCGCGACGATGCCCCACAGGAATAGCCCGACACCGAGGTGCTGCAAGCCGGAGACGAAGCCCGGACCCGCGGTCAGACCGATCACCGCGATGAACACGTTCAGGCCGACCGAGTTCATGAACCACACGGTGGGCTCCGGAATGCGGCCAAACGTTGGGTGAATCGCGCGCAGCCAGCCGAACACCAGACCTGCGATCAGTGCGCCGCCGGCGGTCGACAGCGTGATCGGAATACCCGCGACGTTGATCACGATCGCGCCGACCAGCGCGCCGACGGTGATCGCGAGCGCGACGAACGCGACATCCGTCACATTGGTTGCGCGATCCAGTACGCCGAGTACTTTCGCGGCCGCCGTCGTGTCCTGCGTGCGGCCGACGATCGTGATCGTGTCGCCGCGGTGCAGTTTGGTACTCGGCAGGATCGGAATCTGCGTTTCGGTCGGTCCGCGTTTGATCTTTCTGAGAAAGACGCCGCGCGCGAGCGGCATGCCGGCCAGTTCCTGCAAGGTCTTGCCGTCGACGATCTTGCTCGTCACATAGACATCCACGCCTTCGGCCGGCACCGCCAGCAGTTCGGGATCGTCGACCTCCACCACGCGCGCGCGCCGCACCGCGACCGCGCTATCACCGCTGTCATCGCCGTTCGGACCGCTGCCGCCGAGCACCGATACCAACTGGTCGCGCGGGCCCGCGATCGCGACCACGTCGTCGGCCTGCAACGTCATATCGAGCGTGGCCTCGGAAATCGAGCCGCCGCGCCGGATGCGTTCGATAAAAAGCCGGGTATTCGCCGGCTGTAGCGCTTCGACCGCGCTGACCGTTTTGCCGCAAGCCGGAGCATCGGCGAGTATCCGAAACGCGCGCAGTTCGTAGCGATGCCATGCCTGGCCCTCGCCGCCCATTTCCTTGCTGCCGCCGAGCGTCGCTTCGTATTCCTTGCATGCGGCAACCAGATCGATGCGCAGCAGCCGCGGCCCGAGCGTCGCGAGAATCACCGCGGAGCCGATAGTGCCGAAGATGTAGGACACCGCGTACGCGGTCGGCATCGCGTTGAGCAGTTCTTTGGTTTGATCGGCCGGCAGCGCGAGGCGGTTGATCGCGTCCGAGGCGAGCCCCATCGACGCCGAGATGGTCTGCGAGCCGGCGAAGATACCGGCCGCCGAGCCGAGGTCGTAGCCCGCGAGCTTCGCGACCAGCACGACCGCGCCGAGCGACAGCAACGCCTGCACGGCCGCGAATAGCGCCTGCGGCAAGCCGTCTTTCGCAAGACCGCGCACGAACTGCGGGCCGACGCCATAGCCGACTGCGAACAGGAAGATCAGAAAGAACACCGACTTGACGTTCGGCGACACCGTGATGTGCAACTGCCCGATTGCGATAGCCACCAGCAGTGTCGCCGTGACCGCGCCGAGACTGAAACCCTTATAGCTTTTGCCGCCGATCCAATAACCGATCCCGAGCGACAGAAATATCGCGATCTCGGGATACTGCCGTAGCGTTGTGACTAGCCATGCCATCTTAGCCCTCGTCTTCGGTTCGCCCGCCGGCACCGAAGTGCAAGCAGGTGTTCTGTAAACAGATAGCGGCCGCGATTTTGTTATCGGCGTGATGAGTTACAGCGGAGTTACCAGCTTGCCAGGCGGCGGTCTGCCGATCCGAATCGATCTCTCCCCTTGAATACAATGATTCGTCGCACGGGACAAAACAATACGACCTTGGTCTCACACATCGGCTCATTGCCGCAGGATCTTCCACAGGCCGTTGCCGGTTTTGCACGCGGTCGGCGTCCAGGTCTGCGTCTGGCCTTTCGCGTTCGCGACGAGCGTCACCTGACGGCAGGTCTGCCCGCCTTCTTTCGTCACATCGCGCGGCGTCACGGTGCCGCCGATCTGCACCGGATTGCCGGTGCCCGCATTGCTCCACTGGAATGTTTCGCCATCCTTGCCGGTTTCGAGCGCCTTCTGGGCCGCCGCGTTAAGCGCCTGACGATCGGCATCGCGCATATAGGTGATGGGCGTGTTGTTCAGAAAATTCAGGTTGGTCGCGTAACTCGACGCCGCGCCGGCCGCAAGCGCGAGACCGGCGAAACACGGGGACAACACACGTAAAACACGCAACACACGTCGCGCTGGATGGAGTTCGAATGACATGGATCTTTCCTCGTGATATCGGATGGGGTTCATATCGTTGGCTACATAGCGGGGCGCGGCGCGATCCGCGCGTCGCCGGCACCATCATCGGCCGCGCCACCTGCCTGTGCCTGGAATTCGTCGACGACGTCCGCCACCGAAGCAAGGCGGCCGATGTGGCCGACACGATCCTCGAGACCCGCGGCGCGCAGCATGTCGCGCACCTCCGCATGCGCGCCGACGACTTTCATCGCGGTGCCGGATGCGCACAGCGCTTCATGCAGGGCTGCGAGCATGCGCGCGCCCGCGAGGTCGACGAACGGCGCCGCGGACAGATCGCAGATCACGAGCCCGATCGGCTCCGCCGCGATACCGATCCTGTGCCGGATCGTCTCGCGCACGTGTTCGACGTTGAAGTAAAGCAGTGACGACTCGATACGCACGATCAGCACGTGCGGCACGGCCTCGTTCTCGACATGACGTTCGAGATCCGAGAAAGAACGCGTGCCGGGGATACGTCCGAGCACCGCCACATGCGGATGCGCGGCGCGCCGCACGATCAGCAGCATCGAGACCAGCACCGCGACGATCACGCCCTTCAGGATGCCCAGCAGCAGCACCGCCGCGAACGCAACCATCGAGATCGCGAATTCGAAGCGGCTCACGCGCCAGACACGCCGCAACTCGGCGATGTCGACGAGCCCCTTCACGGCCACCAGCACGATCGCGGCGAGCACGACGTTCGGCAGATTCGCGAGCAGCCCGGACAGGAACATCAGACACAGCCCGATCGCGATCGATGCGAACACGAGCGCCAAAGCGCTCTTCGCGCCGGCCTTGTCGTTCACCGACGATTGCGACAGCCCACCCGCGACCGGATAGGCCTGAAACAGCCCGGCCGCGAGATTGGCCGCGCCTAAACCGAGCAGTTCCTGACGGGCGTCGATCTCGTAGCCGTTGGCCTGCGCGAGCGCACGCGCGGCCGACACGCTTTCCACGTACGCGAGCAGCAAACACGCGAACGCAAGCGGCACAATGCCGTCGACATCGCTTAGCCGCAACCCCGGCAAGCGGAATTCGGGCAGCCCTCGCGGCAACGCGCCGACCAGCGTAAAACCGCGGCTGGCGAGCGGCGTAACCGACAACACGACGATCGCCGCCGCCACGACCGCGAGCGCAACCGGCCGCCCCGGCAGCCATTTCTCACCGGCGAGCAGCAACGCAATGCAAACGAGGCCGAACGCAAGCACCGTCAGGTTGGTCAGCGGAAGTTGCTGCCACAGCACGACGATGCGCGCGAAGAACGCTTCGCCGCCGCCTTTCACGCCGAACAGTTTGGGCAGTTGCGTCAACGCGATCGTCAGCGCCGCGCCGGCCTTGAAGCCGAGCAGGATCGTCTCGCTGATGAAATTGACCAGTGAACTGAGCCGCAGCAGCCATGCAAACGCGCACATGATCGCGATCAGCACCGCCGTCAACGCGACGATCGACAGCCAGCGCGCCGGATCGCCGTCCGCCATCCCGGCGACCGTCACGCCGACGAGCATCGAGATCGCCGAGGTCGGGCCAATCGCGAGCTGGCGCGACGAGCCGAATAGCGCGTAAGCGAGTCCGCCGGACAGATAGCCGTACACGCCGTATTGCGGCGGCAAACCAGCGAGCGATGCATACGCAAGGGACACCGGAATACCGTACGCGGCGAGCGTCACGCCGGCCACCGCGTCTTTCGCGAGCCAGCGCGGCTCGTAGGTGCGCAGCCAGCGCGCCGGGGGAAAAGGAATGCGCGAGCCGCGCGCATTCGTGGAAGAAGCGGCCGTCGCCGGATCGGTAACGCCGGATTTGTTGCTCAACGTAACGCCTCCGCTGGCCTTCGATAGTGCGAACGCTCGGAACGGTTGCTAGAACGGATCCTTGACGCGCTGCCAACTGCTGTCCGGATCGAACTCCGTGATCGGCGGTGCATGCTCGCCACGGTTCTTCTGATAGATCACGCCATTGTTGCTGACGACGAAAGTCATCACACCGCTCGTGCCGTATTGGGCCGGATAGGCCACCATCGCGAAGCCGGCCAGCATGTGTCCGTTGATCACATAGCTAAACGCGCCGCCCGGCGCATGCTTGCCCTGCTTCGTCAGGATTCTGAAGTGATAGCCGCGATACGGATCGCCGGCTGCGTGGCCCTTCAGATAGACGGAGCTGGCGGCGACCAGCGGCCCGAACGGACTCTCCTCTTCGTCGCTGTTTTCGTTCGTGTGCCAATAGAGACCATCGTGCCTGCCCGGCGTGCTGGCCAGCTTCTGCGCGTATTCGAGCAGCCCGTCGTGATTGCGCGGCCGCGACGCATAGTCGCGCTGCGCGCCGAGATACGCTTGCAGCACCTCGATGGCCGCGCGTTCGTTCGCGCCGATACGGCGATTCACCAGTTCATCTTCACCGAGTTCGGTCGCGAAACGCCAGCTGCCGTTTTCCTTGACGATAGGCACCGGCATCGGCCACGCCTCGTCGCCGACCAGCAGAATCCGCCGGTTGGGGCCGGCGTCGTCGAGCGCGTGAAAGGCCGTCAGTTCGGCGCTTGCCTTGGACCAGTTCGCTTCGTTTTCAGCGTGGTCCGGCGACACGATCACGCTCTTGTGCGATTCACCGAAGATCGCAACGAGCGCCGCTTCGTCGTCGTTTTTCAGCGCGTCGGACAACGCGGCAACCGCGTCTTCCGGTGTCGCGAACGTGCGTTGATCGGCGGCAAGCGCGCCGGGCGGAAATATCAACGCGATGCCTAATGCGATGGTCAGCGTGGCGAGCCGTGCGTACAGCCCGCGCAGCCCCAACAATCCGCACGATTCGACGCGACCTGGCCGTGAGCCCATGCGAACGCGCACGCCGGCAACTGTGCCAGTCACGCCGCCCACCAAGCTGCCCATCAAGCTGTCGATGATGCTGTGCTCCGTCATCGCCGCCCCCTATCGCCGTCCGCCGCCACGGCCGCCGCCGCGCGAAAAGCCGCCGCCACCGCCGCCACGACCGGCACCACCGCCAAATCCGCCACCGGCCTGCCCGCCGGCGCGCGCGCCACCGCCATGCGATTCGGAGAACGACTGACGGCTCGCCGCGCCTCGCGCGCTGTTCGCCTGGGTGTCGCGTGCGGAACCATAGCCGCTGAATGCATTGCCGCCGCCGGGTGTTTGCGATGCACGCGGCCCCTGCTCGCGCGTGCTGGCCGATGGATTGCGCGGGTTCGTCTGCGGCCGTCCGCCGGCCGCGCCCGCGCCACCTGCGCCACCCGCACCGCCTGCACCACCCGCTCCACCCGCACCGCGATTGGCAAGCCCACCGCCGGCATTCCCGGCACCGGCTCCCGCGTTACCGCCACCCAAATTGCCGCTGCCGCGCGCGGGCGGATCACCAACCCGCTGCGTGCGCGCCGAGCGATCCGCGACACCGCTAACCTGGCCCGGCTTCTTGTCCGGGGTCCATGCGGACGTCCCGCCGCCCTGGCCGCGACCGCCGCCGCGGTTGACGTCGCCCGTATTGATATTGCCGCGCTCGACGTTCCTGTCGCCCCTGTTGACGGTTCTGTCGCCGCGATCGATGTTCGTTTCGCGGTTGATATTGATGTTGTTATTGCCACCGCCGCCGTAGTGCGTTTCGTAATGGCCGCCGTTCCACGCGGCGGTAATCGCCGCGCCCCAGATCAGCCCCGTCGCGAGCGCGGCGCCGGGCGGGTACGGATAGTAGTAAGCCGGATAAGGCGCCGGATAATAGCCGTAGCTCACCGGCGCACTGGCGACGACCACCGTCTGCGGGTTGTACTGCGGCACGTAGATCACCTGCGGATCGGCCGGCTGGATCTTGATCACTTCTTTCTCGACGACCACGACCTGCTTGTCGTCGGATTTCAGATGGCCCGCCGATTGCGTTTGCCGACGGAAGCGCTGGATCGCTTCGAGCACCGCGCCCTGATCGGCGACGACGGCCTCGCCGAGACTCGTGGTCCAGTCGAGATCGGTGCTCATCTTCTTGACGACGTCGGGGTAGTTCAGCAGCGCTTTTACCGGATCGTGCCAGGCGTCGTTGAGCTTCAGCGACTTGTTAGTCTTTCTCTGATCGAGAAAGCGATCGGCCTGGACGATTTCGATCGGATAAGTGGCACCTGGCAAGATGATCGCGATCAGGTCGTCCGGATAGAGCGCAATCGGCCCGACCAGCCGGTCCAGATCCGCGGCCGACATCGGCGCGGGCGCGGCGGCGGCATTCGCCGCGGGTGCCTGCGCGAAGCTCGACGCGCTGAACAACACCGCGCAGCAGCCGAGCAACGCAGCCCCCAATACACGGGCCGCGACCGGGGCCGCCTTGCGATCCCGAACCGCTATCGTGTGCCGGCATCCGCCGGGCGCCACGACTGACATCGCGGACATGGCAAGCAGGCTTCCGGGTTCAGAAGCACGTATCGCGCGCTCCATCGCTGCATCCCCTCACGCTGTTCCGCCGCCGCGGGTTGCCCTCTTCGATCGATGGCGATGCGCGGCAATGGAAACGACACATGGACTTTTGCATATCCCATTGAATCAACGAACCATCCTGTCGCAAATACGACCTTGGTCCGATTGCGAGCGCGCGTCGCAAAGCGCGATGATGAACGCGAACCTGCCATTGCGGCGCGCACCGTTTTGCGCTGTGTAGCGCCCGTAGAGAATGCCGACGACGGCTGCCAGTTCCGCTCCGCTACGCGCGGAAACAGTGGAAAGCAGCGGGAAGCAGCGGAAAGCAGTGAACACAAAAACAGGCAGTGGCGGCCTGCACTCGCGTCGACTCACGATAAGGAGCTGTCGTGAATACCTTGACGAAATACTGCATTGTCACGGCGCTCGCGGCGTCGCTGTCGCTCGACGGCCTCGCGCAATCGCGGCCGATCGCCTACCCGGCCCGCGGACAAAGCCCGCAGAAACAGCAGCAGGACGAAGGCGCGTGCTACGCGTGGGCGAAGAGCAATACCGGCATCGATCCGACCGCGGTGGCCAACGCGCCGCCGCCACCGTCGGGGCCCGCGGTGGGCGGCGGCGAACGCGTTCAGGGCGCCGCGCGCGGCGCGGCCGGCGGCGCGGTCATCGGCGCGATCGCCGGTGACGCGGGCAAGGGCGCGGCGATCGGCGCGGCGACCGGCACGATGGTCGGCGGCTCGCGCGCGCGGCAAAATCGGCGCGCAGCCGCGGCATCGAGTCAGGCACAAACGCAGGGCGCGATGGACACCTTCAATCGCGCGTTCGGCGCGTGCATGGAAGGACGCGGCTATACGATCAGATGAGCCTGCGCAGCGCCTTTAATGCGCGCATCACGCGGCAACGGCCCGCGCATGCATTCGAGGAGAGCAACATGACCCAGGGCAAACGCATCATCGCGGCCGCGCTCGTGTGTCTTGCGACCACCGGCATTGCACAGACCGCGCCGGATGGCACGCCGCAAGTGACGACTCGCAGCGAACCCGGCAAGGTCGTCGTGACGGGCACGATCAAAACCGTGTCGACGATCGTCGGTATCGAGCCCAGCACGCGCACCGTGTGGCTGAAGAATCCGAAGGGCAAGGTCGTGCAGGTCGTGGTCGGCGAGGAAGCGCGCAACTTCGGGCAGTTGCGAGTCGGCGACGTGGTCTCGGCCGAATATTCGCAGGCACTGACCGTCAACCTGAAGAAAACCAACGCGCCGCTGACGGCCAACGAAACCGAATCGGTCGAGCGTGCGGCGCCGGGCACGAAACCGGGCGGCTCCGCATCGCGCGAAGTGACGGTGATCGCCAACGTCACCGCCGTCAATCCGCACACTGGCGAGATCACGCTGAAAGGCCCGCAAGGCAATTCGGTCGACCTGATCGTGAAGGATCCCGAGCAGCTCAAGCGGATCAAAAAAGGCGATCAGATGCAGGTTGTCTACACCGAAGCGGTGGCGATTTCGGTGGAGCCTCAAGCCAGCAAGTAGTCCACGAATAGCGGGGCCGCCGCGCGCGTCACGCGGCCCTTGCGTCACTGCGCGGCAGGTGCGGCGGCGCACGCCCCGTCGCCTCTCACGCACCGCACACGTCGCGTCGCGCGTCAGATCACCAGCCCCCGCGCGCGCGTATGCACGTCGGTCGCGGGCAGCAGGTTGCCGCGCCTGAAACGCACCGGCGAAAACGCGCGCATGCCCGTCACATTTGCCGGCAGATGGGCCATGCGTAACTCGATTTCCTGCGCGGGCCGCGACTCACCGTGTTTAACGACCACGTTCATCGCGTCGAGCAGATAGGTCTTTTTCAGCACGTAGAAATACGAATCCGGCGCGCCCAGCACTCCACAGATCACCTCCAGGTGCCGCTCCAGCGCATCGGTTTTCAGTGGCAACTGCGCGAGCGCCTGATCGCTTTCGTCGATCTGCGCGCGCAAGCGTGCGACCTCGGCGTAATTCGACGCCGCATCGCTGCCGACCAGCGAACGCACGCCGGCCCCCTGCCGTTCGAGAATTTGCAGGCGCGTCTTCAGCACCGCCCGCTCATGCTCCAGTGACTCGTAACGCCGCGCGTCCGCCTCGATTTTGCCGAGTCCTTCGAGCACCAGTTGATCGATGATGCGCAACACGATTTCGTCCCGCAGCGCTTGCTCCGACAGACCGCACACGCGCACCTGATGATCGCTGAAGCTGACGGTGGTCTGCGCGACGTCGGTGCGCGCCGCGTCGCCGTGTTGCGCGACGCCGAACACCTGCCGCTCGTCGATCGCCATGCCGAGCACCGCGAACAGTTCGTCCGCTAGCGGATGCTCATCGAAGCAGGCGCGCAACGCATGCGAGCGGCTGAGCGCCGCGCACACGTCGTCGGGCGCGGCGAAAAACGCATGGATATACGGATCGCTCGCCCACGCGGCGGCGCTGGCTTCGCGTGCGGGCGGCACGTCGTCGACGAGCCGGTGCACGTAGCTCGACGCCTGCCGCACGGCCGCGGTCAGGCGCGACTCGTAATCGCGCGCGAGCCGCAATTGCGGACTGAGCGCGACGACGCGCTCGACGAGCGCGTGGATCTGCGCCGCATCGCCCTCGTCAGGCGTGCTTCGTCTCGTCAGCCATCGCGACAGAATGCCCATGCTCCGCTCCGTTCGCGCGTCAATCTTCGCTGCGTTCGGGAATCAGCAGCGCGGTGATCGTGCGGTTCTTCCAGTACAGATTGTGGATGCGCGACTGCAGCGTGCGCAGACTGTCCGGGCTCACGTCGTCGAACACGACGAGTGCGGCCGGGCGCGACCCGGAACCGGGGATCCGGCGCATCGAACTGTAGCGAGGGAAGCCGTACCGTACCAGGAACTCGCCGATCTCCTCGTCCGTTACGTCTTCCTCCACGTTGCCAAGCAGCAGTTCAGCCATGATGGTTGCTCCCTGAGAGTGACGCCAAGCCTATGCAACGATGTTCAAACCGCCGTCGATATACAACGTGGACCCGGACACCCGTCGCGCGTACGGCGTCGCGAGAAACGCGCAGGTATAGCCGACGTCCATGATGTCGACCAGCTCGCCGAGCGGCGCGCGCTCCACCGCCTCGTTGAGCAGCAGGTCGAAATCCCTGAGCCCGGAGGCCGCGCGGGTTTTCAGCGGCCCGGGGGAAATCGCGTGCACGCGGATGTCGCGCGGCCCCAGCTCGAACGCCAGATAGCGCGCGCAGGCTTCGAGCGCGGCCTTCACGGGGCCCATTACGCTGTAGTTCGGCACGACCTTGTTCGCGCCGTAGTAGCTCATCGTCAGCATCGTGCCGCCGTCTTTCATCAGCGGCGCGGCGAGACGCGCCATCCGCACGAACGAGTGGCAGGAAATGTCCATCGCGCTCAGAAAGCCTTCGCGCGACGAGCGCAGCAGCTCGCCGCGCAGGTCCGCTTTCGGTGCCCAGGCGACCGCGTGCACGAGAATATCCAGACGTCCCCAGCGCGCGTCGATCTGCTCGAAAAGCGCTTCGAGCTGCTGTTCGTCGGTCACATCGAACGGCATGAAAATCTCCGCATCGAGTGCTTGCGCGAGCGGCTCGACGTAAGGCTTCGTCTTCTCGTTCGCATAGGTGAGCGCGACCTGCGCGCCGAGTTCATGAAACGCCTTCGCGCAGCCATAGGCAATCGAATTCTCGTTGGCGATACCGGTGATCAGAGCCTTCGCTCCTTGCAGGATCAAACGCGGTTGCTCGATCGGCATGGTGAAACTCCTCGATGGAAAACCTGTGGTGAACACGGTTCGCGCATGGGTGCGGCGGTGTGTTGGCGGGTGATGCCGTCATACGCGGCACGGCACGGCACAACACAACTCGCAACGCACAACGGCACGCCAGCGCGCCTCATCCCCCGGCGCTGCCGACGAGTTCCCTCGTATGGCGCGCGATCATCAGTTCCTCGTTAGTTGGAATGACCCACACCGGCAGCCGGCTCGACGCCCGGCTGATCAGCGGGCCGCCGGCGCGGTTGGCCGCGTCGTCGAGTTCCGCGCCGAGCCATCCCGCGTCGCGCACGATGCGCTCGCGAATCGCCACCGCGCGCTCGCCGATACCGGCGGTCAGCACGAGCGCATCGAGACCTTGCATGGCCGCCGCGAGACTGCCGATTTCGCGCGCGATGCGGTACGTGTACACGTCGATCGCGAAAGCCGCGCGCGCGTCGGTGCTGTCGAGCAACTCGCGCATATCGCCGGAGATGCCCGACAGGCCCAGCAAACCCGACTCCTTGTAGATCACGTCGGCGATCGCGCGCGAATCCATCTTCAGTTCGTCGAGCAGGTACAGAATCACGCCGGGGTCGAGACTGCCGCAACGCGTGCCCATCGGCAGTCCTTCGACCGCGGTGAACCCCATCGTGCTCGCGACGCTTTTGCCGGCGACCATCGCGCACAGGCTCGCGCCATTGCCGAGATGCGCGACGACGGTGCGCCCCGCCGCCGCGGCCGGCGCGATCTGCGGCAACACGCTCGCGATGTATTCGTACGACAGCCCGTGAAAGCCGTAGCGTTGCACGCCATGCTCGCGGATCGACGCGGGCAATGCGTAGGTCTTCGCGACTTCGGTCTGGGTCATATGAAACATCGTGTCGAAGCACGCGACCTGGACCACCTCGGGACGCAATTGCGCGATGATGCGGATCGGCCTCAGGTTGTGCGGCTGATGTAGCGGCGCCAGTGGCGTCAGGCGTTCGAGTTCGTGGAGCACCTCGACGCTCGCGCGAATCGCCCGCGAAAACCGCTGGCCGCCATGCACGACACGATGCCCAACCGCGATCAGCCGATGCCCGCCGCCGTGGTCCTGCAGAAAATCCGCCAGATACTCGATCGCGCCGAGATGGCCCAGTTCGTGGCCGGCGCCCCACTCGAACGACTTCGTATCGCCATGCCGGTCCGTCGCGCTGAAACGCGGGTTCGTATGAATCCCTTCGATCTGGCCGCGCAAAATCAAATCCAGTCGTGCCGCCTGCGCGTCGAACGCGCTGAATTTCAGACTGGACGAACCCGCATTCAGCACCAGAATCACATCGGCCATTTTCGTCTGCTCCAGCGTCACCCGACCACCTTGCCGCCCTCGCGCCGCGCCTTCGCCACCAGCGCGGCGACCGCGCACGACGCGAGCCGCGTCACGATCGAATCCGCGCGGCTCGTCAGGATGATCGGCACGCGCGCGCCGAGCACGATGCCGGCCGCGTCCGCGCCGGCCAGAAAGGACAGGCTCTTGGCGAGCATATTGCCGGCTTCGAGGTCGGGCACCATCAGCACGTTCGCGCGGCCCGCGACCTTCGAATCGATCTGCTTGATGCGCATCGCTTCCATGTCGATCGCGTTGTCGAGCGCGAGCGGCCCGTCGACCAGCGCGCCGGTGATCTGTCCGCGATCGACCATCTTGCACAGCGCCGCCGCTTCCACCGTCGACGGAATCTTCGGGTTGACGGATTCGGTCGCGGACAGAATCGCCACCCGCACCTCGTCGAACTGCAGCGCGTGGCCGAGATCGATCGCGTTCTGCAGGATGTCGACCTTTTCCTCCAGCGTCGGCGCGATGTTGATCGCGGCGTCGGTGATGATCAACGCCTCTTCGCGCTCGGGCACGTCCATCACGAAGCAGTGACTGATACGCCGTGCGCTGCGCAAGCCGGTATCGCGCCGGATCACCTCGGCCATCAGCTCGTCGGTATGCAGGCTGCCTTTCATCAACGCTTCAGCCCTGCCCTCGCGCACCAGTTGCACCGCGGTTGCCGCGGCCGCGTGGCTGTGCGGTGCATCGACGAGCGGCAAGCCGGCAATGTCGATCGCGTGTTCGGCGGCAACGGCTTCGATCCGCGCGCGCGGCCCGACGATCAGCGGCGCGATCAGGCCCATGCGCGCGGCCTCGACGGTGCCCACGAGCGAACTGCGGTCGCACGGATGCGCGACCGCGGTCGGCAACGCGGGCAAGCTTTGACAGTAGGTAATCAGGCGCTGATATTTCGCATGTCGTTCCATCAGCCTCTTCCTTGTGGGTCGGTGGTGTGGCGCGCGGCGCTCAGGTGCCGCTCATGAGCGCCGGTCGGCGGGCACGCGTGCGGCACGCTTATGGACCCCGTGATCTGCGCGGGCAGCACGGCCGACTTGCGGCGCCAGCACCGCGCGAATGCGCTCGAACGCCGCGCGCTGATTATCGTCGGGCGCGGAATCCAGCACGCGCTCGTCGACCATCAGCTTGTCGAGCAGTTCAAGAAAGCGCGCGCGGTCCTCATCGCTCGCAAGCAGCGCAGGCAGTGTCTCGATCGCCCGCTCCGGTTCGTAACTGACGATGATTTCCTGCTCGCCGCGAATCCGCCGCCAATGATCGGTGCCGATCTCCGGCAGGTAGTCCGCGTACCGCTCAGCGAGTTCCTTGCGCATCTCCAGCCGCGCGAGCGGCAACGACACACCCTTGCGCGACAGCAGGAACGCGGCGCGCGCGAGCGCTTCCGTGTAGCCGCCTGAATCGATGGCCTGCAGCGCCGCGCGCACGAACGGCGACTGGCGGGGATCCGTCGCGGCGGACTGCGTGGGTGCGCCGTCAACGGCAGGGCCGCCGACGAACGTCGAGTACAGATTCGCGTACACGCCGAAAAAGCCCGCTTCGGTCGCCGCATCGCGCATCGCGCGGTAGTAATCGAACGACGCGCTGAGCATCTCCGCACCCGAGTGTTCGAGCTTGCTCCACGGGTTATCCGCGCCAACGCGTTGGCGATCCTCGCGGACCGCCTGCGCGGCGGCCGGCAGCCAGCCGAGCCACGGATTCAGCGCGGAAAACGCCCAGCGCTGCCAGCGCAGCGGATGAAACTGACGCAGCAGGCGCGCGCTCGTCTCGCTCGACATCGCCTGCACGAACGGTTGCAACGTCGACTCATAGACCCGCTGATTGAATTCGGACACCGCGGCGACCGCCTCGAACGGCTTTTCGTCGACGCGTCCGAAGCGGTTCAGCCGAGCGGCGATGTCCTCCAGCCGCTTTTCGCTGAATTCGACTTCGTAACGGGTTTCGCCGGCTTCGCTTGTGACCTCGTTGATAGTCATGCCGTACAGGCCCGGCGGAAAAGTTTCGATTGTCTCGAGCACCGAAACGATCTGCGTATGCTCCTTTTTCGCGACCCGTCCGGACACGAAAATGCCCAGATGTCCGATGTTTTGATGCATGAGGCCGACGATCACCTGGCCGCGCGATTTGATTTCCTCGGTGCTGCCGTACAGGTCGGCGACCCAGTTGAACGCCTGTTGCGGCGGCGTGATGTTGTCGCCCATCGACGCGAACAGGATGATCGGCGAGCGGATTTCGCGCAGATCGAAGCCGCCGCCCGCGCTGTTGCTGACCTCGCCCGACCACAGCTTGTTGCCGATGAACAGATTGCGCGTGATCCATTCGATCTCGTCGCGATTCATCAGGTAGTAGCTGCCCCACCAGCGCTCGAATTCGAGAAAGCGCGGCGGTTCGGTATCGATGTTCGAGAACAGGTGGTAGTACTTGTCCCACCACGTGTTCGCCGGGTTCAGCTGTTCGAAGTTCTGCACCAGGTGTGCGCCATCGAACTTGCCGTTGCCGAGATCGGCCGCGTACGACGCGAGCCACGTGCCGCCGAGCATGCCGCCCGAGTAGCGCATCGGGTTGTCGCCCTCGCCTTCGCTCCACGCGGCGCTCCAGTACGACATCGGCGCACCGTTGATGACGATCGGGCCGGTTTCGCCGGGATCGGAACTCGCGAGCATCATCGCGGCCCAGCCGCCCTGGCAGTTGCCGATCAGCGCCGGCTTCGGACTATCCGGATGCAGCGCGCGCACCTTGCTGACGAACCGCTGCTCGGCATCGCAAACGTCGAGCAGGGTCTGACCGGGTTCGGGATTGCGAAAGAACACGACGAAATAGACCGGATAGCCGGCGCGCAGCGCGACGCCCGCCTGCGAGTCGTCCTTGAAGCCGCCGATGCCGGGGCCGTGGCCCGCGCGCGGATCGATGATCAGATAGGGGCGCTTGCGCACATCGACGCTCACTCCTTCGAGCGGGCGCAGTTGCAGCAGCGCGTAGTTGACCGGCCGCTCGAAGGTACGGCCGTCGAGCACCATGTCGTAGTCGAAATGCAGCACCGGCGGCGGCTCGTCGATGTTGCGCTCGACGAATTCGTTGCCGCGTCGATACAGCGTGTCCCAGAACAGCACTGAACGCTGCGCGGTGTCCAGCGCGTATTGCCACGCGCGCACCGGATCGAATGCCGCGGCGACGGTGTCCGCGATGGCGCTCGGCGCGGTGTTCGAATTCGCACCGTCGGCATGCTCGCGGCCCAGCGCCGTGTTGATCCGCTGGTTCAGATGTTCATTGGCGATCTGTGTGCGCTTTTGCAGAACGCGGGAGATTTTCGTCGCGATGTCCTGGTTGCGGGACAGCAGCGTTGGCGCATCCATGGGCGGCTCCTGACAAAAAACGGCGTCATGCCGCGAGGGCGCCCGCCTACCTCGCCGCAAGACCCGCGCGATCCGGTTTCGGGCTCATCGTGTCGCGCGCGCGGGTATCCGCGCAATCGGACCAAAGTCTTATGCGCCAGCCAGGCGCGAGCAAACACGCGGCGGTCCCCATGCCCGCCGTTCCACGTCCCGCCTCGCACGCGATGCGCGAACTCCGCCAGCGCATTGCAATGCAAACCGCCCCGACCCGCGTCAGCGCACCGGATTGGCCTGCACCGCCGCCGCGATATCGCGGCTGACCGATGCGAGCGCACGGTCGTGCGCGGCGACGATCGGATCGAACCCCGGCCCGGACACCGCTTCGCGCGCGACCGAACGGCCGGTGACGAGGTGTCCCTTGCCGGGCGGGCGCACCGCCCACAGCACGTCGACGACGACGTCGCGCCCCGGCACCGAGTCGAAGCGCATCACGTCGATGCGTACGTGCCACACGCTCGGCGGATCGTGCGTCGCGTCGAACACCGAGATCTGCTGCGAATTCAGCAGCGTGCCGAGATTCGCCGCGATCACGCGGCCGATATCGCCTGGCAGCGGCTGCGCCCAGCGGTCGAACTCGTTGACCGCGACACCGTTGTCGCCGAGCTTGGTGACGATCTGCGGCCGGTCGACCAGCTCCGGAATCGTCACCGGCCCGATCACCGCGACGATCGGGCGGCTGTCGCCGGAACTCGCGAGCGATGCATCGGGGCTCAGCGTGTAAAAGTTCGTCGGCGGCGATTTGCAGCTGGCAAGCAAAGTACCGGCGAGTGCGAGCATGCAGCAGGCGCTCAGTGTTCTGACGCCGGATCGCGTCGGCGGCCGCTTCAGCTGTCTCATGAGCTGTTTCATGGCTTGTCCTCCGACTTGCCGCGCACCAGCGATTCCGGATGGCGCGACAGATAATCGGCCAGCACGCGCAACGACGCGGCGGTGCGGCTCATCTCGCGCATCGCGTCCTCGGTCGACTGCTGCAGCGACGAATCCGGCTGCAGCGCGGCATTAGCCGAATCGAGCGCGGTTTGCGCCGACGACAGCGTATCGTGCGCCTTCGGCACGACATCGGTATTGAGCTGGGACAACATCGCGTTGGTGGTGCGCAGCGTCGTGCGCGCATCGTTGCCGATCGCCTCGATCGGCACGTTATTGAGCTTCGTCAGCAGCCGCGTCACCGAATCCTGCAACGATTGCAGCGTGCGCGGTATCGCCGGCAATTCCGGCGGCGATTTGCTCCAGTCGATGCTGGCCTTCGGCGCATCCGGGAAATAGTCGAACGCCAGATAGAGCTGCCCGGTCAGCGGATTGCCGCTTCGCAACTGGAAGCGGAAATTGTGTTCGATCAGATAGTTCGCCATGCCGTGCGGGTCGTCGGTAATGCGTCCGCCCGGCTGGCCATCCTGGTTCGCCCGATAGCGCGACGTGAATCGCTCCGGATAGATCTGCACTTCGACCGGTATGCTGAAACGGCGGGTCGCGGGGTCGAAGCGCGTATAGATCGCCGTCACTTCGCCGATCACGACACCGCGGAAATCGACCGGTGCGCCGACCGTCAGCCCGCGCACCGAATCGGAGAAGTTGACGATGTAGCGGTCGACGATCCGGTCGTGCTGTTTCATCGCGTCGGCGCGCGTCTCGTACAGCTCGAACTTCGTATCGGCCACCGCGACCTTCTGTTCGCGCGAATCGGGCGGCGACTCGAACGCGACCCCGCCGATGATGATCGACACGATCGACTGCGTCTCCACCCGCAGGCCGCTGGTATCGAACGACATATCGATGCCGCTGGCGTGCCAGAAGCGCGTATCGGTTCGCACGAACTGGTCGTACGGCGCGTTGATGAACACTTTCAGCGTGACGCCGTGGCCATCCGGATTCAGCTGGTATGACGCGACCTGGCCCACGCGCAGTCGGCGGAAATAGATCGGCGTACCGACGTCGAGCGAGCCGAGTCCGCTCGACGTCAACGTAAATTCACGGCCCGGCACGTCGCTCGCGAACACCGGCGGCTCTTCCAGCCCGACGAAATCGCGCCGCGCTTTCGCCGCGTTGCCGACATCGACGTCGATATACGAGCCGGACAGCAGCGTGCCGAGCCCCGACACCGTGCCGCCGGAAATGCGCGGGCGCACGACCCAGAAGCGCGTGTTGTCGACCATCAGATTCGCGACGTCGCGGCTCACCTCGGCCTTCGCGAGCACGGTCTTGTGATCGCGCGACAGCGACACGCTTTCCACCACGCCGATATCGACGTCCTTGAACTTGATCTTGGTCTTGCCCGCTTCGAGTCCCTCGCCGGTCTTGAAGCTGATGCTGATCTGCTCGCCGCGCTCCATCACCGCCTTCACCGCGAGCCAGCCGCCGACCAGGATCGCAACGATCGGCACCAGCCACACCAGCTGCATGCGCCAGCGCGAGTGCGGCACCGGTTCCGCGGCGGGCAGCTCCGGTTCATCGTTCGGCGCGGACATGGTTCTTCTCCAGTGCGTCCCAGATCAGACGCGGATCGAACGCCATCGCGGCGAGCAAGGTCAGCACCACGACCGCGCCGAATGCGATCGACGCCGGCCCTGCCTTGATCGTCGCCAGTGCCTGGAATTGCACCAGCGCAACGAGCATCGTGATCACGTAGATATCGAGCATCGACCAGCGGCCGACCAGTTCGATCACGCGATAGATCCTCGTGCGCTGTCCCGGCAGCCATTGCGAGCGCAGTTGCGTGGACACGGCCAGATACGCGAGGCCGAGGATTTTCAGCATCGGCACCGCGATGCTCGCGATGAACACCAGCACCGCGAGCGGCCACGAGCCGGACACCCACAGATAGACGACGCCGCTCATGATCGTGTCCTTCTGCGTGCCGAACAGTGAACTCGTATCCATCACCGGCAGCAGGTTGGCCGGCACGTAGAGCACCATCGCCGCGACCAGATAGGCCCACGTACGCGACAGGCTCGCGGGTTTGCGCAGATGCAGCGGCGCCTTGCAGCGCGGGCACACGTGTTTGCCGGCGCCGGCCGGCTGGCGGGTCAGCAGCCCGCATTCCTCGCACAGCGCGAGCCCATGCGCGGCTGCGGTGAGCGCGCCGCGACGGCGCCGTAGTGGCGGCGGCAGCCACGCGCGCGCGTTGTGCTGGCACGCGCCGATGCGCGCCCACGCATCGCGCGGATCGAACGCGGCCGAGGCCGCCGCCAATAGCAGCATCAACGCGATGAACGACCATAGCGCGGTACCGGGCACCACCTTGGCGATATGCGCGAGCTTCACGAGCGCGACCAGCAGACCGAGGATCAGCACCTCGGTCATGCCCCACGGACGCGTCAGTTGAAACAGACGAAAGCCCTCGGCGGCACGCCACGGCACGCGGCCGAAACGCAGCGGCAGCAGCAACCACAGCATCGCGACGACCTGCAAGACCGGCGTGACGATCGTCGTCAGCGCGACCAGCAGCGCGAGCGGCCACGTGCCGTGTTCGTACAGCATGCGCACGGCGCCCGCGAGCGTCGTTTGCACCAGATTGCCGTTGAACGACAGACCGACGATCGGAAACAGATTCGAGATCACCAGCAGCACGGCGGACGCGAACGTAAACGCCAGCGCGTATGCGGGGCCGTTGGCGCGGTCCCGTCTCAGTTCGGCATGACAACGGCGGCAGCGCAGCGTACTGCCGGCGGCGAGCGGCGCATCGAGCTGCAGCAGGTCGCACTGCTCGCACGCGATGATCTCGTTGCGCGTCATCGCGCCTCCACGACGGCTGCGGATGCGCCAGGCGCCGCTGTATTCTGCGAGACCGGGGCCATCGCCGCCGCCGGTTGCGACGCGGGTGCAGGCACCGTCATTTTTTCCGCCTCGGTCACCCAGCCGCCGCCCATCGCCATGTAGAGGTTGACGAGGTTCGTCAGCGTCGAGGCCCGGGTCTGGGTTTGCTGCAGTTCCGCGTTGAACAGGTTGCGCTCGGCATCCAGCACTTCCAGGTAGCTCGTATAGCCGCCCTCGTAGCGCAGCCGCGCGAGCCGCAGATACTTGCGCAGGTAGGCGACCTGATCGTTCTGAATCTCAAGCTGCTCGCGTGATTTTTGCGTCGAGATCAGCGCGTCGTCGACCTGCTGGAACGCAACTTTTATCGCATTTTCGTAGGCGAACAGCGCCTCCTGCTGGCGCGCGTCGGCCTGCTTGTTCTGACCGTAGATGTTGCCGCCCGTAAAGAGCGGCATCGTTGCCGAGCCGGCGAACGCCCATACCCGCGCAGGTCCGGTGAAGAGACTCGAGAACTGCGTACTCACCGAGCCGAACATCCCCGTGAGCGAGATTTGCGGGAAGTACAGCGCGCGCGCCGCGCCGATCAGCGCATTTTGCGCGACCAGATTCTGCTCAGCCTGCAGCAGGTCGGGCCGGCGTTCGAGCACGTCCGACGGCACGCCCGCAGGCACCGCCGGCGTCGACAGATCCACCAGTGCGCGGCCGCGCAGGATCGGCTCGGGATTGCTGCCGAGCAGCACCGCAATCGCGTCTTCCTGCTGCGCGATCTGCTGCTCGAATTGCGGGATCGTCGCCTTCGTCGCCGCATAGTCCGACTGGCTCTGGGCGAGTTCCATATCGGAGGTCTGTCCGAACTGCTGGCGCAGCGTGAACACATGCACGGAATCGGCGCGGCTCTCCGTCGTGCTCCTGGCGATTTCGAGCTGCGCATCGAGGCTGCGCAGCGTGATATAGGACGAGGCGACCGATGCGACGAGCGTCAGGATCGTCGCGCGGCGGCTCTGTTCGGCCGCATTCGTGTTTGCACGTGCCGCCTCGGTTTCGCGCCGCACCTGGCCGAACAGATCGATGGTCCAGAACGCCGACAGGTTCGGCTGGAACTCGTTGAAGACCGGCGAGACACCGGCCGGTATCGGCGTCGGGCCGTTCTGCGACGCGCGCTCACGCGCCGCGCTGAAACCGGCACTCGCCTGCGGGAACAGTGCCGAACGCGTGCTCACGAACTGGCCCATGAACTCGTCGACACGCGCGGCCGCCTGCTTCACGTTGAGATTGTTCTCGAGCGCGGTCTTCACCAGCTCGTTCAGCACCGGGTCGTCGAACTGCTCCCACCACGTGGTGTTGGCGACGTCGGCCACATCCGGGTACGCGAACCGGTAGGTTGCCGGCACGTCCACTTTGGGCCGCTCGTAGTTGGGGCCGAGCAGACAGCCGTTCAGCAAGCCGGTGAGCAGGACTGGCGCGGCCACGCGCGCGATGGCAGCGGCACGCATGTCAGTCGTCCTCATGCCGCGCGGACGGCGTGGTGGTTGGCGAGCCGGAGCCGCCGGATGCGGGCGGCGGCGTTCCGCCGCCGGGTGCGGGGGTTTGCTTGCCACCACCCTTGCGCGAGCCGAGCGACTCGATCCCCCAGTAGAACATCGGAATGAAGAACACGGCGATTGCGGTCGCACCCAGCATCCCGCCGATCACGCCTGTGCCGATCGAATGGCGGCTGTTCTGCGAGGCACCCAGCGCGATGGCGAGCGGCACGCAGCCGAGGATGAACGCGAGCGACGTCATCACGATCGGCCGCAGACGCTCTTCCGCGGCGACCAGCGCCGCGTCGTACGGCGACTTGCCCTGTTCCCGGTTCAGCACCGCGAACTCGAAGATCAGAATCGCGTTCTTTGCGGCGAGCGCGACCAGCATGGTCAGCCCGATCTGGAAGTACACGTCGTTGTTCAGGCCGCGCAGCAGGATCGCGAACAGCGCGCCGAAAAGCGCGAATGGCACTGCCATGAGCACGCCGAACGGCAGCGACCATTTCTCGTATTGCGCGGCAAGAATCAGGAACACCATGACGATCCCGAACCCGAACACGAGGCCGCCGGTCGAGCCCGACTTGATTTCTTCGAACGCCTCGCCGCTCCAGCCGACGGCGTAGCCCGGCGGCATCTGCGCGGCGAGTTCCTGCAAGGTCGCGATCACCTGGCCTGAGCTGTAGCCCGGCGCCGCGTTCGCCGTAATCTTCACCGCCGGGAAGTTGTTGAAGCGCGTGATCAGGTCGGGCCCGGTGACGTACTTGTAAGTCATCACCGCCTTGATCGGCACCATGTTGTTCGAGCGGCTGCGCACGTAGATCTCGTCGAGGTCGGTGGGCGTGAGCCGATAGCGCGGGTCGGCCTGAACGATCACCTGCCAGAGCCGCGCGTCCTTATTGAACTGCGACACGTAAAGCGAGCCGAACATCGTCTGCATCGCGCTGTACACCTCTTCGACCGGCACGCCGAGTGTCTCCGCCTGGTCGCGGTCGACGTTCACGAGCAACTGCTGCGAGCTCGCGTTGAACGTCGTGGTCACGCCGGTGAGTTCGGGGCGCGCCTTCGCCTTCGTCATGAAGTCCTGCACGACTCCCGCGAGCTGCTGGATAGAACTGTCACCGTGGCTTTCGATCCACATCTCGGTGCCACCCGTCGTACCCAGCCCCGGAATGGCCGGCGGATTCACCGGTACGACGATGCCCTCCTGAATCTTCGAGAGCGTCTCGTAAGCCTTGATCAGCACCGCGCGCGCGTTTTGCTCCCGGATGTTCGAGAACTTGTACCGTTCGTCGAAACCTTTCAGGCCGACGAAGAATGTGCCCGCGTTATTCTTGTTCTGACTGTCGAGCAGGCTGAAGCCGTTCACGATCGTGATACTGCTGACCGCGTCCTGTTTCATGAAATAGTCGGTGACCTTATCGCCCACGTCAGCGGTACGGTCGAGACTCGCCGCGTCGGGCATGATGATCGCGCCAAGCAGATAGCCCTGATCCTCGGGCGGCAGAAAGGCGCCGGGGATCGACTTGCCCATCATGACCGCGAGCGCGATCACGACGCCGAAAACGATGATCCCCAACACGTATCGCCTGATAATGAACTTGACGGCGCGCCCGTAGCCGGCCGTCATCCGCTCGAACTGACGGTCGAACCACTTGAAGAAACCCTTTTTCTCATGGTGCGTGGGCTTGAGCAGAATTGCGGCAAGCGCTGGAGACAGCGTGAGCGCCACGATCCCCGAGAACACCACGGAGATTGCAATCGTGATCGCGAACTGCTTGTACAACTGCCCGGTGATCCCGCTCAGGAACGCAACCGGCACGAACACGGCGCACATGACGAGCACGATCGCGACGACCGGGCCCGACACCTCGTCCATCGCTCGCTTGGCCGCGTCTTTCGGACTGAGTTTGAAGACGGTCATGTTGCGCTCGACGTTCTCGATCACGACGATCGCGTCGTCCACGACGATGCCGATCGCGAGCACCATCCCGAACAACGTCAGCATGTTGATCGAAAAGCCGAGCGCCGCCATCCCCATCGCCGTGCCGACGATCGACACCGGTACCGCCAGCACCGGAATGATCGTCGCGCGCAGGCTCTGCAGGAACACGAACACGACGATCACAACCAGCACGAGTGCCTCGAAGAACGTATGGATCACGTCGGCGATCGACGCACGTGTGAAATCCGTCGTGTCCAGCGCAATCGAATAGTCGAGCCCTTCGGGAAACGACTTCTTGAGCTCCGCGAGCGTCTGGTGTACCTGCTTCGAGACGTCGAGCGCATTCGCGCCCGGCTGCTGGTAGACCGCGATGATCGTCGCGGGCTTGCCCTGATAGGTGGTGCGGTTCGAATAGCTCTTCTGACCCAGCTCGGCCCGGCCGACGTCCTTCAGACGGACGATCGCCGCGCCGTTGCTCGCGGCGCGGATGATGATGTTGTCGAAATCGGCGGGCGTCGCGAGCCGCCCGGTGGTCGTCACCGCGAACGACTGCTCGACCGGGTTGCCGGTGGGCGACTGACCGACGGTGCCGACCGCGAATTGCTCGTTCTGCGCGCGCACGGCGTTCTGCACGTCGCCGGCGGTGATGGCTAGCTGCGCCATGCGATCGGGCTTCAACCAGATCCGCATCGCGTAATCCGGCGTGCCGAAAATCGACGACTGGTTCGCGCCCGAAATCCGCTTGATCGTGTCGAGCACGTAGACGTTCGCATAGTTCGCGATATAGGTCGGATCGAAACGCTGGTCCGGCGAGTAGATCGCGATCACCATCATGAATGCGTTCGACTTCTTCTGGACCTGCACGCCCTGCGACTGAACCTGCTGCGGCAATTGCGGCAGCGCGAGGTTCACGCGGTTCTGCACGTCGACCTGGGCCAGCTCTGGATTGGTGCCGATCTGGAAGAACGCATTGAGCGTGTAGTTGCCGGTCGACGAGCCGGACGAATACATGTAGATCATGTTGTCCGCGCCGTTGACCTGCTGCTCGATCGGCGCTGCCACGTTGTTCGACACGACGTCGGCGCTCGCGCCCGGGTAGGTCGCGGAGACCGTGATCTGCGGCGGTGTGACGTCCGGATACTGCGCGATGGGCAGCGATAACATCGTCAACGCGCCGCCGAGCGTGATCACGATCGAGATGACGGACGCGAAGATGGGTCGGTCGATGCAGAAACGCGAGATATTCATCGAGTCGCCCCTTACTGCGATGCGCCGCTGGCCGTGGCCGGCGCCATCGCCCGGCCGCCCTCGCTAATCTGCGGCGCCGACGCGCCGCCCTTTTCAACGATCGGCGTGCCACCGCTCTGCGTGGAGGCGATCGTGCCGGTGATCTTGAGCGCCACGTCGGGTATCACACGGATCGCGCCATCGACCACGATACGCTCGCCGGCCTTCAGGCCATCGTTGATGAACCAGTTGTCGCCGCTCCAGTCGCCGGGTTCGACCACGCGCTGCTTCGCCTTCGACTCACCGTCCACGACCCACACGAAGTGGCTCTTCGCGCCCTGCAGCACGGCCCGTTGCGGCACGAGGATCGCATTCGGCCTCGAGGCACCCGACACGCGCGCGCGCACGAACTGCCCGGGGCGCAACGTGCCCTTCGGATTCGCGAGCACGGCCCGCACGAGGAAAGTGCCCGTGTCGGTGCTGAACGCCGGATTCGCAAAGCTGATGGTGCCGTGCTGGGGAAATTCCGTGCCGTCGGCGAGTATCACTGCCACGACGAACTCGCTGTTTGGCGGGAAGACCAGCTTGCCTGCCTTGATGTCGTCCTGAAAGTGGAGCATTTCGTTTTCGGAGATGCTGAAATTCACCCAGATCGGGTCGATCTGGTAGACATAGGTCAGGAGCCCGGATGCATTGGCGATCAGATAGCTGCCGTCCTGCTGTCTTGCATAGCTCGCGACGCCGCTCAGTGGCGACTTGATCGTCGTGTAGCCGAGGTTCAGCTCCGCCGTCTCCACCTGCCCTTGCGCGGAAATCACCGCGGCCTGGGCCTGCTTCTCGTTGCCGATCGCGTCGTCGAGATCCTTCTGGCTCAACGCCTGCTGCGCGGCAAGCGGTTTGACCCGCGCAAGGTTCTGCTGCGCGACCGTGTGCCGCGCCTCCTGCGCCGCAAGCTGGCCGCGCGCCGTCTGCAGCGCGGCCTGAAACGGCTTCGGATCCATCAGGAACATTGTCTGGCCGGCCTTTATCTTGTCGCCTTCGGCGTACAACCGCCGGTCGAGAAAGCCGTCCACGCGCGCGCGAATCTCGACCTCACGCGAACTTTGCGTCTGTGCGGTGAACTCGAGTGAGACCGGCGTGTCCTGAGCAACGACCGTCATCACCGTGACTTCCGGCGCGCCGAGCGCGGGCGGCCCCGATGCCTTCTTGCACGACGCGAGCAGCGCGATTGCCGCGACGGCAACCAGCAGGCGCTGGCGGCCGCTCAGGCTGCTCATGCGGCCCACCCGCGACGCGACGCTAGCGGTGCGCGCGTCCGGCTCTGGCGACGGGAAACATACTGGGACGGTCTTCATCGCATGCTCCGTCTGATCACGCGGCCTTGCAGTTGCCGAACAGCACGAACGCGTCGTTTCTGTTCGTGATCGATAGCGTCATATCGCCGTCCGCCGTATCGACGACCAGAGTCCATCCATAGCCCATCTCGGTGCCGCCGAGCAGCACCTGATCCGGGCTGCGGTCCAGAATCGTCATCGGCGTCGTGTGCTCGGGGCCGATGACGACGCGCTTGTCGAAGTCGAGCGTCAGAAATTTCGGCGCGCCCATATCGACCGGCAAGTAACGCGTGCAGGTGATGCCCGGATCGCATGCGTGCCCATCGATCGTCGCGCAGATCAACGGCTTGCTGCCGTCGAAGTCGGCCGCCGACGTATCGAAGGCAATCACGGCGAGTGAGATCGCGAAGAAGGCTGTTGCTGTTTTCATCGTGCGCTCCTGCTAGTTCGTGCACGCTTGTGCACGCGGCCGCGCGCCGCGCCATCAATGGCGCGCGCGAACGCATCGCCGTGCGTCGGGTCGCACGGCAGTTCGGCGCGGCCCGTCTTCCATTCGACGCATCGACAGAATGCAGTTTGGTGGCGGGCTGCGGGGGAGACAATCAGACCTTGGTCTCATATGGATCGCAATGAGCGAGGGTCGACGAGCGGCGGCAATGAGTGCGTGGTGATTAGCGATGGGGCAACGAGCGAGCGCCGGCACGCGCACGAAAGCACGCACCGAGCGGCGAGACGAACCCTCGCGATGTCAGGATTTCAAGGCGTGGCGGGCGGCGCGGGCGACGAACCGTCTATTGCCATCTCGACGGCCTTGAACAGGATCGCGCTGTTGAACGGCTTGCGCAGATAGGCGGCCGCGCCGGCCGCGAGCGCGGCCTGACGCACGGCGAGATCGTCATAGGCCGTGATCATGATGATGGGCACACCCGTCTTCGCGAGCTGGCGCTGGACTTCAAGGCCGTTGATTCCGGGCATCTGCACATCGAGGATGACACACGCCGGCCGATACGACGGAATGGCCGCCAGCGTATTCAGAAACTCGTCACCGCTCGAAAAAGTCTCCGCCCTGATTCCTTCGGAATGCAACAAACGCTTGATGGCCCGGCAAACCGACTCGTCATCATCGACGACGGCAACGATCTGGTTGGGGTTGACCATATAACAGCACGACCACGCAATTGTTCGGGCAATTAGACCATCGACGCTTTAGCCTAATAGTTGTCACCAGAATGAGATATAGGACTTTGGTCCACCTTGCATCGACGTTACGTTGATCGCATGCTTTCGCGGACCGGCTGCCGCCCGGAATCGACGGACATACGCGTGGGATATCACGCAAGAGACAGGCGCGCGAGACACGCGCGATAAGCAGGCGCTGGTTTGCCCGCACGGCGCCGATGGCGCGGAGCAACACGGGGGAGCTATTCTTCGTCGGTCTGGCAGACGCCGGCCTTCGCGACGAGCTGGACCAGCTCGACGATCGATCTCGCCTTCATCTTTTCCATCACCCGCGCGCGATGAATCTTGATGGTCTTTTCGGCCGCGCCGAGATCGCTGGCGACCTGCTTGTTCAGGCGGCCGGTGACGACCAGTTCCATCACTTCGCGCTCGCGGCGCGTCAGATGGCTCATGCGCTCCTCGATCTCCGCGCGCTCGTGGCGCCGCCGGCTCTCGATGCACGCACGTTTGAGCGCACGCTCGACCGCGGCGAGCAGCTCGGCTTCGCAGACCGGCTTCGGCAGAAAGTCGAGCGCGCCGCCCTTCATCGCTTCGACGCCGGAGTTCATGTCGCCGTGGCCGGTCAGAAAGACGATCGGCAGCTGTTGATCGAGCTTGCGCTGTACCTCCAGCCCGGTCATGCCCGGCATCTGCAGATCGAGCACGAGGCAGGCGGGCAGGCTCACGAGATCGGCCCGCTCCAGAAAGGCCTGCGGACTGTCGAAGCATTCCACCTGATAGCCCGACGCGCGCAGCAGCCGCGCGAGCGCGCCGCGCACGCTGTCGTCGTCGTCGACGATGAATACCCGGGGCGTGGCGAGCTGGCTCATGACGATTGGCGCGGCGGGCTCTCGCGCATGCCATGCGCTCTCGGCAGCGTGACGTGAAACGACGCGCCGCTGCCGGCGTTGTTTTCCGCCCACAGGCGCCCCTGGTGCGCGGTGACGATCGTGCGGCTGATCGATAGCCCGAGCCCAAGCCCCTGCGGCTTGGTGGTGAAGAACGGCCGGAAAATCTTCTCCATATTGTCGACGGTCAGGCCCTGCCCCCGGTCTTTCACCGTAATGCGCACATTGCCTTCCGGTCCCTCGCGCACGATCGTTTCGACGACGCGCTCGGCCGGATCGCAATCCTTCACCGCGTCGAACGCGTTCAGCAGCAGGTTGAGGATCACCTGCTGCAGTTGCACCTTGTCGCCGCACACCAGCGCGAGGTTCTCGGCGATATCGAAGTTCGTGCGCACGCCGCGCGTCAACGCGTCGCTATGCACGAGCAGTGCGATATCGCGCACGACGCCGCCGAGGTCGAGCAGTTGCAACTCCATATCACCCTTGCGGACCAGCGCGCGGATCTTCTGCAGCACGTCGTTCGCGCGGCAATTGTCGGTGACGATATCTTCGAGCGCTTCACGAAGCTCCACCGTGTTAGCCCTGTCCGAGTCGATGAATTTCTTCGCTGCCTGCGCGTTGAACAGAATCGCGGTGAGCGGCTGCTTCAATTCGTGCGCGAGCGACCCGGCGAGTTCGCCCAGCGACGACGCGCGCGCCAGATGCACGAGATCCCTCGGGTTGCGATCCAGTTCCGGCGAGGTGCTGCAATCGGAAATCGCAGTGATCCGAAGCAACTGATTGAATACGCGGCATTGCGTGGTTTCGGCCTCGGCGGGAAAGCTGACGCCGTCGCGGCGCCTTGCGATCAGAATCTGCGCGCTGCCGTCGCTGGTGATTTGCCGCGCCGCGCCGCGCTCGTCGCCAGCCGCGCCGCCGGCGCTCTCGTCGTGAATCGGAAACAGCACGCCGGTCGAAGCCCCAATCAGTTCTTCGCTCGTATAGCCGAACAGTTTCGCCGCGCGGGTGTTCGCGAAGACGATCTGATTCCGGTGGTCGGCGGTGACGATCGGCACCGGCAGCATTTCCAGCGTCTCACGCAGGGGCGTCCTGACATCGAGCATCCGGCGCGCGTTGCGCTCGCGCCCGATGCGCAGCCACGACGCGCATGCGGCGGCATAACGGCGCCATGCGGGCCGTGCAACGGTCAGCTCGCCGATAGCGGTTGTCTGCCTGCTCGACATGCCAGCGTCATCGCAAGGGAATGAGGACGGAAAATGCCCGGAAGGCAACAGACTGGAAAGACTGGGTTCGTAAAGCGGTGAATGGCGAGCGCGAGAACTCGCCGTTGCCGGGGGAAAATCCCTGAATTGGCGTTGATGCGCATACAACGCCGTTAATATGCCCACTGCTGCGATTGCCAGATGCCTGCCGTGCACGATCAGATTGATCATCGGTATCTCCGTGTCGGTACCAACGGATTTGTACAACCGCGACGTCTTTATCTGCAGGATGGAACCCCGTACTGAGCATCACGAACCTTCGTGATGCCGTGCTGACGATCAGTATAGGCGACTGAAGAATCTATTACCGGTAGTGTGTGTATTTTCTGCCGGAAATCACGCGCATTCAAGCAAGAAATATTATGCTTTTTCCGCCAGCATCAGCTAATTAACGACATTGCGTACCCCATTCCATTTTTCTATCCATTTAATTATCCGCTCGGGCCGCTGCCGGCCGTCGTGAGATACGTGCATCGTGCCGGAAAATTGCGCGAATGTCATGTACCAGACGAAGCGATTACGGCTTCCTCCTCTATCAATTTTTTGTCATTTCGTGATCTTGATCAGTCGGGTTGAAAATAAATACAATTTTCGCCCTGGCCAATCAGGAATTAATCGCATGCCGCGGCGTTAATTCACCGGGCATTAATATATGACAGCACTTTCCCGCAATACGTTGACGACTCATCGCTGGCTAATTGGCGTAAACGGTCTCGAACAGCGCCGTACATCAAGCAATGGATGTTGAGTTGAACGGTTGATTGCCGGCGTGACGCAGCACGGTTTGCGTCGTGTGCAACAAACACGAACAGGCGGCCTGTCGCGAGACCGCGTGGAAACGTTGCAGGGAGAACACAGAAGGCGCGCCGCAGCGCGTGAAAGACGTCGAGCGATGCCGAACGATAGCGCCACGCAACGCGCGATGCGAATCAGCAAGCTGATCCGCACGCGGCGCGGTATCGATGTCGAACGTATCGACGTCCAAACAATGCGGCCGCCATCGCGCTCTGCACGCTGACAGGCGCGACGATGCGGCGCTGGTGAACAGATACGGATGAGTGTGTGCTCTCCGGATCCGTTGTCCTCGTATTGCGAAGCAAAGCAAAGCAAATCGAAGCGAATCGACGAGCAACGCGCAAACCCGCCACGCGCTACAGATTAAGCCTCGTCACCTTCGTGCCCGCGAGTGACAGGTCCGCCATCAACCCGGCATTGGTCATCACGAGCGCGACGACCTGCGAGGTCGCGGTGGTCGTATCGATTGCGCCATTGGCGCCGACTTTCGCGATCGAAACGGCGGCATCGCCACCCACCGACCAGCCCGCCGAACTCTGGAATTTCTGCAGCGCATCCTGCGTCATGAACAGGAAGATGATGGCGGTCGACTGGGCGCCCGCCTGAAGCCCGAACGACGCGGCGGCGGTACTGTAATAACCGGCCGTCTTGCCATTGATACGCAACGCACCTTCACCATATTCGGCACCGACGATGAACGCGGCTTTCTTGACCGACGGGAAGACCAGCACGCCTTGAGCCTTCGCCACGAGTTCTTTCGAACCCTGCACCGTGCCGAACAGTTTCGACAGTGCGCCATCCACGGCGGCGTCGATTTCCTGCCGCTTCGATGCGTCGGTCGCCGGGCTGTCGCCGCTTCCCGAAGTCGTCGTGCAGCCCGCCAACGCGAGACTCGCGGCAATGGTCGACAATGCGAGCGTTTGAACAAAGTTCCTTCTTTTCACAATCGACCTCCGTTCTGGTTATCACGCGACTCGCCAGTGCCAGTCTCCGGCCGCACACCGCAAAACGCTCGCCGCACCTCGGAACGCCGGCGCCGTTGCGTGCTCGGTTGCGTGCCTGTTTGCACGCCTCACGCGCGGGTACCGACTGCAAAGTTTCCGGTTACATGATGTCACGGTGAGCCATCTCGGCCATCGGACCTTGGTCTTACAGCGGATGCCGCCAGCGTATGGGTAAGCACGGGGCTATGGGAGGCCGCGACGATATTGGACCAAGGTCGTATGGCCCCGCCGCACGCCGCGTCGTACCTTGTAGAACGGGCATCGAATGCCGATGCATGCTCACGCGCGTCATGAAGCGCTTGATGACATACATGACTACGCACATGAGCCCAGGTCAGCGCAAGGAGACAGGACCATGGCCAAAACGACGGTGGAAAGCGACGTGCCCGTGAAAGACCGGTCCCTGTCGTCGAAGGCGTACCGCAAGGCGCTGTTCGACCTGCATGTCGAACTGGTCAAGCTGCAGGAATGGGTTGTGCAAACGGGCAGCAAGATCTGCATCGTCTTCGAGGGACGCGACGGCGCGGGCAAAGGCGGTACGATCAAGGCGATGACCGAGCGCGTGAGTCCGCGCGTGTTCCGCGTGGTCGCGCTGCCCGCGCCGAGCGAGCGCGAAAAGAGCCAGATGTATGTGCAGCGCTACGTGCCGCACCTGCCCGCGGCCGGCGAAATCGTGATCTTCGATCGCAGCTGGTACAACCGCGCGGGCGTCGAGCGCGTGATGGGCTTCTGCTCGGAAGCGGAAGCGGAGACCTTTCTGAAGGCGGTGCCGCTCGTTGAGCGGGCAATCGTCGATTCCGGCATCATCCTGCTCAAATACTGGCTCGAAGTCAGTCCCGAAGAGCAGACGCGCCGGCTCAGCGAGCGTATTCACGACGGCCGCAAGACCTGGAAGCTGAGCAACATGGACCTGAAGTCGTATAGCCGCTGGTACGACTACTCGCGGGCGCGCGACGCGATGTTCGCGGCGTCCGATACCGACTACGCTGCGTGGTACGTCGCGAATTCGGACGACAAGCGGCGTGCGCGGCTCAATATCATCAGCGACATGCTGAGCAGAATTCCGTATAAGGCGATGCCGCGCAAGAAAGTCACGCTGCCGAAGCGGCAGAAGGCGGACGGTTACGAGGCGCCGAACTATCCGTATAAGTACGTGGCCGAACGGTTTTGATGCAGGGTGTGACTTCAGCCATCCCCAGCCGCGACGCCAATTGCCGCCTGCAGGTCCTGCGCATGAACCATCAATTCGCGCACCTGGCGCAACGTCGCGTACTGGTTGAGCACCGCGTGCCATCTCGGCGATATCAGCAACTGATGCCAGACGGGCTCGAGATCGTTCGCATCGGCATCGCGTCCATCGACGAGCGCGCCGGCGAACTCCAGACTCGCCGCGGCCGACAGAAGCTGCATCCGGCTCGCCGCGCTGAGCAGGCGCGGCGCCGTTTCGGCGGGGGCATCGCTGCAATAGAGCACGGTCCGCGCGAGACTGGCCTCATCGGTACGCAGCGCGCGTAGCGACGCGCCGCTCAAGTGCACCGTGCCCTGCTGCGTGCGAAACGGGTAAACGCTGTCGCGGCCGGCATGCGCGAGCAGTTCGAGGCCGCGCAATAGCCGTGGAAAATCCGTGGTGGCCGAATCCGCGGAAGCCTTCGCTTCGACCAGCAGACAGACGTCCCATGCCGCGTTTTGATCCGAGGTCCTGGCCTGCCTGAGCAGTACCACGTCCCATTCGGTCTTCGCGCGTTCGTGGCTCGCGGGTATCGACGCCGGCACGCGCATCGAATTCACGACCCGGTATGAAGCAAACGCGCGCTCCGTATCGTTCAGGCGCCGCGCCAACGCGTCGAGCGCACGGCTCGCCAGGGCTTCGACGGCGACGCCCCGCTGCTTCGCGCTCAGGCCGCGCGCCACGGCGACCGAGCTGCCGGGGCGCGGACCGAGGCGCGCCCACAGCGACTGGTAATGACGCACGCGCTCGTCGGCGGTCAATGCTTCGAGACGCCGCAAGCGCTGCAACGCGGGGTTTTCCAGCAACTGCGCGAGGCTGCGCCGGCGCGGCGAGTCGGCACCCTCCTGCGTGTCGATGACGATCAGACGCCGCGCGATCTCGTCGAGCGCCGACCATGCTTCGGACGACGCACTGGCATGCAGTTGCGCCAACGCCTCGCGGCGCGGCTCCGAGGTCTCGCGCTGCTGTTTGGCCGGATGCGCGATCGCATTGACGGTCGCATGGATCACGCGACGGTCCCGCTCGGCATGCGCGGCGAGCGACGCATACTCGCGTATCACGGGCGTGCGGTGTCGCAGCAGCATCGCCTGAAAAACCGGGTCCGCGGATTCGTCGCGCAACGCCTCGCGAATCATCCGCGCGAGCCCGCCGATAAACGCTTCGCGAATTGCCGGCGCCGGTGCGTCACCCCGGGCCAAGGCCGCGCGAGCCTGTTCGATCGTCAGCACGAGCGCGGTCGCGGGACTCGCCTGCAGCGTCGCGGCGGACGCGCTCGCATTGGCCGGCACGCGATACCGACGCGCCACGACGTTAAGCGTTTCGTCGAGCAACGAAGGCGATGACGGCACGGACAGAGCGAGGGTCGGCATAAGGTAAGCGTAGCGTGAACGGCTTCGCGAAACCAGCAACGGGCATGCCGCTTGCCTATGTGCGTGAGGTTGCACCAGACCGCGAGCATTGCAACCGATGGTGCATCAAAACGCCCCGGACGGAAACGCATTAATCGCAACGCGCAGAAAACCGCCGATTAATAAATTACAAAATACCGACATAAACCCAGACACCTTCAATACAACAATTACATATCACCGACATTAAGCATGCATTGCGAATTCAGCACGAAAATTGCTCTCCGGATTAACACGGATAAAAGCGGGTTCAATCATGCAAGCGCTTAACGCTCGGCGTACACTCGCCCGGAAGCGCCCGCCATAGGGCGCGCGGACCATCGAGCCGTCCGTCGTCAAACACGGATTTCTGGAGACTCAGGAGAACAATCAATGAGCTGGACACGGGAACAGAGAAACGTCACGATCGCCGCCTATCTGGGCTGGACCCTCGACGCATTCGATTTCTTTCTGATGGTGTTCGTATTGAAAGATATCGCGCAGGAATTCAATACGGACATTCCGTCGGTGGCAGTCGCGATCATGCTCACGCTGATGATGCGTCCGCTCGGCGCGTTGATCTTCGGCTGGCTCGCCGACAAATACGGCCGCCGTCCGACGCTGATGGTCAATATCGCGTGCTTCTCGCTGCTTGAATTGCTGTCCGGTCTGTCGCCGAACCTGATGACGCTGCTGGTGCTGCGCGCGCTGTTCGGTATCGCGATGGGCGGCGAATGGGGGGTCGGCGGCGCGCTGACGATGGAAACCGTGCCGCCGAAGTCACGCGGCATCGTCTCCGGTCTGTTGCAGGCGGGCTACCCGAGCGGCTATCTGCTCGCGTCGATCGTGTTCGGCGTGTTCTATCAATACATCGGCTGGCGCGGCATGTTCTTCGTCGGCGTGCTGCCCGCGCTGCTGGTGCTGTACATCCGCGCGCACGTACCGGAATCTCCGGCGTTCCAGACGCTGGAAAAGAAGGTGCGCCCCGGCCTCGTCACCACGCTCAAGCAGAACATCGGGCTGTCGATCTACGCGATCATCCTGATGACCGCGTTCAACTTCTTCTCGCATGGCTCGCAGGATCTGTATCCGACCTTCCTGCGCGTGCAGCATCAGTTCGACGCGCACACGGTGTCGTGGATCACGATCACGCTGAACATCGGCGCGATCTTCGGCGGCCTGTTCTTCGGCTGGGCATCGGAGAAGATCGGCCGCAAGCGCGCGATCTTCATCGCCGCGCTGATCGCGCTGCCGGTGCTGCCGCTGTGGGCTTTCTCGAGCACGCCCGTGCTGCTCGCGCTCGGCGCGTTCCTGATGCAGATCTCGGTACAGGGCGCATGGGGTGTGATTCCAGTGCATCTGAACGAAATCTCGCCCGATGAAATCCGCGCGACGTTCCCGGGTCTCGTGTATCAGCTCGGTAACCTGATCGCGTCGGTCAACGGTCCGCTGCAATCGAAAATCGCCGAGATCCACGGCAACAACTACGCGCTCGTGATGGCGGTCGTGATCGGCATCGTCGCAATCGTGATCTGCGCGCTGATTCCGTTCAGCCGTGAGCGCCGCGGCATCGACATGACGCAGTCCGCGCGCGACGTGATCGGCGCGAATCCGACGGGTGGCGCGGTCGGCGGACAGGTTTGAGCACGCGGTCGAGGCTATTCTGACTGACGGCGTCGACAAGCCGCTAAAGCAAAGCTTCACGCGTTCGACCTGAACAGGTCACGCACTCACGATAAAGGCCGTTCCGATTGATTCGGAACGGCCTTTTTCATTTTCCGCGCGGCCTGACGGCTCACCCGCGACGCCAGCACGCGCTTCATTCGGTCTTCTAGAGGAGTTCGTCGAATCCGGCCCCTTGATCGCGACGGGTACCTTTTCTTATGCTGAAAAACACCCGTTTCAAATACTCATTCGAATCGCTTGCTGGCGCGCCGGGAATCCGGCAACAGGGAGACGCAACATGGCAGTTCGCACGACCGGCCGGCAGGCCGGCGATACCAAGTCCCGCATTCTCGACACCGCTGAGACGCTGTTCATCGAATGCGGCTATGAGGCGATGTCGTTGCGGCAGATCACTTCACGCGCCGAAGTGAATCTCGCTGCGGTCAACTATCACTTCGGCAGCAAGGAAGCGCTGATGCACGCGATGCTGTCGCGCCGCCTCGACACACTCACCGACGAACGGCTGAAGCTGCTCGATCGCTTCGATAGCATGCTCGGCGCGCAGTTGAGCTGCGAGCACGTACTCGGCGCGATGTTCATTCCGGCGCTGCGGCTGTCGCGCGATCCGCGCTTCGGCGGTAAAGCGTTTCTGCGGCTGCTCGGGCGCGCCTATACCGATCCGTCGGCCTTTATTCGTGACTTTCTGAACGAGCACTACGAGTCGGTGTCGGTGCGTTTTTTCGATGCGTTCCAGCGTGCGCTGCCGCATCTGCCGCGCGAAGAACTCGGCTGGCGGCTGCATTTCGCGATCGGCGCGCTGGCGGGCGTGCTGGCCGGCACCGACCTCGACAGGCTGATCGCCGAGTTCTCGCACGGCCAGTCGATCAACGATCTGCAATTGATCTCGCGGCTTGCATCGCTGATGGTCGCCGCGCTGAAAGCGCCGCTACCGGACGCATCGCAACTGGCGACGTTCGCCGCCGTGCTCGGCGATGCGGCTGAAGACGGCGCGACCGAACGCGGCCCGACCGAAGGCACGATGCAGGCAGCGGCCGACGATTGCGAGTGGGAAAGCGCGTGAAGGTGAAGGCGGCCGCCGCTCAACCTCGCCCACCAAACGATTCAGTCAAACCGCACAGCTGACTCACACGCAGCGTGCCGTACCCGCAACATACGAATAACGCCGCACGCAGGCACGCTTCACAGGTGGCGCAACAATTGCAACGCATCCGGTAAAGAGCAACGAGACACGCGTCGCGTGCAGCCTTGAAACGCGTTCTCGCGTGCGGCCCAAGCAACCGCCGTATTCGATGGAATCGGAGGAAACGTGATGCCGTGGATCATCCTTGCGCTGGCCGTCGCCGCGCTCGCACTCATGTACGTTCAGGCCCGCGCCTCGTGGTGGCTCGCGGCGATGCTCATAACGGTCGTGGTCGCGCACGTCGGCGGCGCGGCGGGCCCGCTCGCGACAACCCTGCTCGCGATCGTGCTGGTACTGCCCGCGCTCGTGCTGACGCTGAAGCCGTTGCGCCGCGCGTGGCTCACGAAGCCCGCGCTCGATGCGTTCCGCAAGATCCTGCCACCGATGTCGCCGACCGAGCGCGACGCGATCGAAGCCGGCACGGTCTGGTGGGATGCCGAACTCTTCTCCGGCCGCCCGCGCTGGGACACGCTGCTCGGCTACGGGCCGGCCGCACTGACGCCGGAAGAACAGTCGTTTCTCGATACCGAATGCGAACAGCTCTGCGAACTCGCGAACGACTGGGAAACGACGATGATCTGGCAGGACCTGTCGCCGCCAACCTGGCAGTTCATCAAGGAGCGCGGCTTTCTCGGCATGATCATTCCGAAGCGCTACGGCGGCAAACAGTTCTCCGCGTATGCGCATTCGCAGGTCATCATGAAGCTCGCGACGCGCTGCTCGGCGGCGGCCGTCTCGGTGATGGTGCCGAACTCGCTCGGCCCCGCCGAACTGCTGATGCACTACGGCACCGAAGAACAGAAAAACCACTATCTGCCGCGTCTCGCGCGCGGCGACGACATCCCCTGCTTTGCGCTGACGAGCCCGTACGCGGGTTCCGACGCGGCCGCGATTCCGGATCTCGGCATCGTCTGCAAAGGCATTCACGAGGGGCGTGAAACGCTCGGTTTTCGTGTCACGTGGGACAAGCGCTATATCACGCTCGGGCCGGTCGCAACCGTGCTCGGCCTCGCGTTCCGCGCGCTCGACCCCGACCATCTGCTCGGCGCCAACGACGAACCGGGTATCACCTGCGCGCTGATTCCGACGGACCACCCGGGCGTGAATATCGGCCGACGCCACTGGCCGCTCAATGCGGTGTTCCAGAACGGCCCGAACTCCGGCCGCGACGTATTCATTCCGCTCGACTGGGTGATCGGCGGCCGCGCGCAGGTCGGCAACGGCTGGCGCATGCTGATGGAGTGCCTCGCGGCCGGACGCGCGATTTCGCTGCCGTCGTCGAATGTCGGCATGGCGAAGCTCGCGGTGCGCGGCACCGGCGCGTATGCGGCGACTCGCCGGCAGTTCCGTACCGCCGTCGGCAACTTCGAAGGCGTGCAGGAAGCGCTCGGCCGCATGGGCGGCAACCTGTACGTGATGGACGCCGCGCGCCGCCTCGCCGCGCGGGCGATCGACCTCGGCGAGAAGCCGTCGGTGATTTCGGCGATCGCGAAATATCATCTGACCGAACGCGCCCGCGTGGTCATCAACGACGGCATGGACGTCGTCGCCGGCAAAGGCATCTGCATGGGGCCGTCGAACTTTCTCGCGCGCGCGTATCAGCAGATGCCGATTTCGATCACCGTCGAAGGCGCGAACATCCTGACGCGCTGTCTGATCATCTTCGGACAGGGCGCGATCCGCTGCCATCCGTATGTGCTGAAGGAAATGCGCGCGACGCTCGAGCCGGATCGCGCGAAGGCGTTGCGCGACTTCGACTCGGCGTTCTTCGGGCATCTCGGCTTTACGCTGTCGAACCTCGTGCGCAGCGTCGTGTACGGACTCACGGGCGGCGCGCTGATTGCGGCGCCGCGCGCCGCGTATGTGCCGCTTCATCGCTACTATCGCGCGGCGACGCGGCTGTCGTGCGCGTTCGCGCTGCTCGCCGATGTATCGATGTTCGTGCTCGGCGGCGATCTGAAGCGCCGCGAACGTATCTCCGCGCGTCTGGGCGACGTGCTGTCCCAGCTCTATCTGATTTCGGCGACGCTCAAGCGCTTCGAGGACGAAGGCCGTCAGCCGGACGACCTGCCGCTCGTGCGCTGGGGCGTCGAGGATGCGCTGTACAAAGCCCGGCACGCGCTCGACGGCGTATTCGCGAACTACCCGCACCGGGCCGTCGCGATGCTGGTGCGCGTGCTCGCGTTTCCGTTCGGCTTGCCGCATCGCGAGCCATCCGATCGGCTCGGCGGCGAGATCGCCGAATTGATGCAGACGCCGGGCGCCGCGCGCGAACGGCTGGTCGCCGATTCCTACGTGCCGTATGCGGATGCCGATGTGCTCGGCTACGGCGAACTCGCGTTCGCGCTGAACCCGCGCGTGACGCAGATCGAGCGGAAGCTGCGCGACGCCGTCAAGCAGGGGCGGCTCGCGCCGATGCCGCAAAGCCTCGCGCAACTCGCCGCATGGACTGATGAGGCCGAACGGCAAGGCCTGATCGACGCGGACGAACGGCGCGTGCTCGACGACTACGCGCGCTACGCCGAGCAAGTGGTGAAAGTCGACGATTTTTCGGCTGATTTCGACATGCTGGCCAGTTTGCAGAAGCGCAAGGAGGCGCTTGAGAAGGCGCTGGAGGTGGAGGTTTGACGACGGGCTGGTCATTGCCACGCTACGCGACAAAGCGAGCCGGTACACTTAGCTCGCAGCACACGCGCCGCGGAATCTCCAACGCACATTTCCCGTGGCCGCCAAGTCCAGCGGAGCAACCAGCAACATGAACGACGCCTACCTGAAGTTCGTCAACTCGCCGTTCGGCGCGCGTTTCGCGCGCTCGCTCGGCCTGCCGAAGCCCGAGGTGCTGCGGCGCTATCGCGCGGATCGTGCCGAGTTCGACGGTCTGATCGCGATCGGCGCCGGCCGCGAGCCGCATCTGCTCGACGCGCTCGCGCGGCTGGTCGCGAGTGTCGGCATGACGAGCGTCGCGCATCCAAGCGCCGGGCTGTGGGTGCCGCTCGCGAATCGCCACGGGCTGATGACCGGGCGCTTCGAACCAGCCGAGGCGGGATCGTCCGGCAAGCTCGCCGCGCTGCTATTCGACGCGAGCGGCATCGACGACAGCAGTCAGCTCGCGCCGCTGCATGGCTTCTTTCACGACACGCTGCGCTCGCTCGGCCGATGTGGGCGCATCGTCGTGCTGGGGCGCCCACCCGAGACCTGCGCGAGCCCGCGTCAATGGACCGCACAGCGCGCGCTCGAAGGCCTCACGCGTTCGCTCGGCAAGGAGGCGCGGCGCGGTATCACCGCGAATCTCGTGTATGTCGGCGCAGGGGCGGAACACGGTATCGAAACCGGCGCGCAGAACGGTGCCACAAGCGGCATCGAAGCGACGCTGAGGTTTTTCCTGTCGCCACGCTCCGCGTATGTGTCGGGCCAGGTGGTGCGGATCGAAGCGGACACGCCCCACTTGCCCGGCGGCGCGGCCATGCCATCGTTTAACTGGCTGCAGCCGCTCGCCGGCCGGCGAGCGCTCGTGACCGGCGCCGCGCGCGGCATCGGTGCCGCGATCGCGAGCGTACTGGCGGCCGAAGGCGCGCATGTGATCGGCGTCGATATCCCGGCGGCGCGCGACGCACTCGATGCCGCGATGCGTCAGTTGAACGGCACCGCGCTCGCGTTCGATATCGCCGCGCCCGAAGCGCCCGCGCAACTCGCCGCGGCGCTCGACGAACTGGGCGTCGACATCGTCGTGCACAACGCCGGCATCACGAAAGACAAAACGATCGCGAAGATGACCGACTCCGCGTGGCAAAGCGTGATCGACATCAATCTGGGCGCGCAGGAGCGCATCGACGATGCGCTGCTCGCCGGCGGCATCCTGCGCGACGGTGGTCGCATCGTCGCGGTGTCGTCGATCAGCGGGATCGCCGGCAATGCCGGGCAGACCAATTACGCGGCTTCGAAGGCCGGTGTGATCGGCCGCGTGCAAAGCATGGCGCCGCATTTACGCGCGCGCGGCATCACGATCAACGCGGTCGCGCCGGGTTTCATCGAAACGCAGATGACCGAAAAGATGCCGCTCGCGCTGCGCGAGGCCGGCCGCCGCATGAACTCGATGAGCCAGGGCGGCCAGCCGGTCGACGTCGCGCAGACGATCGCATGGCTTGCGCATCCGGGCTCGGCCGGCGTGACCGGTCAGGTCGTGCGCGTGTGCGGTCAAAGCCTGATCGGAGCGTGACGATGGGCATGGACGAACCGCGTGATCCGTTCGGTGGCCATGCCGCCGCGCAGCGACCCGGCGGCGACGGCGCGCGGCCGAAAACCATCGTCGTCGATACGCTGCCGGCGGCGCCGAAGCTCTATGCGCGCGCGCTGTCGGGCCTCGTCAAACGCGGGCGCGACAGCACGCTGCCCGCGCTGCGGCTGGTGCGCCCCGCCGTCGCGCTCGACCCCGGCCCGGTATGGCGCTATGCGCGCGTGTGCGGCTTTATCCCCGAGCATGGGGTACCGCTCACCTACCCGCATCTGCTCGCGTTTCCGCTGCATCTGCTGATGCTGACCGACCCGGCGTTTCCGTGGCCGGCGCTCGGGCTCGTGCATCTGGCGAATCACGTGCGGCTGCGCCGGCCGCTCGCGTACAAGGATCTGTTGCGCGTCGAAGTCGAATTCGGCGCGCTGCTGCGTCACGACAAGGGCCAGGCGTTCGTCGTGCAGACGCGGATCTACCGGCGCGGCGAAGCGGTGTGGGACGGCGACAGCGTGTATCTGAAGCGCGCGGTGCCCGCGATCGGCAACCCGCTGCAATCGCTCTCGCTGGATTCCGACGCGTTGCAACGTATCGCGCGCTGGCAGCTTGCGCCGCAACTGGGGCGCGACTACGCGAGCGTATCGGGCGATTACAACCCGATTCATCTGGCGGCGTTGTCGGCGAAGGCGTTCGGCTTTCCGCGCGCGATCGCGCACGGTATGTGGACGCTCGCGCGCGCCGCGTCGGCGCTGCAGCCGCCGAAGCCGCTCGCCGAAGCGACGCTCGCCGCCGAATTCAAGGTACCGATGCTGCTGCCGGGCGAGGCGTCGCTGTGGAGCGCGTCGCCGTCGCTGATCGAGCGCGATCTGGAAGTGCGCGACATCGCCGGCGAGAAGCCGCATTTGCGCGGGCGTATGCAGTGGCGGCTGCAATGATGGTCGCGGGCGGCGGTCGCGGATGCGCGATGCGCATCGACGCCGCCATCCTCGGCACGGGCTCTACCTGCTCCACCCGCATCGCCCGTATCGTTCGCATCGCCCACTAACCCGGCCACGACCCGAAGGAGCCCAGCATGCCCGATCCGCAATCCGCCGTGCGTCGCGTCGCCATCGTCGGCGGCAACCGGATTCCGTTTGCCCGCTCGAACACCGCGTACGCGAGCGCCTCGAATCAGGACATGCTGACGTTCACGCTGCAAGGCCTGATCGATCGCTACGAGCTGCACGGCGTGCGGCTCGGCGAAGTTGCGGCGGGCGCGGTCATCAAGCATTCGCGCGATTTCAATCTGACGCGTGAAGCGGCGCTGTCCACCACGCTCGCCAGGGAAACACCCGCCTACGACGTGCAGCAGGCCTGCGGCACCGGCCTCGAAGCGGCGATTCTCGTCGCCAACAAGATCGCGCTCGGGCAGATCGAAGCGGGCATCGCGGGCGGCGTCGATACGACCTCGGATGCGCCGATCGGCGTCAACGAGCGCATGCGCAAGATCCTGCTCGAAGCGAATCGCGGCAAGAGTACCGGCGAGCGCATCGGCGCGCTGAGCAAATTGCGGCCGGGCATGTTTTTCAAGCCGCTGCTGCCGCGCAACAGCGAGCCGCGTACTGGCCTGTCGATGGGCGAGCATTGCGAACTGATGGCCAAGCGTTGGAACATCTCGCGCGAGGCGCAGGACGTGCTCGCGTATGAAAGCCATCACAAGCTCGCCGATGCGTATGCGCGCGGCTTCGTCAACGATCTGATGACGCCGTATCGCGGCCTCGCGCGTGACAACAACCTGCGCGCCGATCTGACGCTCGAAAAGCTTGCGAACCTGAAGCCGGTGTTCGACCGCGACGCCGGCACGCTGACCGCCGGCAATTCGACGCCGCTGACCGACGGCGCATCGGCGGTGCTGCTCGCGAGCGAAGCGTGGGCGGCCGAACGGGGGCTGCCGGTGCTCGCGTATCTGAGCTGGTCGGAAACGGCCGCGGTCGACTTTTTCGACCAGAAGGAAGGCCTGCTGATGGCGCCGGCCTATGCGGTGCCGCGCATGCTCGCGCGCGCCGGGCTCACGTTGCAGGACTTCGACTTTTACGAAATCCACGAAGCGTTCGCGGCCCAGGTGTTGTGCACGCTGGCGGCGTGGCAGGATGATGAATATTGCCGCGCGCAGCTCGGTTTGCCCGGCCCGCTCGGCGCAATCGATCGTGCGAAACTGAATGTGAACGGCAGCTCGCTCGCGACCGGCCATCCGTTCGCGGCGACCGGCGGGCGCATCGTCGCAAGCCTCGCGAAAATGCTCGCGCAACTCGACAAACCGGCCGGCACCGCGCGCGGGCTGATCTCGATCTGCGCGGCGGGCGGCCAGGGGGTGGTCGCGATTCTGGAACGCTAGCGCGCGGCGGCGCCGGATTCACGGCGCCGCACGCATCTTGTGCATGTACCCTGGCTACGCATAGAGCAAGCCACTGCCTGCTTCAAGGAGACGACCGATGAACGAGCCCAACCAGGCGCCGCAGCCTGCCGGCAACACCGGCGCGCATGCCGATGCAGCCACACCCGCCGCCCCGAACACCGACGGCATCTGGTACGCGTCCTACCCCGCCGACGTGCCGCGTGACATCGACGTCGCGCAATACGAATCGCTCGGCCAGTTCTTCGACGAATGCGTCACGCAGTTCCGCGAGCGCGTCGCGTATGTCAGCGTCGGCGCGAATCTGACGTATGGCGAGCTGGGTCGCAAGGCAAACTCTTTCGCCGCGTATCTGCAAAGCATCGGCGTGGAGCCGGGCGAACGTGTCGCGATCATGCTGCCGAACACGTTCCAGTATCCGGTCGCTTTGTTCGGCGCGCTCAAGGCGGGCGGCGTCGTGGTCAACGTGAATCCGCTGTACACGGTGCGCGAACTCGCGCATCAGTTGAAGGACAGCGGCGCGCGCACGATCGTCGTGTTCGAGAACTTCGCGAAGACGGTCGAAGACGCGCTGCCGGGTACTAAAGTGCGCAACGTGATCGTCACCGGTCTCGGCGATCTGCTCGCCGATGGACTGAATCCGAAGGGGCGGCTGCTCAATTTCATGCTGCGTCACGTGAAGAAAATGGTGCCCGCCTACAAGCTGCCGCACGCGGTGCCGCTCTTGAGAGCGCTTGCAAACGGCTACTCTCGCTCGCTGAAGCCGGTGCAGGCGAACCACGACGACATCGCGTTCCTGCAATACACGGGCGGCACTACCGGTGTCGCGAAAGGCGCGATGCTCACGCATCGCAATCTGATCGCCAATCTGCTGCAGGCAAAGGCGTGGGCCGCCGGCCAACTGTCCGGCGACGCCGAAACAGTGCTTACGCCGCTGCCGCTTTATCACATCTTCTCGCTGACCGTGAATGCGCTGATTTTCATGGGGCTCGGCGGACGCAACATCCTGATCGCGAATCCGCGCGACGTGAAGCGCGTGATGATGATCCTGCGTCACGAAAAATTCACCGCGATGACCGCGGTCAATACGCTATACAACGCGTTCCTCGACAACGAGGAATTCCGCGCGCGCGACTTCTCGGACCTGAAACTCGCGATGGCCGGCGGGATGGCCACGCAGAAAGCGGTCGCCGAGCGCTTCAAGGCGGTGACCGGCAAGCCGATCGTCGAGGGCTACGGGCTCACCGAATGCTCGCCGATCGTATCGATGAATCCGGTCGACCTGACCAATCTGCGCGATTTCGAAGGCTCGATCGGCGTGCCCGCGCCGTCCACCCAGGTGCGCTTCAGAAGGGATGACGGCAGTTGGGCCGGCATCGGCGAGGCGGGCGAGCTGTGCGTGAAAGGCCCGCAAGTGATGAAAGGTTATTGGAATCGCCCTGACGAAACCGCGAAAGTCATCGACGAACAAGGCTGGTTCGCGACTGGCGATATCGGCGTGATGGATTCGCGCGGCTTTATCCGGCTGATCGATCGCAAGAAAGACATGATTCTGGTGTCGGGCTTCAACGTCTATCCGAACGAAATCGAAGATGTGATCGCGGCGCATCCGGACGTACGTGAAGTCGCGGCGATCGGCGTGCCCGATCCTGCCCAGGGCGAGCGCGTGAAGGTGTTCGTGGTGCGGCGTAATCCGACGCTCACCGCCGAGCAGGTGATCGCCCACTGCCGCAAGAATCTGACGGGCTACAAGGTGCCGAAGCTCGTCGAGTTTCGCGACGAGTTGCCGCAAACCAACGTCGGCAAAATCCTGCGCCGGGCGTTGCGCGACGAGGAACTCGCGAAGCAGAAGTCGGCCTGACGGGAATACGGCTTGCGCCAATGCGTTACATCACCATTGGTCACGCCGCTTTCTGGAGAAAGGCTTATGAAGCATCGCATGTCGGCTGGTTCGCATGGGTTGTGGGTTTCGATTTCGATGCGTGAGGCCGCGCCCGCGCGCTCGCGCGAGCGCTCGTCGGGCGCCGCGTTGCTCGCGAACGCGGCGCTTCTGTGTACGGCCGTTGTGTGCACGCCCGCCGCCTTCGCGCAGAACGACGACCAGCCGCCGCCGCTCGATACCGCGACAGCCGTCAAGCCGCCCGCCGCTCCGCCGGTGACGTCACCCGCGCAGGTCGGCAAGCTGACGCTGGACCAGCAGGTCAAATGGCTGCGCGCGGCTCAGCAAAGCGGCGCGCTGGAACAGCTCGACGATGCGCAACTGGTCACGCTGTTCGAATCACTCGATCCGCTGACGTTGCCGCGCTACATCAAGGAAGGGCCGAACGGCTATCCGTCGTACGAGCTCACGATGTCGCGCAAGGAGCGCATTCGCGGCCAGTGGCCCGACAAGCCCGATCACATGCTGGTGCGAATCGCGCACGACCCGCTGCGGATCTACGCGAAGTGGCTGCCTGACGGCGCGCACGCGGGCCAGGAAATCATCTACGACGAATCGAAGCGCAGCGACGAAATGTACGGTCACCTCGGCGGCCTCATGAACGTGATGCCGTTGTGGGCGTCGCTGCATGGCGCGCTCGCGCGCTCGCAATCGAATCACGACGTGCGCGACCTCGGCACCGACTACATCGCCGCCCAGTACCTGAGCGAGGGCAAGAAATACGCGGAAAGCGGCCTGCCGCGCTCGACCCGGATCGACGTGAAAACGATCGACGGCGTGCGCGTCGTTGCGTTCACATTCGAAACGCCGGCCGGGCAGCCGCAGTTCTACGCGAAGAAGGAAACGCTCGGGCTGGACTTGCGGCATCCGTTCTTCCGCAGCGTCGAGTCTTACGACAATGACGGCAAGCCGTTCGAGCGGATCGTATTCGAAAGCATCACGCCGATGCAGTTCGACGATTCGACTTTCGATCCGAAGAACAAGGCGTATAAGTTTTAGTGGTGTTGCGTCACGTGCGCGGCGTGACGTCTGGCGCCAGCACGAACGCCACGTAGGCAGGGTGCGCGGGCGAACCCGCTCGCGATTCGCGCTGTTCGTGGCGATGCTCGACGAAGCGTCCGGTACGGATCGCGAGATGACGCAGGACGAAGTAATCGGCGGGACGCGTGAAGCCGATCAGCGACGGCACCGGTCGTGCGACGGTGCGATCGTCGAGCAACGGCGCAAGTGTCGTGAACCACAGCGAGCCGATGTCGTCGCCGGCTTCGAACGTCGGCAATTGCAGTTGCGCCGCGTAGCGCGCGAACGACGCGCCGCGAATCAGCTTCGAATCGACGATCGCCAACGCGCGGGCATCGTCGTCATGCGCGGCGGCCTGCGCGAGCCACGGCCATGCGCCGCCGGTTGCCGTCGATAGCAACGTGCTGGTGAGCATGAAGGTGCGCCGGTCCATGGGGTGTGCCGTCCGTCTGTTTTGCGGGTGTGCTGGTTTTGGGTGTGTGCGCTGGGTTGCGTCGTGGGTTTGGGCCCTGAATCTGCGTCTTGAGCTTGCGTGCCGGGTTTGCGCCTTGGACTTGTGTCGTAAGTTTGCGTCCGGGATTTACGCCCTGCCCCCTCGAAGCCGGGCACCCCTCCCTCACCTCACGTGTACCCTCGCCTATCCCGCCATGCCGCCGGCCAGATGCCCTGCTTGCCCGGCGCGAGAATACCGTTCGGATCGAGCGCGTCCTTGATCGTCTCCGATAGCCGCAGCAACGCGCCATCGTTGAAGCTGTACTGCGCGGCGGCAAAATCCATATACGCAAGATGCGAGCGATATTCGCCGTAACCGGCCGCGCGCGCGTCGCTCATCAGCGAGCGCAGCAACTGCCCCGTCTGTTCGACCTGATTCGGGTCGTCGCGATCGAAAATCGCCGCGAAGATGTGATGCAGATGACGCGCGCCCGCCGTGAAGCCGCCGTAGTAATCGAAGCCGTATTCGGCGGCCCGCGTCTTCACCATCGTGTATTGCCGCAGCGCGTCGCGCCCGGTCGCCGGACAGATCGGCGCGAAATCGACGTGCGCGCCCGCGCCGCCGCGCCAGTCGAGCATCCGGAACGCGGTCATCGCGGGAATGCCGGCCATGTTGCGGTCGCCGCCGCCGGTCGGCTGCGCATCGCCCGCGTAACGCGCCGCCATCAGCCGCGCCTGCGGCACCTGGCGAAACGCACGCTCAATCAGCGCATAACGCGCGTCGATCACCTCGGGCGTGCCATATAGCGCGAAATGCAGATTCCAGCGCCCGACGCCGAGCTTGTCGAGCATCGCGGTCACCGCGCTGTCGGGCATCGCGCCCGGTCCGTCGTACCACTGCCGGCGCGCCGACAGACCGGCCGCGCGCCGCAAACCGCCCTCGATCACCGCGTGATTGCGGATCGTGCCGTCGAGCCGCAGCGGCCGCAGCGTATCGACGATCGCTTCGAGGTCCGCTTCGCGCCGGAACTGGATTTCGCCGAGCAGATACGCGGGGGGCGCCGGCATCAGCCACACGCCGAGCTTCGTCACGACGCCGTAGTTCGACTGCATGAACATCGCGTCGAACGACGGCCCGTAGCCCGGCTGATACAGCTGCCACGCAGTACCGATCTCGACGCCGCCCATGCCGGTGCGCAGCACGTCGCCGTTGGCGAGCACCACTTCCATGCCGCATTGCGCGGCCGCGTGGTCGCCGTAATCGGTATAGCCGAAGCCGCGCTCGAGCGTGTTGCCGACCACGCTGCCCCAACCGGCCGCGGGCGGATCGATCCACAGTCTGTAACCTTTTTCGCGCAGATGCGCGTACAGATCGAAATAGCTGACGCCCGGCTCGACCAGCGCATACGCGAGCGTTTCGTTGACTTCGAGGATGCGGTTCATCCGCTGCAGATCGAGCACGACCGAGCCGGTGAGGCGCGGCGCCGCGCCGCCATACGCGAAATTGCGTCCGGTCGACACGGTCCACAGCGGAATGCCGTATTGATTGGCGATGCGCAGCAGCGCGCGGATTTCATCGACCAATGCGGGCAGCAGCGCCGCGCTCGCGGCAAACGCGCTCCGCTCGCCGGGTGCGAACGGATCGAGATACGCAGCGAGGCCAGCGCCCGACGTGACGACGTGCGCATCACCGACGATCGCGCGCCAATCCGCGAGCGCGCGATCGAACTGCGCGGCGGACAGGTTGGGCGGCAGAGTTGGAGGCAACGCGTTTCCTTGTCTGATGCGGGCGGGCCTGGTTTCGTGCCCGGTGGCGGTTCGCCGGTGCCGTTGCCATTACACCGGCAATGTCATGGGCCTTCGCGGCGGCTGGGCCTGTCAACCAGTGTGGAGCATCGATAGACCTCTACGGGCTGGCTGGGCTCGCCGGACTCTCAAGGCTCCGATGTTCGCCCTACCCGCTACTACCGCCGGTCTCGTCATGCCACTTCTCCGGCTTGCCGCCCAGCTCGCCGCATACGTCGATCGCGATCGTGCGCAGCTTGTCCTCGGCAATCGCGCCGGACAGCGCGTAGCCCATGCCGTCGTTGATCCAGTAGAAGGTGCGGCGGTTGCCGTCGCGGAACAGCCGGAACGCGGTTTCGTCGCGCGAAATGCCGGTCACGTACAGCGTGAGACGAGCGCCCGCCTGGTTTTCGTACATGAACTGCGCGGCCGGCCCCGCCTCGCCGGGCAACAGCCGACCGCCCACCAGCGAATAACCATATTCCTGCAACGACGGCACCGACAGCGGCCGGTTCAAGCGCTTCGACAGCCACGCGATCAGATGCGCCTCCTCGCTAGCGGCGACTTCCACCGGATGACGCTGCTCCGGCGAGTACACCGCGTACGCAACATCGGCACGCTGCGCGAAGCCCGCCGGCTGCGCGCCGAAGCCGCGCCATGCGCCATCCCACGCGCCGCCGGTCAGACGCGGCGCAAGCGGACCGAGCGCCAGCGCGAGCCCGGCGCCGGCGACAAGCCAGCACGCGGCGAGACCCACGCGCTGCCACCAGGGCCGCGCGCGGCGCACGACGATGAACGCCGGTTCGTCCACCGGCATGCGCGGCATGTTTGCGGCGCTCCAGTCGTCGCGCGCTTCGCGTGCGTCGCTGCTCGCGTGCCCGTTACGACGCGGCGCGCCGCACAACGCGCGCAACGCCGCCGCCTGCGCGTGCCACGCAGCCACCCGCGCGGCAGCCTGCGGATGCGCGTCCAGTTGCGCTTCGATGTCGGCCCGCTGCGCATCCGGCAATTCACCGTCGATATACGCCGACAGCGCTCGCAGATCGAGCCCTTCGGGCAAGCCGGAATCGTAGTCGTCGTTGTTCATTATCGGTTTCTCACCACTTTCAACGGGGCCACCTTCGGCCCCGCCTGCGCCGTGCCGGGGCTCTCGCCCCGCAACGGCTCCTGCGGTCCTTCGCCAAGCAGCACGCGCATATGCTCGCGCGCCCGCGAGAGCCGCGACATCACCGTGCCGATCGGCACGCCCAGCGCTCTCGACGCCTCCTGATACGACAGTTCCTCGACGCACACGAGCAGCAGCACCTCACGCTGCTCGAGCGGCAGGCAATACAGCGCGCGCTGCACGTCGCGCAGCACCAGACCGTCGACTTCGCCGCGCGGCGCCTCGAGGTTGCGCCACGGCGCGCTTTCGTCGTCGACGGCGATCTCGCGGCGCCCGCGCAGCTGATCGATATAGAGGTGCCGCAGGATCGTCAACAGCCATGCGCGCAGATTGCTGTTCGGCCGGAACGCCGACCAGCGCGCAAGCGCGCGCTCCGCCGTATCCTGCACGAGGTCGTCGGCCCAGGCGTGGTCGCCCGTCAGCGCGCGCGCATAGCGGCGCAACTGAGGGAGCCACGCAATCACTTCTGCTTCGAATGTCACCCGATGTTCAAAGCCTGTTGCGCCTAGTAGCCGCCACCGCTGCTGTTGCCGCTCGCGCCCGACGCGCTGCTATCGGCCGTCGTGCAGGCGCTGGTCGCGAGCGTGCCGCAGGCGAGCGCCAGCAGCACGAAAACCGCTGACAAGATACGGGATACCTTCATCTCGAGCCTCCTGGTGAGTGCCGGGTTGCCCGCCCGCGGGCGAGTCAACCGGACCGCAGGCCGCGACATGCGACACTGCCATACAGGGCATAACGCAAGCAGTGGGCGATTTATTCCATCGCTGCTTCACGACTTTTTCACGGCTCTTTAATGGTTTCTTAATAACTCGCGACGCGCGCCGCCGACGCCCGCCGACATGGCCTTTCACACTTCCATTTCCGCCGTCCGCGCCGACGCGGCCTGGACAGACAGGACGAAAACGCCATTGACCAGCAGATTCGTAACTCAACGTTACAGTGCGCCGTTATCGGATGCTTATGTCCTCACAAGCCGTTATAGTGGACAAAGTTCGCCCCGTCGACGCGTTCCGCCCTCGCTCAGAACAGAAAGGGTAGAATCGCGGCGAACTACCGTCTATCTAACCCGAACTGTCCATGGCTTCCGCAGAATCGCATCCGCAAAACGACTTCATGAACGCCGCGCGCAAGGAACGAAAGCGCGTCGAGATCTATCTGGTCAACGGCATCCGCCTGACCGGATGCATCGAGTCGTTCGATCAGTACCTGGTGATGCTGCGCACGCCGGTCGGCCTGCAAGGCATCTACAAGCGCGCGATCTCCACGATCCAGCTCGACACCGGCACGCGTCCAGCACCGCGTGCCGGGGGCCGGACCTCGCATGGCGAGCACGGCTCGCGCGGCCCGCACGGTTCGCGTGAACATCGTGAGCCGCGCGAACCGCGTGAATCGTACGGCGCGCCGGCTTCGGAACGCCCCACGCCGGAGCGCGGCAGCGGCAACTCGGATGGCCCGGTCGTCGTGACACGCCGCCGGCGCCTGTTCGGCACGGGTGGCGAAGGTGGCAATCATGGCGGCAACCACGGCGGCGCAGGTAGCCCCGGCGGTCATAACGAATAACTTCGCGAATAAAGTCGGAATCGCGCCACGAGTAAGGCCGCGAACAACGCCGTGAATCGCGCGGCGAATCACACAACTCATCAAGCTGCGAATACTGAGTACCGGCGGCATCAGGCTAGTCGGTGGACTGGCCGAGCCGCTGGAGAATTTTCTCCAGTTGCTTCACCTGCTGCTCCGTCAGCTCGAATCTTCCCTTGACCGCCAGCACACGACGGCGCCAATAGCCGGCGTCGAACATCTGCAGCGCCGGTTGCTTCGTTGCCCAATCCAGATGTTCCAGTTCCGCTTCCACGACGTGCGATGCGAGCAGGCGCCGCGCATGCACAGGTTTTTTCCCGTTCATGTGATTCGCTGTCTTATTCGATGAGTGGTTCGTTCGGATTCCGCGCGCGGCGGTCCGTGTGAAGATCCGCTGGCGGCCGTGCGCGGCCGGAGGATCCAATGGCGGGCTCGCGTCGCGGCCCTTCTTGTTGCCTTTGTTTAGCGCGGATACACGGAGAACGAATCGGTGCCGGCTGCTTTTCAAGCCGGTTTCAGGCGACGCGCATAGATGATCCATAGGCCATCCGGCCGACGCTCGCCGCAGCCACGATGCGCTATGCTGAATGCTTGACTCAACGTCTACCGATGGAGCGCGCCATGACCCGCAAGAGCCACCATCATCATCCATCCGAACCCGCGCGTGCGAAGCGGGTCCCGCTCGAATCTCCCGATGATGCCCGTCTCGACGAAGCGCTGATGGAGAGCTTCCCCGCCAGCGATCCGGTCGCTATCGACGTCGCGGACCCGTATCACACCCGCGCGGGTAAAGCGATGGCAGAGAACCGCAAGCGGCATTGAAGCTGATGGCGTGACTCATTTCGCACGGTACCGGCGCGGCGACGCAGCGGATCGCGCGCGAGTCGCTCACGGGCAATGCGTGATGGCGACGCTCTAAATCGGCATCGCTGGTAGCGAAATGAGTGAAATTGAAATGCCGTGGACGTGGCGGCGAAGACGCTCCGCGCCATCTTGGTGCGCGCGGAACAAAGCAGCGAAAATCCGTCGATCCGCGCAGTGGATACATCGCGGATTAACGGAAAAACATGGCCGGCGCACAGGCGCACGCGAAGATGACGAACCCTTCGCGGCAACCCAACGCCTGGCAGCGAAGCCCCGGCCCCCCGCCGCGGATTCACCGCAAATCAACCAGCGAGCGCATCAGCAACAAACCGGGCGGCGCGCACAACGCCCCGCCGATCGGTCCAGCCGCCGATGCCTACGCAAGCACGCTCAATGCAGCGGCAGACCGCTATCCAGTTGACGCTGAAGCGCGCGAACCTGACGCTGCGACGCGCGCAACTGATCCTGAGCGGCCACCTTCTGTTGGGCCAGCGCCGTTGCCTCGGCACGCTTTTGCTGCTGCTGGCTGTCGACGATGCTCTGTTGCTCGCGCGCGACGTCGAGGTCGGCCTGCAGGCGGCTCGCGCGCTCCTGCGACAGCGCGACCATGCGCTGTGTGAACGCCTTCTGTGCCTCAAGCTGGGTACGGCGGATTTCGACATCCGACAGTTGCAACGTTTGCCGCGCGAAATCTTTGTAGATAAGTTCCGCGCGCGTAGCGTCCTGCGTCTTGATCACGCGCCAGAAATTCTTCTGCTGGAACAGCGCGACGTAGTAAGTCATTTCCTTGCCGTAGAACAGCAGGCTCGCGCCGTAGCTGCCGTTGTACGTGGTACGCAGTTCGCTCAGATCCGAACCGTGGATCATCTGCTGCAGTTCCGCCACATTGCCCGTGGCGGATTGCCGGTTTTCATCCGGCGTCAGCGCGGCGGTCTCCGGCTGGCTAACCTGCGGAGCCTGCGATGTGTCGGGCAACGCGGCCGTCGTAGTCGGCTGGGACACCACTGCGGCGCTCGCGTCACTGTTCTGCACCGCCTGTGCATTTGCGCCCTGAGCAGCCCCCAATACGATGCATGCCGCCAGAACGATATCTCGTAGCTTCGACTTTTGGTCCATGTATTTGTATTTCCTGCTTGTACAGTTCTTGTTTTATGACAAACAGGGCATTATTACTCACTTTCGCCGGTTTCGGGTTCTTCGTCGAAAATTTGATATTTGCGCATTTTTTCCCATAAAACCTTGCGGCTGATCCCGAGACAGAGCGCCGTATCCTGGCGGCGCCAGCTATTCGCGTCGAGAGCCGCGAGCACGCGGTTGCGCTCGGCCATATCCCATTTGCTGCGATCGACGATCCCGTCGGCCGCGCCCTCCGCGGCCGGCGGCCGGCCCGTGCGCGCCAGCGCGAGCAGCCGCTGCAGCCGCGCCGCATCCCAGGCGCCGATCTGGCGCACCGTCACGCCGATGCGCTCGGCAAGGTTGCGCAGTTCGCGCACGTTGCCGGGGAAATAGGTGTCGGCAACTGCGTCGGCGAGCCAGTACGGCAGATCCGGCAGCGCGGCGAGACGCTCGGCGCCGACCACCTGGGCGATAAACGCCTTGAAGATCGCGATCTTGTCGACCGCGCCGCGCTCCTCCAGCGACGGAATCTTCAGCTCGATCACCGCGAGCCGGTAGTAGAGGTCGGCGCGAAACGTGCCGGCCTTGACCAGTTGCGGCAGCTTTTTGTTGGTCGCCGCGATCAGCCGGAAATCGAGCTTGACCGGGCTCGTCGAGCCGATGCGGGTGACCGCGCTGTCCTCGAGCACGCGCAGCAGCTTGACCTGCTGATAGAGCGGCAGATCGCCGATCTCGTCGAGAAACAGCGTGCCGCCGTCGGCCTGCTCGAAGTAGCCCTTGTGCGCGACCACCGCGCCGGTGAACGCGCCCTTCGAGTGGCCGAAGAACAACGACTCGAACAGGCCATCCGGAATCGCGCCGCAGTTCACCGCGACGAACGGGCCCTGCCCGTAGCGGCCGTGCTTGTCATGCATCAACTGCGCGATGCGTTCCTTGCCGACGCCGGTCTCGCCGTGCACGAGCACGCTGGTGTCGCAATCGGCGAAGGTGTCGACTTCGTGCAGCAGTGCCTGCATGCACTCCGAGTTCGCGATCATCGCGTCGGATTCGTGCGTCTTCGCGCTGTGCGCGCGCATCTGCATCACGAGCTTGGTGACCATCCCGCGCAACTCGGCGCAGGTGAAGTCGAGCGGCAGGATATGCGAGTACTCGGCCGGATAAGTGGCCGGATCGTATTCGCGCGGCGCGGCGCCGACCCACACCACCGGGATGCCGTGCGCGTCCTGCCAGTCGCGCAGCACCAGCGCACCGCTGTCGATCACCGACACGCTGATGATCGCCAGCGACGCGCGCAGCGCGGTGCGCGCGGGAGCGATCGCGACATCGTCGGCGCGAATCACTTCGACATCGAAGCTCGCCATGCAGCGCGCGACCCGGTCGACGATATCGGCCTTGCCCTCCCAGACATAGATATCGAGTTCCTCGACTTTGGTGGTGGTTCTCATCTTCTAGTTGACCAGTTGCGGGACGCCGCACGTCAGCGACATATTGTGGACCGTGGCGGTGCCGATCTGTACGCCGAGCAGCGACAGGACGGGGACGACGATGGTGTCGAGCAGGGAGAAGACCGATTGCAGCAGCGGACTCAAGGTACTCGTCACGAGTTGGAGAATCGGGGTGAGCAGGCCCTTCAGAAGCTGGTTCACGACGCTGCTCTTGCTGAAGATCTGAGGCGACAAGGCGCCCGGCAACTGGTCGAACAATTGAGTCGTCAGCGTCGCGAGATCGCTGCCGACCTCGTTGGAGTTCGCGCCGGCCGTCACGTCGAAGCTGCCGGAGGAGCCGTCGATCACGAGTGTCGACGGTCCAGGCGACGCTGTGGCCGGCCCCAGCCGATTCAATTCGATTGCCGCGACAGGGTCTGAAAAACCCTGCAAGGTGATGGACGCCACGTTGACAGTTCCGGTGCAGGATGCGTCCGCGGCGACGCAGACCGACGCGACGGCCGGCGTCACCTGAATCGTGGCGCGCGTGGCCTCCTTCGTGTTTTCGCAATCGACGGACAGCAGATCCGCCTCGCTATTTCCGCCCACCGCCAGATTCACCACGACCGGCGTGCTGAGCACCGCAATGGTTGCGATGCCCAGAGACAACGGCGGCAACGCCTGCAGCGTGAGGCTCAGATTGATCGATGCCGTGCGCGCCTGGGTCCGGTAGCTGCCATCGCTCAACGTGCCGCCCTCGCCCACCGCCAGCACCGGCGGATTGATCACCCGCAGCGACATACCGGCGACGCCCGCCAGCCCCGCCGTCACATTGATCACCGGTGCGTTGGCGGTCGAGCCATCCGGGCTGCGCTGCGCGATCTGCGCGGCCGCCAGCACCGCATCGAGCACGTTGATGCTCGCGCTCGCCGCCGCGTTCGCATTCGCGAGGCCGAGCGCGAGCAGGCCCGGCGCGGACGAACCGCCGTCACCGATCGTGATGTTCTGGCCGCCGGGAATATCCGCTTCGAGACTCTGCAACAGCGCCACGTTGGCGGTATCGCCGCCCGCCTGCAATGCCTTCACCATCGCGGTCACCAGATGCTGATAGCTCACCGACGTCGCGAGCAGTCCCTGCATCGACGACGCCTGCAGCGCGACGCGCAGATCGTCGAGCTTGATCTGCGCGCCGGCGAGGCTCTGCGTATCGCCGACGCTCAGGTTGATATTGCTTTTGCCGCCCAGCAGCCCGTTCAGCATCGCGTTGAGCAGCGCCGACTGTTGCGTATCGATCGACGCGATGCCGGTGCCGAGCGTGAACGCATCGATATTCGACGCGAGCGCCGTCGATGTCGCCGTCACGTTGATCGGCGGGCCGACGAGGAAAAACAGCGGCACCTTCTGGGTTACCTGCACCCGGACGGCGTTGAGCGGATTGCCGCTGGTGCTGAAGTACGTTTGACTGCTGGTGTCCCAACGTCCGCAGGTCGGCGGCGTCAGGATCTGGGTCGCGCCATCGGCACTGAAGCCGTTGGCCTTCGCGTTGGCTTGCGCGGCGCTTTGCGCGGCCGCGCAGCCGCCCGGCGTGCTGATCACCTGCGCGCCCGCCATCGCCGCCATATCGGCGGTGCGCTGCAACTGCCGGCGCACCAGATAGACGTTGCCCACGTCGATCGCGCCGAGCGCGACGATCGCCAGCCCGAGCCAGATCGCCGCCAGCACCGTGACCGCGCCATGTTGGCGGCGCGCGCCGGCTGCGAAGCGTGTGTGCGGTGACGATGCCGATGCCGGTGACGGCGATGGTGACTGGCGTGTGACACGTGACAGACGTGATGCGTGTAACGGGCGCTGCGCGTGGTCCGAGCCCGGCGACCGCGTATCGTGCCCATCGTGCGCGCCATGCAGCGCATGCATACCGCGCGCCGCGCATCGCGTGACCATGGCCATCGCCATGGCCGCCGCCGATCCGATCGGTCGCAACGTCCCCATGTCAGTGCCAGCCGCTGGAACCCGAGCCCATGCCGCTGCCGGAGCCGCTCGTCGAACCCGAGCCGCCATTGCCGCTGCCGTTGAGCGTCGAGCCATACAGATCGGGAATCCTGCTCTTGAACGATTCCAGGTAGCGCCGGTACGCGAGGCCAGCCTGCGCGCCGAGCATCGGCAACGCCGGCGCGGCTTGCGCGTTGCTGCGTTGCAGTTCGAGCCAGGCGAGGGTCGAGTGCCCGACTTCGCTTGCCCGCGGCGTGCTCTGGACCAGCGGCGCGGTTTGCGCCGTCGGCGAGTCAGGCGAAACCTCTGGCTGTGTCGCTGTCTGTCCCGCCGCTGGCGCAGCAACGGACATCGCGATCGCGACGAAAACCATGAGCGCGCCCGCGTACCGCATTGATGCGCGCCAACCCCGAATCGTTGTTCTGTCGGTCATGTCCACTCCCTGAATCCTTACGAGGCACGCGCCATCACTGCGCGAAACGTTGCAACATTCGCGGCACCGGCTCGCCGCCCACGCTCGCCACCGTGCGCGCATCGACGGCCGGTTGCTGTTGCACCGGTTGTTGGGCCAGTTGTACGTGCCCCTGCTGTTGCTCCGGTTGCTGTGCAAGTTGCGCGGGTGCCTGCGGTGCCGGCGCCTGTTGCTGGGTCTGCTGAGTCTGCTGTCCCCCATGCACCGCCCCCGCCTCTTTACCCTGCGCCTGCGACCCCGCCCCCGACACCCGCCCCGCGCTCACATGCACACGCTGCGCCGCGGCCACCTTCGCCAGATCGCCGCGAATCGCCGCGCGCACGTCAGGCGCGAGCTGCTGCTGGTTCATCACCGCAAGCGCCTGCGCGTCGCTGCCGTTCGCGAACAGATACAGCACAACGTTCGCGACGATCTTCGGATTCTTCTGATCGAGCTCAGCGGCCTTCATCAACGGCACGCGCGCGCCGTCGATATCGCCATCGCGCAGCCGCGCATAGCCGAGGTCCGACAGCATCGCCGCATCGGTCGGCGCAAGTTGCACCGCCTGCTGCAGTTCCCCGGCGGCGCGCGCAAAGTCGCCCGCCGCCCCCGCGATCAGGCCAAGACCGCGATAGCCGCGCGCCGCGAGCGACGTCTTCAGCAACTGCCCGTACGCGCTCGCGGCAGCGTCCGGCTGCGCGGTCATACGCAGCGCGTCGGCGCGCAGCAGTATCGAATCCGGACTCACGCCGTACTGCTTTTCATACGCGTCGATATGCGCGAGCGACGCAAAGTACAGCCCCTGCGACTGCATCTGGTCGATCAGCCCGAGATACATGCCCGGCGTGTCCGGCGCGGGATCCTTGTTGGTCTGCTGGGCCATCAGCGCGCGTTCGGCTTGCGCGCCGACACCGTAGCCGAGCGGCGTCCTCGATGCGCACGCGCCGAGCAGTGTCAGTGTGGCCAGCGCCATTGCCGTGATCACGGCGCGCATGTGATGTCGACGGCAAGCGGAATAGAAATGGTCAATCATTGGGTCAGTCATCGCAAATCCTCAGTGCTTCGCTGCACGAAGCGAATGCTGGACCGCCAGCACGCCCGGCCCGGCCGTGACGATCATCAGCGCGGGCAACAGCGTGAGGATCATCACGCCGGTCATCTTCACGGTGAGACGGCCGATGCGCTCGCGCAGCACCGCGCGGCGCGTCTCGCGCAAGCGGTCGCCGAACTGCTTGAGCGGCTCCTGCACCGCGCCGCCGTAACGGTCCACCTGCACCAGCAGGCGCACGACCGCGCGCAGGTCCTCGTTGTCATAGCTGGTCGCGAGGCGGCTCAGCGATTGCTCGCGCGTGCGGCCGGTCGCGAACTGGCGCTGCGCGATTTCGAGCTCGCTCGCGAGCACCGGCAGCATCCCGCGAAAATCGTTGACGACGACCTGCAGCGCCTGATCGAGCGACAGGCCGACCCCCTGCAACAAGCGCAGCAGATCGACCAGTAGCGGCAGTTCGTCGACCACGCTGGCGCGGCGCCGGCTCGCGCGCCGCGCCAGCGCGAACTTCGGCAGCATGAAGCCAACGACCGCGGCGATCAGCAGACCCAACACGTAACGCATGCCCGCGACGCGGCCGTTGGTCAGCACGCCGACCACGACCGGCAGCACGACGCCGCCCGCGACGCGCGCCATCAGGAACAGGCCGCGCGCGCGAGTGTCGACGAAGCCGCATTGTTCGAGCAGACGCCGGTCTTCATCGGCGACGACCTGGCGGCCGAACGGCGTATCGAGCCAGCGCACGCCGGCATGCGCGAACTGCTCCAGCATCCCCTTGATGCCCTTCGGCCGCGCGGCGTGCAGTGCCGCGTTCGCCGCGCCCTGGGTGTTGTCGCCGCGCGCGGCGGCGGCCAGCGCCGCGCTCTGCAGCGCGCGTTCGTCGAGCGCGTGGCGCAACGTGCGTTCGCTGCGCCGCGCGGCGGCCACGCGCGCCAGCACGAGCGCCGCCAGCAACAGCAGGCCGAGCGCCGCTAGCGCCAGCGCGACAACGATCAGGTGCCGGGTGTCCATCGTCAGCCCCTCAGACGCGCGAGGCGGTACAGCAGATACGCGCCGAGCAGTTGCAGGCCGAACGCGAGATAGACGAGCTGGCGTCCGGTCGGATCGAGCCACATCGACGCGAAATACTTTGGATTCGACAGGATCAGGAAACCGCCGATACCGACTGGCAGCATCGCCAGCACCCACGACGACAGCCGCGTTTCCGCCGACAGCGCGACCAGCTCGCGCTCGGCCTGTTCGAGATCGCGCATGAACGACGCCATGCGGTCGAGCATCACGTCCGCGCGGCCGCCGTACTTGACCGACAGCCGCAGCACCGCGCCGACCAGTTCGAGTTCGCGCACGGCGTAGATCGTCGCGACCTGCGACAGCGCGCGATCGATCTCGACGCCCGTGCGCAGCATCCGCGACACGTAGTCGAGACATTCGCGCAGCGGCGCCTCGGTGGTTTGCAGCGCGGCCTGGAACGCAGCGGGCACGCTGTTGCCGAGCGTGATCAGCCGCACGATGCCATCGAGAAACAGCGGCAGTTGCCGCACGATCCGCTGACGACGCCGGTTCGTGCGCAGCGACAGCAGGAAATAGAACAACAGCCCGCACGTGAGTAACGCCGCGCAGAAGGCGAGAACGCCGCCGGCCACCGCGGCCCACGCGCACAGCACGAGCACCAGTGCGCCGCCGATCGCCAGCGGGCCTTTCGCGTCGGTCAGGCCCGCGCGCATCAGCGCATGCTGCGCGATGAAGCGCACGCGGGCGCGCAGATGGTGCCAGCGCGCCAGCCAGTCCGCGTTGGCCGGCAACGCGTGCGGTGCGCTGAGCGTCGCCGACGCACGAGATGCCGCGGTGCGCGTGGTGCTTTGCGTACCGGCGATACCGCCGGTCATGCCGCTTCTGCCACTCGTACCATTGGCACCACTCATGCCGCCGTTGGCACCCACACCACCGCCCCCACCGATCCCACCACCCGCCACCGCGCCAACCGCCACCGCCGACGCCATCCGGCTGTCGATATAACGCTCGACGCTTGCCTGGCTCCTGCGTTGCGCGCCGCGCTGCCACAGCAGCAACGCAAGCGCCGCGCAAACGAGCGCCAGCGCCGCGAACACCAGCACCGCGCTAGACATTGAAGCCTCCGCCGAAACCTCCACCACTGCCGCCACCGCTGAAGCCCCCGCCGCCAAACCCGGGATTGCCAAAGCCCGCGTTGCCAAAACCACCACCTGTCTCGCCGCCGCCGAGCGTCTGCCGGAAACGTGCGAGCTTCGGCGAATGCGGATGAATGCCGAGCGACACCCAGTTGTCGAGTTCCTCGCCTTCGGGCGTCACGATCGGCTCGTAGCGATACAGCTCCTGGGTCGCGATGATGTTGTCCGACAGGCCGGTGACCTCGGTGATCGACAGGATGCGGCGGCGTCCGTTGGAGAGCCGGCCGATCTGCACGATGAAGTCGATCGCATTGGCGATCTGGCGGCGCAGGCTCGACTCGGTACCCTGGAAGCCCGCGAAGCCCGCCAGCATTTCGAGCCGGTACAGACACTCGCGCGGCGAACTCGCGTGCACGGTGCCCATCGAACCGTCGTGGCCGGTGTTCATCGCCTGCAGCATTTCGAGCACTTCGCCGCCGCGCACTTCGCCGACGATGATGCGATCCGGGCGCATCCGCAGCGTATTGCGCAGCAGGTCGCGGATCGTCACGACGCCCGCGCCGTCGAAGCCGCCGGGCCGGCTTTCGAGCCGCACCACATGCGGGTGGTTCAGCGACAGCTCGGCGGTGTCTTCGATCGTCACGACCCGTTCGCCGTTGGGAATATGAAACGCCAGCGCGTTCAGCAGCGACGTCTTGCCCGAACTCGTGCCGCCCGAGACCAGCACGTTGCAGCGCGCCGCGACCGCGGCTTCGAGCAGCGCGCCGATTTCCGCGTGATAGGTGCCGTTGCCGAGCAGATCGTCGGGCCGCATCGGGTCCTTGCGGAACTTGCGGATCGACACGATCGGCCCGTCGATCGACAGCGGCTCGATCACCACGTTGACGCGGCCGCCGTTCGGCAGACGCGCATCGACCATCGGATTCGATTCATCGAGGCGCCGGCCGATCGGCGCGAGAATGCGTCGCACGATCCGCAGCAGGTGCGCGTTGTCGGCAAAGCGCACCTGAATGCGCGACAGGATGCCGTGACGCGACACATACACGTCGTTGTAGCCGTTGATCAGAATGTCTTCGACGGCCGGATCGGCGAGCAGGTCTTCGATCGGACCGAACCCCGCCAGCTCCTTGGTCAGCGCCTCGGCGATCAGCCGCACTTCGCTCTCGTTGATCGGAATGCGGCGCAGCCTGACGAAGCTGTCCATCTCCAGATCGACGAACTGATTGATCGCGTTACGCGACCAGCGGCCGAACTCGGAGCCGAGTTCCTCGATGCGCGTGAGCAGATGTTCGTGCGCCGCGTTCTTGATGTCCTGGAACTGCTGGCTCTGCGCGAACGAAGGCGCGTCGTCGGCAAACTGAAGCTCTTTTGCCATCGTCTATGACCGCTTCTGAGTGGTGGGAATAAGGCGCCTGAGCGCACCGAGCGGCGACTTGCCGCGTGCCTGCGCCGCGCGGTCGCGCGCGCCGCCGAGCCGTTCGACCAACGGTTCGAGCGCGCGCGTGTACGGGTCGCGTGGCGCGGCGTCGACCAGCAGATGCCCCTGGTTGACCGCCTGGCCGAGCGCGATGCGGCGCTCGGGCAACGTCGCCAGCAACGCGATGTCGAGGCGCTGCGCGATCTGCGCGGCGGTGAGGCCGAGATCGGCGTCGAACTTGTTGACGATCAGTTGCACGCGCGCGGTATCGATGTCCTCTTCGCGCAGCGCGTCGAGCACACCGACCGCGGACAGGATCGATGTGACGCCCTGGTCGCACAGCAGCCAGGTTTCGTCGGCGGCCTGCACGACGTGCGCGATGAATTCGCTGTTGCTGAAGCCGCCGAGATCGACCAGTTGCTGATCGAAGAACGCGCGCAGCCGGCTCAGCAAGCCGATCGACGACGAATACGACACCTCGCGCATATCGGCGAGATTCGGCGGCAGCGTGGTGAGCGCGAGACCGCTCGGGTGATGCGACAGCGCGGTGTGCACGAAGGTCTGGTCGAAGCGGCGCAGATTGCACACGGCCTCGACGAAACTGAACTCGCTGCGCGTGTTCAGCAGCAGCGAACCGTCGCCGGCAGGCAGGCCGAGATCGAGCAGCGCGGTCTGATGCCCTTGCTCGGCGTCGCGCCGCTGCAGCAGCACGCCGAGATTGGCGGCGAGCGTGCTCACGCCCATGCCGACGCGCGCGCCGAGCAGAGCCGTCACGTGGCCGTGGCGGCTCACCGGCTCGATCAGGTTGTCGAGCACCTGGCGCGTGATGCGCAGCGCGTCCTCGGGCGGCCCCGCCAGATCGATGAAATCGCGCACGCCCGCACGCAGCGCGGCGAGCGCGCTCTCGGGCTCGGCGAGCGAGCCGAGCGCGACGATCTGCAGCGCCGGACAGGCCGCGCGCACCGCGTTCGCAGCGGCGCTCGCCACTGCGCCGCGGCCGCATGAAAAGTCGACGAACACCAGCGCCGGGTTGAACGTCGCGATACGCTGCAGCAGCAACGCCGGATCGAGCGTGGCCGCCTCGACCATGCCTGCGCCGGCCAGCGTATCGGTCAGCCAATGCACGTGCTCGACGGCGAGCGACGCGAATACGAAATGGTCGGTGATCGCGCGTTCAGTCAATGAATGCGTTCTCGCGTTCATAGTGGACATCCTGTTGCGGCATCGGCTGCGAAGCCGCCGCGTTGTACTGCGTGCCGGCGTGCGCCAGCCTCACTTCGAAAACCCCGGCACGGCATCGCCCGATATGACGCCGCCCAGCAGCGAACGCCACACCGGTCCGTCGCGCTGCTCGGACGCCTCGCCCGGCGTCGACGGCAAGCTCGCGCCCCGCGCGAGCGGCGAGACCAGATGCGGCGTCACGATGATCACGAGTTCTTTCTCGTTCTGCTGATAGTTCATCTGCTTGAAGAACGTGCCGAGGATCGGCAGATCGCCGAGCAGCGGCACCTTCGATACGTTCGACGCGGTCTCGCGATCGATCAGCCCGCCGATCACGAAGCTCTCGCCATCGCCGAGTTCGACGGTCGTATCCGCGCGGCGCGTGATGAACGCGGGCACCGACACGCCGCTGATCGTCACCGCGTTCGCGAAGTCGAGCTGGCTCGCCTCGGGCGCGACCTTCAGCGCGATGCGCCGCGGGCTCAGCACGGTCGGCGTCAACGTGAGCCCGACGCCGTACGGCTTGTATTCGATCGACGTTTCGCCGAGCGCCTGCGGCACCGGCACCGGCACTTCGCCGCCGGCGAGGAAGCTCGCGCTTTGCCCGGACAGCGCGACGAGCGTCGGCTCGGCCAGCACGCGCGCGAGGTTGTTGCCTTCGAGCAGGCTCAGGTTCGCGAACAGTCCACGCGACGCCGAGTTGAAGATCAGATTGAACGCCGACGCGATCGGCGGAGTGGCCGTCATCTGCGGCGGCTGGCCCGCGGTGGCCGACACCGACGTCAGCGCCGACGGCGCGAACGAGCCGAACGTAAAGCCGTTGTTCTGCTTGAAGAAGTTGAAGCCCACCTCCTTCAGCACCGAACGGCTGAACTCGACCACGCGCACGTCGACCTGCACGACCGCGCGGCTCGCGACCGTCGACGTATCGAATACCGTACCGTCCTTGCCGAGCGCGCCCTCGGCCGCGACGACCGCGCGCTGATGCGCTTCCATCGTCGCCGATGAACCGGACACCAGCGCGGTGCCGCCCAGCACCTTGACGCTCGGTGTGTCGGCGCCGAGCAGCGAAGCCGCCGCGGGCGTCGTCACGTTGACCGTGTAGGTGAGCGGCGCGTCGCGATCGCGCGCCCACACCATCAAGGTCGTCGTGCCCGCGGCCTTGCCGACCAGCAGCACGCCGCCGCGCCGGTCGCCCTTGACGATCAGCACGTCGGCGACGTTCGGGTCGCCAATCGCGACGCGCTGCAGTGCATGGCCGGCCGCGACTTGCTGCTGGCCGCCGACCGTCAGATTGAGCGTCGGCGCGGATGCCCCCGGCGTGGGCTCGGCGCTTTGCATCGCGGGTCCCGCTTGCGACCCTTGCGACGCATGCGCACCGGCAGCCCGCGGCGCGGGACCAGCCGCGCCGCTCGCCGTCGTTACGCTGAGCATAGCCAGGCCGAGCCATGCTGCCTTTCTGAAAACAGGATTCTGTTCTGTCATGTAGTGATGGACGCGACCGGCCGCCCGCTCCCTGAAACTGCTTACCAGGCGACCGTTTCGGTGCGCCCGCCCCGTATGACTTCGATACTGCCCGTCGCGCTGTTCGTGCTATTCGTCCTGCTGGCGACGCGCGTCGGTGCGATCGGCGCGCGCGGCGCCGCTGGCCGCGCGGCTGCGTTGGCGCTGCCCGATAGCGCATCGAGTGCGATGCCGGCCGCGGCGCGCGTCGAGTCCTGCAACGGCTCGTCGCCCGCCTGCGCGGCGGTCTTCAGGACCTCTGGATAAGCCGGCAGCCTGCTTTGATCGACCACGTCGGCGTCGCGCGGATTGCGCAACGCGAACACGAGGCGGCCCGAGCTTTCGGCGAGCGTCAGACGATCGACATCGGCAAGCGGCACCGCGAGCACCGCGGTACGCACGGGACCGGTCGGATCGCCACCGCTGTTGCCACCACCGTCGCCGCCTGCCGTCGCGTTGCCGAACGCGAGCACGCGCACTTTCGACAACAGCAGCCGCGCCTGGGTATGGTCGATTTCGGCGCCGTTGGCGAAATTGCCGTCGCGTTTCAGCGTAAAAAACACGTCAACGAAATTGCCTGGCCGCAGACGATTGCCGACTGCGTTGCTTTCGTCGACGCGCACCGCGAGCGCGCGCTCACCCGGCTCGATGCGCTCGGCGAGACCCGACGCGAGTTGCGCGGCCAGCACCGGTGCGTCCGAGCCGATGTCCGCGTTGGGCACGCGGCCGGCCAGTTGCGACGGATCGGTGAACGCGCCGTTCGGGTTGATCGGCAGCGACTGCACGCGCAGCGCGTCGACGCTGATTGGCTTGCCGGCCGGCAACGGCCGGCTCGCGACGACGACCTGGAAGCTCCGCGCGGCTGGCGTGGCCGCCACGGGCGCGGGGCGGCGCGACAGCGACCACGCGAAAAAGCCGAGCAACAGCGCGAGCGCGATCAATACGCCGGCAAAAATTCTGGTCAGATTCGGCATGACAGGTCGTGTGATGGGAATCGCGATTGGTTGCGTCGATCAAGCGGGAAAAGACGCGGGTAAATGAGCGAAACGATATGCGGCGCTACGCGCGGCACACACACGCTTACGCGATCCGCTGCAACGACGAAGGCCGGCGCGTACATCACTGGATGTTCTCCGGGTTGAGCTGAACGGTTGCATTGCCGTACAACGATGCCGGCACGGTCATACTGAGCAACGGCAATGTGGGCACGATCGGGTGGGCCCCGTAGTCGTACGTCAGCGAAACGGTGATGCACTTCATTCCGGTGCCGCAGTCCGCCGACGTGGACGCGCATTGCATCGCCTGCACGAGCGGCTGAATCACGAGCTTCGCGGCATCGCATGCGGCGCCGCCGCGTTTCGTCAGCGCATCGCTCGGCGACGAACTGCTCTGCCAGTTCAGCGCCGCGCGTGCGCCTTCCGATGCCGCGAGCGTCAGGTTCTGCTGCGCGACGAGGATCAGGCTGTACGTGACGATCGCGTAGAGGACCAGAAAGAACAGCGGGAACACCAGCGCGAATTCGATGGCCGTCGCACCACGTTGCGTTTGCGCGCGAACGCTCGACCCGCCGATCTTCCCGACACGCGAGCGACGTGCGCACTGTGTATGGCTCGCGTTCATCACAGTCCCCTGCCGGTTGCGCGCAACGCGAGCCAGATCATCGCGGCGATCGTCAGGCATGCGGCGTACGGTGTCGAAGCCTTGCCGGCCAGTTCGAACGTTGCGCCGCCATCACGACCCAGCCGGCCAGGGCCGATGAGCCGCGTGCGCGTCGTTATCAGCAGCCACAATGCGTGGAGTCCGGCTGCGACGCTCGCGGCCATCCAGAGTCCGAGCAATGCATGGATGCCGCACCAAGCGCCGAGCACCGCGAATACCTTGACGTCCGCCGCGCCCATCACGCCGAGTGCGAAGAAAGGCAATAACGCGAGCAAGCCGACCACCGCGCCGATAACCGCCTGCGCGACTGATATATCAAATGGGCCGCATTCGAATAACGCGCAGCCGAATGCCGCCACTAAACCGGCGACCATAATTGAATTCGAAATACGTCTCGCGCGGCAGTCGCAAATAGCGACAACTACCGCCCAGGCGATAAATAAAGCCATTCCGATAAAGGCGCTCATTTCGAACTCGATGGGCGAAACAGTGCGATACGAATTGCAGTGCAATTCGTATTAAATTCATATAGCAATGCATTAAAACGCTAGCAATGCATCCAGCATAATTCGCCGGATGCATTGCCGGACGCTCAAAGGCTATCGGTCATTAACCGCCGTTTGCGCCACCGGCGCCACCGCCGCCTGCAGCATTACCGGTTATCGCGTTGGAAACATTCGAAAATACGGTACTTAGATCGTTACCCAGTGTCTTCACCGTGCCAGCGATGATCACGGCGATCAACCCCGCGATCAGCCCGTACTCGATGGCCGTCACGCCTTTGTTATCTCTCAGGAAGCGTTGTGTGAGCTTTTTCATTTTTACCCTCGAACCTTCATTTATTCGTATGTTTCACGCTGCCCGTACGATCGAGCCCCATCGACGCCGGTGACCGTTCCACTCTCATTGACGGCCCTCTCTGTTGCATCGCGGTTGCCCCATCTTGCAGCCCCATCCCGGCTAGAACGAATGGATCAAAGCTGTCTGTTCGATAACACACCTCCTACGCTATTTGATGTCGCTTGCGAGTTTTATAGCTGAACAATGATATTTAAGCAATTGTCCTTTGCGTTCAATTTCACGATGCTGTTGTTTTTTAACTGATGGTCAGGTTAACGACAGGCCGTGTGTGACAGCACATAGGAATAACCATAAGTCAGATTTACGCACTTGAATATCCAACTCAATGAAACGTTTGAAGCGCGCAAATAGCAGCGCATACGTTTGCGCCCGCATTTGTGTTACGCAACGTGCCGTAACGACGCATACGGCTCGTTACGTTACGTCGCCCTCGCAAACGCATCGCGAGTTATTTTTTCCGCTTTTTTCCAGCGTCCCCCCAGCGCTTCGTTGATATCCCGCAAACGCCGATCGAATAAGGCTTTGCGCGGCTTCATCAAAAAAATTCCGGGATTGGTCAGTAGAAATGGCATGGCTCATGCAGTGATGGACCCGCAGCGACATCAACAAACTCATACGATGCGAGGGGTGACATGAACATTCAAACGACCAACACGACGATCCGGACCACGATCATCACGGCGAGCATCGCCGCCATGCTGTCGCTCGCCGCGTGCGGCGGCTCGGGCAGTCTCAGCACGGGCACCGGCAGCAACGGCAGCGGCTCCGCGGGCGGCACACTGTCGACGACAGGCGGCAACGGTAATGGCAGCGGTTCCACGGGTTCGGGCGGCTCCGGCGGCACCACGACCACCGGCGGCAATAACGGCGGCGGCTCCGGGACAGGTAGCAATCCATCGACGACGAATGCGGTGGGCACGGTCGTCGGCAATACCGGCGGTGTGATCGGCGATGTCGGTTCGACGGTCTCGGGCGTCGGCTCGGTGATCGCTTCGCAAACGCCGCCTGGCGTCAACCCGCAAACCACTCAGGCCGCGGGCGGCATCGTGCAACAGGTGGGCGCAGCGGTGACCACGCTCGGCAACGGCGTATCTCAGGGACTCGGCCAGCTCGGCACGAACGGCAACGCGGTCGGCACGACCGTCGCGAGTGTCGGCGGCGTGGTCGGTCATACGGGCGATGCAGTGGTGGATGCGGGCACGCTCGTCAAGAGTCTCGGCAGCGGCCCGCTGACGCCGTTGTCGCCGCTCACGACGCCGCTCGGCAACACCGTCGGCACACTCGGCCATGCGGTCGCCAGCACCGGTGGCGCGCTCACCCACGTGCTGTCGACAGGGCCGGTCGAACAGGTCACGCAGACGCTCAGCACCGCGATCACGCCGATCACATCGGTCGTCGCATCGACCACGCAGACGGTCGGCAACGCCACGGGTCTCGGCGCGCCGGTGAACACGCTGCTCGGCACGCTCGGCGGCGGTCTCAACAAGGCCGGCAGCGTCGTCGCGTCGACCGGCAACAACCCGGTCACCGCCGCGCTCGGCAAGACGGTCGGCGATACCGGCACCGTCGTCGCATCGGTGGGCGGGCTCGTCAGCGGCAACGGCGGCAATCCGCTCGGCGCAGTAACGAGCGCGCTCGGCGGTATCACGGGCGGGCTGACAGGCAGCGGCGGCAATGGTTCGCTCGGCTCGCTCGGCGGCACGCTGACCACCGTGACCGGCACGCTCACCGGCGGCAGCGGCGCATCGGGTAACGGCAATCCGCTCGCGCCGGTGACGGGTTTGCTGTCGAGCGTGACGGGCAGCCTCGGCCATACGACGAGCGGCGGTAGCAGCAATGGCGGCCCGCTCGCGCCGGTCACTGGCCTGCTGTCCGGTGTCACGACTGGCCTCAGTGGCGCCTCCGGCGGCAACAACAGTGGCGGCCCGCTCGCACCGGTCACGGGCTTGCTGTCGGGCGTCACGAACGCGCTCGGCGGCGTGACGGCGGGTGTTGCCACGAACGTGAATTCGACGACGGCCGCCGTATCGACGAATTCGGGCGCCGGCGTCGCGCTGGCCGCGACCACCGGCAAGGGCACGGCGAACGGCAATCCGCTCGCGCCGGTGACATCGCTCGTCGGCGGATTGCTCGGCGGCGTCGGGAAAAGGTAAGCTGTCTTCGCGAGCGGCGCGACGCGGTGCGGCTCCATGCATCGAGTGCGATGGCCGCCTCGTTGCTGCTCGCAAGTTTTCAATGTCCTTCGCAGTGCATGTTGCAGTGTTCGTTGTGCCGGCAAGCCTCGCATAACGAACGGATGAGAACGGATAGAAACAGATAAGCGGATCACGACCCGCTCGACCAGGCGGGTTGTCCACACTACAAAAACGATCTACGAGGGTAGTCCGATGAGATTCGGGGCGGACAGCAAATGGAGCCGATGGACCATCGCGCTCGCGGCCATCGCGGCCGGCACGGCGCCACTGCAGGTGCAAGCGCAGTCCCGCCCCACCGCTGCGAGCGTCGGCGGCAATCCGCTGGATGCGCTGCCGCAGATCAAGGCCCCCGATCGCGGTCCGAACGTGACCGTGCAGGTCGCGCCGCAGGCTCCGCAGCTTCAAGAACTGCTCGCGCGTCATCTGACGCCGTCGCGCGTGCAGATCGAGGGCGTGAAGTCGATTCCGTTCGACGAGGTCGCGCAACGCTTCACGCCGCTCGTCGGCAAGGACATCACGATCGGCGAGTTGATCGAAGTGGCCAACGGCGTCACGCGGCTTTATCAGCAGCGTGGCTACGCGCTGTCGATGGCGTTCGTGCCGGCCCAGACGTTCGAAGACGGCGTGGTGCGCGTGACGGTCGTCGAGGGCTATGTGTCGGCGGTCAAGGTGACGGGCAACCCGGGCCCCGTCGAAGACAAAATTCGCGCGATCGCCGATCACATCGTCGCCGATCGGCCACTACGGCGCGCGACGTTCGAACGCTTTACGCAGGTGCTCGGCCTGTTGCCGGGCATCAAGGTCGTCGCCAACGTGCCGCCTCCGCAGAACACCGACGGCGCGACCACGCTCGAATTGAACGTGACGCGCAAACCGGTCGACTTCAGCGGCGGCATCAACTTCAATCAGCCCGGCGTGCAGGGACTGCTGACGGCATCGACGAACGGCCTGACCGCGCTCGGCGAACAGCTCAGCGTATCGGCGCTATTGCCGAAGGGCCGCGACAACGTCACCTATCTGGCCGCACACGCGGGCGTGCCGATCGGCAGCAACGGCATGACGGGCAACCTCGACGCGTCGCACTATCGCGGCAATCCGACCGACAATCCGGGCCTGCCGTCCTACGTCAAGCGCACGGTCATCAACGACAAGGTCGCCGGCTCGGTCTCGTATCCGCTGCTGCTGAACGACACGCGCAGCGTGCTCGGCACCGCATCGGTCTACGCGTCGCGCAACGAGGACCGTTACCACAACGATCAGACCGGTGTGGAACTCGGCTTGCGCTCGCAGATACGCGTGATGCAACTGCAGGCCGACTACACCGCGGTCGATCCCGGTCAGGTGCGGCGCGCGAGCATCAACGTCGCGAAGGCGTTCGACATCCTCGGTGCATCAAAATCCGTCGACTCGAACGTGCCGAACCCCGGTGTGACCAACCCGGCCTCGCTGAATTTCGTCAGGACCGGTGCGAGCTTTTCGCAGACCAACGAGTGGCCGCTGAAGATCGGCACATCGATTTCGCTGACCGGTCAGTACAGCGCGGTGTCGCTGCCGACCTCCGAGCAGATCTCGTTCGGCGCGCAGCGTTTCGCGCAGGGCTACCAGCCCGGCGAGGCGTCCGGCGATTCGGGCTGGGGCGCGATCTTCGAAGTCAACCGGCCGATCGCGCTCGGCTTCACCTATCTGCGCTCGCTCACGCCCTATGTGTCGTTCGATATGGCGCGCGTCTATCTGCATGCGGGTACGCCCGCACCGTCGCGGCTTTCGTCGCTGGCGTTCGGCTTCCGCATTTCGGATGGGCGCTTCTATAACCTCGATCTGTCGATTGCGAAGGCGGTCGGCGATGCGCCGGTGGAAAGCCCGTCACGCAGCCCGCGCATCAACGCGACGTTCTCCTATCAGCTGAACTGACGGTTCGCGCAAATAGCGCGTGTCGATTAGAAGCTCCCCTATCAAACGGCGCGCGGGGTTTCGCGTATTCTGCGCTGACGATGCCGACGCGCCCTGTCGCCGGCATCGTCCCGTATCGCGAAGACCGGCGGCGTAAGACCGTCCGCGATGCTGATAACGCCGCGCGACCACGATCGCGCGGTCTCTCATCAAGGAGGAAGACAATGACGCCATTCACACACCGTGCCCATCGTGCCCGCGCGATCGCGCTGCGCACCGCCCGCCATGCCGCGCTCGCCGGCGCACTGCTCGCCAGTGCCGTAACCGCGATGGCCCAAACCGATACACCGGTCGGCACATGGCAAACGATCGACGATCACACCGGCCAGCCGAAGGCGCTCGTGCAGATCACGCAGGACAGTGACGGCGAATTGAGCGGCAAGGTGATCAAGGGACTCGGCGCGAACAACCAGCCGGATCGACGCTGCACCCAATGCACCGATGCACGCAAGGATCAACTGGTTCTTGGTATGACCATCATCGACAATATGAAAAAAGATGGCGACGCGTGGGATCACGGGCAGATTCTCGACCCGGAAAACGGCAAGGTCTACAAGTGCAAGATGCATCTCGAAGACGGCGGTAACAAACTCGTGGTGCGCGGGTATATCGGCGTGGCGCTGCTGGGGCGTTCGCAGACCTGGGTTCGGCAGCAGTGAGCTGACCGATGACGGTGGATGACGCAAACACCGGATAAAAGGCGCAAAAAAACGGCCGGCGATCAGGATCGCACGGCCGTTTTTTCGACGCAAAGCACGACGCAAACCGTTCGGAATGGCTACGCCGCCTGCTTGACCGACTCCACCAAGGCAACCAGCGACGAAGCCTGCGACGCGCCCGCTACCGGCTTGCACACGCCCGACGGAACCCGGACCACCCTCCGACCTCTTTTTGCCGCGGCGCGCTTCTGTTTTGCGCTCACATGCCTGCGCATGCGCGACTCCATCAGGCCACAGAGTTCTTCGCTCGAAGCACCGAGCAACTGCCGGGTTACGTGCGCGAGTACGCCGGCTTTGTGCCACAACTTGAAGCGGCGATGACAGGTTTGATACGACGGGTACTCAGACGGCAGCGCGGACCACGTGGCACCGTTATACATGACCCACAGCACGCCATTAAGCACCGCGCGAGTATTGGCAAGCGGCCGGCCACGCAATTCCGCGCGTGGCCGCAGTTCGGGCAGCAGCGGCGCGACGCGCCGCCATTGTTCATCGGTGATATCGCTATATGGCTTCATGCTCCCTCCTTTGTCAAAACGACATCAGAAGATAGCCAGCCAACAGCGAGCGGAACATAAGACCACTCTGAATCTTGAAAAGGCGTCGCTTAGTTGATCAGCTCAGCGATCCATCATACGCGGTGGCACGCGTTGCCTCGACTACATCAACGCGACGCACGCACGCGCAAGCGGCTTCAAGTCAGCGACGTATCGACGATCCGGCGCGGCGTGTCGAGATACTCCTTCGATTGCATCTCGACGATGCGCGACACCGTGCGCGTGAATTCGTTGGCCATCGGACCGTCGACGTACAGTTGCTCCGGCGGCACCGCAGCCGACATCAGCAGCTTCACCTTGTGGTCGTAGAACACGTCGATCAGCCACGTGAAGCGGCGCGCCTCCGACGCCATCCGTATCGACATCTGCGGCACGTCCGACAGGATCACCGCGTGAAAGCGGCTCGCCAGTTCGAGGTAGTCGTTCTGCGAACGCGGGCCGCCGCACAGCGTCGCGAAGTCGAACCATACGACGCCATCCGCGCGACGCAGCGCCTTCAGTTCGCGCTTCTCGATATGCAGCAGCGGGCTTTCGTCGGGCACCGCGGCAAGCCGCGCGAACGCATCGCGCAACGCCTTGCCGGCGGCAGCGTCGAGCGGCGTGTGATAGACCTCCACCTGAGCCAGCGTGCGCTGCCGGTAGTCGATACCGGCATCGACGTTGATCACGTCGAGCTTCTGCTTGATCAACTCGATGGCGGGCAGCATCCGATCGCGATGCAGGCCGTCGGGGTACAGCAGGTCGGGATCGTAGTTGGACGTCATCACGAACTGCACGCCGTTTTCGAACAGCTTGTCGAGCAGCCGGTACAGGATCATCGCATCGGCGATATCCGACACGTGAAACTCGTCGAAACAGATCAGCCGATAACGCTTCGCAATGCGGCGCGCGAGTTCGTCGAGCGGATCGGCCGTGCCTTTTAGTTCTTCGAGTTCGCGATGCACTTCGCGCATGAACTCGTGGAAATGCAGGCGCGTTTTGCGATGCAACGGCACGATCATGTAGAAGCTGTCCATCAGGAAGCTCTTGCCGCGACCCACGCCGCCCCACATGTACACGCCGCGCGGCAGATCCGGGTGGATCAGCAGCTTCTTGAACGCGTTCGAGCGGCGCGATTTGTATTCGGTCCACTCTTCAAAGCACCGCTGCAGCCGGTCGACCGCCGCGCGTTGCGCCGGATCGGATTGGTAACCGCGCGTCTGCAGTTCTTTTTCGTAGTATTCGGTGACGTTCATCGTGTTGCTGCAAAAAGAAAGGCGGGAGGGGATAAACCCGCCCGCCTTGGTGATGCCAAAGTTGCGTTCAGTCAGGCGTGCGCGTTACATGTTCAGCGCGCGCTTGTCGACGGCGAGTGCCGCTTCGCGCATGACTTCCGACAGCGACGGGTGCGGATGGCAAATACGGCCGATGTCTTCCGACGCAGCCTTGAATTCCATCGCCACCACGGCTTCCGCGATCAGGTCCGATGCATTGGCCGAGATGATGTGCACGCCGAGCAGTTCGTCGGTCTTCGCGTCGGCGATCATCTTGACGAAACCATCCGCCTTGTTGATGCCGAGCGCGCGGCCGTTCGCCATGAACGGGAACTGGCCGGTCTTGACTTCACGGCCTTCCGCCTTCAGTTGCTGCTCGGTCTTGCCGACCCATGCAATTTCCGGTTCGGTGTAGATCACCCACGGAATGCAGTTGTAGTCGATGTGCGGCTTCTGGCCGTCGATCACTTCGGCGACCAGCACGCCTTCGTCTTCGGCCTTGTGCGCGAGCATCGGGCCACGCACCACGTCGCCGATCGCGTACACGTTCGGCACCGCCGTCGCGCAGTGGTCGTCCACGTCGATGAAGCCGCGCTCGTTGGCCTTCAGGCCGATCGCTTCGAGGCCGAGGTTGTCGGTGTTCGGCACGCGGCCGACCGACACGATCAGACGGTCGGCTTCGAGCGACTGCGCGTTGCCGTCCTTGTCCGTGTATGCGATCGTCACGCTGTTCGCGGTCGTCTTCACTTCGCCGACCTTCACGCCGACGTGGATGTCGAGACCCTGCTTCTTGAACTGCTTGGCCGCTTCCTTCGACAACGCCTGGTCAGCCGCGCCGAGGAATTCCGGCAGCGCTTCGAGCACGGTCACTTCCGCGCCGAGGCGGCGCCACACCGAGCCCAGTTCCAGACCGATCACGCCCGCGCCGATCACGGCGAGCTTCTTCGGTGCGACGTCGAATGACAGCGCGCCTTCGTTGTCGGCGACGATCTTGTTGTCGACCGGGATGCCCGGCAGATGACGTGCCTTCGAACCCGTCGCGATGATCACGTTTTTCGCGGTGACGACTTCGGCTTCGCCTTCGCCGCTCACTTCGATCTGCACGCCGGCGTCGGTGCGGCCGGTGAACTTGCCATGGCCCTTGAGCCACGTGATCTTGTTCTTGCGGAACAGGAATTCGATACCCTTGGTCATCTTCTCGACGATGCCTTCCTTGCGGGCCATCATCTTCGAGATATCGACCTTCACGTTTTCCACCGAGATGCCGTGGTCGGCGAGGTGGTGCGACGCGTTTTCAAACTCTTCCGACGACGCGAGCAGCGCCTTCGACGGAATGCAGCCGACGTTCAGGCAGGTGCCGCCGAGCTTCAGCGCGCCGGCCGGGTTCTTCCACTTTTCGATACATGCGACGGTCTTGCCGAGCTGCGCTGCGCGGATGGCGGCGATATAACCGCCAGGGCCCGCGCCGATCACGACGACGTCAAATTCTTTGGACATGACAATCCCTTTGATGGCGGAACGGCGCCGCGCCACGTTGCGTGGCGCGCGCCGTTCCTGTACTGCGGATACCAGATACGTACTGACTAGATGGCGCCGGCTCGCGGTTTCACAAGCCGGCGCGGTCCGGGCGGGCGCTTACAGGTCGAGCAGCAGGCGAGCCGGATCTTCCAGCGCGTCCTTCATAGCGACCAGCGACAGCACCGCTTCGCGGCCGTCGATGATGCGATGGTCGTACGACAGCGCGAGGTAGTTCATCGGGCGGATCACGATCTGGCCGTTTTCGACCACAGCGCGTTCCTTGGTCGCGTGCACGCCGAGAATCGCGGACTGCGGCGGGTTGATGATCGGGGTCGACAGCATCGAGCCGAACACGCCGCCGTTCGAGATCGAGAACGTACCGCCGGTCATTTCTTCGATCGACAGCTTGCCGTCCTTCGCCTTCTGGCCGAATTCGGCGATCTTCTTCTCGATGTCGGCGAGGCTCAGCTGATCGGCGTTGCGCAGGATCGGCACCACCAGACCACGCGGCGAACCGACCGCGATACCGATGTCGAAGTAGCCGTGATAGACGATGTCGTTACCGTCGATCGACGCGTTCACGAGCGGGAACTTCTTCAGCGCGTGAACAGCCGCCTTCACGAAGAACGACATGAAGCCGAGCTTCACGCCGTGTTCCTTCTCGAACTTGTCCTTGTACTTGTTGCGCAGGTCCATCACCGGCGCCATGTTCACTTCGTTGAACGTCGTGAGGATGGCGTTGGTTTGCTGCGACTCGAGCAGACGCTCGGCGATACGCGCACGCAGACGCGACATCGGCACGCGCTGTTCCGGGCGGTCCTTCAGCCATTGATCAGCCGAGGCCGGAGCCTTGACGTCCGGCAGCGACGGCTTCGCGGCCTTCGGTGCGGCAGCAGGTGCCGGCGCGGCCTTGGCAGCCGGAGCAGCCTGGCCAGCGGCGAGCACGTCGCCCTTCGTGATGCGGCCGTCGCGGCCCGTGCCGGCGACGTCGCCCGCGCTCAGACCCTGCTCGGCCATCAGCTTGCCGGCGGCCGGCGAAGCTGCGGTGTTCGAGCCCGTTGCGGCGGCAGCAGCGGCCGGTGCGGCAGCGGGCGCCGACGCGGCGACCGGAGCCGGCTTCACTTCGGCTTCGACAGCAGCGGCGCCTGCCTTGCCTTCCGTGTCGATCTTCGCGATCACCTGGTCGGCCACGACGGTGTCGCCGTCGTTCGAGATGACCTGAGCGAGCACGCCGGCCGAGGGTGCCGGCACTTCGAGCACGACCTTGTCGGTCTCGATTTCGATGAGGATTTCGTCTTGCGCGACAGCCTCGCCGGGCTTCTTCTTCCACTGCAGCATGGTGGCTTCCGAGACCGACTCGGAAAGCTGGGGAACCTTGACTTCAACAATAGCCATTATGAGTATCCTGAATACGTATCGGGTGACGGCACGCTCAACGACGACCGCCTGCGAACCCTGCACGCCGCGCCTGAGCCTTCATTGGATCACTGAGCGCGGCGCGGGAAAGCGCAACGCGCTTTCCCGGTTCGTCTGTTCTCTTTATTTAGCGATCGACGCGCTCTTGAGGCGGCCGAAAGCGCCTTCGACCAGCGCCTTCTGCTGCTCGTAGTGCTTCGCGTAGTAGCCGACTGCAGGCGAAGCCGAAGCCGGACGGCCGCTGTATGCCAGCTTCTGCCCTTCCTTCATGCCTTCCTTCAGATGGTGCTCGATGTAGAACCACGGGCCCTGATTCTGCGGCTCGTCCTGCACCCACACCACTTCGGTCGCGTTGTCGTACTTCTTCATTTCCGCTTCGAACTGCTTGTGCGCGAACGGATAGAGCTGCTCGATACGGATGATCGCGACATCGTTGGCCTTCGCTTCGCGGCGATGCGCGACGAGGTCGAAGTACACGCGGCCCGAGCAGGCGATTACGCGCTTGACCTTCTTCGCGTCGATCGCTTCGTCGATTTCGCCCAGCACCGGCTGGAACGAACCCTTCGCCAGTTCCGACAGATCCGACACGGCTTCCTTGTGACGCAGCAGCGACTTCGGCGTGAAGACGATCAGCGGCTTGCGGAACAGACGGATCATCTGACGGCGCAGCAGGTGGAAAATCTGCGCCGGCGTGGTCGGCTGAACAACCTGCATGTTGTGGTCCGCGCACAGTTGCAGGAAACGCTCGATACGCGCCGACGAGTGCTCCGGACCCTGGCCTTCGTAGCCGTGCGGCAGCAGCATGGTCAGGCCCGATACGCGGCCCCACTTCACTTCGCCCGACGAGATGAACTGGTCGATCACGACCTGCGCGCCGTTCACGAAGTCGCCGAACTGGCCTTCCCATGCGACGAACGTGTTCGGTTCAGCAGTCGAATAGCCGTATTCGAAGCCCAACACCGCTTCTTCCGACAGCACCGAGTCGATCACCGAGAACTTCGCCTGACCTTCGGCGATGTTCTGCAGCGGCACGTACGTGCCGTCGTTCCAGCGCTCGCGGTTCTGATCGTGCAGCACCGCGTGACGGTGCGTGAACGTGCCGCGGCCCGAATCCTGACCGGTCAGGCGCACTGCGTAGCCCGATGCAACCAGCGATGCGAACGCGAGGTGCTCGCCCATGCCCCAGTCGAGCTTCGCTTCGCCACGGCCCATTGCGCGACGGTCGTTGATCACGCGCTCGACGAGCGGGTGAACCTTGAAGTTTTCCGGGATCGTGGTGATGCGCTCGGCGAGGCGCTTCAGTTCCGCGAGCGGCACGGCGGTATCGGCCGCGTCGGTCCACTTGCGGTTCAGGAACGGCACCCAGTCAACCGCGTACTTGCTCTTGTAGTTCGAGAGCACCGGATCGACCGTGTGATGGCCTTCATCCATCGCCTTGCGGTAGGCCTTGACGAATTCGTCGCCTTCTTCCGCGGTGATCACGCCCTGCTGCACCAGCTTTTCAGCGTACAGCGCGCGCGTGCCCGGGTGCTTGGCGATCGTCTTGTACATCAGCGGCTGCGTGACCGCCGGCGTGTCCTGCTCGTTGTGACCGAGCTTGCGGAAACAGACGATGTCGACGACGACGTCCTTGTGGAACTGCATCCGGAAGTCGATGGCCAGTTGCGTGGCCAGCACGACCGCTTCGGGATCGTCGCCGTTCACGTGCAGCACCGGCGCCTCGATCATCTTGACGACGTCCGAGCAGTACAACGTGGAGCGCGAGTCGCGCGGATCCGACGTCGTGAAACCGATCTGGTTATTGATGACGATGTGCAGCGTGCCGTGCGTGCCGTAACCGCGCGTTTGCGCGAGGTTCAGCGTTTCCATCACGACGCCCTGGCCCGCGAAGGCCGCGTCGCCGTGGATCTGCACCGGCAGCACCTGCAGACCGGAGTCATCGCCGCGACGATCCATACGCGCCTTGGCCGAACCCTCGACCACCGGGTTGACGATTTCGAGGTGCGACGGGTTGAACGCGAGCGACAGGTGAACCGGGCCGCCTTCCGTCGAGACGTCCGACGAGAAACCCTTGTGGTACTTGACGTCGCCAGCCGGCAGATCGTCGACGTGCTTGCCTTCGAATTCGGCGAACAGGTCAGCCGGCATCTTGCCGAGCGTATTGACCAGCACGTTCAGACGACCGCGGTGAGCCATGCCGATGACGATTTCCTGCACGCCGTTGGCACCGGCGTGACGCACGACTTCGTCCATCGACGCGATGAAGCTCTCGCCGCCTTCGAGCGAGAAGCGCTTCTGGCCGACGTACTTCGTGTGCAGGAAACGCTCGAGGCCTTCGGCGGCCGTCAGACGGTTCAGGATGTGCTTCTTCTTGTCATTGCTGAAGTTCGGCGTCGAACGGATCGACTCGAGCTTCTCCTTCCACCAGCGCTTCTGCTCCGGATCGCTGATGTACATGTATTCGGCGCCGATCGTGCCGCAATACGTGTCGCGCAGCGCCTTGACGATGTCGCGCAGCGTGCCGCGCTCGAACCCGAAGTACAGATTCGTGGCGCTGAACTCCTGGTCCATGTCGGCTTCGGTGAAGTCGTAGAACGCGGGTTCAAGTTCGGGGATCGCGGGACGTTCGCGGCGCTTCAGAGGATCGAGATTGGCCCATTGCGAGCCGAGGAAGCGATATGCGCCGATGAGGGACTGGACGTAAACCTGTTTGCGGGCGGTGGCGAGATCTTCGCCGCCGGTTGCCGCGCGCGGCAGGAAGGCGTTGGCCTTGGCGCGCTGGGCGAATGATTCGACGATCGGGCCGTGGGCCACGTCGTTGGCATTCGTGCCATCCGATGCGGGAACGTTCTGCAACGCATCGAAATAGCTGCGCCAGGTCTCGGGCACTGACGCCGGATTATCGAGATACGCTTCGTACATTTCTTCAACGTACGGAGCATTGCCGCCGAACAGATAAGAGTTCGACTGGAATTGCTTCATCATTTTTACGCTCACCTTTCTTCGAGCTTCTCGAGAAATAGCGGGTTACAGAACCTTCCGCGACACGGCCTGACCGTTTAGCGGATTGCGCGAATCAAGTCTTGCTTGGAAGGACCTAAAACAGTGCACCCGGGAGCATAGCACAGAACGAATAGCCCAGATAGCGAACAGCGTAGCCGCAAACGCCCGTAATGACGGGCGTTTCAGGGTTGGGACACCGTCTCTTCGACGCACGCAATGGTGTTCTGTGAAAATCGGCGGGAGAAGCACACGAACGACGCCGAAAGGCCGGCGCCCGCGGGTTTCGGACGATATTTCGCGTGTCCCGCGATTCGCCGGATTTTCGTGCGCCAGAAACAACGAAGCCACCCGAAGGTGGCTTACGTTTGTGTCCGTTCATATGGACGGTGCGGCTCGCTTATCTGCGCGGCCGTCTGCCCCGCTTACTCGCTTGCGACCTTGTTGCGGCTCGCGCTGCGGCGTTCGTGCTCCTTCAGGTGGCGCTTACGCAGACGGATCGACTGCGGCGTGACTTCGACCAGTTCGTCGTCGTCGATGAATTCGACCGCGTACTCGAGCGACATCTGGATCGGCGGCACGAGGCGCACGGCTTCGTCGGTGCCCGACGCGCGCACGTTGGTGAGCTGCTTGCCCTTGATCGGGTTCACGACGAGGTCATTGTCACGGCTGTGAATGCCGATGATCATGCCCTCATACAGCGCGTCGCCCGGCGTCACGAACATGCGGCCGCGATCCTGCAGCTTCCACAGCGCGTAGGCGACGGCCGCGCCGTCGTCCTGCGAGATCAGCACGCCATTGCGGCGCTCGCCGACCGCGCCTTCCCTGACCGGCTGATACGAGTCGAATGTGTGGCTCATCAGACCCGTGCCGCGCGTGAGCGTCAGGAATTCCGACTGGAAACCGATCAGACCGCGCGCCGAAATACGGTATTCGAGACGCGTACGGCCGCGGCCGTCCGACGTCATGTCAAGCAACTCGCCCTTACGACGGCCGAGTTCTTCCATCACGCCGCCCTGGTGCGTATCTTCCATGTCGACGGTCAGGTTTTCGAACGGCTCGTGCTTGACGCCGTCGACTTCCGTCATCACCACGCGCGGACGCGACACGGCCAGTTCGTAGCCTTCGCGGCGCATGTTTTCCACGAGAATGGTCAGGTGCAGCTCGCCGCGGCCCGACACTTCGAAGGTGGTTTCGTCACCGGTGTCTTTCACGCGCAGCGCGACGTTGTGGTTCAGTTCCTTCATCAGGCGGTCGCGGATCTGGCGGCTCGTGACGAACTTGCCTTCGCGGCCGGCGAGCGGCGACGAATTGACGAGGAAGTTCATCGTCAGCGTCGGTTCGTCGACGGTGATCATCGGCAGCCCTTCCGGCTGTTCCGGCGAGCAGATCGTCACGCCGATGCCGACTTCCTCGATGCCGTTGATCAACACGATGTCGCCCGCTTCAGCCGAGTCGACCTGCACGCGATCGAGACCCTTGAACGACAGCACCTGATTGATCTTGCGATTGAGGACTTCGCCTTCGGGGCCCGAACGCACCGCGACGGCCATGCCCGGCTTGATACGGCCACGCGTGATGCGGCCGATGCCGATACGGCCAACGTACGACGAATAGTCGAGCGAGGTGATTTGCAACTGCAGGGGCGCTTCCGGATCGGCCGGGCGGACCGGCACGTGCTGGAGGATTGCCTCGAACAGCGGACGCATATCACCGTCGCGCACGTCCGGCGTCAAACCGGCATAGCCGTTCAGGCCCGATGCATAGATGATCGGAAAATCGAGCTGTTCGTCGTTGGCACCCAGTTTGTCGAACAGGTCGAACGTCTGGTTGATCACCCACTCGACCCGTGCGCCCGGACGGTCCACCTTATTGACGACGACGATCGGCTTCAGACCGAGCGCGAGCGCCTTTTTTGTGACGAAGCGCGTTTGCGGCATCGGGCCCTCGACCGCGTCGACCAGCAACAGCACCGAGTCGACCATCGACAGCACGCGCTCCACTTCGCCGCCGAAGTCCGCGTGTCCCGGCGTGTCGACGATATTGATGTGCGTGCCTTCGTACTCGACCGCGCAGTTCTTCGACAGGATCGTGATGCCGCGCTCCTTTTCGATGTCGTTCGAGTCCATCACGCGCTCGGCGACCTGCTGGTTGTCGCGGAACGTGGCGGTCTGACGGAGAAGCTGGTCGACGAGCGTGGTCTTGCCGTGGTCGACGTGAGCAATGATGGCGATATTGCGTAGGGCGCGGGTCATAGGAAACCTGAAGACGGTTGGAGTGCGCCACTTGCTGCCGCCTGCTGCGTGTACCAGCCTGGCCAGCCCGGAAAATAAACCCGGCGAGCCTGAATACGACAAGCCCAAAGCGCACTTTTGGGAACCCAACATTATAGCACGGCGAAATGATCCTTTCTGGTATTCCCCGATAGACCACCGCGCTGCGTCGCACTGCATGCAGCGCGCGAACATCCTCCGCACGGGCCTACAGCACTTCATCCCACTCCTCTCGGGTGCGACAAAAATCCTTGCCTAAGCTGCAATAACGCTTGTCGCGTCAATCAACAGCCGACTATACTACTGCCTAGTCAACCATTGCATTCGCACGAGAATCATGACGGAGCCGTCCACCGAACCCACGCCAGACCTGAGCGAGTACCAGCTCGGCGAAAGCGTCGGCTATCTCCTCTCGCGAGTGAAATCCACCATGTCGAATCTGATCACGCAGCGCAGCATGGCGGAACTCGGCATCACCAGCCAGCAAGGCAGCATCCTGTTCATGGTCGCGAGCGGCAAATGTCTGCTGGCAGCCGAACTGGCCCGCGAATACGGTATCGACGCGAGTGCTGTCACGCGGCTGATCGACCGGCTCGAAAAACGCGGCCTGCTCACGCGGGTGCGCAGCAACGAAGACCGGCGGGTGGTACGCCTCGCACTAACCCCAGAAGGCCACGCGATCGCCGCGCGCATGCCGGCCATCTTCAATGGCGTACTCGACAACCTGATGAACGGTTTCACGCCGGAAGAAGTGGGCTTTCTGAAAAGCATGCTGCGCCGCGTGCTCGTCAATTCCGGCGAACAGACCGGGCTATCTCGTGATGCCGCAAGCAATGCCGATAGCAGATCGTAAAGAATTAATTGCTGCGTCTACAAATACATTCCACTCAAAGAGTCGAGCGATGAAATCCCTTTCTCTGTCCGCGCCTGCGCTTTCGAGCCGGGCCGCTGTCGCCGCTGCGGTGACAGCGTTCGCCCTTGGCGGGTGCGCGAACTACATCGGCCTGAAGAGCGACAAGCAGATTTCGTCGCCGGCGCAATACGAGTCGACACAAAGCCTGCCCAACGAAGGCGGTCAATGGCCGTCGCTCGACTGGGCCAACCAGTTCGGCGATCCGCAGTTGCCGAAGCTGATCGCGGAAGCACTCGAAGGCAACCCGTCGATAGCGCAGGCTCAGGCGCGGCTGGCAAAGGCATCGTCGTATATCGAAAGCTCGCGCTCGGCGCTGTTCCCGAAAGTCAATGCGAGCTACTCATGGACGCGCGAGCTGTTCTCCGCGAATGGGCTCTATCCGCCCCCGTATGGCGGTACCTGGTATAGCGAAAACAACGTGCTCGCGAGCGCGTCGTGGGATCTCGATCTGTGGGGCAAGAACCGCGAGCGCCTCGGTCAGGCTGTGTCGCAGCAAAAAGCGGCCGAAGCCGACATTCAGCAGGCACGCGTGACACTCGCCGCATCGGTTGCGAGCACCTACAACCAGCTCGCGCAGCTGTATGTGTTCCGCGATATCGCACAGCGCGAAATCGCCAATCGTCAGGATGTCGGCCGCATCACCAACGATCGCGTGAGCGCCGGGCTCGACACCAACGTCGAGAAGCAGACGGCAACCGGCAACATCGCGACGAGCCAGTCGAACCTGACCGATCTCGACGGCCAGATCACGGTCGTGCGCTATCAGTTGGGCGCGCTACTCGGCAAGGGTCCGGATCGCGGGCTGCAGATCGACAAGCCGGCGCTCACCGGCGGCGACGCCGTCACGCTGCCGGACAACATTCCCGCCGATCTCGTAGCGCGTCGCGCCGACATCGTCGCCGCGCGCTGGCAGGTCGAAGCCGCGATGCACGACGTGAAGGAAGCGAAGGCCGAGTTCTACCCCGATGTGAACCTCGCGGCCGGCTTCGGTTTCGATGCGTTCGGCTGGGGACGTTTCCTGACCGCATCGAGCCGTCAGATCCAGTTCGGCCCGGCGATTCACCTGCCGATCTTCGACGCCGGCGCGCTGCGCGCGCAGTTGAAGGGTCGCTACGCCGACTTCGAATTCGACGTCGCCAACTACAACCAGACGCTGATCAACGCGCTGCAGGACGTGTCGACGCAGGTGTCGTCGATCCGCTCGATCGACCGTCAGTCGGGCGATGCGCAACGCGCGCTCGACGCGTCGACCAAGGCGTATCAGCTCGCCGTGGTGCGCTACAAGGCGGGGCTGTCGCCGCAGTTGCAGGTGCTGACCGCCGACGACAACATGCTCGCCGCCGAGCAGGCCGTGGCGGGCCTGAAGATGCGCCGCCGCGCTTTGCAGATCGGCCTCATCAAGGCGCTCGGCGGCGGCTTCGACGCGACGCAGACCGGCCTCGTGGTGCCGACCGATGCCCCGGCGTCGGCCAAGGCCACGAGTACCGCCGCGAACTGAGTGCGCCCGTCCGCACCCGCGCCGACGCAAACGCATACGCACGAACAACCGAATAAACGACGACGTTCAAAAGAACCCGGAGCACATCAATGAGCACCCCCCAGCAGCCCGCCACCCCGCCGCAAACGGCGAACAACGGCAAACGCAAGCGCATGATGACGCTGCTCGTCATCGTGATCCTGATCGCGGCGGTCGCATACGGTCTGTACTACTTCCTCGTCGCGCGCTTCCATGAAGACACCGACGATGCCTACGTGAGCGGCAACGTCGTGCAGATCACACCACAGGTCACCGGCACCGTGATCGCGGTCAACGCGGACGACACGCAGGTCGTCAAGGCCGGCGACCCGCTCGTCGTGCTCGATCCGGCCGACGCGCGCGTTGCGCTCGAACAGGCCGAGGCGAATCTCGCGCAGGTGGTGCGCCAGGTGCGCGGACTGTTCGCCGACGACAGCCAGTACGAAGCACAGGTGTCACTGCGCGAGGCCGATCTGTCGCGCGCCCAGGACGACCTCAAGCGCCGTCTGACGGTCGCGCAAACCGGCGCGGTATCGCAGGAAGAAATCTCGCACGCACGCGATTCGGTGAAGACCGCGCAGGCCGCGCTCGACGCAGCCAAACAGCAGCTCGCGGCCAATCGCGCGCTGACCGCGAACACCACCATCGCCGACCATCCGAACGTGCAGGCCGCCGCCGCGAAGGTGCGTGACGCGTACCTGAATCACGCACGCAACACGCTGCCGGCGCCCGTTACCGGTTATGTCGCGAAGCGCTCGGTGCAAGTCGGCCAGCGCGTGGCGCCGGGCACGCCACTGATGGCGATCGTGCCGCTGCAGGACGTGTGGGTCGATGCGAACTTCAAGGAAGTGCAACTGAAGCACATGCGCATCGGTCAGCCGGTCGAACTGACGGCCGACGTCTACGGTTCGTCGGTGCCGTATCACGGCAAGGTGGTCGGTTTCTCGGCGGGCACCGGTTCGGCATTCTCGCTGCTGCCCGCGCAGAACGCGACCGGCAACTGGATCAAGGTCGTGCAGCGTCTGCCGGTGCGGATCGCACTCGATCCTCAGGAACTCGAGAAGCACCCGCTGCGCATCGGTCTGTCGATGCAAGCTGACGTGAACATCAAGGACGACTCGGGTGGCCAGCTCGGCAATGCGCCGAACACCGCCTATCAGACCAACGTCTTCGACAAGTACGGCGCGGAAGCCGACGCGGTCATCGCGCGCATCATCGCGGAAAACGCCGGCCCGAACGGTAACCAGAAATCGGTGCAGACCGGCGCGGCGACGAAGCCGGCGAAGAGCTGAGCAGCCCCGACGATTCATAGAAGGCTTTTTTAATGGCTCAGGCTCAGGCGCAGGTTCCTCACCCTCCGCTAGAGGGCGCGCAACTGGTGATCGGCACCATTGCGGTGTCGCTCGCGGTGTTCATGAACGTGCTCGACACGTCGATCGCGAACGTGTCGATCCCGTCGATTTCCGGCGACCTCGGCGTATCGTCCGACCAGGGCACGTGGGTCATCACGTCATTCGCGGTCGCCAACGCGATTTCGGTGCCGCTGACCGGCTGGCTCACCGACCGCGTCGGTCAGGTGCGCCTGTTCATGGCGTCGATCATCCTGTTCGTGCTGTCGTCATGGATGTGCGGACTGTCGCCAAATCTGCCGTTCCTGCTCGCATCGCGGGTGCTGCAAGGCGCGGTGGCCGGCCCGATGATCCCGCTGTCGCAAACGCTGCTGCTCGCCAGCTATCCACGCGCAAAGGCGCCGATGGCGTTGTCGATGTGGGCGATGACCACACTGATCGCGCCTGTCGCCGGCCCGATTCTCGGTGGATGGATCTCCGACAACATTTCGTGGCCGTGGATTTTCTACGTCAACATTCCAGTCGGCGTCATCGCCGCGGCCGCGACATGGATGATCTTCCGCAACCGCGATTCCGTCGTGAAAAAAGCGCCGATCGACGGCGTCGGCCTCGGCCTGCTGATTGTCTGGGTCGGCTCGCTGCAGGTCATGCTCGACAAAGGTAAGGATCTCGACTGGTTCTCGTCGACGACGATCGTCGTGCTCGCGCTCGTCGCGGTGATCGCCCTCGCGTTCTTTATCGTGTGGGAGCTGACGGCCGAGCATCCTGTCGTCGACCTGTCGCTGTTCAGCAGGCGCAACTTCACAGGCGGCACGATCGCGCTGTCGATCGGCTACGGACTCTATTTCGGTAATCTCGTGCTGCTGCCGCTGTGGCTGCAAACCGATATCGGCTACACCGCGACCGAAGCCGGTCTCGTGATGGCGCCGGTCGGCCTGTTCGCCATTCTGCTGTCGCCGATCACCGGCAAGATTCTGCCGCGTACCGATCCGCGCTATATCGCGACACTGTCGTTCCTCATCTTCGCGCTGTGCTTCTGGATGCGTTCGCGCTACACCACCGGCGTCGATACCTACTCGTTGACGCTGCCCACGTTGATCCAGGGTATTGGCATGGCTGGCTTCTTCATTCCGCTCGTGTCGATCACGTTGTCGGGCCTGCCGGGCAACCGGATTCCGGCGGCCTCGGGTCTGTCGAATTTCGTGCGGATCATGTGCGGCGGTATCGGCACGTCGATTTTCCAGACCGCGTGGGAACACCGCACGATCGTGCATCACGCGCGACTGAGCGCGCAGGCGAACCTGTACAACCCAACGTTCGATCAGTCGATCCATCAGATGGGCGCGGCAGGTTTGAGCCAGCAGCAGGCGTATGGTCTGTTCAACTCGATGGTGTCGCAACAGGCCGCGCAACTGGGCGTGAACGATCTGTTCTTCATCTCGGCCGGTATCTTCGTCGCGCTGATCGTGCTGATCTGGATCACGCGACCGGAACGCGCCGGCGGCGGTGACGCGGGCGCGGCGGCATCGGCGGCGCATTGAGGCGCCGATCAGACATCGCGTCATCGGTTCGACGACGCATGCAGTAGGCGGCATGAAAAAAGCGGAATCGCTGTCAGGCGATTCCGCTTTTTTATTGGGCGCATGCAGTGCGGCAGGTTTGACGCTTACGATCCCACGCGCTCCGCCTCGCTTTCCGCTGTAACGACCAGACGCTCAGGCGCGAGCACGCCCTCGCCGGGCTTCGCGACGCCAAGCAGCCGTCCTTGCGCCGAATAGACCCTGACGCGCGGTGCCTTCAGTGCATCGCCCGCGATCGCAAGCGTGGAAAGCTTCAGACGCTGGCCATGCAAAAAACGACGCGTATCGTCATCGCCGAGGCAAACTTGCGGAAACGTCGACAGCAACGCATCGACCGGCTGCAGCCATCCGTCGCGCTCCGCCTGGGCCGCGTCGGACAACGCGTCGAGGGTGACCGAATGCTCGAGCGTCAGCGCGCCGACGCCTGTGCGCCGCAGCGCAATCAGATGCGCGCCACAACCCAGCGTTTCGCCAATATCTTCGGCGAGTGTGCGCACATATGTGCCCTTGCTGCACGTGACGCGAAACGTGACGTCCGGCAGCGCGCACGCGATCAGTTCGAGCGCGATGATCGTCACCTGACGCCCTTCCCGCTCGACTGTCTGACCGGCGCGCGCGTATTCGTATAGCGGCTTGCCGTCGCGTTTGAGCGCGGAGTACATCGGAGGGACCTGCACGATCTCGCCGATAAATTGACGCAAAGCCGCTTGCACCGCCGCTTCGTCACACTCGACAGCACGAATATCAATGGCTTCGCCTTCCGCGTCGCCGGTAGTCGTGCGGATACCGAGGCGCATCGTGGCCTCGTAGGTCTTGTCGGCCTCTAGAAGGTCTTGAGAAAACTTGGTGGCTTCGCCGAAACACAGCGGCAGCAGGCCAGTCGCGAGCGGGTCGAGCGTACCGGTGTGGCCCGCCTTTTTCGCCAGATAGAGACGCTTCGCGCGAATCAGCGCGTCGTTGCTGGACAGGCCGATCGGTTTATCCAGCAGCAGGACGCCGTCTATTGCGCGACGTGGCACGCGGGGGCGTTGAGGTGCGGTCATGTCAGTGAGGCAAAGACTTCAGGGAATACGAAAAACGACGCGGAAAGGGCTGCGAAAACGTCATGGGCGCAGCAAACGTTTAGTCGTCGTCTTTCGCGCGGGTCGAGTTCGCTTCGTCGATCAGGCGCGACATTTCGACAGCCCGCTCGATTGTCTTGTCGTAGTGGAAATGCAGCGTCGGCACCGTATGGATGTGCAAGCGTTTGAACAACAGGTTGCGCAGATGGCCGGCAGCGTGCGTGAGCGCCTCGAGCGTCTGCTGCGGATCGCCCGTCAGCGTCGTGAAGTAGACCTTCGCGTGCGCGTAGTCGGGCGTCAGCTCGACGCTCTGAAACGTAACGATGCCGATACGCGGATCCTTGACCTCGCGCAGCAGTTCGGACAGGTCGCGCTGGATCTGATCGGAGATCTGCACGTTGCGATTGGGTGAAGAACGTTTTTTAGGCATGGTATGAATGATCCGCGCTGGCGGATGCAAAAAAGTAGTTCGCGCGAGCCGCGATTTTTATCTGTTCGATACGGCGGCGTCCGAGCGGCGCCAGATGAATGATTCACTGGCCCCGCGGGCTCGAAGCAACGGGCTCAAAAACAACGGGCGGAGCGGGCGTCAAGCCCGTTCCGCCCGTTGTGCCGTGCCGCGTGAATTACAGCGTACGCGCGACTTCGGTAACCTCGAAGACTTCGAACTGATCGCCTTCGACGATATCGTTGAAGTTCTTGATCGACATACCGCACTCGAAGCCCTGACGGACTTCCTTCACGTCGTCCTTGAAACGCTTCAGCGACTCGAGTTCGCCCGTGAAGATAACGACGTTGTTGCGCAGTACGCGCACCGACGACGAGCGCTTGACGAAACCGTCTGTGACCATACAGCCCGCCACCGCGCCAACCTTCGGCACCTTGAAGACCTGGCGGACTTCGACCGTACCCGTCACGACTTCGCGCTTCTCCGGCGCCAGCATGCCCGACATCGCCGCCTTCACCTCATCCACTGCGTCATAGATGATGTTGTAGTAGCGGATATCGACGCCATTGGCTTCCGCGAGCTTGCGAGCCTGCGCATCCGCGCGGGTGTTGAAGCCGATGATGACCGCCTTCGACGCCGTGGCGAGGTTGACGTCCGACTCGCTGATACCGCCCACCGCGCCGTGCACGATCTGCACGCGCACTTCGTCGGTGGAGAGCTTCTGCAGCGACTGCACCAGCGCTTCCTGCGAACCCTGCACGTCGGCCTTGACGATGAGCGGCATGTACTGCACTTCGCCTTCGCCCATCTGCTCGAGCATGTTCTCGAGCTTCGCGGCCTGCTGCTTGGCGAGCTTGACATCGCGGAACTTGCCCTGACGGAACAGCGCGACTTCACGCGCCTTGCGTTCGTCCGGCATCACGATGACTTCCTCGCCAGCCTGCGGTACTTCCGACAGACCCTGGATTTCGACCGGGATCGACGGACCAGCGGACTTCGTCGGCTTGCCGGTTTCGTCGAGCATTGCACGCACACGGCCATAGGCGCTGCCAGCAAGCACGACGTCGCCACGGTTCAGCGTACCCGATTGCACGAGGATCGTTGCAACCGGACCCTTACCCTTGTCGAGCTTCGCTTCAATGACCAGACCCTTGGCCGGCGCTTCCACCGGTGCCTTCAACTCCAGCACTTCGGCCTGCAGCAGCACGTTTTCGAGCAGATCGTCGATACCCGCGCCGGTCTTCGCCGACACCGGCACGAACGGCGAATCGCCACCGTATTCTTCCGGCACGACGCCTTCCGCGACGAGTTCCTGCTTCACGCGCTCCGGATTCGCATCCGGTTTGTCGATCTTGTTGATCGCGACGACGAGCGGCACACCGCCAGCCTTCGCGTGGGAAATCGCTTCCTTCGTCTGCGGCATCACGCCGTCGTCGGCAGCGACAACCAGAATCACGATGTCGGTTGCTTTCGCGCCACGGGCACGCATCGCGGTAAACGCTTCGTGACCCGGCGTGTCGAGGAACGTGATCACGCCGCGCGGCGTTTCGACGTGGTACGCACCGATATGCTGCGTAATGCCGCCCGCTTCGCCCGCTGCAACCTTCGCGCGGCGAATGTAGTCGAGCAGCGAGGTCTTGCCGTGGTCGACGTGACCCATCACGGTCACGACCGGCGGGCGCGGCAACGCTTCCGCATCGGTCACTTCGCCTTCCACGAGCATCGCTTCCGGATCATCGAGCTTCGCCGCGACTGCGCGGTGGCCCAATTCCTCGACGATGATCATCGCCGTTTCCTGATCCAGCATCTGGTTGATCGTGACCATCTGGCCGAGCTTCATCATCGACTTGATGACTTCCGAAGCCTTGACCGCCATCTTGTGCGCGAGATCGGCAACCGTGATCGTTTCCGGAACGTGCACTTCACGCACGATCGGCTCGGTCGGAGCCTGGAACGTGGTGGACTGCTCCTGGTGCTTGCCACGCCCCTTCGGACCGCCGCGCCAGCCACGATCGACACCGCCGCTCGAATCGCCGCGAGTCTTGATGCCGCGGCGCTTCGCAGCGTCGTCCTGCCAGTTGCTGCCCTTGCCGCCACCCGGCTTCTTCTTGTCGCCCGAGGGCGGCGCACTGGTGGTGGCCGGAGCCGCTGCTGCAGCCGGCTTCTTCGCAGCCGGACGTGCCGGTGCCTCACCTGCCGGACGCGCCGGCTTGTGCAGCGTGCCCTTGGCTTCGGCGGCCTTGGCCGGCTCAGCGGGCTTGGCTGCCGGTTCCGGCGCTTTCACCTGCGCCTTGCGCGGCGTGCTCATCATCTCGCGAATTGCACGCGCCTCGGCTTCCGCCGCCGCACGGCGCTTGGCGATTTCTTCCTGTTCGGCGCGCGCCTTCTCGGCAGCCTGACGCGCAGCATCTTCCGCTTTCTTCGCGGCTTCGCGTTGCGCGGCACGTTCCGCCGCGGCGCGCTCATCGTCCTGCTCGCTGCCCTTCGCGGCAGCCGGTGCCGCGGCTTGCGCGGCCGCCTGTTGAGCCTTCTCGCGAGCTGCCGCTTCCGCTACTGCCGCCGCGCGCTTCTTTGCTTCATCTTCCGCACGCTGACGCTCGGCTTCCGCGGCGCGTTCACGTGCCTGACGCTCGGCCTCTTCACGCTCCAGCTGTTCCTGACGCGCCTTCAGTTCTTGCGCCTGCTTTTCGAGCAGTTCGGCTTCGTGACGAGCCTCCTCTTCACGACGCTGAAGTTCGAGTTCTTCGGCGTCCGTGCTTTCGGCCACATGATTCGATGCATCCCCGCCTTCCGCGACGGCCTCGTCGCGGCGGACGAACGTGCGCTTCTTGCGCACCTCGACCTGAATGGTGCGAGCTTTGCCCGTTGCGTCGGACTGCTTGATCTCCGACGTATGTCGGCGCGTCAGCGTGATCTTGCGCTTGTCGGCATCGTTCGAGCCGTGTGACTTGCGCAAGTGATCGAGCAGACGCGCCTTGTCCGCCTCGGACAGGTTATCGTCTTCGCTCGCTTTCTGGACGCCCGCCGCCTGCAGCTGCTCGAGCAGCACGCCAGCAGGCATTTTCAGTTCCGCGGCAAATTGGGCTACGTTGTTACTCGCCATTCATTCCTCTTAGTGCAAGGACCGATTCCTTGCGGTTAGCATCGGGTCATGCGGCCTCACGGCCGCGTTCAGTTCAGTGCGCCATGGTCATTTCTCACTGGAACCAGTGTTCACGTGCTTTCATGATCAACGCCTTAGCGGCATCCTCTTCCACTCCGGTCATCTCGACCAGTTCATCCACGGCCAGCTCGGCGAGTTCGTCGCGCGTCTGGATCTGATGTTCAGCCAGCTTCGCGAGCAGATCGGCGTCCATGCCGTCCAGGCTCTTCAGATCGAGCGCTACATTCTCGACCTTTTCTTCGTTTGCGATTGCCAACGTCAACAGCGCGTCGCGCGAGCGATTACGCAGTTCGTGAACGGTGTCTTCGTCGAATGCCTCGATTTCGAGCATTTCGTTGAGCGGCACGTAGGCGATTTCTTCGAGGCTCGTAAAGCCTTCGTCGATCAGGATGTCGGCGACTTCTTCATCGACATCGAGACGCGCCATGAACAGGTCGCGCAGGACGCCGCGCTCCTGATTCTGCTTCTGCGCAGATTCGTCCGGCGTCATGATGTTGATCTGCCAGCCGGTAAGTTCGCTGGCGAGACGGACGTTCTGGCCGCTGCGGCCAATCGCGACCGCCAACTCGTTTTCGTCGACAACGACGTCCATCGAATGCTTTTCTTCATCGACGACGATCGACTGCACGGCTGCCGGCGCGAGCGCGCCGATCACAAACTGGGCGGGATCTTCCGACCATAGCACGATGTCGACGTTTTCGCCACCGAGCTCATTGCGCACGGCCTGCACACGCGAACCGCGGATGCCGACGCAGGTGCCGATCGGATCGATACGCTTGTCGTAAGCGATCACGCCGATCTTCGCGCGCACACCCGGATCGCGAGCCGCCGCCTTGATCTCGAGCAGGCCCTGCTCGATTTCCGGCACTTCCATCTCGAACAGCTTCATCAGGAATTCCGGCGCCGTACGCGACAGCTCGATCTGCGGCCCGCGGGCGGTGCGGTCGACCTTCGCGATGTACGCGCGAACGCGGTCGCCAACGCGCAGGTTTTCTTTCGGAATCAGCTGATCACGGCGCAGCAGCGCTTCGACACGGCCCGATTCGACGATGAAGTTGCCTTTGTCGAGACGTTTGACCGAGCCGGTCATGATGTGCTCGCCGCGCTCGAGGAAGTCGTTCAGGATCTGCTCGCGCTCGGCGTCGCGCACCTTCTGCAGGATCACCTGCTTGGCGGCCTGCGCGCCGATACGGCCGAATTCGATCGACGGCACCGGCTCCTCGATAAATTCATCGAGCTGGATGTTCGGTTGCTGCTCACGTGCTTCGAACAGCAGGATTTCCTGATCCGGCTCCTGCAAACCGGCTTCGTCCGGCACCACCTTCCAGCGACGAAACGTTTCGTGCTCGCCGCTTTCACGATCGATGTGAACGCGAATATCCGCATCTTCTTCGAAGAGTTTCTTGGAGGCCGAAGCGAGAGCCGCTTCGAGCGCGGCAAATACCACGTCCTTATCGACATTCTTCTCGCGTGCCAGCGCATCCACCAGCATCAACACTTCGCGACTCATTGTTTGCGGCTCCTAAAGTCAACTTTCGGTACAAGGCGCGCCTTGTCCATGTCCGCGAGCGTGAAATCAAGCATCGCGGCGCCTTCCTTCCCTTCAAATTCCAGACCGATTGTCTCGCCTTGCGGAGCATGCAGAACACCCCGGTACGATTTCCGTCCGTCCAATGGCTTTTTCAGTGTGATTACCGCTTCGCTGCCCGCGAAGCGTTCAAAATCCGCCAGTTTCTTCAGCGGGCGGTCGAGACCGGGTGACGATACTTCGAGCCGCTCATAATCGATATTTTCGACCGTCAGAACGTGCTGGAGCTGACGCGTAACTTTCTCGCAGTCTTCGATCGCGATGCCGGCCGGCTGGTCGATATAGATACACAACATGCCGCGCCCGGTGCGCTCGATATCGACGAGCTCGTAGCCGAGTCCCGCGACCGTGGTTTCAATCAGTTCCGTCAGTTGCACAGTGCCCTCTTAGATGTTCGCGTTGCGAGCCCTCGCGCCTTCTGCAAACAACCAAGCGGGCCGCGCGCCAAGCCGGCGCACGTTGGTGCGAACCCGAGATGCCGAACCACGATGAACTGAGCGGCAAAAAAAAATGGGCTGAACGCCCATCATCTTATTGCCGGTGGTCGCACCTGAGCCGCACATAATAAAACCGTACGCCCAGCGACTTCGCGATTGTAGCCATTTTTCGGCCCAAACGCAAACCACGGCATGCCGCGCAGCCCCCATTTCGGCTTGATTTCATGGGAATCTTTCGGGAATGTGGCGACGATCGGAGCTTTTCCAAGATAGAGTTATTGCCCGGGTGCGCAGTCCGACGATCGCGCAAAATGACGTTCGGCGAACTGCTTTTACGCGATTGCCCGTGCCGGATCGCATGGCATCCGAAACATTAAATGCATATTGAATGCGGCGAATGACGAGACGCGAAACCCGGAAAGAACAATCAACAGCTCGCCGTGCTACGCAATTGACATTACAGCTTGCGGCCGGTCGACGACGAGCCGCCAGACGCTAAAACCACCTGACGGCCGCCACGACAACTGGAAGTCGCGCGATCGGCCGTCGGTTGCGTCGCTTAGCGTCCGCGTGAGCGACCACGCGCGGCGCCGCCTCCACGATTCGCGCCGCCCGTGCCGGGGTTCCCCCCAGTGCGGCCAGTGTTATTGCCCCGGTTACCGGCCTGGCCGCGATTTCCGGTGTTGCCCGGTGCGCTGGCCCGCTTGCCGCCAGTACGTGCGCGGTTGCCATTCGGTGACGGCGCGCGATTACCATCGACATCGCGACCACGCTGGCCGCCCGGGGTGCGATTACCGTATCCCGTACCGGAACCTGAGCCCAAACCCGCACCGAAACCACCGCCCGCGGCCCCTCGACGTCCCTGCCCCTGACCCTGACCGCGCGGCTGCTGCTCGAAGCGGCTATGCGACATCAACACCGGCTCGCGGTTGATAAAGCCCATCGACGTCTGCATCGGATCCGGTTGCCGGCGCTCCGGCGTCGCATTGCGCCCACCGCGCTCCTCGCTCGGCGCTTTCAGGCCGACGGACGCCATCAGCGCGCGCACCTGATTGTCCTCAAGCTCTTCCCAGCGACCGCGCTTCAAACCTCGCGGCAGCGAGATCGGGCCATGACGCGTACGGATCAGCCGGCTGACCATAAGGCCAGCCGCTTCGAACATGCGGCGCACTTCGCGATTGCGCCCTTCGGCGAGTGCAACGTGGTACCAGTGATTGGTGCCCTCGCCGCCGCCGTCCTGAATGCGCAGGAAATTCGCGGGGCCATCGTCGAGCTCGACACCGTTCAACAGCTTCTGCCGCATACCTTCCGCGAGTTCGCCAACCACCCGCACCGCGTACTCACGCTCGACGCTATAGCGCGGATGCATGAAGCGGTTCGCCAGATCGCCCGACGTGGTCAGCATCAGCAGACCTTCGGTGTTGAAGTCGAGACGGCCGACCGCAAGCCACTTGGCGGTTTTCATCGGCGGGAGCTTGTCGAACACCGACGGCCGGCCTTCCGGGTCGGCATGGCTGACGATCTCGCCAGTCGGCTTGTGGTAGAGCAGCACCCGCGGCGGCTTGCTGGCCAGCTTGCGCTTGACGGGCTTGCCGTTGATGCGAACCTGGTCGGTCGGCATGATGCGCTGGCCAATATGCGCCGGCTCGCCGTTCACCGACACGCGACCGGCGATGATCAGTTCCTCCATGTCGCGGCGCGAACCCATGCCGGCTTCGGCGAGCACCTTGTGCAGCTTCGGCGCGTCATCATCGGGCGAGAGCACGCGCTTCGGGCCGGCGACCTTGCCACGACGCAGCATCGGCGCCCGCACACCCCCGGTTGCACTGTTGTCGGCATCGAATGCGGGCGACGTCACGTACGAGAACAGATCGTCCTGAGTGGTGGCTTCGGCCGCCGGCGCGGCTTCGCCGCCACGCCGGTTCTGGCGCTGACCGCCGTCGCGCGGTTGACGCTCACGCTGCCCTTCCCGCTGCCCCTCGCGTTGACCTTCGCGCTTTGCGCCACCAGCGCCTGCGTTACGCCGCGCGCCCTGCTTCGCGCCCGCGTCCTTGCGCGGCATGCGCACCTGGGCGACGACCTCGCCATCCGGCGGCGCTTCGGTGACGACCGGCGCGCTCTGTCCCGCCGCGCCTTCCGCCGCCTTCGTCTTCGCTCCGGCACGGCGGCGCGCGATCAGGCTGCGCGGCCCGCGGCGCAGGCCGCGGCGCGGACGCTCTTCGCCCTCTGCTTCCGCGCTCTGGGCCGGGCGCTCGCCCTCGCCTGCCGGCGCCTGGGTGGTACGCGCTTCGTCAGCCCGCGCCGACGGCACGGCGCGCTCGGATTCGGACGAATCGGTGTCGTGGGTATGTGTCAAAACAACCTCAAAATGTCAGGTCGCGCACGCCCGTTGCGGGCGTGGCAAAAAAGTTCGGTTACGTCAGGCGCTGCGCGATTCGGTTTCGTCGTCGGTCAGAAAGCCTGCGTCCTGCGCGGCGTCGCGACGATTCCCGGAATCGTCGTGCACCGCCTCGGGCGAGTTCGGCTCCGCGGCGCGCTCCGTGTTGCGAGACGCGCCCGGGCTGTGTTCGGGTGCTGCCGGATCAGCTTGAGCAGCCGGATCCTGATGTTGCGCCGGGTCGGCGACGCCGGTCTGCGCCGCGGCGTGCGTCGATTCGGTTTGTTCCTGAGCGTCGTGTAACGCGCTTGCCGCGTCAGTCTCCCGCGTCGCGAGAGTCGTGTCCGCTGGTTCCATCGCGTCTTGCTGCGTTTCAGCTACAGGCTCGGTCTGTGCCACATGATCAATCGCTTCAGTCTGCTTCGATTCCGTCAAATCCGCCGCCCCGATCGCGACGGCCGCGGGTGCTTCTTCAACGGACGATGCCGACTCCAGCGGAGACGCTTCGCCGGGCTCACGCAACGCGTCGTCTACCGCTTCCCGCGCGCCTTCAACGTCGCCTTCGGCAAATTCAATCGCATGCTGGCCCAGCAGATCGACGTTCAGTTGCGCCGATGGATCCGCAAGCGGCGGCAATTCATCGAGCGCCGTCAGGCCCAGGTCATCGAGAAACTGCCGCGTGGTCGCATACAGCGCCGGACGCCCCGGCACATCGCGATGCCCGATCACCTCGATCCAGCCACGGTCTTCCAGCTGCTTGACAACCTGCGTATTCACCGTCACGCCGCGAATTTCTTCGATATCGCCCCGCGTGACCGGTTGCCGGTAGGCAATGATCGCGAGCGTTTCGAGCACCGCACGCGAGTATTTCGGCGGCTTTTCCGGATGCAAACGATCCAGATACGAACGCATCGCGGGCTTGCTTTGGAACCGCCAGCCCGATGCCAGCCCGACCAGCTCCACACCGCGCCCAGACCAGTCGTTCTTCAGGTCTTCGAGCAAGGTCCGAACAGTGTCTGCCGACACGCCATCGGCAAAGAGCTTGCGCAATTCGACGAGCTTTAACGGCTCCTGCGCGCAGATCAAGGCAGTCTCGAGGACGATCTTCGCCTCTTGGGTATTCATGCAGCTAGGTCAGACCCTGTGGTCAAAGAACCGGATCAAACAGACGATGTGGAACTGAAGACGCGCTCGCCCGATTCTGATCGGTCATATTGATGGGAGCACGCACCGGGGGGCGGCGAACAGACTTATCGAACCAAACCCAGCCGGACGGAGCGGCGATATTCCTGAAGGGAATCGCGTGACTGAGCGCCATATTACGCAAAAACGACCGGTGCGTAAAGCCGCAATCCCCCGCGCATTTTCTCGCCGCGCGCCAGCCCGCCTGCCTGAAGCGGCTGAGCGCACGCTTGCTGTCGGCAAGCCCTTTCGTTCGCTCGTTTGCGCGATTTTTATCTTCCGTCGCTAGCATGCGGCTTGCGTGCCGGGATGTTCGATCATGCCGGAGCCCATGTTCAGCGCGCCTTCGTTCCAGAATCGGATCGAGTCCGGAATCTCGCCGAATCCAGCGTCCGTTTCGCGCTCAGATCCCGGGCCAAACTTCACGCAACGTATCCGCCTTGCCCCGGCTCGTTGCGCGATCAAACAAAACGCCCGACGCCTCAGACACCTGCGTGCAGTGCGAGAAACCGCTTCAACCGCTCGACACCCTCGTCGAGCCGCGCCGTATCGCATGCATAGCACCAGCGCACGAAGCCCTCCCCCTGCGGCCCGAACGCGCTGCCCGGCGCGACGCCGAGCCCGACCTCGCGCACCATCGCCTTGCACAGCTCGAGGCTACGCGTCGAGCCCGGCATCGAAAAGAACAGATACATCGCGCCCCACGGCGCCTTGACGTCGACGCCCTGCACCGCCGACAGCGCCCGCACCAGATGATCACGCGAGGCCTTCAGGTCACGCACCAGTCCCTGCGTAAACCGCTCGCCCTGCTCGAGCGCCGCGATGCCCGCCTGCTGGACGAACGACGGCGCGCACGACGTGTTGTACTCGACGAGCTTCGCGAGATCGTCCATCAACGCACTCGGCGCAACGATCCAGCCGAGTCGCCAGCCCGTCATCAGCCACGCCTTCGAGAACGAATTCACGCAGATGACACGCTCGTCGCGCGTCGCCAGATCGAGGAACGACGGCGCGGTGCGAGCGCGACCCGCGTCGCCCGCCGGGTCAGCGTAGTAAAGCCGCTCGTAGACTTCGTCCGCGACGATCCAGATGCCGTGAGCCCGGCAATGCTCGAGCACGATGCGCTGGTCGTCGCGGCTCATCACCCAGCCGGTCGGATTGTTTGGCGAGTTGATCAGGAGCATCTTCGTGGCGGGCGTCAGCGCGTCCAGCAATTGCTGGACGTCCAGCTGCCAGCCGTGTTCGCCGTAGCCTAGCGCAACGGTTTCGACGTGAGCGCCGAGAATCTTCGGAATTTCGACCAGGTTCGGCCACAGCGGCGTGACCGCGACCACGCGATCGCCCGCGCCGACCACCAACTGCGCGGCGAGCATCAATGCGTTGACGCCCGCGCTCGTCACCGCGACGTGGTTGGCCGAGGTCGCGCCGTGCAGTTCGCTGACATAGCGGGCAAGGGCCGCGCGCAACGGCGCGATGCCGAGGTTATGCGTATAGAACGTCGCGCCGGCGCTGAGCGCCGCGCTCGCGGCGTCGCGGATGAAAGCCGGCGTGACCCGGTCCGACTCGCCGAACCAGAACGGCAGCACGTCCTCGACGCCAAAACCTGCATTGGCGACTTCGCGGATCTGCGACGGACGCAGCGCACGCACGGCATCGCGCGCGTTCGGGATGGAGGGCACAGGCAGATCCAATTCGCTCATCGAGGCTTCCGGATGTATCGGGGACGGAGATTCAGCAGGCACACTCAACGAGCGTGCTCAAGGAAGGGGGTAGTTTAGCGCGGCGGCCATTCGCGCAGTGGCGACGCGGGCGATGGAATCCGCGCGTGGAGAGAGCTGGGGAACACGATGCCAGCGCAGCAGCGGAGACATCAGACATTCCATGTGCAACCGACGGTGAGTTCCGCTGTATCGCCGCGAAGTCTGCGGCCCCAAGTCTGCACGGCGTCGACCGACCCAAGCCACGCCAATCGCCGCGAACGCGCTAGTTCAACTCCTCCGCCCGCGCCGGCAATTGCCGGATCAGATCCCACACGGCCTCCGCCGCCGGCGACAGCGAACGATCGCGCCGCCGCACCAGTTCGACGCGGCGCTCCGCGCGCGGCACCAGCGCGCGCGCCACGAGCGACGCGCCCGCCGGCAGCGGCAACGCGAGCCACGGCAGCACGCTGATACCGACGCCCGCCTCCACCAGCCCGAACACGGTCGCCGAATGGCCGAGCTCCTGAACCACGGTGGCATTCACGCCCTGCGCCTGCATGGCGGCGTCGATGATCGGCCGGCTGCCGGACGCGTAATCGAGCATCACGAGCTGCTCGCCGTCGAGATCCTTCCATGCCACCTGCTCGCTCGCCGCGAGCGGGTGGTCGTCGCGCGAGACGACGCAGAACGAGTCGGTCATCAGCGTCTCGCTGAGCAGATCGTCGTCGGAGAAAGGACCGATGATCACGCCGAAGTCGACCTCGCCAGACTTCACCTTGCGCATCACGTCGCTCTGCACATCGTCGCGCAAACCGAGCGTCACGTACGGAAACTGCCGCACGCACGAGGCCACCACCCGGGGCATCAGGCGGCACGCGACGGTCGGGCTCGCCGCCACGATCACGCGGCCGCGGCGCTGCTCGCCGATTTCGCGAATTTCGCGCAACGCGTCGTCGAGATCGGACAGCAGCCGCGACACGCTCGACACGAGGTTGCCCCCGACGTCGGTGAGTTGCACCTCGCGCGTCGTGCGATCGATCAGCTTCAGGCCGATTTCGCCTTCGAGCTCACGCACGCAGCGACTCACCGCCGACTGCGTCAGACCGATTTCATCGCCGGCCCGGCTGAAACTTTGCAACCGGGCGACCTCGATGAAAACCCTGAGTTGCCGCAGCGTCACATTCATTTACCCACCTCATCAATAGCGCAATTTGATGCGCATTGTAAGGCTAAATCTTTACTGAACCGTGTTGTTTGCCGGCTCGCCGCACCGCAGCAAAAAGGCGCAAACGCACGCCGGCCGGGACTGTTTGCACAAGATTGGTGATTGTCCCGATTTGCGAGATGGGTTTTTTGGATTCATATACGGCCCTGGTTGGCGCCCGCGCTAGCCCGCCGCCACGGGGCTTTGAGGCGATTGAAATCAAATTGGCACACTTCATGCGTTGAGAAGCGCATAGGGTCGGCGCCATGATGACTGAATAGCAGACCGTGGCAAGCCCGTCCCCTTTGGCACTCGCCAGTTCGAGTGTGTGAAGAGTGCGCGGCGCGGGGCAGCGCACCGGAGTTAGCTTCGCTGAGGTGAAACATGATGCTGTTCGACGATTTGAGAGACAACGAGTGGGCGCTGGTCGAGGCTTTGTTCTGTGCCGAGCCGGCGCGTAGCGAACGGCGCGGACGGCCGCGCGTGGAAGCGCGCGCGGTGGTCAATGCTGTGCTGTGGGTGTTGTCGACGGGCGAAGGCTGGTCCAAGCTGCCGGGCCGCTATCCGTCCCCGCCGACTTGCCGCCGGCGCTTCGACGAGTGGCAGGCCGATGGCACGCTCGCCGAGATTGTGAAGCGGCTTGGTACCAGCGGCCGTGAAATTTCGCTGCGCGGCCGCATCGGGGCCACCGCCGCGAAACCGCCGGCACCGCCGAGCCGCGACCGTCTGCGCGGCGCGTTCTGGACCAATCCGGAATCGTGGCGCGCCCCGGTCAAGATGGCCTGAGCGAAACTATGTTGTCACCGGGCGCCTGCGGGCGCCCGGTTTTTATCTCCCTCCGCCACGCTATTCACGCGTCGCACCGCGAACCCATCTGGCTCGCTGCGGACGGACACTTTCGGTCCGTGCGCGCAAGGTTCAGCGCCCTTTTTCCGCTCGACGCACCCTCCTGTTGCTGCGCTGCCTCTGACCCACAAAACCGCGGATCGCTCCCGGAGAAACATCCATTTACTATTAATTACAGCGTCCTTTCTTGAGCCGGCCTACCTTTGCTCATATGCAAACAGGCCTTGCACCAATGGGCTTGAAGGGGATATTCAGCATGAAACCAATGTCACTGCTGTTGTGCGGCATTGTGATTTCATCGATAGCTACCGCGGCATCGGCCCAGCAACGTCCGCAAGGATGGAACTGGCGGCCGGACCGGGCGGCTACTCTGGAAGCGTGGCAGCAAAGCGAAGCGCACAATCGCGATTTCACCCCGCCGACGCCTCGCGGCGATTTGCGGGGCGATATCGCCAGCAATGTGCGCACGCGTCCCGATGCGCCGCGCGGGGACCCGCAGCGGCGTCGCTAGCGGGGCGGGCCCGCGTGACCGTGTGATCAGCCACGCGGCTCGATAGGAGGCAGTTGCAAAGCTGGGCGCCGAAGCTCGCACGGCAGCGAATGTCAGGGAACCACCGGGCGCCTTGCCAGTCTGATTTAACGCCATTAGCACAGCGTGGCAGTAGTAATTCCGGTACGCCCGTATCTTCGCGATACGGGCTTTTTTTTGCACACGGCACGGCAGCCGATGCAACGGCACGGTCTCGTAACTATCGAGGATACGGGAGATCGCCGCCGGACATGCTGCGCAGACTGGGCGGCGAAGGAAATCAGCCCATCCGGTCGGGCGAGGCGCCTGAGCGGACTATGGACGTGAGGAGTCGTGAACCTGGATCTAAGACCTGATTTCGGCGGCGGCGGCCTGCGGCTCGGGCGCGACCACCACATAGTCGTTCACGCGCTGCACGGTCCATGTGAGCAGCCGTTCGTCATGCTCGAGCCGCGCGAATTCGGCTTTGCCCCGCTCGGTCAGTACCGCGATGTCGACTGGCGCATGAAAACCCGGCGCCGGCGCGACGGTGCGCTGCCGGACGGTGTCCATCAAACCCAGCGCGCGAAGATATTGGAATACGCCTGGCCGTCTGGCCCAGGGAACCTGACGATATTGCGCTCGCCGCAGCGCTTCGAGTACCGCTTCGTTGGAATACGTCGTCATCTCACTTCTTTCTTAAAGTGCAGCCATGACACATCGATGCCTACGCGTCACCGCGCCACCGGTAACTTGCGCGGCACCCGCCGCTGCCCGGAAGCTCGCCGCGTGTCGAGCGGCGGAATTCCCGCCAGACGCTGCCGGGTCTCGGTTTCGGAACCCCGTTTGAACGTCATGTTAGCGTTCTCTCCACGAACCGACGATGCAACCGCCGCGGCGCGATGGCAAGCCCGTAGATTTATCCCGAAAGACATACGTTACCCCATTTAAATTGATTCTATTCACTTTATTGGCGCTTTTTTTTGCAGCAATCGTGCTATGGAAGCGTGCGCGCCGCCCCCTCATCGTGTGCACGATCGCACTGTTCTGGCTGCTCGCGGCCGGCTGGCTAACCGCCCCGCTGCTCGATCTCGCGCAGCCGCATCGACAAAGCGCCGCGCCGGCCACGTTCGCACCGCGCACCGCGATCATCCTGCTTGGTGGCGGTACGGTCTACGATGACGACGACGTGCTCGTGCCGCCACGCGACGCGCTCTCGCGCATCGACGTCAGCGCGCGAAACTACGCCGCCTGCAAGCAGACGGCGGCCACCTGCCAGGTGATCGTGAGCGGCGGCAATCCCCAGCGGCATAGCGCGACCGAAGCCGATACCTACCTGCCTTACCTGCTGCGCCATCAGGTAGCGCGCTCGGACATCGTGCTCGAAAAGACCAGCCGCACGACCTATGAAAACGCCCGCAATGTCGCCGCCATTGTCGGGCAATCACATTACGACACGTTGATCCTCGTCACATCCGCGTATCAGATGCCGCGCGCGCTGCTCGACTTCCGCTGTTTCGGCATCGCGCCGCAGCCGCAGATTTCGAGCGCCCGGCACGCGCGGCTCGGCGTGCTGCCGCACGTCGGCAATCTCGTGGCGGCGGAAATCGCGCTGCATGAGCTGATTGGCATTGCGCAATTCCACGTGTACCGGGCTATCGGCTGGTTCTGACCGCGCCAACGGGTCGCGCGGTTCGATCTCGCGACGGCCTTGTCCAAACCACGCACGCGATGGAGCAATCGCTTCAGGCCCTGGCGAGCGCCGTGTCAACTCCCACAAGGCGCCGGGGCCTTTGCCGTGCGCGGGCGTTACGAGATGTAACAAATGTTCATCGTCGTTACAAAGCCATCCGCTGGAGTAGAGTTTGCTCGATAGAATGCATTGTCTTTCCCAACGGACAGGCAATACTCGGGTCCACCACCACTCTACGGAGGTAACGATGAAGAAAGTGTCCCTGGCGATCCTGGTTTCCCTTTGTGCCGCGGCGGGCGCGGCCTATGCGCAGGACAACGGCATCACGACGAGTACCGATCCGGCCAAGGCCGCGGACATCGAACAGCGCGCGCAGGATCTGCAAAACCGCCAGCAATCGATGGAAAGCGCACCTGCCATGCCGGCCAAGCAGCATAAGATGGCTCCGCATCATCACAAGAAGGCTGCCGACGCGTCGGGTACCTGATAACGCGTCACAGTCCCGCTTCGCGGCGTTGCCGTGAAGGTAAAAAAGCCGAAGCTGGCGTCCGCCGGTTTCGGCTTTTTTGTGACCCGATCAATGTCGAAGATGGTTCGGCAAAGCGTTGTGTCGAACGCCCGGGCATCACCGCGCAAGGCCCGGCGGCGCGGCGCGTTCGGTATGCTAAAGTCGCGCACCGACCGGCGGCCCCGCCGGCATCCCTAACCCGTGCGCACCCTGGTGCGGAGGACAGCATGAGCAATATCCAGCTAGATATCGAATGGACCGAAGCAGCATCTCGCAAAATCGAAAAACTGATGCCGCGTGGCGGCCAGGAAGCCTACCTTGCGCTGCCGCCCGTCGAATGCCTGCCGATGGAAGGCGATGTGCTGTTTCTCGGCCCAGCTGGCAAGCAGCAGCCGTTCATCGTCGCGGAGCGCCAGTACCATCATGACGGCGACGCGGACTGGACCATCATCCTGATTCTCGACGTCCCGCAAGCGACTCACTGATCGTCGGCGGCGCGCCCTGTGGCATACGCGGCGGCTCGAAGGCCGCCGTACCGGTTCGCGCGCTACGTTGTTCCCCAGCTCGTCTCAGTCCCTCGGCTCGCAGCACCGTCTTTGCGGGTTATTCCGCACCGCTGCCGGCCGCCGGCCCGGCGCATTCACTTCCGCTGACACCCGCATCGAAACTCAGGCGATCTTCGACACCACGCGAATTTCCGAGTGTTCAACCCAATCCGCGACGGCTTTCCGATACGCCTGGATATGCGCGGATTTCGCATGCGCGGCGAGCGCTTCCTGGCTTTCCCAGCGCTCGACGAACACAAACCGGCGCGGCTCCTGCACATCGCGATGCAGGTCGTACTGCAGCGCACCCTGCTCGTTGCGCGTCGGGCCGACGATCCCTTCGAGCGCCGCGCGCAATTGCTCTTCATAACCCGGCTTTGCCACCGAAATTGCGACGACTGCGATTTCCGCCATGCCTGTTCTCCTTTTCACGAAAAGCAGCAGCATACCCGTCGCTCGCGGAACCTGCCGATGAGCGGGCCTGCGAACGCACCTGCGAGCGCACCGCCAGTCCACCCGCAAGCACGGCGACGCATGAATCCGGTCTTTGCCCGCCATGCGAGCGCTTGCGCGGCGCAGGCAAAAACCGCTGACAGCGCGGCCGGCAAGGCCCCGCAGCAAGCCCGCACGGGCCTCACAGCGGGCGCTAACATCTGAGCACCGTCCTTGCCTGGAGTTTGGCGGGCGGCAGCTTACCGCCCTGCTACGCTCGGCTTGGTACGGCAAGCGACTACGATTGAGAATCGGTTTTCGCGCATGGCAAGCGCGCGAAACGCTCCGGCGCACGGGCTCTCGACGCGCCGCCGACCGGTCGATCGCGACCGGTTTGCAGGCGATTTTCTCGCTCGGGCGTTTGTGATTACCCGCACATTAATACGTGTTGCAAGCTGCTAGACTCGTTTTGACCAATTCGCCGGAGTCCAGCATGGCTGGCGTCGCTCTCCGCGTTCCCGGGCCGTATTCGTGTTGCCCCGGCGACGCCTCGGGCGATCGATTGCTGTGCGCCGATGGGGGTTACGTACCCCTTCACCCGCTTGCCGCAAGAGTCCCATGTCAGCTCTCATGCCCGCGTCCATGCCATCCGTCAGCGAATTGACTCTGAGCGGTCTGCTCCCGCATCTGGTCCGCGGCGAGTCCGGCTGGACCGCGACATGGCGGGCGCTGACACTGCACAGCGTGTTCCAGCCGGTGCTGTCGGTCACGCATCAGTGCGTGGTCGGCTACGAGGGTCTGCTGCGCGCGTTCGACCCGGTCGGCCTGCCCGTTTCGCCCGATGTGCTGTTTTCCGGCACGCGCTCGGCCGCCGAGGCGCGCGAGCTCGACCGCATCGCGCGCTGCCTGCACGTCGCGAATTTCATGGAGCAAGGCATCAGCACCGGATGGCTGTTTCTGAACACGCGGCCGCAGGTGTTCGAGACCGGCTGGCCGCAGCGTGCCTTCATCGATGAGCTGTCCGCGCATTTCGGCCTCGCGCAGGAGCGCATCGTGATCGAAGTGCTCGAACAGCCCGCCGACGATGAATCCGCTGTCGCCAGCATGCTCGCCGCGTCGCAACCGCGCGACTTCCTGATTGCGATCGACGACTTCGGCACCGGCTTTTCGAATTTCGATCGCGTGTGGCGCTTTCGCCCCGACATCGTCAAGCTCGACCGCTCGCTCGTCGCGCGCGCCGGCAAACGCGAGGGCGACGAATCGATGATCAGCCACCTGATCGCGATGCTTCATCAGTCGGGCACGCTGGTACTCGCCGAGGGCGTCGAAACCGACGAGGAACTGATGATCCTGATGCAGGCCGACGTCGATTTCGTGCAGGGCTTCTGGTTCGGTCAGCCGAAAAGCTCGGTGCAGGCCGCGTGCGCGAAAGTGCCGGCACTCGTCGCATCGATCTGGAGCAAGTTCGCCGATTACGAGCGCGCGCACGCGGGCCACCAGCGGCTCGGCTTCGAGGGGTTCGCCGAAGCGGTGCTCGCCGCCGCCGATGCCTACGAGGCAACCGGCGACCTCGAGCTGGCCGCGCAAAAGGTCTGGCATCTGCCGGAAGCACGCCGCGTGTTCGTCACCGATGATCAGGGCGAGCAGACGCTTCCGTCAGTGACCGCGGCCTCGGTGCCGCCACCGCCCCGACGGCTCGCGCCGCTCTATGCGCAGACGCGCGCCAACTGGTCGCGGCGCGCGTATTTCCGCCACGCGCTGGCGGCGCCGGGGCGTGTCGCGATGATGGGCCCGCACTATTCGCTCGCCGATGGTCAGGATTGCTACACCGCGGCGATCGCGTTCGAGCGCGACGGCACGCAAGTGCTGTGCGTTGATTTCGTACCGGCGGCTTCGAGCACGGATGCGCGCGCCAGCAAGCGGGGTGGGAAGCGGTAGTAGTCAGCAGGTGTGAGTGGTGACGGCTAGTGAACGGTGCTAACCGGTTGGTGGCCGCTCGTGCGTGTTGGAGCGACCGCACAGCATTGTTCATGGACGTGAATGCCTCGCCGCGCGAACGACACGTTTCGATCTGATGCAGCGCGGCGTCGGCGCGACACTCACTCTGACGCACGTCACGCCGTTGCCCGCGCCTGCTGTTATTCGTGCACCCGGCCCCGCCCGGATTTGACCTCGCCGCGCTTCGCCTTGTTATCCAGCCGCCGCCGATTCGATGCGCGTGTCGGCCGGGTCGCGACGCGCGGCTTACGCGTGACGCTCACGCTTTCGATCAGCTCATCGAGCCGCGCGAGCGCGGCCTCCCGGTTCATCTCCTGAGTCCGATACTCCTGCGCCTTGATGATGATCACACCATCACGCGTCAGCCGATGATCGGACAGCGCGAGCAAGCGCATCTTCAGCACCTCGGGCAGCGACGAAGCGTGCACGTCGAAGCGCAGATGGATGGCACTCGAAACCTTGTTGACGTTCTGACCACCCGCTCCTTGCGCACGCACGGCGGTCAATTCGATTTCGTTCGGCGGGATCGGATAGCGGGATGTCATGAGTGGAATGCGGTGAAGAGCGTTCAGTGTACAGGCCACGGCGATGGGCCGTGACGGGCAGGTCGCGTGTGAGACTTTGTCAGACTTTGCGCGAGTGGGATGCGTCTCCGTGCGCGGCTGTGCGTGGACCTCCGTGGTCTTGCATCGCCTCCGCTCCGAACGACGAATGCGCGCAAGATGCTACGCCGAACCGGCCGTTCGGCACACAGCCATTTGCGCGCGCGCCCCCCGTTCGTCGATACTGCATGCTTCTCCCTCGCCGCAAATTCATATGAAAATCCGCCCCGGTTTCGTGCTCGAACTGGCCATCAACTTCCTGCTGCCGTGGCTCGCGTACCGGCTGACGTTGCCGCACACCGGCGAAACGGGCGCGCTGATTGCATCCGCGGTGCCGCCACTCGTATGGAGCGCGATCGAGCTGGCGCGCTTTCGCCGCGTCGACGCGCTGAGCGTGATGGTGGTTGCCGGCATCGTCCTGTCGGTTGCGGCCATGGCGCTCGGCGGCAGTCCGCGCATGCTGCTGTTGCGCGAGTCGCTCGTATCCGGCGCGATCGGCGTGCTGTTCCTGCTGTCGTTGCCGATGCGCCGCCCGTTGATCTTCTACCTCGCGCGCGCGACGGTCGCGCGCGAAATGGAAGGCGGCGCCGCGCACTTCGAAGCGCTGTGGCGCGAGCGCCCAGGCCTCGCCCCAGCCATGCGCACGATGACGCTCGTATGGGGCGTCGGTCTTACCGCCGAAACCGCGTTGCGCGCATGGATGGCGCTCACATGGCCGATCGAACGCTTCCTCGTGATCTCGCCTTTTATCGGCTACGGTATCTACGCCGGCCTAGCGTTATGGACGCTGTGGTACCGCAAGACGATGCGCGCCCGCGTCGCGGCGGTCGCGCCGGCTAGCGAGGTCACCGGCTAACGATCGCGCGTATTCAGACTCACCGCATTCGAACCCGCCGCTTCCCTACCCGCCTTCATCCGCGCGCCGCCACGCATCGGCGATCCGCGCATCCAGACCCGAATCGCGCTGCGTCGGCGTGGTGATCGCCTGAGCAAGCACCGCGCGCGCGCCGATCACTTCGACGCGTTCACGCGCTCGGGTAATCGCCGTGTACACCAGTTCGCGCGACAACACCCGGCTGAACGCGGCCGGCAGCACCAGCACCGCGTGCTCGAACTCCGAGCCCTGCGACTTGTGGACCGTCAGCGCAAAGGCCGTGTCGTGCGGCGGCAGCGCGGCCGGCGACACCGCCCGCAGACCGCCGTCGCCGGTGCGGAAATACACACGCAGCGCGTCGCCCGCGCCCGGCAACGCGATGCCGATATCGCCGTTGAACAGGCCCAATGCGTAGTCGTTGCGCGTGACCATCACGGGCCGCCCTGCGAACCACTGCGCGCCGACCGCGAGCGTGACTCCCGCCGCGCGTCGCACCTGGGCCGCCATCGCCGCATTGACCTGATCGACGCCGCGCGGCCCGAGGCGGGTCGCGCACAGGATGCGGAAGCTGTTCAATGCATCGAACAGCGGCAACGGGTCGGGCGTATCGGTGGCGAGCGCCGCGGCAAGCGCATCGGCGTACGGCGCAAAGCCCGCGGCAAGCCGCGCAACGGTGCGCTCGGCCAGCGCGGTGTGCGCGTCTTCATACAGCGCCGCCGCGCAAGTTTCAGCCGGGTCGATACGCAAGACGTCGAGCGCGGTGCTCGCCGAACCGTTGCGAATCGCGAGCGACAGACGACCGATCGGGGATTCGAGGCCAAAGCGGTAGTTGCGTTCGAGCCAGACGACGCAGTCGGCGAGCGGATCGCCGATGCTTGCTTGCGGCGCGGCTCGCTCGGTCCGTTCAACTGGATCCGGGATTACGCTATCGAACAGATCACCCGACGGGTCGGATTCGAATGTTTCCGGCATGCCGGCGGGCACGAACGGGGCTTCCGGCGGCAACCCATCGGCATCACGATGCGACTCGCGCGGCAACGCGTTCACAAGCCGCTCTTCGTCGATATCGAGCGCCAGCGCGACGCGCCGCAAGCCGCGCGGAGTAAGCGACGGCCGCGCGCTGAGTTCGGCGAATACCGCGCCGGCCTCGACCGCCGCAAGCTGGTCCTTGTCGCCGAGCATCACGACGCGCGTGCGCGGCGCGATCGCATCGAGCAGGTGCGTGGCCATCGCGACGTCGATCATCGACGCCTCGTCGATCACGACCACGTCGTACGGCAGCGGATTGTCGCGATGATGGCGGAAGCGCCCGCCGGGCCCCGAGCCAAGCAGACGATGCAGTGTGTACGAGGTTTGCGGCAGACGCGCGGCCAGTTCGGCCGGCAAATCGCCGGCGCGCGCGAGCAACGCCTCCTGCATCCGCTGCGCCGCCTTGCCGGTCGGCGCAGCGAGCGCGATGCGCAGATCGGCGCGCGCATCGAGCAGGCACGCGAGCACGCCGACAACGGTCGTGGTCTTGCCGGTACCGGGTCCTCCGCTGACGATCGTCAGCCGCCCCGATAACGCCATCACCGCCGCGACGCGTTGCCAATCCACTTCGTCGTCTTTCGGCGGCCCGAAATAGCGCAGCAGACGTGCGCGCAATGCCTGAGGATCGGTGTCGCCATCCGCATCCGCCGCCGGGCTCTCGCCCTTTGCGTGTGCAACCAGCGCGCGCGCCAGACGACGCTCGTAATCGTAGTAGCGGGCCAGATACAGCCGCCCCTGCGCATCGATCACGAGTGGCCGCAACGCCGCCGCGCGTCGCTCGCCATCGCTCGCCATGCCGCTCGCGAGCAGCGCCGCGCGCACCTCGGCGCTCGACGCCTCGAAGCGCCGCGCCAGCATCGCGAGCGGCACGCACACATGCCCCTCGGCGGTCGCGCGGCTCGCGGCGAACGCGCCGCGAGCCGCCCACTTCACCGCCTCGGTCGACGCACCGCCGCGCCGCGCGAGCGTGCCGATGCGGCGCGCGAATCCCTCCGCGAGCGCGATGCTGAAATCAGCCGGCGCGGGCAGATTGACCCCGATGTCCTCGAGGCCGAGCGCCGGCACCGCGCCTTGTTCGAGCACGCTCATGCGCCACCTCCGATCATCGCTGCGTCGAGCAGCGCGACCAGTTCAAACGGTGCGCGCCGCCTGTGCACGCCGGCCGGACCGTCGGCGTCGCGCCAGTCCGGCCGCACGCCGCGCACGAACAGGTATAGATAGCCGCCGATATGCGTGTCGTACGTGTAATCGCGCACGCGCGTTTTCAGATAGCGATGCAGCGCAACCGTATAGAGCAGCGCCTGCAGGTGATACGCATGGCTGGCCATCGCCGCTTCGAGCGGCGCGCCGGCATAGTCGGCGGCCGTGTCGCCGAGATGGTTCGATTTCCAGTCGACGATCCAGAAGCGGCCGTCGTGCTCGACGATCATGTCGATAAATCCTTTGACAAAGCCTCGCAACACGCCGGGCTCCAGCGCAACGTCCGGGTAGCCGTACTCGATCAGCAACTCGCGCAGCCCCGGAAAGTCGAGCGACGGCGCCGCGAACAGAAACTCCAGTTCGTTCAGACGCCGATGCGGATCGAGCTGCGCGAGCGTCATGCCCGGCACGAGTTCGGTCGACACGATATCGCCGATCAACCGCTGCATCATCGCCGGCAGGCGCGCGGCGAGTTCAGGCTCGGCCGGTGCCGGACGCTCGCGCAGCGCGCCGCGAATCGCATCGGGCCATGTACTCGCCTCGGTGAAATCGGCAAGTTCGAACATGCGATGCAGACAGTCGCCGGCTGCCGCGCCGCGCGGAAACGCGAGGATGTCGTCGTCGGCATGCGTGGTCGCGGCCGACAGCTGCACAGACAGCGGCCCAAACAGCGGCGCGGCTTCGAGCGCGTCGGCAATCTCGTCGTGATCGGGCCGTACCTCCTCCTGCGGCACATGCGCGTGGGCGTCCGCGCTCTTGCTGCCCGCCGCGATCAGGCCGCTGAAACTCGCCATCCGCCATTGATCGCGCAGTAGCCGGCGATTCGCGCGCGCGTGCAGATGCGCGCCGTGATCCTGCAGAATTTCGAGCGGCGTGCGGCGCGTGATTTCGGGCAACGGCTGCAACGTCACCGGGCCGCCTGCGAGCGCCTGCCAGCTTGCCGCCAACGCGGCCTCGTCAGGCGGCTCGGAGAGCCACGCATCGAACGTGTGAGCAGCGCCGCCCACGAGCCAGTTCAGCACACTGCGGCGCGACTCCTTCGTCGAACGCGACGACAGATAGGTGCCCGCAACCAGATAGCAGCGATACACCGCGCGTGTGAGCGCCACGTAGACGAGACGCGCGCGCTCGGCCGCCTGCTCGCGCACCGCGTAACGCGACGCGCGCTCCGCTTCCTCATCGTCGCAACCGTAGTGCAATACCGCATCGCCGGTGTCGTCGTGGTACTCGCGCGCATCGGGCAAGCCCGACGACGGCGGCTCGCGCAAGCCGCCGTCGTTGAGGAACGGACAGAACACGACCGCGTATTCGAGGCCCTTCGACTTATGGACGGTCACGATCTGCACCAGATTGCGGTCCGATTCGAGCCGCAACTGCGCCTCTTCGCCACCGCCCTGGTCGCGCTGCGCGGCGAGCCAACGCAAGGTCGGCGCGATGCCCGGCTGAGTGGCGGCGCGCGCCTGCACGAGTTCGGCGAGGTGATTCACATTGGTCAGACGGCGTTCTCCATCGGGGCCGGCGACGAGCCGTTGCGCGACACGCAGCTCACGCATCAGCGTGCGCCACATCACCGCGAAGCCGCGTTCGTGCCACAGCATCCGATAGCGCGAAAAACGCTCGACCCAGCCCATTGCATCGGTGGTCTGTAGCGGGTCGTCGAGCGCCACCGGCGCATCGGCGACCTGCGCGAGACGCCACAGCGCGGCGGCGTCGAGCCCGAGCCAGTCGGTCGCGAGCGCGGCACGCAAACGCCGCAGATCGCCGGGGGTATCGATTGCGGCCAGCACGCGCTCGATCTGCTCGGCATCGAGCGTCGCGAATACCGAGGCCTGCGCAAGCTCCACGCTGCCGACGCCCCACGCGGCGAGCACGCGTTTGACGAGACTGCCCTGCTTGTGGGTCTGCACCAGCACCGCGATGTCGCCGGGCGCGAGTGGCCTGTCGCCGATCGTCACCGCGCCTTCGCGCGCACCGCGCAACAGCCGCACGATCTCGGCCGCGCACGCTTCGCTCGCGGCGCGCTGCGCGGCCGCTTTGCTCAGCGCCGCGTCGCCTTGCGGCAGCGTCCAGACGCGGAAATCGCCGCCACTTGCGTCCGGATCGGCAAACGGCGCGCGGCGCCGCTCGCCCGCGCGAACCGGCTGATAGTCGAGCCCGTCGAGCACGAACGCCTGTGGGTTGGCTTCGAAAATGCGGTTGCAGGCTTCGACGATCGGCGCGGTCGAACGCTGGTTGACCGCGAGCGTGTAGCACGCGGATGCGGATGCGCGAGCGGCGAGATAGGTGTGCAGATCGGCCGCGCGAAAACTGTAGATCGCCTGCTTCGGATCGCCGACCAGAAACAGTGGCCCGGCGGGCGCGAAGATCCGGCTGAAGATCGCGAACTGCAGCGGATCGGTATCCTGAAACTCGTCGATCAGCGCCGCCGGATAGCGGCTGCGCAATGCATCGGCGAGCCACCCATGAGCGGCCAGCGCACGGTACAGATTCGCGAGCAGATCGTCGAACGACACGACGCGACGAGTGCGCTTGCGCGCCACCAGTTCGGCCGGCGCGTAGTCGAGCCATGTCTGGATCAGCCCAAGCCAGCGCGCGCGCTGCGCGGCTTCGGCCGCAACCACCGCGGCCGCGAGCGCTTCGGCATGCTCGAAGAACGGATGCGCGGGCGGCTCGAACTTGACCTTGGTCGCCTTCTTCAACGCCGATGCCGTCAGCTTCACCGCGGCCCGCGGCGGTGGCGCATGACAGTCGCCCTGCGCAAAGTAATCGCTCCACGCGGCGATCGCCGCGCTCACGTGATCGGGCTTGTGCGAGGTCTTGCTCAGCCGCTCCTGGGCTTCGGCGAGCAGACTGACGATCGCGTCGCGCTCCGCTTGCCAGATCGCGCAGGCGGCATCGAAGCCGGCTTGCGCGTCAGCGCCCGTGCTGCTCACGTCCACGCCGCCCCAGCGCAATTGCGCAAGCGGCTTTTTCAGACGCCGCGCGAGCTGTTCGTCGAGCGACGCGGGCCCGGCGCGCTTCGCGACCAGCCAGGCGGCAAACGCCGGGTGAGCGTGCGCGACAGGCTCGACCTGCTCGCGCCAGAAATCGGCAGCGAGTTCGAAACGCAGCGCGGCGTCGTCGGCTTCCATCTCGAACGCGAACGGCATGGCCGCGGCGAACGGCGCTTCCTGCAACGCGCGCTGACAGAACGCGTGAATCGTATGGATCGCAGCCTGATCGAAGGTGCGCAGTGCGCGCCGTACCACCTTCAACGCAGCCTCACGCTCGATACCGTTTTCGGGCGCGAGCGTCGTTTCGAACAGCCGCTGGATAAACGGGTCGCCGCCGTCGTCGTCCATCTCGATCGCGCGATGTAGCTCGGCGAGCCGTCCGCGTATGCGCTCGTGCAATTCGGCGGTCGCGGCCTTCGTAAACGTGACGACGAGGATCTGATCCGCGTTCAGATTCTTTTCGAGCAGCAGACGCACGTACAACGCGCAGATATTCCACGTCTTGCCGGTACCCGCCGACGCTTCGATCTGATTGACGCCGTCGAGCGGACAGGCAAACACGTCAAGTTCATCGGCGACCAGCGTGTGATGGCGCAGCGCGTCGCTCATGATGCGCTCCGCAGATGCTGGATCAATGGCTCGAAGACGATTGCGGCGAGACTGCCGAACGGTTCGTCGAGTGTCAGCGGCGTGCCGCGCAGCGCGATGCGCAGCGCCGGGTCGTCGGATTCTCCGCGCACGCGGTCGTTGATCCACACACCCTGCGCGGCCGATTCGCTTTCGCTGATCCGCGTCCACGCACTCTTCGGGAAAAAGCGCAGCGGCAGCCGGCGGCCGGCCTTGAACAGCGCGGCGAGCGGCGCGAGTTCGTCGAGCGGTGCCGCGACCGGCGCGAACTCGAAGCTCTCGCCGCTGCCGTGCCAGACGGTGCGGCGCGGGCCATCCGGCTGCGCCGCGCAATAGACCAGATGCGCGAGCCACGCGGACAGATAGTCGCGCGCGCTCGGTTTCGCGTAACGGAAAATCACTTGCCCGGTTCCGGTCAGCAGGTTCAACGTGCCGCGCAATTTCAGCGGCGTTTCGGCGGCCTCGTGTAGCAGCGCGTCGTGCGCGCCGAACAGCTTGACGGCGAAGTCCGGGCTATCGGCAGCAGCGGTGCTATCGGGCCAGCGCGGTGCGAGATCGAGCACGAACGGCAAACGCTCGATGCCGGACGCCACTTCGCGGCGCACGCTCGTCGCCAGTTGCCGCAACGCTGCGAGTTCGCGCGCGCGCCAGACCGCGCCGGTCGCGCCGCCGGGCAGCTCGGGGCTCGCCTCGGCCACGCGCTGCACGCGGGCATTCATCACATCGTCTTCGATGCCGGCGTCGAGCAGCACCGGCAATAGACGCTCGGCGAGCGCATCGCGCCCCGCGTAGTCGAGATCGAACGGTTCCGTGTCGAGCAATTCGCCCTGCGCATCCGCTAGCGCGATACCGAGACGATCGCGCAGCAGCGCGCGCGTGGGGTGGCGCCAGAAGCGCACGAAGTCGTCGAACTCGGCTTCGTCGGTATCTTCGGGCGGCAGCGGCTGGTCGAAGAACGGTGCGGCGCCCGGATGCCGAGGTTCGGCGAGCAGCGTCGCCAGTTCGGCGCGGTCGGCGTCGTATGTGAAGAGATCGGGCTTCGAGGCGAAATAGTCGGACGCGAATGCCTGCAACGGATGCTCGACGATAAATTCGCGCCGTGCGTGGTCGACCTCCGCCGGACTCGCGCCCTCGCCGGCCGATACCTGCGCGAGGTAATCGAGCAGTTCGTCGACGAGTGCGGCCGGCGGCAGCGGTGCGTTGTCGCGAATGCTGCGGCCCGTGTAGGCGATGAAAAGGTGCTCGCGCGCGGCAAGCAGCAGATCGAGAAACAGATTGCGCTCGTCGTCGCGACGCTGACGGTCGCCGGCCTTGCCGAACGCGGCCATCAGATCGAACTCGTCGGCACGCGCGAGCGACGGCAGCACGCCATCGTCCATACCGAGCAGACAGACGACGCGAAACGGCAAGCCACGCAGGCTGGTGAGCGACGAAAACGTGACGCTGCCCCATGGCACGCCGCCGCGCGCGGGGTCGTCCAGCGCTTCAGTCAGCGCGCCGCGCACCACCGACGCCGGCAACGGCACATCTTGCGCGCCGGCCTGCATCGCGTCGCTCATCGCATCGATCGCGTCGCGCACCGCGGCAAGCGCGTCGGCAAACTCGACGCCGCCGTCGAAGCACTGCGCGAGCGTTTCGAGCAAAAGCCGCGACCATTCGGCCGGCGTTCGCTCGATCGCGCACTGCGCGGCGAAGCCTTCGATATCGTCGACGAAACGCGAAAGCCGGCCAAGCAACTCGGCGTTCGAACCGCCCGCGCCTTCGACCGGCAGCCAGGCATCGACCGGCTCGCCACCGGGCGGCATCGCGTAGCCGAGATAGAGCCTCGTGAGCGCATCGGCGAACGTGTGGCGCGCGACCGGCACGTTTTCGCCAACCGGTTCGAGCGGCGCGAGGCCGCGGCGGGCGCCCGCCGCTGCCAGCCATTCCTGCGCGGCTTCGAGCGAACTGGGATCGATTTCGTAGCGCACGGCGATCGCGTCGACGCGCAGCCATTCGATCAGGTCCGGCGCGCCGACACTGCGCTCGGGCAGCGCGAGCCAGTCGAGCAGCACACGCGCGACCGGATTGGCCTGCGATGGCGGCAAGCCGGTAATCCGATACGGAATGCGGCGCGTATCGCCGGCGGGCGTCGTGCCGAACACCGCATCGATCAGCGGGCCGGCGGCTGCCAGGTCGGACACCGCGACCAGCACATCGGACGGCTGCAGATCGTCGAATTCGTCGAACCAACCAAGCAGCCTGTCATGCAGCACTTCCAGCTGGCGCGACAGGCTATGGCAGACGTGCACCTCGATGCCGCGCTCGATCGGCAGTTCATCCACGTCGATCTCAGCACGCAGATCGAGGATGCCGTTCTGCACCGCCGCGAGCCAGCTCGGCTCGGGGTTTTCGGTGAAGTCGCCGGTTTCGGCGGACGCGGCGCTCTCGGTCAGTTCGTGCAGCATGTGCAGTTGCGCCTGGGTCTGCCGTCCCCATTCGGCGAGCAGCGGATGGCCGACCTCCTGATAGTCGAGTTGCCCCGCTGCGTCGAGCGCCTGCACGCGGCCTTCGCTGACGACGTCGAACCAGAATTCACGGCACGGATTCATCACGTACAAACGCACGTCGACCCAGCGCGACAGCGCGCGCAACAACTCGATGTGCAGCGGCGGCATGGTCGGCAGCGCGAATACGCTGACGGCCTCCGGCCATCGCGCGTTCGAGATCGCTTCGAGATCGAGCGTGCCGATCTGATCGAGGAAACGGTACGCGGGCGGCAGCGCAATAGCAGGCGTATGCGCGTGCCTCGTAGCCTGCTCCGCGGTCTGTGCTACTTCCGCGAGCACCGCGCGCCACAGCGCGGCCTGCCAGCGCTCGTCCTCGCGCGCCGCCTCGCTCGCGCCGATGAGACGCGGGCCGGTATCGGGCGCACCGTGCTCCGATGCGCCACCCGCGAAGATCGAGCCGCCCTTCTGCCACTGCAGCAGCCATTCGGGGCGATAGGTCAGATAGTGATCGAGCACGGTCGCGACGCGCTGCGCGAGTTCGTAGCGCATCGACGCGTCCGCCGCGTCGAGATAGGTACGCAGACGCGGCGACGCGTTCCACGGCTGCGACTCATCGGTGTCGCCAAGCAGTCGGTAACAGCGCCACACGAGCCGGTCGGGCGCGAACGGCGAATGCCGCGGCACCTCGATCACGCCGCCGATCTGTGCCCACAGCCATTGCGCGAGGTAACAAAAGTTAATGTTTGCGCAGATGCCCTGGCGCGTCGCGATATCGAGTTCGAGCCGCCTGCGCACGGCCGCGCTCGGCACGATCACGGGCTGCGCGGTCCATGGGTCGGACGGCGCGCGCGCAAGGTCATCGAGCAGCGCGCCGACCAGCGTTTCGTAGCGGTTCGAATAGAAGAGCTGGAGCATGAATTCCGGATCAGATGCTGCACGAAGAAGCGGCACGCGGCCGGCTCGCGAGAGGCATGCGCAAGCCATGGCGGACATTGAAGCGACAGCATAACAAACGCGCTCCCAGGGCATAACCTGGCCAAACGGCCGAGGTCAGAACGCGGGCAAAATCAGTTAGACTCAACGGCAGTTTCGCGCTGTCTTTTCAACTTCGGTTCTCTCGGTGAACGGATTCCAGGTAGTCGATGCGCTATTCGGTCGAAATAAAAAAATTCCTCTATAGCCAGTACTTCTATGGAGGGCTGCGTATCGCGGTCGGCGTGTCGTTACCGGCCATCCTGTGCCTGATCGTCTTTCACGATCGTGAACTCGGCTTCACGATCGCGACCGGCGCGCTCGGCGCCTGCGTGGTCGACATGCCGGGCCCACTGAAATACAAGCACAACGAGATGCTGGCCTGCACGGTGATCGGCTTTCTGTCCGCGCTCGCCACCGGGCTTGCCACCGTCAATCCGGTGGCGCTGTGGTGCACCGTCGTGCCGCTCACGTTCGTGCTGTCGCTGATCGTCGTGTACGGCAACCGCTGGCCGCAAATCAGCTTCGCGACGCTGTTCATGATGATCATGACGCTCGAGGAGCACTTCACGCCGATGCAGGCGCTCGTCAATGCATCGTGGATTCTGCTCGGCGGCCTCTGGTACACGTACTGGTCGACCTTCGTGAGCCGCTGGATGATGCATCGCATCGAGCAGCAGGCGCTCGCCGAAAGCGTGTTCGCGTGCGCCGACTATCTGCTCGCGCGCGCCGCGTTTTACGACCTCGACAACGATCTCGACGAGTGCTATCGCAATCTCGTCGACAAGCAGATCTCTACGGTCGAACGCCAGGACGCCGCGCGCGACATCGTGCTGCGCAATCTGCCGACGTTAAAACGCGGCAAGCTCGAACCGCGCCGCGCGATGCTGTACAACCTGTTCATCAATACCGTCGATCTGCACGAACTGTTCGTCGGCGCGCAAACCGATTACACGCTGGTGCGCAGCACGTTCGGCGGCTCCGATCTGCTGGTGTTCTATCGCGACCTGATCCGCAAGGCAGCCGAAGATCTCGAAGAAATCGGGCTCGCGGTGCTGCAGAATCAGGCACCGCGCAAGCGCGTGAACGTGAAGGCCGAATTGCGGGCGATCGAGTATGAAATCGAGCTGATGCGCAAGCAGTCGTTGCCCGCGCAGAACCCGGAGGCGTATTCGGCGGTTTCGGCGAATTTCCGGCGCATCTGGAGCGCTACGCGGCTGATCGACAAGATGCGCCGCAATCTGACGACCGAACCAAGCGCGACCGAAACCGAATTGCGCATCGACGAAGCGCTCAACCGCTTCGTATCGAGCCGTCGCGTGCCGTTCGGGCAGATCTTCTCGAATCTGACGATGGCCTCGCCGAGCTTCCGTCACGCGCTGCGGGTGACGATCGCGGTCGCCATCGGCTTCTGGCTGGGCCGACTGCTGCCGCTCACCAACGCGTACTGGATCGTGATGACCACTGTCATCATCCTGAAGCCGGGTTATTCGCTGACCAAGCAGCGTAACGGCCAGCGGATCATCGGCACGCTGATCGGCTGCGCGGCGAGCATCGCGTTGATCATCTTCGTGAAGGAGCCGCACATCCTGATGGTCGTGATGTTCGCGTCGATGGTAATGAGCTATAGCCTGCTGCTGTTCAATTACACCGCGAGCGTGGTGTTCACGTCGTCGTATGTGCTGATGCTGTTTCATCTGCTCGCGCCGGGCAGCATGCGCATCATCGGCGAGCGCGCGATCGACACCGTGGTCGGCTGCGCGATCGCGATCGCAGCGAGCCATCTGTTCCCGTACTGGGAATACCGGCTGATGGGCAAGCTCGTGAACAACATGATCAGCGCGACGCGGCAGTATCTGGAGGCGAGCTGGTGGTGGAGCGGCAAGCCGGCGGCGGCCGTCGTGGCTGCCGTGACCGAAGCCGGCGCGCGCGCGCCGGCAGCGGCGATGGCTGATCCGGCGATTGGTTTTGCGGGGCCGGCGTTCGCTGGGGCGCGTGCGGGTGCTGGGGCTAATGCCGGTGCCGGCACTGGTGCGGTCGGGACTGGCGCAGCGATCAGAACTGAAGCCGACGCAAGGATGGCTGCCGACGTCGCCGTGGCCGCACCACCAACCGCCGACTCCACCACAAGCGCAACCCCGAACAATGCCGCCAACGCCAGCAACCCCGCCACCATCACCAATGCGACCGCCCGCTCCGCCAGCGGCGCGTCGGCAGCAGCGGCCGCGGCGGCCACCGCGCTCGATCGCGATTATCGCTACCGGCTCGCGCGCAAGAACGTCCACGTCGCATTCGCGAATCTCGGACAGGCGTTCCAGCGAATGATGCTCGAACCGAAATCCGCGCAGAAGTTCGTGCCCGAGCTCAACGGTCTGCTCGTGCGTAGCCACGTGCTTGCGTCGCAGATCACCGCCGCCGCGCCATTGCTGCGCACGTCCGCGCAACAACGGCAGCAGGCCGACGACATCTCGCTACAGCCGCTGCAGCGCGCGCTCACGCTCGTGCGTGACAACCTCACTGCCGCCGAAGCCGGCACCGCGTTGCCCGGCGAGCAAAGCGAACAGATCAAGCTGATGACTCGCGAACTCGATGCGATGGTCGTCGCATCGGAGAAATCGCCGGACTATACGGCCGATGCCGTGCATGACATGAAGCAACTGGCTCACCAGTGCAAGCAGATGCTCGCGGCGTCGGCGCAGATTCGCAAGGATGCGAGCATCATCCGGCTGCCGGACGAGTGAAACCGGAGCTGGCCGGGAAGCAGCCGGGATCGGCGAGCGAACGGCCGCGGGTGAGCCCGGGGAGCAAACCAGGAACAGACGGGGAGCGGACGAAAAGCAGACCGGAAGCGGCCTCGCGTTACTGCGCCGCGCCGCTCGCGGGCTTCATCGCGTTGGCGGCTGCCGCGGCCTGCGATGCCACCGAAGGCCCCTGCGCGTCCTGACTGTCGGCCTCGTGCTTTTCGTGGATCGCGTTATAGAACAGCGTGGCGATCACCAGCAGGATCGCGACCACGATAAAGACGGCGATGCCAAAGGTCGGGTTCTTCTTGCGCGGCGGTTTGTTCATGAAGCAGGCTCGGTTCGCGAAGTAATCGCGGATGGGTCACGGAAGGCGGAATTCTACGCCCACTGAGCTTGCACACGGCTTGCAGCCAGCAGCACCGGCGAGGATGCGAAACACGTGGCGCTCGTCTTCGACCCAGCAAGCGCCGCACCCACTCACGGCGATGCGCATCAACCGTTACCGTGCCAGGCAACTGCCTGACGATCATCTGGCAACCGGCCGGCACCGCGCACGTAGCCGGCGGTTTTCACGTTACTGCAGAAGAGCGCACCGGCAGCGCCGTCGAATATTTGATCTGTTCCATCGCAAAACTCGAACTCACGTCGTATAGCGGCACGGCCGTGATCAGCCGCTTGTAGATCCGGTCGTAGTCGTCGATATCGGATACCACCACGCGTAGCAGATAGTCGGTCTCGCCGCTCATCCGGTACACCTCGACCACTTCCGGAATGTCCCGCACCGCCTGCGTGAATGCGGTGGCCCACGCCTCGGTGTGCTGGTTGGTGCGCACCGCGACGAACACCGTCGTGCCCACTCCCAGCTTGCGCGCGTCGCACAGCGCCACCTGCGCGCGAATCACGCCCGCCTCCTTCAAGCGCTGCAGCCGCTTCCAGCACGGCGTCTGCGACAGATTCACGCGCTGCGCGAGTTCGGCGATCGGCATCGTCGCGTCTTCCTGCAACAGTTCCAGTAGCTTGCGATCGATGATATCCATGCCCATAAGACACCCCAGATAGGAAATTATTCTACGTTTTAGAGCCTGAGGGGAATTATATGGAAACTCTTTCTCCGGTCAAACGGGTATAAATATCCGTACCGAAAATAGCCGACAAGCAGCGGGCACGCTGCACTACGACCATGAGCGACGATCTTCGCACCAGCCGTTTCGAGCGCACCTCCAGCCTCCTCGCCTCGCTGACCGATCCAGCCAGTCTCGGCGCCGACGCATCGTCCGCCTGCGGGACGGATCGCCGCGCCTGCGCGCCGCTCGAGCGGCTGTGCGACACACTGGACGCGATACTCGAGGCCAGCGCCAAGTTTCCCGAATCGGCGCGCTCGACGTTCTTTGCGCGCAGCATGCGAATCGCGCTCGCGGACGCGGCCGGCGACCCGGATCTGCTCAGCCCGGAGCAACGCGAAGGCTCGGCCGAACGCTATCGCCGCCACCTGCTCGCCGCCGATCCGCTCGGCCGCTATGCGGTCGCCGCGCTGGTCTGGCAGCCGGGCCAGGCGAGCCCCGTGCATGGGCACCACACGTGGTGCAGTTACGCGGTGGTCGACGGCGAACTGAGCGAGACGATCTACGAATGGAATGACGCGCAGGCTTGTGCGAACCCGTTGCGCTCGCAGGCGCGCAAGCGCGGCGCGGTGTCGTTCGTGCGTGGCGGCCGTGGCGCGATTCATCAGCTCGGCAACAGCAGCAAGGCGGCCGCCGTGTCGCTGCATGTCTACGGCGTCGAAGGCGCACGGATCGGCACCGGCGTGAATGACATCGTGCGCGTGGCCGATCCGGCGGTATTGGTTTGATCGATGGGCGTCAAGCATGCTGCAGCAGCGGCCGGTATCGATCGAGGTAATCGCGCCCGGCTGTCGCTGCTAGTTTGACGAAACACGCATGCGGAAGTGCAGGCGCAGTCCGCCGGAACCGTCTCGCGTCTCAGCTCTTGCCGCCTGCATCTCCAGCCATCGGAAATGATGCGATGCAGGCGCAACCCGCCGGAAACCGTCACACATATCAGCTCTTGCCGCTCGCATCGCCAGCCGTCGGAATCTGCGGCGAAACCGGTGCGGTCTGTTCAGTGGGCGGCGGCGCGGGTCGCGGCTCGTGCGATACATCGCGCGCCGGCGCAAGCGGCAACTGCGTCGATGCGTGCGGCGAAGCGCCAATGCCGGCCGGCTCGCGCGCACTCGTATGCGCGCTCTCATGTGCCCTTTCGTGGGTCTTTTCATGGGCCCTCTCGCGGCTCCGTTCAGGAGCACTTTCCGGCGTCCATTCGTCAGTCCGCTCGTGCGCTCTTTCGTACGGCGTGTCGTATGTTCTTTCGTGCGCCCGCGCCGACATCACAGTCCCAGCCCGATCACGCACGCTTTGCCGCGTCCACTCATGATCCCGCTCATGGGCACGCTCATGCTCCTGCACACGTAACTCACCATGCGCAGGGCGGCTCTCCCGCCCATCGACCGGCGCGACAAAACCCGTCATTTCATCGTCGCGCAACGGCTCACCCTCGCTATCCTTCGATGACGTATACACCCGCATCTGCGCGACCGGAATCTCGATCCCCGCTTCGTCCATCTTGCGTTTGAGCTGCAGATTGAACGCGCGCGCGACGCTCCATTGCTGCAGCGGCCGCGTCTTGATCTGCCCTTTGACGACCATCCAGTTCGGATCGAAGCGGTCGAGCCCCCACACCTCGATCGGTCCGAGCATCTCGCGCCGGTAACGGAAATCGGCCATCAGTTCGGCGCCGACCTCGCGAATCAGCTCCATGATCTGATCGACGTCGGTCGAGAACGACAGGCGCACCTCGAACACCGCATACGCGAAATCGCGCGACAGGTTCTTCACGATCTTGATCTGCGAGAACGGGATCGCGTGAATCGCGCCCTGCCCGTCACGCAGCCGCACGGTACGAATCGACAGATGTTCGACCGTGCCCGCGTGCCCGCCGTCGACGTCGATCCAGTCGCCGACCGAAATCGTGTCCTCGATGATGATGAACAGCCCCGTGATCAGATCGGTCACGAGCGACTGCGCGCCGAAGCCGATCGCGAGACCGATCACGCCCGCGCCCGCGAGCAGCGGCGTCACGTTGATGCCGAGATTGGCCGCCGTGACGATGCCGGCGATCATCATGATCGTCACCAGCAGCACGTTGCGCACGAGCGGCAGCATCGTGCGTGCGCGCATGCTCGGCGCGCGCGCCTTGTTGCGTGCACTGCCCGGATTGAGTGCCTCGGTGATCGCGGTGTCGACCAGAATCCACAGCAGCCACGCGATGAACAGCGTCGCGACGATGGCCGTCATCGCATGCGCGACGCCGCGCGCCGCGACGTTTTTCTCGACCATCGCGGCCAGCGACACACCCCACAGACGCGCCGCGAGTTCGAAGAAAAACAGCCAGATGAACAGCGTGAGCAGCGTGCCGCAAAACCGCAGCAGCCGCGTCAGATACGGAGAGCGGCGCCGCGCGCGCGCACTGCGCGGGCGCGTCATGCGCAGCACGATCGCCGACAGGAAAAACGCCAGCACCAGCAGCAGCGCGGTGACGATCGAAATCTGCAGCACGTTTTCGCTCGAACCCGAGCCGCCGATCGTCGCGACCACCGATGCAGCCGCGAGCACGAGCACCGGCACGTGCCACAGCGCGGCGAGCACGTCGAACGCGTCGGTCGCCGCCTTGTGATCGTTGCGCTGCTCGTAGGGCCGGTTGCGGATCAGATGCGCGACCGGACGCCGGAACGCGACCGCGAAATAGCCGGTCAGCACGGCGGCCGTCATATTGGCCGCGGTCGAAATCAGCGCGGCGAGATTCGAGCCGAGCTGATGCGCGACGTCGTAATTGACCGCCGCGTCACCGAGCGCGCCGCACACGCCGATCACGAACAGCACGCGCCGCGCGTGATCGATCAGCAGACGCACCGCGACCCGCCGGTGCCCCGAGCCGAACAGCGAAAACATGATCAGGCAGATCGCCGAAAACACCGCGCCCGCGACGATCGCATACGCGACCACCATGCCGAGCGTGCGGCCGAGCGCATCCGGCATCGCGCGCACGAACAGCAGCGCGGCAAGAAACGCGATGATCCACGGACCGACGCGGCGCAGCGCGAAGATCAACAGTTCGCGCGTGGTCGGATTCGGCCGCAGTTTGAAATCGATGCCGAGGCGCCGATAAAGCCGGTGCTGCAGATAGATCAGCGCGCCCGCGCAGGCACCCCAGCCGGCCAGCATCGCGACCATCGACAGCAGGATGCGGCCGAGGCTCTCGCGCCCCTGGCCTGAGACGATCGTGAACAGTTCGTTGCCGGCCGCGTTCAGACGTCCGCCCCAGTAGCGCACCGGTGTGCGGCCCTGATGCACGTCGGATTCGAACGACGCGATGCCCGATGCGATTGCGCCGAGCAGGCCCGGGCTCGGTGGCGCAGGCGCGGCCGGTCCGACGGTTTGCGCCGCGTTTTGCGATACGTCGCGCAGTTTCTTCAACTGGCTGACGAGCGCGCTGCGCTGGCGGTCGTTGTCGAGTGTGGCGATCACGCTGTCGAGCGAACGCGCGAGTTCCGCCTGGCTGGCGGGCGACGGCGCGGACGCCGCTTCGGCCGCGGAGGCGCCCGAGGCCGCCGAAGCCGGCGCTGCCGCGCTGACCGTTGCGCTATTGATCAGGCTCTGCAATGCGGGAATCACCGGCGTGCCGGTGCCGACCGCGGGTCCGGCGGCCGCGGCTTGCAGCGGTAGCACCCCGATGCATAGCAACAGCGCCGCGCACAGCAGTGCGGCGATCCAGCTAGCGGGTCTCGCGGGCATTGACGTTCGACGGCGCGCGTCGCCACGAAACTCGTGAGGCTCGCGAAGTTCGCGCTGCATCGCGCAGTCGGCGGGGTCGGAGGAAAAATGAGGGGCGGTGCGGGTCGCCGGCTGCTGCGTGCTATCGGACGGTGCAGCCTCGGACTCACACCGCAACGGGCATGACTGCATGGCAATCCGTAGGAAAACGGAAGTCGCCAGTGTAGCCGCAGTTTTGCCCTGCGCGCCCGAACATGCGTAACCGAATGTTAGGGCGCTTGCGCGAGCGCCGATGGGTGTGCGTCGGGATATCTGGCGGCTGCGTGGCCGATTTACGAATCGCGTATTCGTGTATCGATGCGCTCGCGCATTCACGTACGACGAACGCCAACGAGCAGCGCGAACGACACCTCGATCGCGCTCGCCCTCTGCGTCAGTACGCGACGGTCGCGATCTGGCGGATGAAACGGCCCTGCTCCAGTTCGTCGACAAACGCAATCGCATAGTCTTCCGCGGAAATGCGGCTATTGCCTTGCGCATCGGCGATCAGCGTGTTGGCGCCCGTGCGGAACTTGCCGGTCCGCTCACCCGGCTCGATCAGCGCGGCCGGCGCGAAAAAAGTCCAGTCAAGATCGGCGACGCCGTGGTAGTAGTCGAACGCATCGCGGTGCGCGAGCGCGATCGGCTTATAGGCGTCCGGAAAACCATCCGCGTCGACCAGTTGCTTGCCCGGCGCGACCTCAAGCGAGCCCGCGCCGCCCACCACCACGACGCGCTTCAGACCCGCGGCGCGCACGCCTTCGACCAGCGCGTGCGTCGCCTTGACGAGCGTCGCGAGATCGCTCTGTGGCGGCGCATACGCGCTCGCCACGACGTCGTGACCGCGCACGGCCGCGCCGACGCTCGCAGCGTCGAGCAGATCGGCACGCTCGGCGTGCATATTCGCGACGCCGGCCGGCACGCGCGCCGGGTCGCGCACGAGCGCCGTCACCTGATGCCCGCGACGCGCGGCTTCCGCGGCAATCCGCGAACCGATCATGCCGGTTGCGCCAAACAATGCGATCTTCAGTTGCTTGCTCATTTCAACGTACTCCCGATGTCTTATATGTAACTATAGTAGTTACATATAAGGTGAAAAAAACGGGGGATTTACCCCGTTTGCTGGTTAAGGCGCGTGCCGCCAATACTCGTCACGCGCATCACGATACTACTGTTCCTTGCGCTTTCTCATCCGCGCCGGCAGGCCATCCCGGCCATCATGCCTGCGCGCGACGCCTGCGCTCACGCTGCTTTTCCGCTCGCACCACGTCGGCGGTCGCGTCAGCCAGTGTGCGCGTGCCAAGCGATGCTTCCATCGCCTGCTGCGCTTCATCGATCACCCCGCGCAGCACGCTCTGAATATGGCGCCCCACCATGCACGCCGGATTCGGATCCTCACGATGCAGCGCAAGCAGTTGCGTGTCTTCAACCGCGTGATACACCTCGAGTAGCGTGATCTGCTCAGGCGCCCGCGCGAGCAATGCGCCACCGCCCGCGCCAAGCTGCGACGTGGTCAGCCCCGCTTGCGCGAGCATCGTCAGCAACCGGCGGATCAGCGCGGGATTCGTATTCACGCTACCCGCGATCATCTCCGACGACAGCGGCACGCCGCCCTGCAGCGACAACAGCGCGAGCACATGTACCGCAAATGCAAACCGGCTACTCGTGTTCACAGCGAATCCGCCCGGCAACGACAAAGTGTAACGATGGTAATTACATTTATTCCCGACGTCAAACGTTCGAATGGATCAGTACGCATGTCACTTATCCATCTGCTTCTGAGCATCGGAGGAATCGGCGGAACTGGTCGACGCACCCGGCGCGGTTGACGACGCCGAATTCTGCGCCGACCACGCCTGCAGCTTGCGGCCCGCCACTTCGAGGCCCTGGCCGGTGATCGACGCGGCCTTGCCCAACTGCGCGTTGGCCGCGCTCGCCGCATTCTGCAGATTGGCCTGCGCGCTCGATGCGAGTGCCGCGGGATCGATCTTGATCGACGGCGCGGACGCCGATTCGAGGTTTTGCTGCGCGGCGGACTTCGTTGCATCGACCTGCTGGTTGACGTAGCTCGCCGCCTGATCGAGCTTCTGGCCAGCGGCCTGGGCGGCGTCGTTGAGCTTGCCCGCGACCTGCCCGGCTGACGCGTCGTTTTTTTGGCATGCGGCCAGCGCGCCGAATACGAACAGCACGCACGCCGCGCGGCGCAACAACGACGAGGAGATAGATGAAATCATGTGTGGGTATCAGCCGCGCGATGCGGCTCGTGCAGACGAAGACGCGCCCATGATACCGCCGATGCGTTACGCGCCCCAGCCATCGCTTCGCCTCGTCGCCGTTCTGTCAAACGTGATGGAGTAGACTGGCCGGGCATCACTCGGCGTCACCCTGCATCAACCAGCATCTGTCAGCATCTCCGTGCGTCAATACTCATCTGAAGTTCGGCGCGGTGTCCCGTTGATCAACTGGAGGCATACGATGGCGGCAAAGAAGATCCTGTTCCTGACCGGCGACTTCGCCGAGGACTATGAAACGATGGTGCCGTTTCAGGCGCTGCAGGCAGTCGGTCATATCGTCGACGCGGTCTGCCCGAACAAGAAGGCGGGCGAGCGCATCAAGACCGCGATCCACGATTTCGAAGGCGATCAGACCTATACCGAGAAGCCGGGCCATCAGTTCACGCTGAACGCAACGTTCGACGACATCGATCCGCGCCAGTACGACGCGCTCGCGATTGCCGGCGGCCGCGCGCCCGAGTATCTGCGGCTCGATCCGAAGGTGATCGACATCGTTCGGCAATTCGCCGAGGCCGGCAAGCCGATCGCGGCGATCTGCCATGCGGCGCAACTGCTCGCCGCCGCCGACGTGATTCGCGGCAAGCGTATTTCCGCGTATCCGGCCTGCGCGCCCGAGGTGAAGCTGGCGGGCGGCGAATACGCCGACATTCCCGTCGACGCCGCAATCACCGACGCCAACTTCGTCACCGCGCCCGCGTGGCCCGCGCACCCCGAGTGGCTACGGCAGTTCCTCGTCGTGCTCGGCACGCGTATCGAGCATTGAGTCCGGCGGCGAGCGCGTGCGATTGGACTGCACGCGCTGCCGCCCAGCTCACGCTTGCCGCGTACTGATGCCCGCCGCCGGGTCGGCCGAACGCACGGGCGCTTTGCCACTCGAGGCTGTATCCGAGGACTCACGTGCTTCCAGTTCTACACGCGCGCTCCCCGTCTCGCGCGATAGCGGACGTGCAGCCGTAATCGCCCGCGCCGCGGCCGCCGCGGAGACCGCCGCGAACTCCCGTGTCCCCGCGCTCGCTCCCACCGCCGCCCCGGCCTCCGGCAACGACAGATAAAACGTGGTGCCGGTCCCTTCCTTCGATTCCGCCCACACCCGTCCACCGTGCCGCTCGACCATCCGTCGCACGAGCGCGAGACCGATGCCCTCGCCCGCCGTCGCATTGCCGTGTAGCCGCTGAAATGCGTTGAAAAGACGCGGCAGCGCGATCGCCGGAATGCCGAGGCCGTTGTCGCGCACATAGAAGATGCGTAGGGATTGCACGCCCGGCGGTGCCGGCGTCGTGCCGATCTCGATACGGCCTTCGCGCGCCGGATCCAGATAATTGACCGCATTGCCGACGAGGTTCGCGAAGATCTGTTCGAGCGCGGTCGGGTCGCCCCATACCGCGGGCAACTCGCCGACACTCACACGCGCGCGCCGCGCCCGGATCGAACCCTGCATCGCATCGACGACGCGCTGCACGATGTCGTGCACGTCGACTCTCTGGCGTCGGTACTCGACGCGGCCGACCCGCGATAGCCGCAGCAGCGCGTCGATGATGTGCGACGCGCGCAGCACGGCAGTCTGCAAATAGTGCAGCGCCTCGCCGATATCTTCGTCGACGATCCGCTCGATGCGCCGCCGCGTCGTCGCCGCCAGCGACGATTCGCGCACCGCCACGCGCAACTCGTCGCACGCGCGGATCAGTTCCTTCGAGAAGCCCTGCAAGTTCACCAGCGGCGCGCGCAGATCGTGCGACACGCTGTAGATGAACATCTCGTTTTCCTGGGTCTGCTGACGCAGCGTCTCGTTGATGCGCACGAGTTCGGCCGCGCGGCGCTCGAGATCCGCGTGAAAGCGCGCTTCGATACGCTCGGCTTCGAGCAGACGCCGGCTGGTTTCATGCAAGGTCAGATCGAGCCGCGCGATCTCGTCGCGGCCCGGGCCGAGCGGCGCGAGCGGTTCGTTGCCGGCGAGACGCCCGGCGTTGTCGGACAGCAGCGAGAGCCGGCCGCGCACGCCGCGCGTGAACAGCCACACGGCCAGCGCGACGAACAGCAGCGAGCCAAAGCCGGCCGCGACGATCAATGTTTGCTGCCGCTCGCGCGCGGCACCGGCGGCGTTCGAGCGCAGCGTGTCCAGACGCCGCTCCTCGGTCTGGAACGCGGTGATCTGCAAGCGGAAACGATCGAGCACGTCGGCGCCGGCCAGGTCGCGAAAGCGCTCGAGAATATCGTTGCGCCGCCCCGCGTGCAGCAGGTCCTGGATCCGGTCCGACCACTGGCGATATGCCTGCACCGCCTGGCGCACCTCGACCACGCGCTCGACTTGCGCGGGGTTGTCGGCGACGAGTTCGGTCAGCTCATCAATGCGCCGGTCGACGTCCACCCACGTCGCGACCGGCGTGCTGAAACGCGCGTCGTTGGCGAGCACCGCGCCGCGCAACGCGACGGACTCCGCGAGCACCGGATCGAGAATCGCGGTGGTCTGACGCAGCACCTCCTCGCTGTGCATCGCCCAACGCTCCGCCTGCGCCGTGTCGGCTTGCGCCTTCACCAGTCCGGAGAGCAGCGCAAGTTCGAAGACGGCAGGAATCGCAATCAGCAACAGGCCTTTGGTGGTCAGTCTCATGCGTGCTTGTTGGCGGAAGTGGCCGGCGGATCATGCGCGGGTCGGCACATTATGTCGGCGTTTGGGCGGGAAGACAAAGAGGGACACAACTGATGTCGGGTGGATGCAAATCGCCGCGGCGGCAGACGCGCCATCGGCGGGCAAATCGTCAGCACAGAGAATAAAACTGTAATTTAAATCGAATGTTATGCCCCGCCCTGGATCATTCGCGCTGCTCTTTCGAGCACATGCACTTGTATTGTGCTTTTCGTCGCTGTTCAGGTGCAGCGCACGATTCATTGCGCGGCGGCCGGATCGTTGTCGAATCCCATCCCGGTGCCCGATTGCACCGGATCGACGCGGTCGGCACAACTTTGGCCCGCTTCTTGCTCACTTAGCGCACTTTTTTGGCATAAGCGGGACACATCGATGGATAGTCTGAAAACCGGCGCCGATACCGAGTTTCTTCTGCTCGGGGCCGCCATGGTGCTGGCAATGCACGCGGGGTTTGCGTTTCTCGAGCTGGGCACGGTACGCAAGAAGAATCAGGTCAATGCACTGGTCAAGATTCTGGTGGACTTTTCGGTTTCGACGATCGCGTATTTCTTTATCGGCTACACGATCGCGTACGGCGTGCAGTTCTTCGGCAACGCCGAGTCGCTGGCCCAGCACAACGGCTATGGGCTGGTGCGCTTTTTCTTCCTGCTGACGTTCGCCGCGGCGATTCCCGCGATCGTGTCGGGCGGCATCGCCGAGCGCTCGAAATTCAACCCGCAGCTGTTCGCGACCTTCGTGCTGGTCGGCTTCGTCTATCCGTTCTTCGAAGGGATCGCGTGGAACGACCGCTTCGGCATCCAGGACTGGCTCACGCAAGCGTTCGGCGCGCCGTTTCACGACTTCGCCGGCTCGGTAGTCGTGCATGCATTCGGCGGCTGGGTCGCATTGCCGGCGGTGCTGCTGCTCGGCGCGCGCCATGGCCGCTACCATCGCGACGGCGGCATCGCCGCGCATCCGCCGTCGAACATTCCGTTTCTCGCGCTCGGCGCATGGGTGCTGACGGTCGGCTGGTTCGGCTTCAACGTGATGAGCTCGCAAACGCTCGACAAGATCAGCGGCCTCGTCGCGGTTAATTCGCTGATGGCGATGGTCGGCGGCACGCTGAGCGCGTGGTTCGCTGGACGCAACGACCCGGGCTTCACGTATAACGGCCCGCTCGCGGGGCTGGTCGCGGTGTGCGCGGGCTCGGACATCATGCATCCGCTCGGCGCGCTGGTGACGGGCGCCATCGCCGGCGTGCTGTTCGTCTACATGTTCACCTGCGTGCAGAACCGCTGGCGCATCGACGACGTGCTCGGCGTGTGGCCGCTGCATGGCTTGTGCGGCGCGTGGGGCGGTATCGCGGCAGGCATCTTCGGCCTGCACGCGCTCGGCGGTCTGGGCGGCGTATCGTTCGGCTCGCAGGTGATCGGCACGCTCGGCGGCATCGTCGTGTCGACGGTCGGCGGAACGGTCGTGTACGGCGTGATCCGCATGACGGTCGGCCTGCGGCTCGATCAGGAAGAGGAATACAACGGCGCGGACCTGTCGATCCACAAGATTTCGGCGACGCCGGAGTGAGATCGCGCGGGGGGCGACGTCCCGCTTGCGCAGCCTGCGGTTAAGTCTGTCGAGCAACGCGACGCGCTTCGTGGCGCGCCGCCCCGGCGAGCCACGAAGCGCCGCACACAAAATGCCGTCGCGCCGCTCGCCGCTGCCCGCCTGTCCCCAAATGCCTGTGCCGATGTTAGACTTCGCGGCTGGAGATGGCATTCTCCTTTAACCGCCCTTTGGGGCTGATGATGCCTGCTACGCCCGGTCATGCGGACGCGGCATCACCTCGCCCGCACGAACCGGTTTGTCGACGCACCGGTTGCCACACCCTCTTCCATGTATTGGTCCTTTCTCGCTGTCGCCATTGGCGGCGCACTCGGCTCGCTGTTCCGCTGGTTCCTCGGCTTTCGCCTGAACGGCATCTTTAGCGGCCTGCCGCTCGGCACGCTCGCCGCGAACGTGATCGCCGGCTACATCATCGGCGTCGCGGTTGCGGGCTTCGCGCGCGTGCCGCAACTCGCACCGGAATGGCGGCTGTTCGTCATCACCGGCCTGATGGGCGGACTCTCGACGTTCTCCACTTTCTCCGCCGAAGTCGTGCAGCGGCTGCAGGATGGCCGGCTCGGCTGGGCCGCGGGCGAAATCGCGATCCATGTGAGCGCATCGCTCGCCATGACGGTTCTCGGTATTGCGACGGTGTCGTTGCTGGCGCGTTGATCGCCTTGGGAAATCCGTCGGGCAGGGTCCACGCGATGGCCTCGCGACAGCACGCCCGACGAATAACGCCGCGGCACCGTCGCGCAACAAACCACCCCTACAATTCCTGAAACGAGCCGGCACTACAATGCGCGTGCATGTGGACGGTACGCGTGGACGGCACACGCGCGATACGACCCACTCGGAACGATTCTTGAAACAGGAGCATTGATGCAGCCAGAGAAAAAGGCCCTGGCAAAGACGGTGAGCGACACGCCGTCATCGCCGAGCGGTGAAATTACCGTTTCGGCGATCCTCGCGAGGATCGAACAGCTCTATCCGACCTATGGCGCGGCGAGCCGGCGCATCGCCGATTTCATCCGCGAACGGCCGCGCGAGGTCGTGCATATGTCGGTCAGCGACGTCGCCGATCGCGTCGGCGCCGCGGAAGGCACCGTGGTCGGCTTCTGCAAATCGCTCGGCGCAACCGGTTTTCAGCAGCTCAAGATCGTGCTGGCCCAGGAAATCGTCCAGCCTGTGCAGCTGATTCACGAAGATCTGCAGCCGGAAGACAGCGCCGCCACGGTCGTCGCGAAAATTTTCAGCTCGAATGTGCAGACGCTGCGCGATACGGAGTCGACACTCGACGTGCACGCGCTCGAACAGGCAGTCGCCGCGATCCGCGCCGCGAAGCGCGTCGAAATCTACGGCGTGGGCAGCGCCGCGTCGATTGCCGACGATGCGCATTACCGGATGCTGCGCATCGGCCTCGATGCACGCTCGGTGACCGATCCGCATATCCAGGTGATCAGCGCGTCGCGCTGCGATCCGAGCGTGGCGACGCTGACCATCTCCCACTCCGGCAGCACGCACGAAACGGTCACCGCGACACGCCTCGCGAAAGAAGCCGGCGCGCGCACGATCTGCATCACGAACTTTGGCCGTTCGCCGATCCAGGCATTCACCGACATCGTGCTGACGACGATGGCCCGCGAAACGCGCTTTCGCACCGAGGCCATGACGAGCCGTCTCGCGCAACTCGCGATCGTCGACGTGCTGATCGCGTGCCTCGCGCTCGCCGACTACGAGCGCTCGGTCGACGTGCTGCGTCAGACCTTCGACGTGCTGTCGCTGAAGCGCTATTGACTCGCGGCGCGGCGAGCAGCGCCAGCGTGCTCGCCGTCACCATCGTCCGGATGGTTTTCATCTCCGGATTCGCTTGGGTCGTCGGATTCGAACAACGGCGCCAGCGAACTCACATTCGCGCTGGCATCGCGTCCGACCAGCAGACACTGCATCGCGAGTTGCCGCGCACCGGCACCGTCCGTCAGCGGGTTGTCGCCGATCACGAGCGTGGTCGACGCATCGGTGCCGAGCCGACGCAGCGCTTCGCGAAACAGCAGCGGCTCCGGCTTGCCGACCACGCAGACCGGCTCCACGCCCGCGCACGCGATCACCGCGCTCATCAGACTGCCGGTCTCGGGCGTGACACCGCCATCCGCCGCGGGATGGCTCAGGTCCGGATTCGCGACCATCAGCGTCGCGCCGCGACGCAACTGGTTGGCAACCGACGTCAGCCGCTGGTAACTGAAATGCACATCGCGCCCAAGCAGAATCACCTCCGGCTCGTGTTCGACCACGTTGCCTCCTAGCGCGGCCGCGAGTTGAGCGAGCACCGGGCTCGCGACGATACGCACGCGCGAGCCCGGATACCGCTCGATCATCAACCTCACCGCCTGCTCTCCTGCCAGCACCATGTGCTCCGGTTTCGTCCGCAAACCGAGCCGCCCCAGCTTGCGCGCGAGCGTCACCGCCGTATCGCGCGAATTGTTCGACACGATCGCGTAGCGGTCTTTCGCATGTTCGAGCAGCTCCTTCGCGCCCGGCATCAGTTGACTGCCGGATACGAGCGTGCCGTCGAGATCGATGACGAAACCCGTCGCGCTCGCGAGTTGGCGACGAGCGGCCTGTATGCGCCGGGCGATGAAATCCCGCGCGATGGCGGCGGGCAACGCTGCCTCGTCAACGGGCGGCTGCAGCGGCACCACATCTTCGCTTCCCCATGCGGGGCCGTAAGGAGCACTGCGAGAACTGCGGAAGTGGCGCATCGAGAACGTTCCTGACATATCGGGCTGTTAAAAAAACAGCCGCCAGCTTAGTACTGAATTTTTCTCATATCAACCTCGTTTTTTAACTGAGAAATATTCATTTCTCTGACATAGACCGCGCCTAGCATTTGCATCGTCCGCACTGAAGTTCAGTGCAGCGCACCTGCTCCGGGGTGAAGCAATGGCTTCGGGGTCGGCCAATTTCGCATCGATTCGCCGTGTGTCGATTCCCGGCGCGGGCGCTTAATCCGGTCTATCAAAAAATGAACCTCAAATGCACTGTGACGGCTGTTCGGCACATCGCGAGCGGAGCCTCATGGCGCCGCTCGCTGCTCGGCAGTCTGGCTCTCGCGGCGAGCGTCACGCTGGCCGCTTGCGGTGGTGGCGGCAGCTCGAATGGCTCAACGGCGTCGTCCGGCTCCTCGGGCACGGGCAGCGCGGGCAGTCAGCCCGCGACCGGCGCAAACGGCAGCTCGCCGGCCTCGGGCACATCCCCGGCTTCCGGCACGTCGCCGGCTTCGGGGACCTCCCCGGCATCGGGCACATCCACCGGCTCGACGCCGGTACTGCACTGCGCCCCCTGAGCTTCCCGAGTTTTCGAGCGCGGCGCGTGCCCGGTATCGCGGCATCGTTCGCGGCATCGCCTCCTTCCAGCCTTGCAGAGACACTTTGATGAACAACAAAACACGCGACATCCACGAGACCGAGATGTCGAAAGGAATCAGCCGGCGCAACTTCCTGCGCGCGGCGGGCGCCGCCGGCGTGCTGGCGGGCACCGGCATGCTGCCGCCGTCGATCCGCCGGGCCCTCGCGATTCCCGCGGCAGGCCAGACCGGCACGCTTCAGGACATCAAGCACGTGGTGATTCTGATGCAGGAGAATCGCTCGTTCGATCATTACTTCGGTACGCTAAAAGGCGTACGCGGTTTCGGCGACCGCTTCCCGATCACGATGGCAAGCGGCCAGCCGGTCTGGCAGCAGGTGTCGAGCGCACCGGGCGTCACGCCCGTGGTGACGATTCCGCCGTTCCATCTCGACACGGCGACGATGAACGCGATGGGCGTGGCCGACTGTCCGCATGACTACGGCAGCGGCCAGGCCGCCTGGAACCAGGGCCTGTTCGGCAACTGGCCGCACTGGAAGAGCCAGTACTCGATGGGTTACTACGAGCGCGCCGACATTCCGTTTCACTTCGCGCTCGCCGAGGCATTCACGCTGTGCGACGCCTATCATTGCGCGCTGACCGGCCCCACCGACCCGAACCGCGTGGTGTTCTTCTCCGGTTCCAACTTCAATCCGCAACTGGCGGCCGTCGGCATCAATCCGACCGAAGCGGATGCCGAAGTGACGAACGTGCGTTGCTCGGTATCGGGGACGATCTCGGCGACGACACCGCCGAATCAGTACACGTACGGCGGCTCGACCTTCATGTGGCCGACGCTGCCGGATCTGCTGCAAGGCGCGAACGTCAGCTGGAAGATCTATCAGGATCCGAACAACAACTGGAGCGGCCTGCTGCACGGCGGCCTTGCGTTCCAGAGCTTCCGCACCTCGGCGCCGGGTTCGCCGATCTACGACAACGGCATGACGGGCGGCCCCGATTTCCTGACCTCGTTCGCCACCGACGTGCAGAACGGCACGCTGCCGCAAGTGTCGTGGATTCTGCCGACGCCGGATGTGTCCGAGCATCCGAGCTACTTCCCGAGCGACGGCGCGAACTTCATCTCGCAGGTGCTCGATGCGCTGACCGCCAATCCGGCCGTATGGAGCCAGACCGCGTTCTTCGTCACCTACGACGAGGAAGACGGCATCTTCGATCACGCGGTGCGGCCGGCAGTCCCGTCGTACGACGCGAGCGGCAAACTGATGGGCGGCTCGACGATGCCGCTCGCCGGCGAGTACTTCTCCGATCCTTCCCGCACGTATCTGGAAGCAGCCGATACGGTCAGCGGCACGGTGCGTCCGTGGGGACTCGGCGGACGTGTGCCGATGTTCGTGATCTCGCCGTGGAGCGCGGGCGGCTGGGTCAATTCGCAGGTGTTCACGCATACGTCGATGGCGCTGTTTCTCGAACAGCGCTTCGGCATCACGGTGTCGAGCGTGAGCCCGTGGCATCGCGCGATCGCGGGCGACCTGACGAGTTGCTTCGACTTCACGAGCCCGAATGCGACCAACAGCACGTATGCCGGTCTTCCCAGCACCGCCAATACCGCCGCGATCGACGCCGCGCAACGCGCGCTGCCGACCGCCGCCGCGCCGGGCACGCCGCAGCCGCTGTTCCAGGAGACCGGTTACCGGCCGTCGCGCGCGCTGCCGTATGAGCTGCACACCAGTGCACGCGTGCTGTCGGGCGGCCAGATCGAATTGCTGTTCAGCAACACCGGTACGCAGGGCGCGGTATTCCATGTGTACGACCAGAACAACCTCGGCGTGATCCCACGCCGCTATACGGTCGAAGCGTCCAAGCAGCTCAACGACACCGCGTGGAGCGGCGACACGAGCGGCAACTACAACCTGTGGGTCTACGGACCGAACGGCTTCGTGCGTCAGTTCAGCGGCAATACCGGCAGCGGCGCGCCGGTGGAATTGCAGGTTTGCTACGACGTCGCCAACGGCGCCGTGTACGCAACCGTCAACAACAGCGGCACCCAGGACGTGCAGGTCACGCTGAGCGCAAGTGCCTACGCGAGCGTGCTGAGCAGCAGCGGCCCATGGCCGCTGACCGTGCCGGCCGGCAAGTCGGCCGAGCAGAGCTGGCCGCTATCGGGCACCGGCAACTGGTACGACTTCACGCTGAGCGCGCCGAACCTCGTGCGCCGCTTCGCTGGCCGCGTCGAAACGGGCGCGCCGGCCATCAGCGATCCGGCGATGGCAAACGGACTCGCGAGCTGAGGCGATCGGACCACCAGCAAAAACAAGCGGAACGCAGGCGCAAACCGACCAGGGGAATCCGGCATGAAGAACACACAGCGAGTCGCGCGACTCAGCCTATTGATGGGCGCGCTCCTCACCACGTACGGTGCGCGCGTCGACGCGCAACTGTCGACCACGTACAGCAGCACGACGCACGACGAGGGAATCGGCGCCAACGCGGGCACCACCAAAGTCAGCGGCAACTACAACCAGGCATTCGGCGAATCGGCCGGCAATACGGTCACGGGCAGCAACAACACCGCGATCGGCGAGTCGGCCGGCCAGTCGGTGACCGGCAACGACAACGCGGCGATCGGGCAAGGTGCCGGCAACACGGTCAGCACGAACTACAACCTCGCGCTCGGCGACGGCGCGGGCACCAACGTATCGGGCGGCAACGCGAACCAGGCGATCGGCTATTTCGCCGGCATCAACGTGGCGGGCGGCTGGAACCAGTCGTTCGGCCGCAGCGCGCAGACCAACGTAACCGGCAACTACAACAACGGCTTCGGCTTCTGGGCCGGCAGCTATACGACCGGCAGCGTGAACGACGCGTTCGGCACCAGCGCCGGCGAATACGTGACCGGCAGCTACAACCAGGCGTTCGGCGACAACGCCGGCCAGCACGTCACGTCGAGCAACAACATCGCGATCGGCCAGAGCGCGGGCGACACCGTCACCACCAACTGGAACCTCGCGATCGGCAACGGCGCGGGCACCAACGTGTCGGGCCACAACGCGAACCAGGCGATCGGCTATTTCGCCGGCATCAACCTGGTCGGCGGCTGGGACCAGGCATTCGGCCGCAGCGCGCAGACCAACGTGACGGGCAGCTACAACAACGCGTTCGGCTTCTGGGCCGGCAGCTACGTGTCGGGCGACCAGAACACGTCGTTCGGCTCGAACGCCGGCGAATACGTGACCGGCAGCAACAACCTCGCGAACGGTCAGAACGCCGGCTCGTACGTGAGCGGCAGCTACAACTCCGCGAACGGCGTCAGCGCCGGCTCGAATGTCACCGGCAACAACAACCTCGTCGAAGGCGCGAATGCCGGTGCCGCCGTCACCGGCGACGGCAACGCCGCATTCGGCGCCTACGCGGGCGGCAACGTGAGCGGCGAGTCGAATCTCGCGATGGGCTTCGGCGCGGGACACGACGTATCGGGCAACAACAACGTCGCGCAAGGCTACGGCGCCGGCTACCTGGTCACGGGCAACGATAACGTCGCGATCGGCTCGCTCGCGGGCAGCTCGATCGCGACCAGCGATTCGGTCGCGATCGGCACGAATGCGTCGGCGGTGTCGAACAGCGTCGCGCTCGGCGCGGGCTCCGATGCCATGCGCGGCGCGCAGTCGGCTTATCAGGCGTTCGGCCTGAGCGCCCCGCAAACGTCGGCGGGTGAAGTGAACGTCGGCAACCGGCAGATCACCGGCGTCGCGGCGGGCAGCCAGGCGAACGATGCCGTGAACCTCGCACAGCTCGAAGCCGTCGAGGGCCAACTCTCGGACCAGATGGCGTCGATCGGTCAGCAGTCGGCCTCGACCCCGCCGGCACAGACGCAGACACAAACGCAAAACAATGCGGGCGCGTCGTCATCCGCGGCGGCGGACAAGAACGCCGCGTCGGGCAACGCGGCCTCGTCGCCGGCAGTGGCCTCCGCACCCGCCGCCACCGCGATGGGTTACGCGGCGAACGCGGCCGGCGAGAACAGCACGGCGGTCGGCGCCAACGCGCTCGCCGCCGTGGCGAACAGCACCGCGAACGGCTCCGGCGCGGCGGCGCTCGCCGAGGGCAGCGTGGCGACCGGTGCGAACGCATCGGCGGGCGGCGTCAACTCGACCGCGCAGGGCAGCAATGCGAATGCGAGCGGCAGCAATGCGAGCGCGCTCGGCGCGAACTCGAACGCCGCCGCGTCGAACTCGGTCGCGCTCGGCGCGGGTTCCGTCGCCGACGAAGCGAACACCGTATCGGTCGGCGCGGCGGGCAGCGAGCGGCGCATCACCAACGTCGCGCCCGGCGTGAACGGCACCGATGCCGTCAACATGAACCAGCTCGCCACGGTCCAGTCCGGCGTCAACAGCGTCGCGCGCAGAGCCTACGGCGGCGTGGCGGCAGCCACGGCACTCACGATGATCCCCGAGGTTGACCCCGGCAAGCGCTTTGCCATCGGCATCGGCACCGGCACCTATCAGGGCTATGGCGCGACGGCCATCGGCGCGAGCGCGCGCTTCTCGGACAACATCAAGATGAAGGTCGGCGTCAGCGTCGGTGGGGATGGCGCGGCGTATGGGGCCGGCATGTCGTACCAATGGTAATTGCCCGCAGTTCAATCGTCCGGAGCACGTTGATATGAAAATCGCACGAATCCGCTTTCTCGCCTCACTGATTTTTTCCGCCTGCGCTGTCGCTGCCCACGCGCAAGACAGTTGTCCGAACGACGGCACCGTGCGCTTCGGCGTCGAGCCGTATGAATCGGTCGGACGCCTGCTGCCGGTCTACACGGATCTCGCCAATCTGATCGGCAAGAAGGTCGGCTGCAAGGTGGAGCTGTACGTCGCGACGAGCTACAACGCCGAGATCGAAGCGATGCGCAACAACAAGCTCGAGTTCGCGCAGTTCGGCCCGCTCGGCTACGTGCTCGCGCATCAGGTCGCGCACGCCGACGCGGTCGCCGGGTTCTCCGGCGAAGACGGCAAGCCCGCCAACTACTACGCGTCGGTCGTCACGTGGCCCGGCAGCGGCATCAAGACGCTCGCCGATGTGAAGGGCCGTTCGTTCGCCTATTCGGATCCGGCCTCGACCTCGGGACATCTGTTCCCGTCGTATGGGCTGCGCAAGGGCGGCATCGATCCGGACCACGGCGTGAAGGCAATTTACGCGGGCAGCCACACGGCGTCGTTCGAAGCGCTGCGCAATCACAAAGTGGAAGCCGGCGAGCTGAACAGCGAAGAGATCGCGAGCGCGCAACTGCACAACGAATACGATCCGACGGCCTATGTGACGCTGTGGAAATCCGGCCCGATTCCGCAGGACCCGTTCGCGGTCCGCGGCGATCTGCCGGCCGACTTCAAGACGCGCCTCGCCCACGTGCTGCAGACGCTCGACTTTCACGAGCTGCCGGAAGCCGACCAGAAGTTTCTCGCGGCCAATGAAGGCAAAGCGCTCAGAACAGTGCCGCAGAACGACCATGCGTACGATCAGATTCGCGATCTGGTGTCGACGCTGCATATCGATCTGAGCAAGCTGTGAGCATGCTGCATGCGGCAACGGTGCTCGGCGCCGCACCGGGCGACCCCGCCGGGCTGCTGCCCGCCGGCGGGGACGCGTTGGGATCGCGCGTCGCCGGCACCGACGTGCGCCTCGCCGTGCGCGGGCTGACCATGCGCTATCCGAATGGCCACACCGCGCTGCGCGACATGAGCCTGTCGGTTCACGCCGGCGAAATGGTCGTGATTCTCGGCAGCAACGGCTGCGGCAAATCCACGTTGATGAAGTGCATCGTCGGTTTGAACCGCGCTGCTGCCGGCTCGGTCGTGGTGGGCGGCAGTGATCTCGCCCGGCTGACGGGCGAGGAGTTGCGCGTCGCGCGCATGTCGATCGCGCTGGTGTCGCAGCACGCGAACCTCGTGAAGCGGCGCAGCGTGCTCGCGAATGTGTGCACCGGCGCGCTCGGCCACCATCGCACGCTGTCGAGCTCGTTCGGCCGCGTGCCGAAGTGCGAGATCGAACCGGCGCGGGGCTTTCTCGATGAAGTCGGTCTCGCGCATCTGGCCGATCAGCGCGCGGGCACGCTGTCGGGCGGCCAGGCACAGCGTGTCGCGATCGCGCGCGCACTCGCGCAGCGGCCGCAAGTCGTGCTGGCCGACGAGCCGGTCGCGAGCCTCGACCCCGAAGCCGCCGACGATGTGATGTCGCTGCTGCGCCGCCTCGCGACCGACGACGGGCTCGCCGTCGTCTGCGTGCTGCACCAGCCCGAGCTGGCGACGCGCTACGCCGATCGCCTGATCGGCATGCGCGCCGGCCAGATCGAGTTCGACATGCGCGCGTCGGCGGTCAACGCGCAGCAGATCTCCAACCTGTACCTCAGCGGGGTGCCATGAACCGCGTCTCTTCGCTACATACCGCCGACGCGCGTGCGCGACAGCGCAGCCCGCTATCGGGCATCGCCGCGCTGGCGGCCTTTCTGATCCTGTTCGCGCAGGCCTGCGCGGGCGTGCATGCGCGTCCGCAAGACCTGATCACCGGCGCGCACGGGATGGCCGACATCTTCTCGCGCTCGATGCCGCCCGACTTCAGCCAGTTCGGCGCGACCCTTCATCCGATTCTCGAAACGATCGACCTCGCGGTGTTCGGCACCGTGATGGCGGTCGTGCTGGCCTTTCCGCTCGCGTTGCTGGCGGCGGAAAACGTCAGCCCCGCGCGGCCGCTGTACTACGCCGCGCGCGCGACGATCGGGCTCACGCGCGCGGTGCCGGATCTGGTCTGGGCACTGGTGTTCGTGACCGCGGTCGGGCTCGGGCCGTTTCCGGGCGCGCTCGCGCTCGGCGTGCATTCGATCGGCATGCTCGGCCGTCTGTTTGCCGAGGTGATCGAGGACATGGACATGGGGCCGGTCGAAGCGCTGATGCTGACCGGCGCGAGCCGCATGCAGGTGTTCACGCATGCGGTCGTGCCCGGTGTGCTGCCGACGCTGCTCGGCATCAGCCTGTTCCGCTTCGACGAGAATCTGCGCTCGTCGGTGGTGCTCGGCTTCGTCGGCGCGGGCGGCATCGGCTTCCAGCTGCTGACCGCGATGAACCTGTTCGACTACCGGACCGTGTCGTTCCTGATGATCGTCACGTTCGTGCTGGTGATTGCAGCTGAACGCGGGTCGGCTTATCTGCGCAGCCGTGTGCAATGAGGCAGAGCTAAGGCTGCGATGACGTGTGCGCGCGGCGCGGCGCGGGCTGCGGGCTGCGCGCAAGGACGCTGGGAAGACGGGCCGCTGACTGTGGCCACGCATGCGGCCTTCAGCGGACCATCGTTACGCTTTCCTCGCGCCCTCCCCGGCTCAACGGGCGCCCGACTTTCATGCGCCGTACCTTCATGCGCCGGACGTGCGCGCGAGCCGATCGGCGAGCGCGGCAAGCGACGCGCTCCAGTCGCCGCGACGCGCCTGCCGATACAGCGTGACGTTCGGATACCATGCGCGCCCGCCGTCGGCCCAGCGCCAGTCGGCGTGACGTTGCAGCAGCACGTGCAGATCGGCGCCGAGCGCGCCGGCCAGATTGGCCGTCGACGTGCACACCGATACCACGCAATCCAGACACTGGATCGCCGCGGCGGTCCGGCTGAAGTCGGTGACGAACGCCGACAGATCGACGAGCGGCAAATCCGGCACTTCCGCGATGCGTTCGACATGCGGCGTCGGCATCAACGAGTAGAACGTCACGTTGCCCAGGCCGCCGAGCCAGCCATTGATGAGCGTCGACGCAACGTTGCGGGCGGTCCGGTTCTCCGGCACGACGGCCGGATTCGACGACCACACGAGCCCGACTTTCAGCGGCCGGCCCAGCGGCTGCCCGTCACCGCGGCGGCCGGCCGGCGCACCGGTGTCGCCGATCAATGCGCGTGCTTCGGCGAGATCGGCGTGATCCGCTTGCAAATAAGCCGCCACCGGCGGCTTGTCGAGCCAGCGCGGAATGTCCCCGATATAAGCATGCCAGGCATTCGAGCTTGCCCCGCGTGCGTCCATGGCAAACGACGCACGCGGCGGGCGCGCTTCGAGCAGCGCGGCCGACTCGACCTGCACGCCCGGAAAACTCGCGCGAAACAGGCGCACGAGTTCCGGCCGGCAAGCGATGACGACACGCATGCCGCTCGCGTCCGCACGCCGCAGCAGTTCCGGTATGAAGGCGGCGAACAGGATCTCGTCACCAGCGCCCTGCTCGCCGGTGACGAGCAGCAACGCATCTTTTTCGAACTGTCCGTTCCATGCGGGGTGAGGCCGCTCGATCGCTCGCAGCCCGATTCTTGCGCCCGCATCGAAACGGCGCGCGTAATGCGGCCATGCTTCGTCGACACGTTGCTGCTGGAGCAGGAACAGCGCGTACTCCCAGTGGGTCGCCGGATCGTCGTTTTCGGCGAGCTGCGCGCGAAACAGCGCATCGGCCCGTTCGGCATCGCCGAGATAGGCGCAGCACACGGCCATCCGATGCGCTGCATGCAGGCGATTGCGTCCCTCCACGCTGGCGAGGCGGTCGAACAGTTCGAGCGCGAGTTCGAAGTGCTCACGCAATCTCAGGCATTCGCCGTAGTTCCACAGCGCATCGGCAAAACGCGGCTCGATTTCCAGACAGGCCCGATAAGCGGCCATCGCGCGCAACGCTTGCCCGGCCTGCTGCAAGCTGACCGCGAAGTTGTAGTGCGTGCGAGGATCGCGCGGCGCAAGCCGCGTCGCGTGTTCGAGAGCGGGGAGCGCGCTATCGAAGCGTCCGGCTCCCGTCAACGCGACGCCATGCACCATATGCGCGAAGCCGTTGTCGCCGGCCACCGCGATGGCGCGCTCGGCGTGATGAATCGCGGCGGGCCAGGCCCGCGCGGCAATGGCGTCGAGAGCGAGGCGTAGCGCTTCTTCCGTGCTTTGAGTTGTGCTTTGAAGCGCGTTGCCCGTCGCACGGTAAGTCACCGCGCCACCTGCTCCGATGTTCGTACGTGAATCTCGCATACGCTGCTACGCCCCCTGTTGTCGATCGCCACATCGTAGGTGCGTGTCGTGCAAGTCTGATGAAGGAGAGCCGGTTTGTCGGGCCGCGCGCCGGACCCAGCGAGTCGTTGTAGAAAATTGACGGAGCCGATCGTGGAGTTGTCTGTAAATGGACATCATCGATCTGACGCTATTCACCTGAATTCCAATTCGTTTCCGTTTCTTTTCATATGACATATGATTAATTCGTAATTTGCTTCATTACCCGATAGGAATATTTTCTCAACATGCATAAATCCATTTCCGGATTCGATTCCGGAATTCGTAGGAGCGAGATAATGGTGACAGAAGCTGACATTACAAACCCCGCACACCCGGTTGATTTCCCTTATTTTTCAGATAATTAAAATATCGACGAGGCGAGATCATCAGGCAGCGAGCAATGCGATATCGGGCCCTGATCGATGCCAGACAGCCACGCATAGGTGCACGCAGATCCTGATGACCATCCAATAGTCTGGCGAAAAAAAAGCGTCACGTTGCCGTGACGCTTTAAAAGTTCTAGCCATTCCGAGGGCCGTGCTAGAACCTGAGAGACGGGATTCGAAAACGAAGCGCTCTGATGCCGGGAAATGGCCATAATCCAAAGATGGCCGTATCTCAGCACAGCAACGATTAGCTGTCTGAAAGCTATGTAAACAGAGCCGATTACATTTAACCCAGAATGTGGGCCGCGAATGTAGCAACCGAATCGCTTTCGAAATGAGATTCCATTTTTTATGGTTATGTTGACCAAGTCAAGCAAAATCGTGAGATCCGGCTGAACCCGGTAATTCATTCCGATACAATGATTCTTCGCACAAAAAAGCGAACGCATGTCCTGGGCCGCGATTGACCCAATCCTTTACCGTGTGGCCGTCAGCAAGCCGCGCGCACGTAACCTGAAATACCGTTCCAGAAACCGATGAACCGCCCAACGCGCACCGACCCCGTAGCCGCCCAGCCCAGGGAAAAGGAAGGCACCGGCGACGAAGTCACCGCGCTCGCGCGCGGCCTGACCGTGCTGCGCGCCGTCGCCGCCGCTCAAGCGCCGCTCAGCAATCGCGAACTCGCCGCGTCGACCGGCATTCCGAGGCCCACCGTATCGCGCATCACCGCTACTCTCGTCGGCACAGGGTTCCTGCTGCAGTTGCCCGACAGCGAACGCTTCGTGCTGACGTCGTCGGTGCTGGAGCTGAGCAACGGCTTTCTGCGCAACTTCGACATTCGCGCGCGCGCCCGGCCGTTCCTGATCGAACTCGCGGAAAGCACCGCGCTATCGGTGCATCTCGCGGTGCGCGACCGCTACGACATGGTCGTCATCGACACGATCCGGCCGCGCTCCGCGGTCCTCGTGTCGCGGCTCGAAATCGGCTCGCGCATGAGCCTCACCCGTACCGCGGTCGGCCGTGCGTATCTCGCCGCGCTGACGCAACCCGAGCGCGAGCGGCTGCTCGCCGGCCTGCAGACTGCCGAGGGCGACGACTGGGGCTATCTCGGCAGCCGGCTCGAAAGCGCGGTTGAGGACACGATCGAGCGCGGCTTCGCAATTGCGACCGGTGAGTGGTACGACGGTCTCAACGCGATCGCGCTCGGCTTCGTCGGGCCGTCGGGCGAGCGCTACGCGGTCAATTGCGGCGGCTCGGCCGACCTGTGCCCACGCGACTGGTTGATCTCGAGCGCCGCGCCCGCGCTGCTCGAATGCATCGGCAAAATCGTGCAGGAAATCGGCGGCTCGCCGGGCCGCCGGCTCGACGAATAACATACCGGGCTGCCGGGCGCGTACTGCGCAGCATCCGCACTCGAAGCGGCAAGCCGGCGCCGCGCGCCGCGTTCCCATCGACATCAAATCGCCCACGAAGCGTCGCGTGATCGCGGTGCTCCGACCTCGCCTTATCTCGCATTACAGCGCCGTCCCAGCCCTGGCCGACAGTTTCCCAACATCCTGTAACCTTCGTAATCAAACGAAAAATAGATGGCTGGACTGTTACAGAGGCTGCACCGTAGGATCACGCATCCTGTTGGGCAAAGCCCGCGCGGCAAGCCGCGCCGTTGCAAGCCGTGGCGCCCCGAGCGGACTCGTCGGGCCGTGGTGATTCCGCCTCGTTTCTGCCTCGCGTTTTTACGGTGCGTTTTTACGGTGCGCTTTTACCGTGCGTTAACATCTCTGTCCCGCGCGTCAGGTAGCATCGCGCTTCAGCGTGCATGGCGCGCCCGCTGCCCAGACCGCCTGTCATATCGCCCGCGCGCAGTCCGTCGCCCTTCAACGGTGACAACCGCGCGAGCAATTCACATCAAAGAGCCAGTCACCTGACCGAACCGATGGACGAACAACAAAAGCATCCGGAAACCCAACGCCCCGCCGCCCCGGCCTCCCAACCGACCGCCGGCGCCACGCAAGCCGGCGCGCCCGGTGCGGTGAAACGGCATCGCGGTCGCACCATCGCATGGATCGTCGCGGCGCTGGTCATTCTCGGAATCGTGCTGTGGCGCTGGCATCCGTGGGGCGCGCCCGGCAGCGGCGCAAGCGCGCCGGGTGCCGCGAGCGGCGCGCGCGGCGGCCGTTTCGGTCGCGGCGCTGCCGGCATGGCCAACCTCGCGCAGCCGGTACATGTCGCAACGGCCACCCAGGGCGAAATGCCGGTCGTGCTGACCGCGCTCGGCACCGTCACGCCGCTCGCCACCGTCACCGTGCTGCCGCAGTTGAGCGGCGTGCTGCAGGACGTCTATTTCAAGGAAGGCCAGATGGTCAAAAAGGGCGACGTGCTCGCCCAGATCGACCCGCGTCCCTATGAGATTTCGCTGCGCAACGCCGAGGGCACGCTGGTGCGCGACCAGGCGCTGCTCGCCACCGCGCGCCTCGATCTGAAGCGCTATCAGACGCTGCTCGCGCAGGACTCGATCGCGAGCCAGCAGGTCGACACGCAGGCGTCGCTGGTGCGGCAATACGAAGGCACCGTGAAGTCGGATCAGGCCAACATCGACAGCTTCAAGCTCGATCTGATCTACGCACGCATCACCGCGCCGGTGTCGGGCCGCGTCGGCCTGCGCCAGGTCGATCCGGGCAACTACGTGACGTCGGGCCTCGCCAACGGCATTGCCGTGATTACGCAATTGCAGCCGATCAGCGTGATCTTCACGACGTCCGAAGACAACCTGCAGCAGATCATCCAGCACACGAAGAACGGCGAGCAGCTGTCGGCTACGGCCTACGACCGCAGCAACACCCAGCCGCTCGAAGTCGGTGCGCTAAAGACGATGGACAACCAGATCGACACCACCACCGGCACGGTGCGGCTGCGCGCGCTGTTCGATAACAAGGACAACGGGCTGTTCCCGAATCAGTTCGTCAATACGCGCCTGCTCGTCGACACGATCAAGGACGCGGTGATCGTGCCGACCTCGGCGGTGCTCAACGGCTCGATGGGCCCGTTCGTGTACGTCGTGAAGGACGACAACACGGTCACGGTGCGCCAGGTCAAGCCGGGCCCGGTCGACGGCGAGCGCACCAGCATCAAGTCGGGCCTCGCGCTCGGCGAGCGCGTCGTGATCGACGGCTCGGACCGCCTGCGCGAAGGCTCGAAGATCACGATTCCGGCGGCGCGTGCCGTCGGCGCATCGGGTCCGCAAGGCGCGAGCGCGGCGGCAGCCGCCTCGGGTGCATCCCACGCGCACGCGCATCACGGCAGACACGCTTCGCAAGCGTCGCAATAAAGTAAAGGCACGGCACTTACCGCATGAATCCATCCCGCGCCTTTATTCTGCGTCCCGTCGGCACCGCGCTGCTGATGGCGGCGATCATGCTGGTCGGCCTCGTCGCGCTGCGCTTTCTGCCGCTTTCCGCGCTGCCGTCGGTCGACTATCCGACGATCCAGGTGCAGACTTTCTATCCGGGCGCGAGCCCGGACGTGATGACGTCGTCCGTGACCGCGCCGCTCGAGCGGCAGTTCGGTCAGATGCCGTCGCTGAACCAGATGTCGTCGCAAAGCTCGGCCGGCTCGTCGATCATCACGCTGCAGTTCAGCCTCGATCTGCCGCTCGACATCGCCGAGCAGGAAGTGCAAGCCGCGATCAACGCGGCGGGCAACCTGCTGCCGTCGGACCTGCCCGCGCCGCCGATCTACGCGAAGGTCAACCCGGCCGACGCGCCGATCCTCACACTCGCGCTCACGTCGAAAACGCTGCCGCTCACGCAGGTGCAGGACCTCGCCGACACGCGTCTCGCGCAGAAAATCTCGCAGGTTGCGGGCGTCGGTCTGGTCAGCCTGTCGGGCGGCCAGCGCCCGGCGATCCGCATTCAGGCGAACCCACGCGCGCTCGCCGCATACGGGCTGAATCTCGACGATCTGCGCACCACGATCTCGAACCTGAACGTCAACACGCCGAAGGGCAACTTCGACGGCCCGACGCGCAACTACACGATCAATTCGAACGACCAGCTGACGAGCGCGGATGAGTATCAGAACGCGGTGATCGCGTACAAGAACGGCCGCCCAGTGATGCTGACGGATGTCGCGAGCATCGTCGACGGGCCGGAGAACACCAAGCTCGGCGCATGGGTCGACAACACGCCCGCGATCATCCTGAACGTGCAGCGCCAGCCGGGCGCGAACGTGATCCAGGTGGTCGACAGCATCAAGGCGCTGTTGCCGCAACTGCAGCAGTCGCTGCCCGCCGCGCTCGAAGTGCAGGTCGTCACCGACCGCACCACGACGATCCGCGCGTCGGTGCGCGACGTGCAGTTCGAACTGGCGATGTCGGTCGTGCTGGTCGTGCTGGTGATGTATCTGTTCCTCGCCAACATCTACGCGACGATCATTCCCAGCCTGTCGGTGCCGCTGTCGCTGATCGGCACGCTCGCCGTGATGTACCTGTGCGGCTTCTCGCTGGACAATCTTTCGCTGATGGCGCTGACCATCGCGACCGGCTTCGTCGTCGACGACGCGATCGTAATGATCGAGAACATCGCGCGCTACGTCGAAGAGGGCGAGTCGGCGCTCGAAGCCGCGCTGAAGGGCTCGAAACAGATCGGCTTCACGATCATCTCGCTGACGGTCTCGCTGATCGCGGTGCTGATCCCGCTGCTGTTCATGGGCGACGTGGTCGGGCGCCTGTTCCATGAATTCGCGATCACGCTCGCGGTGACGATCGTGATTTCGGCGATCGTGTCGCTGACGCTCGTGCCGATGATGTGCGCGAAGCTGCTGCGCCACACGCCGCCGCACGAAAGCCACCGCTTCGAGGCGAAGGCGCACCGCTTCATCGACTGGGTGATCGCGCGCTATGCGGTCGCGCTCACGTGGGTGCTGAACCGGCAGCGCTCCACGCTGGTCGTCGCACTGCTCACGCTGGTGTTTACGGCGCTGCTCTATGTGTACGTGCCGAAGGGCTTCTTCCCGGTGCAGGACACCGGGGTGATCCAGGCGATCACGCAGATGCCGCAGTCGGTGTCGTTCGCGTCGATGGCCGATCGTCAGCAGCAGCTCGCCACGCAGATCCTGAAGAACCCGGACGTCGACAGCCTCACGTCGTTCATCGGCGTGGACGGCAGCAACATCACGTTGAACAGCGGCCGCATGCTGATCAACCTGAAGCCGCGCGACGACCGCAGCAACACCGCAAGCGACGTGATCCGCCAGTTGCAGAAGGACGTCGCGCACATTCCCGGCGCGTCGCTGTACATGCAGCCGGTGCAGGACCTGACGATCGACTCCACCGTGAGCCCGACGCAGTATCAGTTCATGCTGACCGATCCGAACATCAGCGAATTCACGACGTGGGTGCCGAAGCTGGTTGACCGTCTGAAGCAGGCGCCTGAACTGGCGGACGTCGCGACCGATCTGCAGGACAACGGCCGCTCGGTGTTCATCGAAATCGACCGCGCGACCGCCGCGCGCTTCGGCATCACACCGGCCACGATCGACAGCGCGTTGTACGACGCGTTCGGCCAGCGCATCATCTCGACGATCTTCACGCAGTCGAATCAGTACCGCGTGATTCTCGAAGCGCAGCCGGAAATGCAGCACTACACCGAGTCGCTGAATTCGATCTACCTGCCCTCTTCCACGTCCACCGGCGGCCAGGTGCCGCTGTCGTCGATCGCGAAGTTCATCGAGCGGCCCGCGCCGCTGCTCGTCACGCACCTGAGCCAGTTCCCGGCCACCACGGTGTCGTTCAACCTCGCGCAGGGTTCGTCGCTCGGCGCGGCGGTCAAGGCGATCGAGCAGGCGGAGAAGGACATCGGCCTGCCCGCGTCGTTCCAGACCCGCTACCAGGGCGCGGCGCTCGCGTTCCAGGCATCGCTCGCGAACGAACTGTTCCTGATCCTCGCGGCGATCGTCACGATGTATATCGTGCTCGGCGTGCTGTACGAGAGCTTCATCCACCCGATCACGATTCTGTCCACGCTGCCGTCGGCCGGCGTCGGCGCGCTGCTCGCGCTGCTGATCACCGGGCACGATCTGGACATCATCGGCATCATCGGCATCGTGCTGCTGATCGGTATCGTCAAGAAGAACGCGATCATGATGATCGACTTCGCGCTGTACGCCGAGCGCGAGGAAGGCAAGCCGCCGCGCGAGGCGATCTATCAGGCGTGTCTGCTGCGCTTCCGGCCAATCCTGATGACCACGCTCGCCGCGCTGCTCGGCGCGCTGCCGCTGATGCTCGGCACCGGCGCGGGGTCGGAACTGCGCCGCCCACTCGGTATCGCGATCGCCGGCGGTCTCATCGTCAGCCAGTTGCTGACGCTGTTCACGACGCCGGTGATTTACCTCGGTTTCGATTCGCTCGCGCGCCGTGTGCGCGAACGCTTCCATCGTGGCGATTCGTCCGGCAGTGCCACCCCGCCCGCCACCGATGCAGGGAACTGAGCGATGAATCTGTCGCGTCCGTTTATTTCCCGTCCGGTCGCCACCACGCTGCTGGCGATCGGCATCGCGCTGTCCGGTGTATTCGCGTTCACGAAGCTGCCGGTGGCGCCGTTGCCGCAGGTCGACTTCCCGACCATCTCGATTCAGGCGACGCTGCCGGGCGCGAGCCCGGAGACCGTCGCGACGAGCGTCGCGAGTCCGCTGGAGCGGCATCTCGGCTCGATCGCCGACGTGACCGAAATGACCTCGTCGAGCTCGGTCGGCTCGACGCGGATCACGATGCAGTTCGGCCTGAACCGCGATATCGACGGCGCCGCGCGCGACGTGCAGGCGGCCATCAACGCGGCGCGCGCCGACCTGCCCGCGAGCCTGCGCAGCAACCCGACCTACCACAAGGTCAACCCGGCCGATGCGCCGATCCTGATTCTCGCGCTGACGTCGAATACGCTGACCGCCGGCCAGTTGTACGACTCGGCGGCCACCGTGCTGCAGCAATCGCTGTCGCAGGTGGACGGTGTCGGTGAGGTGGATGTGAGCGGCTCGGCGAACCCGGCCGTGCGCGTCGAGCTGGAGCCGCATGCGCTGTCGCACTACGGCATCGGTCTGGAGGACGTGCGCGCGGCGCTCGCCGCGGCCAACGCGAACAGCCCGAAAGGCTCGATCGAGTTCGGCGAGAACCGCGTGCAGCTCTATACCAACGACCAGGCGAGCAAGGCATCGCAATACAAGGACCTGGTAATCGCCTATCGCAACGGCGCGCCGGTCAAGCTGTCCGACATGGGCGAGGTCGTCGATTCGGTCGAGGATCTGCGCAACCTGGGCCTCGCGAACGGCAAGCGTTCAGTGCTAGTGATCCTGTACCGCCAGCCGGGCGCGAACATCATCGAAACGGTCGACCGCGTGAAGGCGATGCTGCCGCAGTTGCATGCGTCCCTGCCGGCCGACGTCGACATTCTGCCCACCTCCGACCGCTCGACGACGATCCGCGCGTCGCTGAAAGACACCGAGCGCACGCTGGTGATCGCGGTCACGCTCGTCGTGATGGTGGTGTTCCTGTTCCTGCGCAACTGGCGCGCCACGCTGATTCCGAGCGTGGCCGTGCCGATCTCGATCATCGGCACGTTCGGCGCAATGTACCTGATGGGCTTCTCGATCGACAACCTGTCGCTGATGGCGTTGACCATCGCGACCGGCTTCGTCGTCGACGACGCGATCGTCGTGCTGGAGAACATCTCACGGCATATCGAGAACGGCGTGCCGCGCATGAAGGCAGCATTCCTCGGTGCACGCGAAGTCGGCTTCACGGTGATGTCGATCAGCATCTCGCTCGTTGCCGTGTTCCTGCCGATCCTGCTGATGGGCGGCATCGTCGGGCGGCTGTTCCGCGAATTCGCGCTGACACTGTCGCTCGCGATCGCGGTGTCGCTCGTCGTGTCGCTGACGCTGACGCCGATGATGTGCTCGCGCCTGTTGCGCGAGCCGCATGATCAGCACAAGGAAAGCCGCTTCGGCCGCTGGCTCGAACGCGGCTTCGCGTCGATGCAGCGCGGCTACGAACATACGCTCGGCTGGGCGCTGCGCCATCCGCTGCTGATCGTCGTCGTGCTGCTGCTGACCATCGCGCTGAACGTCGTGCTCTATGTCATCGTGCCAAAGGGCTTCTTCCCGCAGCAGGACACCGGGCGGCTCGTCGGCGGCATCCAGGCGGATCAGAGCACGTCGTTCCAGGCGATGAAAGGCAAGTTCTCGCAGATGATGGAGATCGTCAGCAAGAATCCGGCGGTCGAGAGCGTGGCCGGCTTCACCGGTGGCCGGCAGACCAACTCGGGCTTCATGTTCGTGTCGCTGAAGCCGAAGAGTGAGCGCAAGCTGTCCGCCGATCAGGTGATCCAGCAGTTGCGCGGTCCGCTTGGTAACGTGGCCGGCGCGCGCACGTTCCTGCAGGCGGTGCAGGATATTCGCGTCGGCGGCCGTCAGTCGAACGCGCAATACCAGTTCACATTGCTCGCCGACTCGACGCCTGACCTGTACAAGTGGGGGCCGAAGCTGACCGAAGCGCTGCAGGCGCGCAAGGAACTGGCGGACGTGAACTCCGACCAGCAGCAAGGCGGCCTCGAAGCGATGGTGACGATCGACCGCTCAACCGCGTCGCGGCTCGGCATCAAGCCCGCGCAGATCGACAACACGCTGTACGACGCGTTCGGCCAGCGCCAGGTGTCGACGATCTACAACCCGCTGAACCAGTACCACGTAGTGATGGAAGTCGCGCCGCGCTACTGGCAGAGCCCGGAAATGCTGAAGGAAATCTACGTCAGCACGTCGGGCGGCAGCGCGAGCGGCGCGCAGACCACCAACGCGCCGGCCGGCACGGTGACGTCGAAAGTGACCACCACCGTCCCCACCAGCGCGACGACCGGCGGCGCAGCCGGCACCACCGCGACGAGCGCGGCCAGCATCGCCGCCGACTCGGCCCGCAACCAGGCGATCAACTCGATCGCGGCGAGCGGCAAGTCGAGCGCGTCATCGGGCTCGGCGGTATCGACCGCGAAGGAAACGATGGTGCCGCTGTCGGCGATCGCGAGCTTCGGGCCGGGCACCACGCCGCTGTCGGTCAATCACCAGAGCCAGTTCGTCGCATCGACGATCTCGTTCAACCTGCCACCGGGCGTATCGCTGTCAACCGCGACTCAGGTGATCTACGACACGATGGCCGAGATCGGCATGCCGTCGACGATTCACGGCAGCTTCCAGGGCACCGCGCAGGCGTTCCAGCAGTCGATGTCCGACCAGCCGATCCTGATTCTTGCGGCGCTCGCGGCCGTCTATATCGTGCTCGGCATCCTGTACGAGAGCTATATCCACCCGCTGACGATTCTGTCGACGCTGCCGTCCGCGGGCGTCGGCGCGCTGCTCGCGCTGCTGCTGTTCAAAACCGAGTTCAGCATCATCGCGCTGATCGGCGTGATCCTGCTGATCGGTATCGTCAAGAAGAACGCGATCATGATGGTGGACTTCGCGATCCAGGCGTCGCGCGAGGGTCTGTCGTCATACGATGCGATCTACCAGGCGTGTCTGCTGCGCTTCCGGCCGATCATGATGACCACCTTCGCGGCATTGCTCGGCGCGCTGCCGCTTGCGTTCGGTAATGGCGAGGGCGCGGAGCTGCGCGCGCCGCTCGGTATTTCGATCGTCGGCGGGCTGATCGTGAGCCAGATGCTGACGCTCTATACGACGCCGGTCGTGTATCTATATATGGATCGCCTCCGCGTGCGCTGGGAGGCGAGAAAGGCGCGCCGTACCGGCGGCGCGGCGCCGACGTCGTCATGACGCGGTGACGGCGGCACGGCGTAGGCAGCATGCGTGAGGGCTTCCAGCGCATGCCTGCCGATGCGCCGTGCATCGGTGAATGCAATTCAACGAACGTGAGGCTTCTGTCGTTAAAGCTTCTGTTCGACAGCCAGCGAAAAAATCCGCTGCCATTGCCGGGCCTGCCGCTCGCCCGACATCGGTACGAGCCATTCGCCCTGGCGCGCGTCCTTGACCTTCAGCGCGAGCCACGCTTTGCCGTCGCGGCTCCGCGTTTCGGCGCCTAATAGATCGGCAAAGATATAAGCGCCCTGCTGCTCGCCGACGCGAATCTCGCAGAGCCGTTTCGCCGCGGCGAGTCGCACGGAACCCCAACTGCCCGTCAGCTCGTGCGTCCAGTCGCCGTCGCGCACATTCGGCGCGACCTCGCGGCGGCGCTGCCACCAGTACGCAAGCGCGCCGATCAGCAGCAACGCGGCCAGTACCGCGACGCCAATCGCGACGGCCGGCCCGAAGGCCACCTGCAGTGCATAAAAGGCGCGCACCGCGCCATACACCAGCGCGATCAGCGCAATCAATGCAACGAGAATTGGCATCGCTAGTTCGCCCGGCAAAAGGGTTTAACGTGGCACGCGAGATCGCCGGCTCCGCGCGCCAAAGACAGCTGCGCGCATCGTAACGTCGCACGCGAAAGCTGTCTGTGATGTAGAGCCCGCGTGGCCATCCGCACCACGCGCGACGCGCAGCGACATGCCGCACAGCGGATCAATATCACTGCGCCTTATGCGTGGCCGCCCAATCCTTGACCGCCTTCATCGTGTTCTCGACGTGCTTGTCCGGCGACATGCTGGTGTACTCGTAAATGATCTTGCCGTCGGGCGCGATCACGTACGACACGCGATTCGCCATGCCGCCTTTCAGCGGCAGCGCCGCGTCGTAGGCGTCGATCACTTTCGCGTTGGCATCGGCCGCGACCGGGAATTTGCTGCGACATTCGCTGACCGAGAACTTCGTCAGCGTATCGATGTTGTCGTGCGACACGCCGATCACCGTCGCGCCGTACTTCTTGTATTCGTCGACGGCTTCCGCGAACTCGTGCGCCTCGATCGTGCAGCCCTTCGTGAACGCGGCCGGATAGAAGTACAGCACGACCGGCCCCTTCTTCAGTTCGTCGGCCAGCGAATAGGTGTAGGTCTTGCCGCCCAGCGACGCATCGGCGGTGAACGCCGGCGCGGCATCGCCGGGTTTGAGCGTCGCCGACGCAAGCGGCGAATGCATCGCGCATCCAATCGCGATGACTGCGGCGAATGTCGCCGGTAGCTGTTTTATCTTCATCTGCTCCTCCATGCGTGTGCGCACGCGTTGCGTCCCATGAACCGCGACGGTTTCGCGCGGCTAAATGCCGCACCAGCCGCCAAGCATTCTATTGGACCACGGATGCGTGTCGCGTGTACGAAGCAGCATGCACCGCAAGCCGATTGAAAAGCTGCGGCACGAAACGAGCCGAAGAGCACGCCGGAAGAACATGCGCCAGACGCCCGAAGCACTTCAAGCGCCCCGCCCTCGCCCTATCTGACAACCGGCTCCGCCACATGCGCGCCAAACCACGCCGCCGCCGACAGATTCAGCTCGGACAGCACATCGGGCGTCAGTTGCGTGAAGCCAGCCGCCGCCGCGAGCGGCGCGGGATCGCGGCCCTCGCCGGCCACTTCGGCGATGCGCAGCAGCGCGCCGAGTTCGCCATGGTGCGTGACGATCGCTTCGCGAATCTGCGGAGCGAGGCCAAGCTTTTCGAGCACCGCGCGCGGCGTGCTGTCGAGCACGACATGCACCAGCGAAAAAATCCCGGTCATGAACGCCGCGTCGGCGAAATCGCCGTCGGACGGGCGCAGCCAGTTCGCGGCAAGCTCCATGAAGCGCGAACGCGTCGCGGCCAGCTGCACCAGCGGATCGGCACGCCACGGCAGATCGCCGGTATCGGCATACAGCAGCAGTTGCGCCCAGCGCGCGATCTGCCGCGTGCCGGTTGCGATGATCGCCTCGCGCAGCGACGCGATATTGCGCCCGAGCCCGAACGCGCTTGAATTGACGAGACGCAGCAACTGCACGACCACGCTCGGGTTCAGCTTCAGCTCCGCTTCGAGTTCGACGATGCCGGCGTCGCGCGACAGCAGCGCGAGCAGCCGCAGCAGGCCCGGCCGCAACGAGCGGTTGCGCGGCGCGGTCAGCACCTGCGGCCGCGCGAAGAAGTAGCCCTGGAACAGATCGAAGCCGAGTTCGTGCGCAAGCGCGAAGTCCTCGCGAGTCTCGACCTTCTCGGCGATCAGCGTCTTGCCGTAGCCGCGCAGCATCGACGCGAGCTTTGCAACCAGCTCGCGCGGCGTCTGCAGGAAGTCGATCTTGACGATGTCCGCATACGGCAGCATCGCGATCAGTTCGTCCGAAATCTCGCGGACATCGTCGAGCGCCACTTCGAAGCCGGCGCCGCGCAGCTCGTCGAGACGATGCGCGAGCGATACGTCGAAGCGCACCGTCTCGAGGATTTCGAGCACGAAGCGCTCGGGCGGCATCAGATGGACGATGTCGCTAAAGAGCAGCGTGCGGTTGATATTGACGAAGCCGCGATGCCGTCCGAGCACGGCTGGCACACCGATCCCGCCGATCGTGCGTGCGACCACCTGGGCGGTCGCCTGGGCGTCGTCGCTGATTTCGGCGTAGTTGTGCGCGCCCGCGCGGAACAGCAGCTCATAAGCGTTGAGCGCGCCGTTGCGATCGAGGATCGGCTGGCGGCCGAGATAGACGGACTGCGCGGCGACATCGAACAGCATGTCGTCAGCGGCAGATCCGGCGGATGAGCCAGCAGATGAACCAGTGGTGATATCAAGCACCTCGGCCTACCGGGAAAATCCCGGGAAGGACCCGGGGGGCCTGACTGACCGGGCAATGGAGCGTTCGGACATGGATCATCGGCACAGGATTCGAAAGGGCAGCAGGCGACGGCACAGCCGTCACCGCACACAGGGTTTGCCGTATTAACGGACAAAAAGCGGCGCCACTTTAGCCGAATCGCCCTAGCCGTGGCACAAGGGCATTTCCTTAGCCGATGTTTTTGATAGCGTCCGCTAAAGATTTCGCGTCGCGGGCCGTTATCTCGTTCTGATACGCCGGCCTGGTAACCCCAGGCCGCCTGAACCGGCGGACAAGCAGCCCCGCCAGCGGACCCAATCAGGTTGCCACCACCGACATACATGGAAGCAAATACGATCACCGCGCCCCGCCGGGGCTCCCTGCGCACGGTCATCGACCGGCTTCGCGGATTCGGCCGACGGGCCGACGAAACACCGCCAGCCGAGACGAATCGCGCTCCGCAGTTGGAACAGGTGGTCGGCGCGGTCGACCTGCTCGCGCACGTCGACGATGCATTGCGCTTCATCTACGTGTCGGACGCGAGCCTGCGCTTCATCGGCTACCACCGCGAATATCTGGAAACGGCCACACTGCACGATCTGGTCGCGCCGGCCGATATCCCGCGCCTCGACGCGCTGCTCAAGCTCGCCGCGACATCGGGCAACGTCGAGAAGGCGACGCTCGGGCTCGTCAAGTCGCTGACCTACCCGATCACGGTCGAGTTGCGCGTCGTGCGCAGCCATCACGACGGCGTCGCAGGCTACGCGATCGCCGGCTTCGACGTGTCGTCCTGGCGCGCCACCGAGGAGCGCCTGACTCAAGCCCTGCATCTGGATCGCCTGACCAGCCTGCCGAACCAGTCCGGCCTGCTGCACGCGCTGCTCGACGCGCAGCACCAGGCCGACGCGCACGGCACGCCGGTCGCGCTGCTGCTGCTCGACATCGACGACTATCAGCGCGTGAACCGCGCGCTCGGCTACGATGCCGGCGACGAAATGCTGCGCGACACGTCGCGCCGGCTGCTCAATATGACGAGCCCGAACGAAACGCTCGCGCGCGTCGCCAGCGACGAGTTCGCGGTTCTGGTCAAGCCGGCCGCCAACCGCACCGACGCGGCGGCCGCCGCCGAAGCGCTGGCACGCCGTCTGCTAAACGCGATCCAGCAACCGTATGTGTTCAAGGGCCAGCAGGTGCACCTGTCGGCGAGCATCGGTATCGCGTTGTATCCGGACGTGCGTCACGCGAACGACACGGCGAGCCACGACACTCATCTGTTGCGTTGGGCCGACCATGCGCTGTTGCAGGCGAAGGCCGCGGGCGGCAACACGCTCGCGTTCTACGTGCCGGACGACAACCCCGCCGACGCCGAGCGCCTGAAGCTGGAGGCCGATCTGTACGACGGCGTGCGCAACGGCGAGTTTTCGCTGCACTTCCAGCCGATCACGAGCAGCCGCACCCACGGCGTGGTCGGCGTGGAAGCGCTGATCCGCTGGACGCACCCGGTGCACGGGCTGTTGCCACCGTCGATGTTTATCCCGCTCGCGGAGTCGATCGGCCTGATCAACTTCCTCGGCAACTGGGTGCTGAAGGTCGCCTGCATGCAGTTGATCCAGTGGGATGCAAAAGGCATCCCGATGCAGTACGTGGCCGTGAACGTGTCGCCGCAGCAGTTCCGCGATCCGCGCTTCAAGGACGCGGTGCACGAAGCGATCGAGTTGACCGGCATCGATCCACGCCGGGTCGTCTTCGAGATCACCGAGAGCCTGCTGATGCACGATCCGGTCCATGCGAAGGCGTTGCTCGAGGATCTGACCGCGATGGGCATCCGCTTCGCGATCGACGATTTCGGCACCGGTTACTCGAGTCTCGCGTATCTGCAACGGTTTCCGCTGGCCAAATTGAAGATCGACCGGAGTTTCGTCGAGAATCTGCTAACCTCGCGAAACGATCAGGCAATCGTTAGCGCGGTCGTCGGGCTGGCTCAAACGCTCGATCTCGAACTGGTTGCCGAAGGCGTCGAAACGGAAGAACAACGCACGCTGCTCACGGAGATGGGCTGCGATCACATTCAGGGCTGGGTCGTCTGTAAAGCGCTCCCGTCCGACGAACTGGCGCGGCGTTTCGAATCGCGCGAGCTTCAGCTCCACAGCGCGTAGCGGCCGATGCAGACACGGCGCCACCGTAGTGGAACAAGCCGGCTCACCACCGGCGTGGCACTTACTGGAATACGTATGGCTTTGGCGGGACTCACATGGTAAAGGCGGCAGTGCTCGACCGGCTCTGGGCGCGCATGAGCGAACGCGGCGATTTCCCGATGCTGTCGCAATCGCTGCGCACCACCATGGCAGCGATGAACAACGACGACCTCGACTTCACCGGCCTCGTCCAGGTGGTGTTGTCGGATTTCGCGCTCACACAGAAAGTGCTGCGGCTCGCGAACTCGGCGATGTACATGGCATTTGGCGGCAATATCACAACCGTATCGCGCGCGCTGATGGTGCTGGGTATGGATGCGGTCGGCCATCTGGTGGTCGGCCTGAAGATCGTCGATCACTTTCATCACAGCGCACCGCGCCGCATCGACGCGAAACTCGAACTGAACCGCACGCTGCTGTCCGGCTGCGTCGCGCGCAAGCTGACCGAACGCGGCGATCTGCGTGCCGGCGAGGAAGCGGTGGTCTGCACGCTGATGCGGCAGATCGGCAAGCTGCTGGTGGTGTTCTATCTCGACGCCGAGTGGGACCAGATTCGCCGCCATATCGACGGCGGCGCGCTCGAAGCAGACGCATGCGTGCTCGTGCTCGGCGTCACGTTCGACGAGATCGGCGCGGAAGCCGCGGTGCGTTGGCGCCTGCCCGACACGATCCGCTCGGGCATGGGCGAATTCGATCCGCAGGACACCGAGCAGCCGCGCCAGGTGCAATGGCTGCGCGCGATCACCAATTATTCGACCGCGGTCGCTGACGTGCTCACGCAGCAGAACATGCCCGAGGGCGAGCGCGAGGCACGTATCGGCGAACTGGCGCAGGAATATAGCGGCGCGCTGAACACCGACCCCGACGTGTTGCTACAGATGAGCGTCGCGCTCGCGGCCGAAGAAGGCGGCGACAGCGTGATGCGCGAGATCGTCGAGCTGCGCGCGAATGCCGATGCGATTGCACGCGAGGCGCTGTCGCCCGAGGCGCGCATCGCGGTCGGCGTGACGGATCTGCGCAACCTGCCCGAAGGCAGCCCGCTACAGCCGGCGCTCGGCATGGCCGCGGAAACCGTGCTTGCCGGACTCGGCTTTGCGCGCACCGTGGTGTTCGTCAAGCACAGCAACGGTACGTTCAAGGCGCGTCTCGGGCTGGGCCCGAAGATCGATGCCGCGTTGCCGAGGCTCACGTTCAACACCGCGTTCGAGCCCGACGTGTTTCATCTCGCGATTGCGAATTCGGTGGGCATCTTCATTGAGAACGCGCGCGACCCGAAGATGGTCGCGCGCCTGCCCGAATGGTTCCGTCGCGCGTTCGACGACGCCCGCGCGTTCGTGCTGTTGCCGGTCGTCGACGAAACCGAGCAGACCGTCGCGCTGCTGTACGGCGACTGGTCGCATACGCAGGAGCCGCGCCGCATCTCGCAGAAGGAGATGGGCGTACTCAACGAACTGGCCAAGGAGTTAGGCCGTTTTTTCGGCCAGGGGCAGATGCGGGAAATGGAGATGATGTGAGGACGTGGCGCGATCGTTGAGCGCCGTGCTTCATTGTCATCCGTTCTGTGTTTGCCCGAAAACAAAACCGCGCCGATATGGCGCAAGGCTTGAATCAAACCTCGCGCGAGTGTGCGCCGCCCGGCGCTCAGTCCTCAATGCGTTCGAGTCCCGCGGCGCTGCGATCCGCAACGCCGGCCCATGCGCCCGCCGCGAGCCCCAGCTGCGCGACTTCTTCCAGCGTCAAAGGCTGCAGACGCTCGCATAGCTCGCCCACGCGCTCCCACGCGCCGCATTCGAGCGCTTCGACCGCGCTCAGCAGCAGACCCAGCCTGCCCTCGCGATGCAGGATCGCCGCCTGAATCGGCCGCGATAGCGTAAGGATGTTCAGCGTCTTTTCGAGCGAGCCACCGAATACCGCGTCGACGAACGAAAACACGCCGGTCAGAAATGCGGCATCGGCTTCGTCGCGGCCCGCCTCGGGCATGCGCTCGATCGCGAGTTCCATGAAGCGCGCGCGGGTGGCCGCGAGTTGCAGTAGCGGGTCGTCTTCGAGTGCGACCTTGCGGCCGTCCGCATACAGCAGCAATTGCGTCCAGCGCGCGATGCGGTCGGTGCCGGTCGCGTTGATCGCGTCGCGCAGCGTCGTCACTTTATGGCCGACGGCGAGACCGCTCGAATTCGCGAGCTTCATCAGATGCATCACCAGCACCGGGTTCAGCTTCAGCTCCGCTTCGAGCTGCGCGACGGTCGGGTCGCCCGCGAGCAGTTGCAGCAGATTCAGCAGCGCGTGACGCGGCGCGCTGACGCGACGCGTAGCCGAACTTTGCGGGCGCGCGAAGTAATAACCCTGAAACCGGTCGAAGCCGAGTTCATGCGCGGTTTCGAAATCCTCCTGCGCATCGAGGTTCGACGCGAGCAGCAGCTTGCCCGCCGACTTCAACACGCTCGAGAGCTTCCGCAGCAGCGCCGGAGGTGCGCGCGAGATATCGATCTTGACGACCTCGGCATACGGCAGCAGCTTCGCGAAGGTCTCGGTGGGCTGCGTGACGTTGTCGAGCACGAAACGGTAGCGGCGGCTATGCAGATAGACGAGACGGGCGATCAACGCGTCATCGACTTCGAGCGACGGCGGCAGTTCGAGCATGAAGCGCTCGGCGGGTAGCCTGAGGATCGCGTCGTCGAGCAGCAGGTCGCGGCTCACGTCGATGTAGGCCGGATGGCCGGTCAGCGCGCCGCGCACGTCGGGCTGCACGAGACCCTGCACGATCGCACGCGCGACGCGCTCGGCCGGAGTCGGCGCGCGGCCCGGCAATACGTCGGCTTCGGTCTCGGTTTCGGTGGGGGCCGGGCTTGCGGCTTGCGATGCCGCGTGGTCCGCTTCGTCTGGCGGCGTGAGCGGCAATTCAGGCGCGCGCACCTTGATCTCGTAGCCGCACAGCATGCCGTCCCGATTCAGAATGGGCTGCCGCGCGAAGCTGGCCGTAAGCGGTGCGTCGTTGGTCGAGCCGCTCTGATTCACTGTGTCGATTGCGATGGTGGTCATTCCCGGTCCCCGCTCAGCGCCGCTTGTGCTTGCCGCTGTTTTGTAGCGCTATGTTCTTGGTTCTCGCCGCACTATCGCACAGGGTTATGACGGTGGTCAGGGTCCTCGCGCGGGCACGGCATGTCTCGCGATTTTATCGCGGGGCGCCTGCGACCGCATACGTTTGCGCGGCAATATCTCAAAAATTTGCCTGATCGCGGGGATGCTCGCGCGTTCACCGCGTCGCATCGCATGCGTGTACACGGGTACGCGCAAATGCAAACGGCCGCGCATGGCGGCCGTTTGCATCGATACCGGTTGAAACGCCATCGCCGCGTCATGGCGACTGCGATGGCAATGTCGTCGCAACACTGCGCATCGCACCGAAGCGACGCGCAACGCAAACTTACTTCAGCACCACCTTCACGTCGAAGTACTTCGCGGCGAGCCGGTCGATCGTGCCGTCCGCCTTCAGCTCCTTCAACGCGCCGTTCAGCGCGTCCTTCAGCGCCTTGTCGTTCTTGCGCACGCCGTAGCCGACGCCCGCGCCGAGCAGCTTCTCGTCGCTGACGGCCGCACCGGCGAATTCGAAGCCCGCGCCCTGCGGCTTTTTCAGAAAGCCCTTCGATGCAGCTTCGGCATCCTGGAACGACGCGTCGAGACGGCCCGACGCGAGGTCCGCGTAGATCTGGTCCTGGGTCTGATACGGCACGACGTCGACGCCGGCCGGTGCCCAGCGCACCTTCGCGTAAGTTTCCTGGATCGTGCCTTGCAACACGCCGACATGCTTGCCCTTCAGCGATGCGGGTGTCGGCTGCAGGCCACTGCCCTTCTTCGCGATCATCTGATTCGGGATTGTGTAGATCGGATCGGTGAAATCGATCGCCTGACGACGCTGGTCGGTGATCGTCATGTCCGAGTTGATCGCGTTGAACTTACGCGCCTCGAGTGCCGGAATCAGACCGTCGAACGAATTCTCGACCCACACGCATCTGGCCTTCAGTTTTGCGCACACGGCATTGCCGACATCGATATCGAAACCCTGCAGTTCGCCGGCCGGCGACTTCGATTCGAACGGCGCATACGACGCCTCGACGCCGAAGCGCACTTCCTTGATATCCGCCGCCGATGCGGTGCCTGCCGCGAAAACCGCCGTCGCGAACAACGCGAGCGCGGCCATGTTGGGCCAATTCTTCTTCATTACGGGTGGTCCTTACGGGGTTGACTGAAACAGAGCCGGCTCGGCGGGGACAGGCGGTTTACGCCCGCCGCGAACCAGATTCGCGGCCGGCAGGTTATCTGCGGCAGCCGCGGAGGCCGCGATTGTACACGCTACCTGTCTAGACAAGTGTCGGCAGCGTTTCGGCGGTGGTATCGATCACGAGCAGACCGGCACGCAGGCCGGGCTTGACCGTCGCATTCGGAAACACGATGCGTTCCTCGTCGTGACGCACGGTGTAGCGATAGTCGCCGTCGCGCGCGAGCAAGGTGCCCTTCGCGAATGGCGTGAAGTTCGGCACGTCGGCTGCGAGCAGCAGTTCGAACGCGTCGCTTTGCTTGGTCAACTGATCGATCACGGTGAAGACGCGCGGCATTGCCGCGGCGGGATCGGCATCGGCTTGCACGTCACGATCCACGTTGACCCGCGTGCCGGCGAGCAGCGCGCGCACCGCGAGATCGGCACCGGTGAAACGCGTCAGATCGTTCTGGCCGAACGGCCGCACCTTGCCCAGTTCGAGCGTGCAGCCCTCGGTGCCGCACGCCTGCGCGGTGAAGTGCGAATACGTGTTGCCCTTCGTCGTATGCAACAGCACCGCGCTGATCCGCGCGTCGCCGAGCCATTCGAACATTGCGCGCGACAACGGCTTGCCGGTATGCGGCAATAGCGCGAAGCGTTCGAACACGGAAGCGCGGATCGCCGTATGCATGTCGATATGCCAGCGCGCGCCGGGCGCGTCGGATGCCGCAGCGAAAAAGCGCAGCGCGGCCTGTTCGAGCGCGGCCGCGCGCGGCGCTTCATGACTGCCCGGCAGTTGCAGATAACGGCCGCTGAACAGCCGGTTCAGATCGTCGTCGAGATATCGGCAGCCGTCGCGCATCGCGTCGATGTTGCCGAGAATCACCAGCAGCCGGCACGCGAGCGCGGCGCGGCCCTGCGCGATATCGGCGACGATGCGCGACAGCAGTTCGATCGGCGCGGTCTCGTCGCCATGCACGCCCGCCGACACGAGCACGCTGCGGATGGGAGCGCTTGCTTCGGCGGGCTCCATCATCAACACGCCGTCATCGAGCCATGTCCAGCGCACGCCGTTCGCGCACACGCGCTGCGCTTCGGACGTTTCGTGCTCGGCGGGTCGCGTGCCGGCGAGTGTCCACGCGAGGAAGTCGTCGACGAGCGGGCTCGACGCTGCACCCGGCAGTGCGTGCTCAGCGCTGGAAGTCATACAGCGAGCCCAGGTCGAGAATCTGCGTCAGTTCATCGAGCGCGGTGCGTGATTCGACCAGCAGTTGCGGATCGGTCAGATCGGATGGTGCGAGACGATCGCGATAGTGCTTTTCGATCCACGCATCGAGGCGGCCGAACAACGCATCGTTGATCCACACGCCCGGCGCGACCGCCGCGCGCTCCGCGTCGTCGAGCACCACCCGCAGACGCAAACAGGCGGGGCCGCCGCCGTTCTTCATGCTCTCGCGCAGATCGAACACCAGCACCTCGTCGATCGGCCCGCTGTGCGACGTCAACTCGTCGAGATATGCAGCCACGCGCGGATTTTCGCGGCACTCCTGCGGCACCACCAGCACCTGCTTGCCGTCGGGCCGCGTCAACAACTGGCTGTTGAACAGATACGACGAGACTGCATCGGCGACGCTCACCTGCGCGTCGGGCACTTCGATCACGTTGAAGCCCGCATGCAGGCTCGCGAGCTTCGCGCGCAGTTCGTCGTACACCGCGTTCTGTTCGACGAACGCAAGCTGATGGCAGAACAGCGTGTTGCGATTGCCGACCGCGATCACGTCGTTATGGAACACCCCCGCGTCAATCACCTCCGGATTCTGCTGCGCGAACACCGTGGCCGCATCCTGCAAGCCGTGACGATGCGCGACCGCGCGGCTCGCCTCGAAAGTCTGGCGCGCCGGATAACGCTTCGGCTCCGGCCCGCGACGATATTCGCTGCGGCCATACACGAAGAATTCGACGCCGCGCGCGCCGTACTGCTCGCAAAAACGCGTGTGATTCGCGGCACCCTCGTCGCCGAGCGCGGGCGTGCCGGGCAGCGCCTCGTGCACGACGAAGCGGTCACGGTCGCCGAAAATCGCGTTCAGCGTGCGGCGCGTCGATTCATGTTCGATCGCGCGATGCAGCTTGCTGCACAGGTTGGCCGGCGTGAAGTGCACGCGGCCGTCGTGCGTGTCGGCGGACGGGCTTACGGTCGCCGCGTTCGCGGTCCACATCGCCGAGGCCGAACTCGCGGCCGCCAGCAACTCGGGCGCGTTGCTCGCGACGCGTGCGATCACGCTCGCGTCATCGCCGGAAAAACCGAGTTCGCGCAACAGACGCATCGACGGACGCTCCTGCGGCGGCAGCACGCCTTGGTGAAAACCGAGGTCCGCGAGCTGCTTCATCTTGCGCAGACCCTGGCGCGCCGCGGCCTTCGGATTCGCGACCGATTTCTCGTTGCTCTGCGACGCGACGTTGCCGAACGACAGCCCCGCATAGTTGTGAGTCGGGCCGACCAGACCGTCGAAATTGGCTTCAGTGGCTTGCATCGTCGATCCTTAGAATTGAAGGCCCGGCGACACGCTCGCGGGCATTTGCAGTTGCGCGCTTTCGACCGACGCCATCGGATACGCGCAGTAATCGGCCGCGTAGTACGCGCTCGGCCGGTGATTGCCCGAGCGGCCCGGACCGCCGAACGGCGCGCCTGACGAAGCGCCGTTGGTCGGCCGGTTCCAGTTGACGACGCCCGCGCGGATCGTGCGCTGGAAATGCGTCCATAGCGCTTCGTCATCGGCGAGCAGGCCAGCCGACAAGCCGAACTCGGTGTCGTTCGCCTGTTCGAGCGCATCGTCGAAGTTGCGATAGCGAATGATTTGCGCGAGCGGTCCGAAATGCTCTTCGTCGGGCAGATCCTTCACGTCCGTCACGTCGAGAATCGCCGGCGTAACGAAGCCGAGTTGCGGATCGCGTTGCTCCATCTTCAGCAGTGCCTTCGCGCCGCTCGCGAGCAGACGCTCCTGTGCGGCGACGAGCCGCGCGGCCGCGCGCGCCGATACGACCGCGCCCATGAACGGCTGCGGCTCGGCGTTGTATTCGCCGACGCGAAGACCCGAGGTGACTTCGGTCAGACGCGCGAGAAAGCGCTCGCCGGCGGCATCGTCGGGCACGAAGATGCGGCGCGCGCAGGTGCAGCGCTGCCCCGCCGACAGAAACGCCGACTGGATCGTGTGATGCACGGCTGCGTCGAGATCCGCGACCGGGCCGATCACCAGCGGATTGTTGCCGCCCATTTCGAGCGCGAGCACGATCTCCGGCCGGCCGCCGAACTGCTTGTGCAGCAGCGTGCCGGTATCCGAACTGCCGGTGAAGAAGAGTCCGTCGATCTGGCGGTGATTCGCGAGCGCGATGCCGGTGTCCTTCTCGCCCTGCACGAGGCTCAGCACGCCGGCAGGCAGACCCGCGTCGTGCCAGATCTGCACGGTCAACGCCGCGACGCCGGGCGCGAGTTCGGACGGCTTGAACACGACCGCGTTGCCCGCGATCAGCGCCGGCACGATATGGCCGTTCGGCAGATGGCCCGGGAAGTTATACGGGCCGAACACCGCCACCACGCCATGCGGACGATGCCGCAGCACCGCGGTGCCGTCAGCCATCGCCGAGCGTCTTTCACCGGTGCGTTCGTTGTACGACTGGATCGAGATCTCGACCTTCGCAGCCATCGACGCCGCCTCGGTGCGCGATTCCCACAGCGGCTTACCGGTCTCGCGACCGATCGCATCGGCGAGCGCTTCCTTGCGCTCGGTCACCAACGCAGCGAAGCGGCGCACCACCGCGCAACGCTCGTCGAGCGGCAGCGCCGACCATACGGCGAACGCGCGCCGCGCGCCACGCACCGCGCGATCGACGTCGTCCGCCGACGCGCTATTGCCTTCCCACACCACTTCGCCAGTGCCGGGGTTGCGCGATGCGAATGCGGGTCCCGTGCCGGCGGTCCATTCGCCGTCGATAAAAAGCTTGCTCATGATCATCCCTGTTTGTGTTTCAACGGCAGTACCCGCAGCGGGTCGCCCGCCTTCACGTTGAGCGCGCCGGCTTCGGCCTCGCTCAGACGGAATACGCCGTTGCGTGGCACACCCGCCACCACGCCGACGCGAAAATCGCCGAGCGACGTGTTCGATACCATCGATCTCGGTGCATCCCGCGGCGCGGCTTCGGCTTGGGCCTTGGCTTCAGCCTCGCCGATCTCGACCGTCACCAGCACGCTCTCGCGCACCGTGCGCAGATCGGAGATATGGCATTCGAGCACCGGCCCCGCATCGAAGATATCGACGTGATTTTCGTAGCGCAGCCCTTCGGCTTCGAGCATGCGGCGCGCCGGAATCGTGTCGTCGTGCGTGAGGCCGACGCAACGCTGCGCCTCTTCCGGCAGCAGTTCGACATACACCGGATAGCGCGGCATCAGCTCGGCGAGAAACGCCTTGCGGCCGTGTGAACTCAGATAGTCGGCCGCGTTGAAATCGATCTGGTAGAAATGCGAACCGACCGCGCGCCAGAACGGCGACGTGCCTTGCTCATCGAAATGGCCGCGCAGTTCCGCGCACAGACGCTGCGGAAAACGCTCGCGGAACTGCGCGAAAAACATGAAGCGCGAGCGCGACAGCAGACTGCCGACGCCGCTCGTGCGATAACGCGGGCTCAGGAACAGCGAGCACACTTCCGCGTAGCCGGTCAGGTCGTGCGAGATATTCAGCGCATGCATGCGCGTCCAGATACCGAGGTCCTGGCTCGCGTGCACGACCGTGCTCACGCGATAGTTGTAAAACGGCTGCTGCAGACCGACCGCTGTTTCGATGCCGCACACGCCGGCGATATCGCCGGTCGCGGTGTCTTCCATCACGAAGAAGTAGCCGGCCTCGTGCGGCTCCGCCTTGTCTTCCATCGTGCGGCGCGCGCGTTCGACGCGCGCCGCGAGTGCGTCGCGATCCGGCTTGAAGGTCGTCAGCCCCGGACCGGTTTCCTGCGCGAGCCGCATCAGCGCGTCCACATCGCCTCGTTGCACCACGCGAACGACGATCATTGCGCGTCTCCCGATTGTTCCTGCTGGTGCAGCTGATGCAGCGGCACACAGCGCACCGCATCGCCTTCCGTCACGCCGAGCGCGGCGCGCGCCGCCTGCGACAGCACGGCACCGGTTTCCTTGGCCGGAGCAAGCTCGCCGAGCACGCAGCGAAACTCGCCGTCCGCGCCGTTGTGCGCGATCAGATAAGTTGCGCCGCCTGTGGCGGGTGCTTCGCGCACGACGCGCGTTTCGTTGTATTTGACCGATACGCTGCGATCGACCTGAGCGGTCAGCACCGGCCCCGCGTCGAAGATATCGACGTAGCGGTCGGTCTCGAAACCTTCCTCGATATGAATCTCATACGCGAGCAATGCATTGCTATCCGGTTCGCCGAGCACGCGTTGCGCCGCCTCGGGCAACAGCGGCACATACACCGGATAGGTCGGCATCACCTCGGCGATAAACGTGCGGCTACGGCCGCCCGATTCGATTTCGATATCGGCGAAATTGCGGCCGAAGAACTTACGCCCCACTGCTTCCCAGAATGGCGACACGCCGTTGGCGTCAGTGACGCCGAGCAGCAGCGAGAACACCTCGGGCGTGAAGCGCTTGCGATTGGCGGCGATGTACATCATGCGCGCGCGGGAAATCAATTGCGCGGCCGCGTCACCGCGCAGCGACGGATCGATGTAGTAGCCGGCGAGCCGGCTCTTGCCGGTCAGTTCATGCGACATCGTCAGCGCGTGAATCTTGCGGTTCACATGCAGTTCGCGCGACGCGTGAATCAGCGCGTCGTTGCGAAACACGTAGAACGGGTCCGAGTAACCGGCTGCCGCGACGATGCTCGCGGTGCCCATCAAACGGCCGCTGGCCGAATCTTCGAGCACGAACAGATAGAACTCCTCGCCCGGAAAATCGACTTCCGCACGAAACGAGTCTTCCGACAACGCAACGCGCGCTTCGAGCGCGCGCCGGTCGTGCGGCAATGAATGCAGCACCGGCTGCGCGGTGCGCGCCATATGCTCGAGCGCATCGAGATCGGCGAGGCGGCCTGGACGTACGAAGAGCATCATCGTTCCTGTTGAATGTGACGCATGAGCCGATGGTTGTGAGTGCGTGCTTGCATGGGCGCGCGGCCGCGCATCAGTGCGATGCCGCCTGCGCGCTCGCGCCGACGAGTTCGCCGAACGCCTTCTCCAGCCGCGCAAAACCTTCGGCCATGTCGTCGAGCGGCATGATCAGCGACGGCACGAAACGCAGCACGTCCGGGCCCGCCATCAGCATGATCACGCCATGCTGGCCGGCGGCGGTGACGAAGTCCTTCGCGCGGCCCCTGAACGCATCGCTCAATTCCGCGCCGATCAGCAGCCCCTTGCCGCGCACTTCGGTGAAGAGACCGAAGCGCTGGTTCAGTTTCGCGAGATGACCCTTCAGTGCCTCGCTGCGCGAGCGCACGCCTTCGAGCAGCTTCGGATCGCTGACGAGTTCGACCACCTTTTCCGCGATCGCGGCACCAAGCGGATTGCCGCCGTAAGTGGTGCCATGCACGCCGACCTTGAAGTGCGCGGCCAGCTCGTTGGTGGTCAGCATCGCGCCGATCGGGAAGCCGTTGCCGAGCGCCTTCGCGGTGGTCAGGATGTCGGGCGTGACGCCAGTGTCCTGATACGCGTAGAAGAAGCCGCTGCGACCGACGCCGGTTTGCACTTCGTCAAAAATCAGCAGCGCATTGTGCTGATCGCAGGCTTCGCGCAGCGCCTTCAGAAAGGCCGGATCGGCCGGAATCACGCCGCCCTCGCCCTGGATCGGCTCGACGATCACCGCGCAGGTCTGCGCGCCGATCGCCTTCTTCGCGGCTTCGATGTCGTTGTACGGCAGATGCGTGATGCCGCCCGGCACCGGACCGAAGCCTTCCGAATACTTCGGCTGGCCGCCGACGCTGACCGTGAAGAGCGTGCGGCCATGGAACGACTGCGTGAAGGAAATGATTTCGGCTTTGTCGGCGCCATGACGATCGAATGCGACGCGGCGCGCGAGCTTCAACGCGGCTTCGTTCGCTTCGGCGCCCGAGTTTGCGAAAAATGCGCGGTCGGCGAACGTGAGGTTTTCGAGCCGCTTCGCGAGCCGCAGCACCGGCTCGTTCGTGTAGCCGTTGCCGATGTGCCACAGCTTGCCGCCCTGCTCGTGCAATACCTTCAGCAGTTCCGGATGCGCATGACCGAGCGCGGTGACGGCGATGCCGCCGGCGAAGTCGATATAGTCGCGGCCTTGTGTGTCCCAGACGCGCGAGCCGAGACCGCGGTCCGGTACGAAGGCGGCCGGCGCAAAAACCGGCACCATGACTTCGTCGAAGGTCTGGCGTGTCACAGTCAGGTCGTTCATGGCAAATCCTTTTACGGGTGACGGGTAATACAGCTAGTGTAGGAAACCGTGCGCGATACGTCTTGCGCATACGCGACGCTTTCTATGAGGTTCCGCGCGTCGCGATGGCCTGAGTGCGGGGCCTGGGTCGGTGCTGTGTGAACGGTTCGTGTCGAATTCATGTCCGGCTCGCTTTCAACAGGCTTCCGGGTTGCTTCCGGGTGGAAGCCACACGCTCGATCCATACCCGCTTAGCGCCCGCCCCATCAATCGGCCTGCGGCGGCTCGATCAGCGCGCCCGGCCGCGGCTCGCTCGCCGCCGCGCCGTGCGCGCCGGTCTGCCGGTCGATCCAGTTACGGCGATCCTCGCGCGGCGTGACGCCGAAGCGCTCACGGTACGCATTCGAAAAATGCGCGGCCGACGAAAACCCGCAAGCGAGGCTGATCTGCACGACCGATTTGCTGGTGCGCTGCAACTGCGTGCGCGCCTTCGCGAGCCGCAGCCCCAGATAGTATTTGGACGGCATCGAGCCGAGATACTGGCGAAACAGCCGCTCCAACTGACGCCGCGATACGCCGACGAGGCCAGCGATTTCATCGCTGGTGAGCGGATCCTCGATATTCGCCTCCATCAGCAGCAGCGCGTCGTTCAGACGCGGATGGCGCTCGCCCGGCGCGGTCACGAACGGGATACGCTGACGCTCGTCACCGGCGCGCAATACGCCGACGCCGAGCGTATCGGCGATGCGCTCCGCGAGTTCGGGGCCGTGCTCGCGGCCGATCATCGCGAGCATGAAGTCGACGCTCGCCTGGCCGCCCGCGCAGGTCGCGCGATCGCGGTCGATTTCGAAGATCTGCTGGGTGACGATCGAGCGCTCGAACTGCTCGGAGAACTGCTGATAGGTTTCCCAGTTGACGCTCACGCGATAGCCGGACAACTGCCCGGCCATCGCGAGCCACCACACGCCGTGATGAATGCCGGTGACGAGCGGCGTGCGTTGACCGACACGCGCGAGGCTCGCGAGAAAGAGCCGGTAGTCGGCGAACTGCTGGAAACGCTCGGTCACGACGATCAGCCAGTCACACACGATCGCATCGCCGAAGGCGGCATCGGCCGGCCATTGCGCGCCGCCCGCTAGCGGCACCGCGCGGCCGTCCCACGAACAGACCTGCACGCGATACAGCGCGCGGCCGTCGATTTCATTGGCGAGATTCAGCGCGTCGACGATCGGCCCGACGCCCGACATCGACACCGGCGGCAACGCGACGATCGCGACCTGTGTCGTGCGAGTCGGGCTGGACGTGCGGGCCATCGCTGCGGGTGAATGAGGTGCTAAATGAGGTGCTAAACGCGCGAGCGGCGCGCGTTACTTCAGGCTGCCGGACAGGAACTGCCTGAGGCGCTCGCTGCGCGGCGCGCTCAGCACCTCGGCGGGATTGCCCTCTTCTTCGGTGCGCCCCTGGTGCAGGAACATCACGTGGTTCGACACGTTGCGCGCGAAGCCCATTTCGTGCGTGACGACGATCATCGTGCGGCCTTCTTCCGCGAGCTTCTGCATCACCTTCAGCACTTCGCCGACGAGTTCGGGGTCGAGCGCGGAAGTCGGTTCGTCGAACAGCATCACGTCGGGGTTCATCGCGAGCGCGCGCGCAATCGCGACGCGCTGCTGCTGCCCGCCCGACAGATGCGACGGATACTGCTTCTCGACACGCGGCGCGAGGCCCACTTTCTCCAGATATTCGCGCGCGCGATCTTCGGCTTCCTTGCGCTTCAAACCGAGCACATGAATCGGCGCCTCGACGACGTTCTCGATCACGTTCATATGCGCCCACAGGTTGAAGTGCTGGAACACCATCGCGAGCTTCGTGCGGATGCGCTGCAACTGCTTGTGATCGGCGACTTCGAGATTGCCGGCGCGGTCGGTCTTGGTCTTCACCGCCTCGCCGTCGACGATGATCTGCCCAGCGTTCGGCCGTTCGAGAAAGTTGATGCAACGCAGGAAGGTGCTCTTGCCCGAGCCGCTCGCGCCGATGATGCTGATCACGTCGCCCTTGTTCGCGTTGAGCGACACGCCCTTGAGCACCTCGTTGTCGCCGTAGCGCTTGTGAATGTCCTGTGCGACGAGCTTGCACGCTTCGGTTTGAGTGGTATGGAGCAAGATGCTCTCCCTATGCCTGTGAGAATACGGATCAATCTGCGGATCAATCTGCGGATCGGTCTGATGCAAATGCCAAAGCGCCAAAGCCGCTGGCGTGCGGCGCCATACGGTCAACACATACTCAATGCGTGCGCACCGCGAGGTACGCGAGCCAGTGGCGCTCCGCGCGCCGGAACAGCGCGACCAGCGCGAACGACACCACCAGATAAATCAGCGCCGCGAGTCCGAAGGCGTTGAACGACTGGTACGTCGCCGAGTTCGCGTCGCGCGCGACCTTCAGGATGTCGGGCACCGTGGCGGTGAACGCAACCGTGGTCGCATGCAACATCAGGATCACTTCGTTACTGTACAACGGCAGCGCGCGGCGCAGCGCGGACGGTATCACGATACGCCGATACATCGTGAACCAGCTCATCCCATAGGCGCGCGCCGCTTCCACTTCGCCGTGCGAAGTCGAACGGATCGCGCCGGCGAAAATCTCGGTCGTGTACGCGCAGGTGTTCAGTGCGAACGCGAGAATCGCGCAGTTAAAGCCACTGCGAAAAAACGCGTCGAGCAGGCTGTGCGAGCGTACGATCTCGAGGCTGTACATGCCGGTGTAGATCAGCAGCAATTGCACGTAGAGCGGCGTGCCGCGAAACACATAGGTGTAGAGACGCACCGGCGTGGAAAGCCAGCGCTTCTTCGACACCCGCGCGACCGCCAGCGGCACCGAACAGACGAAGCCGATCGAGATCGAAGCGACCAGCAGCCACAGCGTGACCGCGAGACCCGAGATGCGCTGACCGTCCCAGAACAGATACGCGCGCCAGAACTGATTGAGGATATCGATCATGTCGTTCAGAGCTCCGCGTGGCGCACGCCGATCGAATAGCGCCGGTTCAGCCAGATCAGCGCGAAGTTCGATACCGTGGTGATCGCCAGATAGATCAGCGCGGCGATCAGGATGAAGAAGAACATGTTGAAGGTGCTCTTGCCGGCGTCCTGCGCGGCCTTGACGACATCGGCGAGACCGATGATCGACACCAGCGCGGTCGCCTTCACAAGCACCTGCCAGTTGTTGCCGATGCCGGGCAGCGCGAAGCGCATCATCTGCGGAAACAGGATGCGCGCGAACACCCGCGCGCCGCTCATGCCGTAGGCGCTGCCCGCTTCGAGCTGGCCGCGCGGCACCGCGAGAAACGCGCCGCGGAAGGTCTCGGTGAAGTACGCGCCGTAGATGAAGCCGAGCGTCAGCACGCCGGCCACGAACGGATCGATGTCGAACTGCTGCCAGCCGAGCGCGTCGGTCAGATCGTTGACGGCGATCTGGATGCTGTAGAACAGCAGCAGCATCAGCACGAGATCGGGCACCGAACGGATCAGCGTGGTGTAGCCGGTCGCGATAGCTCGCAACGGGCGATTGAACGAGAGTTTCGCCGCCGCGCCCGCGAGGCCGAGCAGCACCGCGGCCGCCAGCGACAGAACGGACAGCTCGATCGTCTGGATCGTGCCGGCGAGCAGCACCGGACCATAGCCGTATAGGAACACGCGTGTCTCCATCCAGGTTTATTGAAATCGCGCGAACCGGAGCGGCCTCGCAGCCATGCTCGCCGATCCGTCATGGCGCGGAGTCTCGCAAGCGGAAATCAATTTCTCAAATGCAGGGCCACGCGTTGCTGCAATGCAATATCGCATGGTTCGACGTGGCGCCGCGCCCGTAGTGCTTGGTTTCACGAGGGATATGTTTTTGTAATGCCGCGCGCGGCTGAACCGGCGTGCCGCGATTTAGCAAGTTTCGGGTCGCTTTTCCGATAGGTCGCGCGCGAGCAGAGGCAACGAAGGTTCAGCGCCTCAGAGCGGGAAATGAGTCATATATGAGTCGCGAAGGCCATTTATGACTCGTATGTGAGTCATTGATTGATTTTCCGTGGATCCAACACCATAATGGTTCACACATGAGTCCGGAAGGCCCTTTATGACTCATGTGTGAACCATTCAGTAATCATGTCCACACCCGCCACCCGTGCCGCCTCGCGTTATAGCCTGGATGCCGCGCGCCTGCTCGGTCAGTTGATCCGCCGTGCGCGGCTCGAACGCAAAATCACCGCGGCGCAGCTCGCCGAGCGCGCGGGGCTGTCGCGCAGCCTCGTGCAGCGCATCGAAAAAGGCGACCCGCGCTGCTCGATCGGCGCGGTTTTCGAAGCCGCCGCCGTGGTCGGCGTGCGGCTTTTCGATGCCGATACGTCGGCCATCAGCGCCGCGCTGCGCGCCAACGCCGAAGTGCTGACGCTGCTGCCGCGCGCGGTGCGCGCGCCTCGCCCGGAAACTCGCGATGATTTCTGATCCCACCTACGACGAAGCCTTCGTATGGACCTGGCTGCCCGGCGCGACCGAGCCGGTGGTGGCCGGACGCGTTGTCAGAGCCGGCGAGCAGATGCTGTTCAACTACGGCCAGAGCTACCTCGCGCGCGATAACGCAATCGCCCTCTATGAGCCCGAACTGCCGCTGCGGCGCGGCACGCTGCCGCTACTCAACGGCCTGACGATGCCCGGCTGCCTGCGCGACGCGGCGCCCGACGCGTGGGGCCGGCGCGTGATCATCAATCGCAAGCTCGGCATGCGCGGCGCGCAGATCGACACCGGCGAGCTCGACGAAATGACCTATCTGCTCGAATCCGGCTCCGATCGCATCGGCGCACTCGACTTCCAGCTGTCGCCGAGCGAATACGTGCCGCGCGAAACCGCGTCCGCGTCGCTCGACGATCTGCAAAGCGCGGTGGCGAGCATCGAGCGTGGTGTGAAGCTTAGCCCCGACCTCGAGCGCGCCCTCTTTCATGGCAGCTCGATCGGCGGTGCGCGGCCGAAGGCGATGATCACGACGCACGAGCGCAAATACATCGCGAAGTTTTCGTCGCAAAGCGACGTCTACAGCGTCGTGAAGGCCGAATACATCGCGATGCGTCTTGCCGCCGAAGTCGGTATCCACGCCGCGCCGGTCCAGCTCGAATACGTTGGCGGCAAGGACGTGCTGCTGATCGAGCGGTTCGACCGCGTGCGCGCGCCGCATGGCTGGCAGCGTCGCGCGATGGTGTCGGCGCTGACGCTGTTCGAACTCGACGAAATGATGGCGCGCTATGCGAGCTACGAGGAATTCGCGACGTTGATCCGCCATCGCTTCACGAATCCCGGCGCGACGGCAAAGGAGCTGTTCGCGCGGCTGCTATTCAACGTGCTGTGCGGCAATACCGACGACCACGCGCGCAATCACGCCGCCTACTGGAACGGCCGCGAGCTGACGCTCACGCCCGCGTACGACATCTGCCCGCAGGCGCGTGCGGGCAACGAAGCGACTCAGGCAATGCTGATCGTCGGCAATGAGCGCTACAGCCGCATCGACACGTGTGTGAGGGCGGCGCCGCTCTTTCTGCTGTCGCATGACGAAGCGCTCGCGCTCGCGCGGCAACAGATCGAGGTGATTCTCGAACGCTGGGACGCGGTGTGCGCCGACGCGCAGTTAAGCGACGTCGATCGCGAACTGATGTGGCGGCGTCAGTTCCTGAACCCGTTCGCGTTCGAAGGCGCGCCGCCCGAACTCGCGGCGCTGGTGCAACAGGCGCGCGGCGCTTCGCGTACCGGCGATGCCTCGAATCACTCGAATCATTAGAATCACTCGAGCGCGAGCCGCGCGCGGATCGCCGGCAGCATGTGTTCGACGGCCGCGCGGCCTTCTTCGATGGCCGGCGCCGCGCGGTGAAAGTCGAAGATGCCCATGCCGCCGAGGCGCGGCTGCACCAGGATATCCGCCGGTTCGCCGGCGAGCCGGCTGCGCGTGATGCGCACCTGCATGATGTCGATGCTTTGCGCGATCGAGCTGAGCATCGACGGCACGTGCGCGCTCGGTTTCGGCGGCACGCGCACGTCGTCGGTCGCGTTCGCGTCGGCCGGCGCGAGCCAGCGCGGCCACGGCTTGCCGTTGCGGCGCAGCGCGACGGGCCGCGGCGCGGTTGGATCGAGCGCCGGCGTTTCGATGACCGGGCCACCGAAGTCGCGGCCGTTCAGGATGTCGTTGTTCAGATCGATCGCGATCACGCAGTCCGCGCGCATGCCGCGCGCGACCGACACCGGCACCGGATTGCTGAGCCCGCCGTCGACGAGCCACACGCCGTTGTGCCATACCGGCGTGAAAATGCCCGGAATCGCGATCGACGCGCGCACCGAGTCGATCGTGCTGCCGTCCTGCAACCAGATCTCGCGGCCGGTATCGAGCTCGGTCGCCACCGCCGCGAACGGCATGTGCAGTTGCGCGATCGAACGGCCGGCGAATTTGTCGGCGAATAACTGGATCACCTTGCGCCCGCCGAGCAGGCCGCCCGAGATACGCAGATCGAGCAGACGCACTACCGTTTGCCACGTAAGACGCGACACCCATTCTTCGAGCCAGTCGAGATCGCCATTCGCATAGACCGCGCCGACCAGCGCGCCGATCGATGTGCCGCACACCACATCGGGCTTGATGCCGGCATCCTGCAGCGCGCGAATCGCACCGATATGGGCCCAGCCGCGCGCGGCGCCGCCCCCTAGCACCAGCCCGATCCGGCTATATCGACGTCGACGTATCATCATTCACCCCGCTTTTCTGCCGGCTTTTTCAGCTTCGCCTGCGCGCCGGCCCGCGCGTGCGCGAATGCGTTCGCTATCGCCCCCGCATCACATCCGAGCGCGACGTCGTGTACACCTTCTTCTGCGCGTCGAAGTGAACGTTGAAGATGCCCTCCTCGGTCACGCCGCCCTCGCGCCATTTCCAGCTCCACACAGTCTCCGGCTTCAGCGGAAACACCGCGATTTCTCCGGGCTTGCCGAGCAGCCGGCGCACTTCGTCCTCGCTCATGCCCTGACGGATCTTCGCGAAGTTCGCGGCGGTCAGCACCTGCGTGATGGCCTGCAGCTTGCCATCGCGATCGATGTCGACCATGTAGGTGTTCAGACCTTGCGGACCGCGCGGATACTCGAAGCGCTTCGAGCCGTCGGTGAAGGTGCGCTCGGTTTCGGGCTTGCCCATCTGCGCGCGGATCTGCGCTTCGGTCGTGACGCCCGGGGTCATGTCCTTGAGTAGCAACGCGTCCGGTTTGACGGCGTTGAAGAAGTCCTTCAGTTTTTGCACGGCTTGATCGCTCTGCTGTTGGTCGCAGCCGGTCAGCGCGATGCACGCAGCCAGTGCTGCGACACCAAGCGGTTTGAGGCTCACGGTGGTTCCCTGTCCGGATGCGCGTGGTACGTGCGGTATCAGCGTACACACACGGTATTGCGCGCGTTGCCGGTCTGTAGTGTGTACTACAAGCATAACCGCGCACGCGCAAAACCGCGAGGCGCACGGGCACATCGAGTGCGGCCGCGCACGCAGGCTGTTGCGCGCAGCCTGCAATGAAGGGAAAGAAAGCGAGTGGAAATGACGAGCGGCGGCGGCGAAACAAAACACGTGAAACGACGCGCGGCCGCGCGGAAAAAACATCAAGCGAAAACCGCAGGGGCCCAGAAGCAAAAAAGCGACGCAGTGCAATGCGTCGCCAGGTCGGTCGATACGGTCAACCGGAAAGTGACGGCGGCTCGAAAGCCGCCTCGTGCGAAGCACCGTGGACGACGCGCAGCGGCCTGCTCCGGACGAAGCGATGAGCAACCTTGGCCGCTCACCTCGTGCCATCGCCGGAATGACAAACCGCTGCCTTGTGTGGCCGTCCTGGTCCCTCGAAAAGCTTTCCAGATGCCGCTAATCTAAACGCATTGAACGCTTTCTACGAGAGCGCGTTTACACCGAATCGGCAGATGATTCGCGTGGCCTGCCACGCTCGTTGCTCACCGCCTGTCACGCGTTCAGATCACACGAAACCCATGCGTGCCATCGCGCGCGAGTTGCGCGACGAGCCCATGCTCCCATTCCAGATACGCACTCATCGCTTCGCGCGCGTTGTCGGTGCCTTCATACGGACGCTGGTAACGATCGATACGCGGCGACGCCATCCGCGTGCCGCCCGCTTCCACCGGCAACCCGGCATCGATCCACGCGGCGGTGCCGCCGCGCAATACCTGCACCGGCCGGCCACTCGATGCTGCGAGTTCCGGCGCGACGAAGCGCGCAAGTACGCTGCTGCCGCACGTCACCACATAACGCTTCGCATCGGGCAGCGTGCGCAACGCGTCGCCGAGCTGGCTGCGGATCACGAACCACGCGCCGGGGATATGGCGCTTCACATAGTTCTCGCTGTGCGCGAAATCGAGCACCACCGTGCCGGGCGACTGCAGCAGCGCGGCGAGCCCGGCCGGTTCGATTTCGTCGACCTCGGGTGGCGCGATCGCGTGACGCGCGAGCGGCGCCGTGCCCTTCTCGGCGAAATCGGCCGCGGTCAGACCATCGACGACGAACACTTCCATGTTCATCTGCGCGAGCCACGATGCGCTCATGTTCGCGCGCACGCCGTCGTTGTCCGCGACGATCACACGCGCGCCGCGCACCGGTGCGAACATGTCGGTTTCCTGCACGAGCTGGCCGCCCGGCGCGCTACGAAAGCCGGGCACGTGGCCCGCTTCGTACTCTTGCGGCGTGCGCACGTCGAAGCGATACACGGTGCGCACTTCTTCATCGGCCCAGCGGCGCGCCTCGTCGCGCGACGTGCGGCCCACGCGCGCGCGATCCGCGACCGCGCGCGCGCCAGCGGCGGCGGCAAGCCGCGATGCGTCGTCGACCGGGCCTTCGAAGCGCCGTGTGCTGCCATGCGCCAGCGGCTGGCCCGCGAGGGTCCAGCCCATCGTGCCGTTACGCAGCGCCGCGACCGGATTGGGCACGCCGGCATTGATCAGCGACTGCGCACCGATGATGCTGCGCGTGCGCCCCGCGCAATTGACGATGATGCGCGTGGCCGGATCCGGCGCGAACTGCCGCGCGCGCAACACCAGCTCACCGCCTGGCACGTTGATGCTGCCGGGAATGTTCATCGTGTGAAATTCTTCGAAACGGCGCGCGTCGAGCACGACGACGCCGGCCTCGCGATCGAGCAGCGCCTGCACCTCGTGCGCGGCTAGCGATGGCGTATGGCGCACGCTGTCGACGAGTTCGCCGAATGCCTTGCTCGGCACGTTGACGTCCCTGAACAGCTCACCGCCTGCTTTGCGCCAGCCTTGCAAACTGCCTTCGAGCAACGCGACATCGCTATAGCCGAGTTCTGTCAGACGTTCGGCCGCGCGCTCGGCGAGACCTTCGCCGTCGTCGAATACGACGATCGGCACCGCCGGACGCGGCAACCGCGCCGGCGCTTCGAGTTCGAGCCGCGAGAACGGCAGGCTGGCGGCGAACAGCGGATGACTGCGTGCGTGCGGCTCTTCCTCACGCACGTCGACGAGCGCGATCTCCGCGCGATCGAGCAACGCGTGGCACACGTCTGTGAATGATCGGGTACGAAACTCTTTGACGACATTCATGGGATCGGGAACTCCTTCGCAACATTCCAGATAGTCGGCGACACGTCGCGTCACCGCACCGATGCTTCAACCGTACTCTCGAATGACGATCGGCGCACGGTCACAAAAATGCATTGCGCTCGCTGCGTTTGCTTACCTTCGGATTCTTTATACGCTGGCACTATGAACGCAAAGTGCCAGTGCGCGGCCACACGGTGCGCGCGCAATTTCCGCGCCACGCGAAAGCCGCGTGCCCCGGCAGACCCTTCCCGGCAGACCCTTTCGCCGACGTGGACATCGCGCGGACGTCAGCAGAAAAATGCCGGCTTTGCCACAATGCCCCATCGCGCGAAAGCGCCGCCAATTGCCATCCACACACAATGATCCCCTTCTCGGTCCTCGACCTCTCGCCGGTCGCCGCGGGCGCCACGCCGGCGGATGCCTTCAGGAACACACTCGACCTCGCGCAGCACGCGGAAAAACTGGGCTACAAGCGCTTCTGGCTCGCCGAACATCACAATATGCCCGGCATCGCGAGCGCGGCGACGTCGGTCGTAATCGGCCATGTCGCAGGCGGCACGAAGACGATCCGGGTCGGCTCCGGCGGCATCATGCTGCCGAACCATGCGCCGCTCGTGATCGCCGAACAGTTCGGCACGCTCGCGTCGCTGTATCCCGGCCGTATCGACCTCGGTCTCGGCCGCGCGCCCGGCACCGATCAGACCACGGCCCGCGCGCTGCGCCGCGATCTGCAGGCGAGCGCCGAAACCTTCCCCGACGACGTCGTCGAACTGCAACGCTATTTCGCCGATCCGGTCGCGGGCCAGCGCATTCGCGCGGTGCCGGGTGCGGGTCTGCATGTGCCGCTGTGGCTGCTCGGCTCGTCGCTGTACAGCGCGCAACTGGCCGCGGCGCTCGGCCTGCCGTTCGCGTTCGCATCGCACTTCGCGCCCGATTACCTGATGAGCGCGCTGCAGGTGTATCGCGCGCAGTTCCGGCCGTCGGCGACGCTCGACAAACCGTATGCGATGGTCGGCGTCAATCTGTTCGCGGCCGACAGCAACGATGAAGCCACGCGTCTTTTCACATCGTTGCAGCAGCAGTTCATCAATTTGCGGCGCGGCACGCCGGGGCAGTTGCAGCCGCCGGTCGACCGGCTCGACGCGTCGGAGATGGAGTTGAACAACGTCGCGCGCGCACTTGCCTGCACGGCGATCGGCGATCGCGACACGGTGCGCGCAGACCTGCAGTCGATCATCGAGCAGACCGGCGCGAACGAACTGATGCTGACCGCGCAGATTTACGATCATCGCGCGCGGCTGCGCTCGTTCGAGATTGGTGCCGAGGTGCGTGAAGAGTTGATGACGCAGAAATAGGCGGTTCGCGAAGCGAGCTTTAAAGCCGTGGCGCGAAAGCAGATGACGGATCGGCGGGCACATAAAGAAGGGCGGCTCATTGGTAGCCGCCCTTCTTTTTTACTGCGTCAACGGGTTCGCTGGCCTTCTGCACATGTGCGGGTTTTGTCCTGCGTTTTGTCCTGGCAGTACCGCCAAAGCTTCATGATCACCGCTGTCGGCGGCGCAGATGAAGCGACATCGCAATCAAGCTTCCCGCTTGCACTGTCACAAACCTGCATAACCACGGCTTGCCGTCGACAGGGCAGGCAGTTCTTTGCTCGAAGGCGACAACCCGCGCAGCGACTTTCCGGCAAGCGACGCCACGAGAGCGAACTCTTTCTTTTTCGCAAACGTTTGCCTGCAGGTATCAAGTCTCAGCTTCCCGAGCCGACAACGCGTACATCGCCACGAAATTTTGGAGACTCCGACGTGACGCGCGTTGTGCTCTTACTTGCCGTGCTGTTTGTAACAGGTTGCGCACAACTGCCGCCGCCCAATACCGCTCAAGCCGAGAAACCGGCCGTGGTGTCGAACGTGATCATGAAGTTCGACATTCCCGCCGATGCACTCGGCGCGCGCGATCCGCAGTTGACCGCGGTACTCGTCAAGGCAGGCGCGCTCGCCGCGGCGCAGAAGCAGCCCACCGTGATCCGCGTGATGGCGTTGAGCCAGGACTTCAAGTACATCAACCAGGCGATCTGGCGCGGCGTGCCGCAGCAGGGGCTCAAACCCGCGCTCGAAAATCTGACGGCAGGCGCAAACCAGACGTACAGCGTGTCGATCGAGCCGTTGCATGCGGGGAGCTGACACGATGCGCCTGATCGCTATCGCCGCGGCATCGTTCTGCTTATGTTCGGTTGCATCGGCGGCCCAGCCCTCCGCCGGCGCGCCTGCAACCGCGGGCGCCACTACTACCACCGCCTCGGTCACGGCCACGGCCTCGGCGGACAAGGTCTACCCGCCGCTGCCCTCGCTCGCGATGCTGCCTCCCGCGAGCGGCGATGATGACGATCTTCCCGCGCCGCGCTCGGGTTCGAACTCGCGCAACAAGAAGAAGGCGCACCCCCACGATTGCCGCTGCGCGATGCCGACGCCGCGTCTCGTCGTCTCCGATGCGTCGCGCAGCTATCTGAAGGACATCGAGCGGCAACTCGATTCCGCGTTGGCGCAGTAGAACCGGACCTGGAGCCTCGCCCCATGGAGCAGCACAAGACCAACGCCTTCCGCCGTTTGCGATCGTGGCCCATCTGCGCCTGGGTCGCGCTGCTGGCGCTCGGCAATTCGGCCGTACAAGCCGCCGCGGCCACCGAGGCCACCCCGGCCGCCCCGCCCGCCGGCGATTGCTTCGACAAGGCCGGCGCCTACCAGGGCGTCAATCCGCTCGTGCTGCGGGCAGTGGCATGGCGCGAATCGAAAGGCGATGCGGCCGCGATCAACCACAACGCCAACGGTTCGATCGACGTCGGACAGTTGCAGATCAATTCAATCCATTTTCCGGAACTCAAGAACCAGGGTATTCCGAGCCGCGCGCTCACGGACCCGTGCGTGAATATCTTCGTGGCCGCCTGGCTGCTCAAGCAGAAGATGGTGCGTTACGGCAACACGTGGCGCGCCATCGGCGCGTATCACTCGGAATCGCCGCACGAACGCGACGCCTACGCGCGTAGCATTCAGACGATTCTGGTGGACTGGGGACTGTTGCAGCCGCAGCGGTGAGCTTTGGACGCTAGTCGCTCGAGGTCGTTGCAAGCGCGATGGCCTTGCGGGTCGCACGGCTTGAGCCCGTGTCTGACGACAGCAGGAGTTCAGTGAACAATCGAAGACCGCTACCCGTAAGGGCAGCGGTCTTTTTTATGGAGTAGCTCCCGCTATGTGGCGGCAACGACAACGGCGCGCCACGACATCGAACCGCCTCGTCGCGTTGCGCTGATGTACGTCCCATTGCCAGCTTTCTTTGCCCGGCAATATCAGACTGAAAGCCTTCTTCTGAACCCTCACCGATTCGCCGGCACCGCCGCGAGTCCATCGAGCAGCGCCTTATGAAACGCGTCCGGATCCTGCATCTGCGGCGCGTGCCCCAGCCCCGCGAACTCGACCAGCGTCGCATGCGGGATCGCCTTCGCGGCCGCGCGGCCCAGCTCCGGGTAGTGGCCGATTTTCGCGCGCACCGCGGGCGGTGCCGCGTCCTTGCCGATCGCCGTCGTGTCTTTCTGGCCAATCAGCAGAAGCGTCGGCATCTGCAACTGGCCGAGTTCATACACCACCGGCTGCGTGTAAATCATGTCGTACAGCAACGCGGAATTCCACGCGACGATCTGCTTGCCCGGTCCGCGATACATGCCCGCGAGCATCTGCACCCACGGTTCGTAATCGGCGCGCCACTGGCCCGCATAGTAGGTGCTCTGCTCGTAGCGGCGAATGCCGTCGGCGGTCGTCTTCAGTTCGCGCTGATACCACTGGTCGACCGATAGCGACGGCACGCCCTTCGCCTTCCAGTCTTCGAGGCCGATCGGATTCACCAGCACCAATTGCTGCGTTTCGCGCGGATACATCAGCGCATAGCGGATCGCGAGCATGCCGCCGGTCGAATGGCCGACCACCGTCGCGTCCGTCACGCCAATCGATTCGAGCAGCGCGTGCGTATTGCGCGCGAGCTGCTGGAAGCTGTACTGGTAATGCTCGGGCTTGCTCGACTTACAGAAGCCGATCTGATCCGGCGCAACCACGCGATAGCCAGCATCGCTCAAGCGATGGATCGTCGCATCCCACGTCGCCGAGCAGAAGTTCTTGCCATGCAGCAACACGATGGTGCGGCCGTTCGGATGCGCCGGTTTGACGTCCATGTAGGCCATCTGCAACGGCACGCCTTGCGATGTGAACTCGAAGCGCGCGACCGGCGCGGGATAGTTGAAACCTTCAAGCTCCGGTCCGTAGGCCGGCCCCGGATCCTCGACGGCAGGCGCGGATGCGGACGCGGCGGCGCTCGCGGCCGGCGGACTCGTGTCGCTCCGCGCGCCGGCCGGCGTGGCGGCATCAGCACCGGCGGACACCATGGACATCGCGACGCAAGCGCAGATACTCAACAGGGCTAGCGAGGGTAAGCGGCGGAGACTCATCGGCATTTTCGGGAAAAGAACGCAACAGTGAACGGACGTGGATCGGTGTCGCGGCAGTCCGCGCCGACCTGTCCACCGGGAGCGCACGATTCTACGACGCACCGCCGGATAACGCCGCCAACCGCGCAACCGCATCGCGCAAACGTCTTCGCGCGAGCAGCCTTACACATCGGCCTTGCACATCGGCGCCGCGCGTACGGCCTCGGACAGCAACGTGGCATGCATATTGCGATCCGTGGCTAATCGGATCTTCGCACGCGCATAACCTCGCGTTCTGTGTGCTTCGCCGCACGGAGCGCTGCGCGGCGAAAGCCGATCGTGCGAGGATGGCCCGGCGCGTCACGGGTGCAATAAACATTGTTCGCTTGCGTCGAATCGGTGCTAGAACTAGCTGACAGGGCCGCAAAACAGCGACGGGAAAGCAGCGACGGTGAAGCCCTGAAAAGACGAGACAGCAGGTGACCAGCCGATAGCGCGGCGGAGATGTCGAGTCGAACAGGCCCGCGTTGCAGCAGGAGTCGACGCATCGGCTAACCGCACACAATCAGATCACCCCGGGGGCATACCAATCAGCAAGTACTTGCATGGGAGACAAACATGAGCACTCCGGCTCGGCTAAACGACCTGCAACGCACCACGCTCGCGATCGTTCTCGCGGGCGGACGCGGCACCCGCCTCGGGCCCCTCACCAACAAGCGTGTCAAACCCGCGGTTCACTTCGGCGGCAAATACCGGATCATCGATTTCGCGCTGTCGAACTGCCTGAATTCGGGCATCCGCCGCATCGCGGTGGTCACGCAGTACAAGGCGCATTCGCTGCTGCGTCATCTGCAGCGCGGCTGGGGCTTCCTGCGCGGCGAAATGGGCGAGTTCATCGATCTGTGGCCCGCGCAGCAGCGCGTCGAAGGCGCGCACTGGTATCGCGGCACCGCCGATGCGGTGTTCCAGAACCTCGACATCATCCGCTCGATCCGTCCGAAGTACGTGGTCGTGCTCGCGGGCGACCACATCTACAAGATGGACTACACGCGCATGATCGCCGATCACGCGGACAGCGGCGCGGACTGCACGGTCGGCTGCATCGAGGTGCCGCGCATGGACGCGGTCGCGTTCGGCGTGATGGCGGTCGACGAAAACCGCCGCGTGACCGGCTTCGTCGAAAAGCCGGCCGATCCGCCCGCGATGCCCGGCCGCCCCGACACCGCGCTCGCGAGCATGGGCATCTACGTGTTCAACGCCGACTACCTGTACTCGCTGCTCGAGGAAAACATCGCGGCGATCGATACCGATCACGACTTCGGCAAGGACATCCTGCCACGCGTCGTCACCCAGGGCACGGCGATCGCGCATCCGTTCAGCATGTCGTGCGTGTCGTCGGATCCGAACGTCGAACCGTACTGGCGTGATGTCGGCACGATCGACGCGTACTGGGCCGCGAATCTCGATCTCGCCTCGACGATCCCGACGCTCGATCTGTACGACCGCAGCTGGCCGATCTGGACGTATCAGGAGCAACTGCCGCCCGCGAAGTTCGTGCGCGACATGAAGGGGCTGCAGGGCTCCGGCAATAACCTGATCGTGTGTGGCGGCTGCGTGATCTCGGGCTCGCAGATTTCGCGCTCGGTGCTGTCGTCGAATGTGAAAGTGAGTTCGTTCTGTAACATCAATGAGGCAGTCTTGTTGCCGCAGGTCACGGTCGGCGCGAGCTGCCGCCTGCAGAAGGTGGTGATCGATCGCGGCTGCTCGATCCCGGAAGGCACCGTGATCGGCGAAGACGCGGCACGCGACGCCGAGCGCTTCTATCGCACCGACGACGGTGTGGTACTCGTCACCGAAGAAGCGCTGCGCAAACAGCCTAAATAGCGCGCAAGTAGTGCGCGACGCGTGCGCATTCCGCACGCATGCCGCGTGTTGCATACCGCCTTGCCCGCGCCGGCCGCCATAAGCGTCCATGAGCGGCCATAAGCGGCCGAGCAGCCGGCCAACGCGGCGGCGATGCGCGGCGAGCAGTCCCTGGCAACCCCGAAGGCAACCGAGCCAACCTGACAGAGACCCAGCCTATGACGATTCGCGCCCTGCACGTCGCAAGCGAGCTGTATCCCCTTCTCAAAACGGGCGGTCTCGCCGACGTCGCGGGCGCGTTGCCGTCCGCGCTGATCGAGCTTGGCGCCGATGTGCGAGTGCTGCTGCCCGGCTTTCCGGCGGTGCTCGCCGGTTTGCGCGAACTGAAGCCAGTCGTGCAACTGGGGCGCCGCTTCGACGCACCGGACGTGACGCTCGAGCGCGGCACGCTGCCCACCAACGGACTCACGGTCTACGTGATCCGCGCGCCGTCGCTGTACGACCGGCCCGGCAACCCATATCTGGACGACCAGCACGTGCCCTATGGCGACAACGCACGGCGTTTCGCGCTGCTCGGCTGGGTCGCCGCGCAACTCGCGCAGCAATTGGACCCGACGTGGTCGGCGCAGATCGTTCATGCGCACGACTGGCACGCGGGGCTCGCGCCCGCCTATCTGAAGGCGGCTGAACGCGAACACGGGTGCACGCTTGCGCGCAGCGTGTTCACGATTCACAACCTCGCGTATCAGGGCATTTTCCCGGCGCATCAGTTCGGCCAGCTCGGTCTGCCGGCCGACTTCTTCAGCATGCACGGCGTCGAGTTCTACGGCCAGCTGTCGTTCCTGAAGGCGGGGCTCTATTACAGCGACCGCATCACGACCGTTAGCCCCACCTATGCGCGCGAAATCCAGACGATCGCGCACGGCGGCGGGCTGGACGCGCTACTGCGTCATCGCTCGCACGACCTGAGCGGAATCCTCAACGGCGTCGACTACACGGTGTGGAATCCCGCCAACGATGCGCTCGTCGCGACGCACTACAGCGCAACACGCCTCGCCGGCAAGCTCGCATGCAAGGAAGCGCTGCAAAAGCGCTTCGGTCTCGCGCAGAAAAGCGATGCGCTGCTGTTCGGCGTCGTGAGTCGCCTGACCGAGCAGAAAGGTCTCGATCTGCTGCTCGGCGTGGTGCCGGAGATCGTCCGGCGCGGCGGCCAGCTGGTGGTGTTCGGCACCGGCGATCCAGCGCTCGAAGCCGGCCTGAAGAGGGCCGCGCAGGCGCATCCGGAATCGGTCGCGGTCGAACTCGGCTTCGACGAAACCCTCGCGCATACGATCATCGCGGGCAGCGACGTGGTCGCGGTGCCGTCGCGCTTCGAGCCGTGCGGACTCACGCAGCTGTATGCGCTCGCCTATGGGACGCTGCCGCTCGTGCATTGCGTCGGCGGTCTCGCCGATACGGTCGCCGACGCATCGCTCGAAAATCTCGCCAACGATCTCGCGACCGGTTTCGTGTTCGAGCGGTTCGAGCCGAACGGGCTCGCGACGGCGATCCGCCGCGCGTTCGCGCTGTACGGGCGGCGCACCGAATGGAAAGCCGCGCAACGGCGTGCAATGCGCCAGGACTTCGGCTGGGGCGCATCGGCCGAACGCTATCTCGCGCTATACCGGGAGCTCGTCTGACCCAGCGGCCGTGCGCGGCGTGTCAGGTTTCGTAAAGTTTGAAAGGCGTGTGATGGTTCGGCGCAACAACAATAGGGGCGGATCGACTCGCATCCGTCAAACTCCTGTATTGTTTGCTGATTAACCGGACGACGCGAGGCAGGCATTTTTCCTGCGCCATCCGGATCAGACATGCGTGCCGCGCGGCGTCCGACTCATCAGCCCGCTAACGCAGCCCCTTCCCGTTTCCCTGATCGCGCCTGACCGGTTGCGCGAGCCTCACCATGACGAAAAACGTTCTGAGCATCCAGTCCCACGTCGTGTTCGGTCACGCCGGCAATGGCGCGGCCGTGTTTCCGATGTGCCGGCTCGGCGTCAACGTCTGGCCTCTCAACACCGTGCAGTTCTCCAATCACACCCAATACGGGCACTGGAGCGGCAGCGCAATCGACGCCTCGCAGATGGAAGAACTCGTCGAGGGCATCGGCGCGATCGGCATGCTGCCGCGCTGCGACGCGGTGCTGTCGGGCTATCTCGGCACGCCCGAGCAGGCGCGCGCGGTGATCGAAATCGTCAAGGCGGTGAAGGCGGTCAATCCGCGCGCGTGGTACTTCTGCGATCCGGTGATGGGCGCCACCGGCGGGTGCAATGTCGAGCCCGGCATCGAAGAATTTCTGGTGCGCGAGATGCCGGCGGTGGCCGACGCGATCGCGCCGAATCACACCGAATTGCAGCGCCTCGTCGGCCGCGAAATCGAGACGCTCGAAGAAGCGGTCACGGCATGCCGCGAAGTGCTCGCACGCGGGCCGCGGCTCGTGCTCGTCAAGCATCTGCTCGATCGCAACAGCCCCGCCGACCGCTTCAACATGCTCGTCGTCACCGCGCGTGAAGCATGGATGGGCCAGCGCCCGCTCTATCCGTTCGCGCGGCAGCCGGTCGGCGTCGGCGATCTGACGAGCGCGGTATTCGTCGCGCGCACGTTGCTCGGCGATTCGATCCGCGCGGCGTTCGAGCACACGCTCGCCGCGGTGAACGCGGTGGTCAAGGCGACCTGGCAAGCGGGCCGCTACGAACTCGAACTGGTCGCGATGCAGAACGAAATCGCGCAGCCGCGCGAGTGGTTCGATGCGTGGGTTGCGGATAGCGCCTGATACGCGTCCTATAATGCGTGCCGCGTGGGCCAGGATCGGGATTCAACGCCCCTCCTGAGCCAACCCATTTTCCAGGCATCCGGCATTCAGCAGACGAGGCATCGATGGACGGTCATATCCGCAGCGAGCGGGAAGAATATTTTGAGCAGTTGTGCATCAGCGTCGACGCGGACGAAGTGCACGAACAGGAAGCGATCGAGTTCTTCGAGAACCAGTTCGACCAGGCCGACTTCGATCCCACGCAGTGGCTCGATATCGCGCTCTACTACTCGCCGGCCGTCGCGCGCGGCATCGTCGACATGGTGACGGCCGACGACAAGGCCCGCAGCAACATCGCCGAAATCATCGCGGACAATCTCGACATCTCGTACGGCGAGGACGAGTGCCAGCAGTTCGCCGAAACCATCGAATTCGCGCTGAACAACGGCGTGCCGGTCGATCTCGACGTCGTGCTCGATGGTTGCCAGCGCGCCATCGACGATCTCGATACCTGGGCCGACGAAGACACCAAGGCGCCGTTGCTGCGTCTGCGTGAAGAACTGCTGCGCCAGCAAGGCGAGCGGTAAACAGAAAGAAGCAGGAACAAACACCCTCTGGCCGGCGCGCTCGCGCCGGTTTCTTAAGCATATGCCGTAATCCGCACCCGATGCGGAGCCTGTCGCGGCAACCCGGCCTGCACGCCATACGCACATTCCCTGAGCAGCCGATGCGGGTCTCGGAAGCTGTGCCGAAATGCGCACCCAAAACGCCACGAACTGCCAAGACGACCGCAAATTGGCTCCCTATATTCGCGGCAGATCGAGCGTCCGCGCACACGTTGTAAAGCACTACGCCGTCGCGCGTATTCCAGCGTTGTGACGGGCAACCGATCGTTCTTAGTCTGTCGATACGCGGGTATTGCTTCGGCTTCCTGCGTTGTATCGCGTTGCAGTTTGCGCCTGTCCGTTTGAGTTGCTGGTTGCATTGCCTGTTGCGTTACTTGTTGCTGTCTTGCCGATTTCATCACACCGTCGATGCCAGGAGAGACCATGAGTATTCAAAACACGCTCAAACCCGTCGCCATGCTCGTTGGCGCCATGTTCGCCATCGCTCCGCTCGCCAGTCTCGCCGACGACCTGCCGGTCAAGATCGGTTTTGCCGCGCCACTGACGGGCGCCAACGCCGGCTACGGCAAGGACCTGGAAAACGGCGTGCGGCTCGCGATCAACGAAGCCAACGCGAAGAAGATCAAGATCGGCGACAAGGTCGCGCATTTCGAACTGGTCTCGCAGGACGATCAGGCCGACCCGCGCGTCGGCGTGCAGGCTGCGCAGAAGCTCGTCGACTCGGGCGTCGCGGTGGTGGTCGGCCACTTCAACTCCGGCACGACGATTCCGGCCTCGCAGGTCTACGAACAGGCCGGCATTCCGATGCTCGACCCGGCCGCGACGAATCCGATCATCACAGGCCGCGGCTTCACGAACGCGTTCATGGTGATTTCGACGGATGCGCAAAACGCCGGCAACGCGGGCGTCTACGCGGTCGAGGTGACGAAGGCCAAGCGCATCGCGATCATCGACGACCGCACCGCGTTCGGTCAGGGCGAAGCCGACGAGTTCGAGAAAGCGGTGAAGGCGCACGGCGGCACGATCGTCGCGCGCGATTACACCGACAACCACGCGGTCGACTTCAGCACGCAGATCACCAAGTTCAAGGGCGCCAATGCGGACCTCGTGTTCTTCGGCGGACTCGACAGCCAGGCGGCAGGCTTCGCGCGACGCATGAAGCAGCTTGGCCTGACCGCGCAACTGGTCGGCGGCGGCGGTGTGATGGACGAGGACTTCATCAAGCTCGCCGGCGACGCCGCCGACGGCGTGATGGCCTGGGAGTACGGCCGCCCGCTCGCCCAGCTACCCGGCGGCAAGGACTTCTCGACGAAGTTCAAGAAGGAGTTCGGCGTCGATATCCTGTCTTATGCACCGTTCGGCTACGACGGCGCGTGGGTCGCGATCAGGGCGATGCAAAAGGCCAAGTCCGACTCGCCGAACGTGTACCGCCCGGTGTTGAAGTCGATCGACTACGACGGCGTAACGGGCAAGATTTCGTTCGACAGCAACGGTGCGTTGAAGAGCGGCGCATCGACGCTGTATCAGGTGAAGAACGGCGCGTGGGTGCCGGTCGTCACGAAGAGCGGCACGTAATCGCGTAAGCAGTATCCGTTCGCGCCAAGGCGCCCCGCACGGTGACGAGCCGATGCGGGGCCGCTTCGTTGTATAGCGCCGCTATTTCCCCGTTGCCCTGACTATCACCTGCGCATCGAGATCGCGCTCGATGCGTACGAGGTCGTCGCGCAGCGCCGCGAATTCGTCGGCGGTGCACATCTGATGGCCGAACGCGGCGCGCAGATGTCGGCGCACCTGCAAGGTCCGCGTGGTCGGATCGAACACGTAGTGCGACGAAAACGCGAGCATCGGATCGTCGAGCGTGGTGTCCGCCGGCAGATCCGTGATGCGCGCGAAACGCGGCAGCGTCATTTCCAGCGTCTCGTCGAACTCGCCACCGATGCATGCCCACGGCTGCGTTCTCACCGGCTCGGCGAGCCACGTGTCGACCTGCGAAGCCATGCCGCCCGACAGGCTCGTCAGAGCAGGCAACGCGGTGGTGCCGTCGCGCCACAGCAGATGCGGCACGCTGCCCTGCATCGACGTTGCGAACGGGCCGCTCGTTATCGCGACATCGTCGGTCTGCAATTGCGCGCTGCCATGCAGGCCGGTCTGCAACAGACGGCTCGCGGCGATCTGCTGCGCGCGCTGCCGCGTCGCGCGCCGGAACGTGTTGCGTTCGATCTCGGCGGTATAGCCCGTATCCTCGACGCGGTACGCGTAGTGCGCAGTGCCGGCGTCGTCGATCTCGATCTGCACGCGCGCGCTGCGCTCGCGCGTCTGCGTGGCCGGCGTACGCGCGAGCACGCCCTGATCGACGAGCAGCACCGGCCGGTCCATCACGCCCGCCGGCAGATAGCCGAATTCGGTGCCGCCCGCGGTCGTATCCGCGAATTGCGACAGTTCCGGAATCCAGATGATCGCGTGATTGATCGCGCTCGTGCCGTAACCGGGCACCGCCGGCAAGCTGTAGTACGGCCCGAGATTGAGCAGCACCGCTTCGCTTTGAATACCCACCGCGGCTAGCAGCGCACCGTATAGCGCGACGTGATCCTTGCAGTCGCCATAGCGGTTGCGCAGGATATCGGCGGCCTTGTGCGGAATCGCCGCCGTCTCGCCGAGAAACAGCGCGACGTAGCGGATGTTCAGACGCATCCAGTCATACAGCACGCGGGCTTTCGCGCGCGGATCCGTGAGTCCTTCGGTCAGGCTCCGCGCGAGGTGGACGATTGCAGCGTCGTCGCGCGTCGCGTCGTTGCTCGCGGGTCCGCGATAGCGCGCGGCGAAGCTCGCGAAGTCCGGCACCGTCGACACCATCAGCCGGTCGCCCCAGTTCGCGTAACCGACCGCGCCGGCTTCGAGACGCGCGTACGGCCCGTGCCGGTAGTCGAACTCGTAGCGGGTGCGGCCGTTCGCGGTGACCGGCGGCAAAGCGACATAGCCACGCGCATCGGCGTACAGCGGCACATCGGCGGGCAGATCGAAGATCAGCCGCTGCAGCTCGACGGGCTCACGCGACGGTTCGACCAGATACGCGAACGTGCCGGCCTGCAACGGCCTCGCGCGAGTCTTGCGAAACGCGAGATGCACGCGCGAACCGCGCTCGACGCCGGGAAAGATCACCGTGCGCAACACGCCGTCCTCGAAACTCGGCGCGCCGGCCGAACGCGGCTCCTGCACGTCGCGAATCGCTTCCGGGCCGACCGGGTGCGCGCTGCCGTCGGGGTCGATCGTCTCGGCGGCCAGCAGTTGCACCTGCTCGATGTCCTTGTTGAACCACACGTAGCGCTGCGCGATATCGTCGACACCGCTTGCGGTATCGGCGCGCAGCACGGTGTCGTCGTGTTCCTCGATGGAGCCGTCTTTCTGGATCTCGAACAGATGGACGTCGCGCTCGATTGTCGACGGCGCGGGTTCGTCGCTGGTGGTGGAGATTTCGTCGGCGGCCGCGAGGGTCGGGAATGCGGCGATGCACGCGGGCAGTAATGTGATGAGCGCCGTGATAAGCGGTACGGCGAACGAAGACACGCGCGGCGGCGCAAACGGTACGGCAAGCAACCAGGTAAGCCGCGCGACAACGCGCATGCGTCGCGCGACGGCCGCATCGATGCCGGCAAACGCACAAGCGCGCGTCATGAGCGAAGCGCCCCGCCCCGCGCGCGCCACGTGCGCGGACTCGCGGCAAACTCCGCGCGAAACGCGTGATTGAAATTCGACAGATCGTTGAAGCCGCAATCGAGCGCGATATCGACGATCTTCTCGTCACCATCGCGCAAGCGCAGTGCCGCGGCCCGCAGGCGCGCGCGCAGCAGATATTGATGCGGTGTCACGCCGGTGACCTGCTGAAATGTGCGCAGGAAATAGAAGTCGCTGACGCCCGCCGCCGCGGCGAGATTCGTCAGCGTATGCGGCGCGCCGGGCGTGTCGTCGATCAGGCGCACGATCTGCGCGACGCGCGAGCGGGCTGTCGCGCTCGCGGGCGCCGGTGCGTGGGTCAACGCGCCGGCCACGTGCAGCGTCGCGGTAGCAAGCTCGACCGCGAGTTCGCCCCACGCGCTCTGCCGTGCGCCCGTTCCGTTCTCCGTGCTTTCAGCGCTTTCGGCGCGTTCGCTTTCATCACCCGCATTGCCCTCACTGCTCGCACCGCTCGTCGCCACGCAAGCTCGCGCAATCAGCGGCGCCAGCTTGCGCAGCGCCGGCACACTCGCGCACCGGAAATTCAGTTGACCACCGGCGAGCCCAGCATCGGCGGCAAGCCGTTCGAAGTAGCCCGGCGCATAGCGAAATGCAATGCAACGATCGCCCGGGCCGTGACGATGCCCGCATTCGAAGCACTCGCCGGTATTGCCGAGCAGCAGCGCGCCCGGCGTCAGCAGTTCGCGTCCAGGCGCCGCGCGATAGTCGAACGAGCCGGCCACGACCATCGCGATGCACACGCCGTCGTGGCGCTCCTCGAACGACGGATCGCGCGGACCGAACGTGCATAGCAGATCCGCGACGTTCCAGCCGTTGCCTGCGGCAAGCACGCGCGAAGCGACGCCGCCGCGCGCGCCGTCGCGCTCGCGCCGCGCCAACGCCTGCTGCAACGTGACGGCAATTTTTCCCAAGATGCACCTCGGTCAGCTCCGTATCGTGGTTGTAGCACATCGGCGAAGCGGGCGGTTTGTGCCGGCTTCGTACCGCTTTCGCCAATACGGATCGACACGTCGTCGCCACCTGACTCAAGGAGCACACAACATGAACAGACCCGACATCAGTCCCACGAGCGACCTCACGAACGGCTTCCCAACCGCGCTGAGCGCCCCCTCGCGCGCGGCCGACATCGCCGCCGCGGACGACCTGTACGGCTGGCTGATCGGCAGTTGGGACATGGACGTCGTGCACTACCGAGCCGACCTTCGCGACGCACCGCGACGCGGCGAGATTCATTTCGGCTGGGTACTCGAAGGCCGCGCGGTACAGGACGTATGGATCATGCGGCCGCAGCGCGATAGCAGCGACGCGATGTATGGCACGACGCTGCGCATCTGGGACGCGACAACGCGGCTATGGCGCGTCACTTATTGGAATCCGCGCACCGGCCAGCGCGACGAGCTGACCGGCCGGCGCATCGGCGACGATCTGGTGCAGATCGGCCGGCATGCGGACGGTACGCCGATCCGCTGGAATTTCACCGATATCACGCCCGATTCGTTCTGCTGGACCGGCGTCGCGCTCGAAGCGGACGGCGTCACGTGGCGGCTCGAAGCCGAATTTCACGCGCGCCGCCGCAACGCGCTGACGGCTCCGGCTACATCTCGCGCTTCGGCATCAATCTCCGCTGTCAAGCTGGCTTAACAATTCCTGCAACTTTTCCACATGCCTGAGCAACATGTGCCGATGCTTGTCGATCTGTTCGAGCCGGCCGGCCAAGTCCGCGACGATGCGCTCGTCGAGTTCGGCGGCAGCGATCACGTCCTCGACTTTCGCGCGCATCGTCGTGAGCTCCACCGGCGCATGAACGAGGTGGCGTTCGAAGCGTCGCACTTCCTGCGTCGCAAGCTCACGCACCTTGCGGAAATGCGCGTGACGCCGGTTCGCCTCGACATCGACCGTGTCGTCCTCGATGCGCCGCGTGGGCGCCGGCTGACCGAAGATCGGTTCGGGCCGCAGCACCGTTTTCTTGCGCACCGGATGCGCGGTACCGCGAAAGCGCGCGAGCGGCTGCTCGTTGTCGATCGCGTCGCGCGCATTGGGGGGAATCTCGTGTCCGGCATGGGGCACGTCCATCCAGCCGCCCGGCAAGCCGGTGACCGCTTCGACGCCGCGCACGAATTCCTCGCTGAATTCGCGCTGGCCCGCGAGCATCAGCTTCAGATAACTCGCGGAGAAGGTCATCATGCGCGCGAGCCGGTTCGCGGCACCGATCTCGCCGGTCAGCAGCACCAGATTCGCTCGCCACACTGGCAGCAGCAATTCCTCGGAATCTTCCATCGCAGGGTCTTCCTTCCTGTTGCCCGATGAACCGATGACGGCCTCGCTCACGTCATCGTTTTGAAAGGGTAGCCGCTTCGGCGCATCGCATGCAATCCCGTGCGCGCGATTCGCGGGCGGCTGTTGCGTCGATGTCAAAGCGACGCGCAATGGCGCGCCGAAATTCGTCGATCTTCCGCCTTAGCCTGTTTACAGGGCTTTTACAGCGTTTTTCGTGTTGCATCGACACACGGATGCACGTGTCGCACCTGTTTTTGACCGCGCAATGTGGCATGCTTACACGCCGATGCGGCACGCGCCGTGCTGCATTGATTGCTCCACAACATTGACTTAAGGGTTTTGTAATGAAGAAAATCGTTCTCGCCGTTGCCGCAGCCGTTGTCACTCTGAGCGCCATCGCTCCCGCCCAGGCTAATCCGCATCATCGTGAATGCCACAAAGTGCGCGTTCACCACCACTGGGAAACGCGCTGCCATTAATGGCGGTGATGCCGTGTCCTCGAGGCGCGGCACGCATCGAAGAGCCCCGCTCACGCGGGGCTTTTTTTTCGCCGCTCGCGCGGCACGGTTTGCGCACGCCTTTGACGTCACATAGATGCCACGTGAACCGGCCGGCACGCAATCACGGACACATGCTGTTACACGTTCGCGATCCGCTAAGGGGACACTCAGGGTGAAGTGCGGATTGACGTTCTGTGCGGGCTGTTTCGTGACGCGCACTGTGCGCAAGTCGACATGCGCGCTCGCACGCAAGCGTGCACATAGCGCGCCGCCGCGATTCGCGTGAGGTGAAGAAATAGAGGGAACAGGATTGACCGGCGACGCGATTCTTATCGCGTCGCTTTCATCGTGACTTGCAGATGACTGTCACTATGCCGATGCCTACGTTAGCCGCAGGCATACATCAGAGACGGTTTATCAGGCCGCTTCGACACGCGCGAGCGCGGCGCTCACGAGCGCTTCGAGCAGCGGCTCGATCTTCGCCGCGAGAGCTTCGTCGTACGCGTAGGGCATGTGTTCTTCCATATACGTGATCTGCGACAGTTCGAGCTGCACCGCATGCACGCCCTGCGCCGGCTGCCCGTATTCGCGCGTGATATAGCCGCCCTTGAAGCGGCCGTTCGCGACCGCCGTATAGCCGCCATGCCGCTCGACGATCGCGGCCAGTTCATCGGCGACGCCCGCCGCCGCGCTCGCGCCGTTCGACGTGCCGAAGTTGAAATCCGGCAGACGTCCTTCGAAGAAACGCGGTACACGCGAGCGGATCGAATGCGCTTCCCACAGCAGCACCTTGCCGTGCTTTGCCTTCAACACCGCGAGTTCGCCCGCGAGCGCGGCGTGATACGGCTTCCAGTACACGTCGCGACGACGCGCGAGTTCGGCGTCGTCCGGTAGATGACCGTCGAGATAGAGCGCTTCCTTGTCGAACGTATCGACTGGCAGCAAGCCCGTGGTGTCCTGTCCCGGGTACAGGTTCGCGCCATCGGGCGGGCGGTTCAGGTCGACCACGTAGCGCGCGTAGGAAGGCGTCAGAATCGACGCGCCCATGCGCTTCGCGAATGCGTACAGGCGATCGAGATGCCAGTCGCAATCGTCGGTGCGTTGCGCGACGGGTGTCATCGTCGCGGCGATGTCGGCGGGGATCTGCGTGCCCAGATGCGGAATCGAGATCAGCAGCGGGATGCTGCCCTGATGCAGCGAGAAAACCGGGGAAGTGGTCGAAGCAGTCATGTCAGTCCGGAATCCATGGAGCGGGGAATGGGTTCGGCAAGCGCGCTATTTCAGCAGTTCCGCGAGCGCCGCGCGATAGCGTGCATAGGCGCCCTCTTCGTCGCGATGCCTGCGATTGTCGACGACCTTGACACCGCCTGCATAGACGTCGCGAATCGGCGTCTCGCCGTGCTCGCAGAATACAACGCCCGACAACCACGCTTCGCGCGCATGTTCGGCGATGCTCGAATGCGCGGCGTCGAGCACCAGCCAGTCAGCGCGATGGCCGACGCGCAATGCGCCGACCGCGCGACCGGTGGCGCGCGCGCCGCCGTCGAGTGCCGCGTCGAACAGCCGGTCCGCGACATACGGCGCGTCGGCCGACGCGAGCACGTTGCGCTGCCGCCGTGTCAGACGCTGGCCGTATTCGAGCAACCGCAGCTCCGCGCGCCAGTCGACGCCGATATGGCTATCCGAGCCGACGCCGATGCGGCCGTTCGCAGCGAGATAGTCGTGCGCCGGAAAAATGCCGTCGCCGAGATTGGCCTCGGTGGTCAGGCACAGGCCAGCCACCGCGCCGCTCTTTGCCAGCGCGAGCGTTTCGTTCGCATCGACATGGGTCGCGTGCACCAGACACCAGCGGCCGTCCACATCGAAACGATCGAGCAGCCATTGCACCGGACGCGCGCCTTCGGTTTGAACGCATGCGTCGACCTCGGCGGTCTGTTCGGCGACATGGATATGCACCGGCGCATCCGCAGCGATGCCATCGAGCAACGCGCGCAGCGACGCCTGCGACACCGCGCGCAGCGAATGCGGCGCGACGCCGTAGCGCAGCGCCGCATGTTCAGGCCGCGCGGCGCGCAAAGTGCCGAGCAGATCGAGCAGACTGTCCGGCGTATTGATGAAGCGGCGCTGATCGTCGCGCGGTGCCTGCTCGCCGAAGCCGCTGTACTGATACAGCACCGGCAGCATCGTGATACCGATGCCGGCGGCCGACGCCGCATCGACGACGCGTTGCGCGAGCTCGGCCTGATTCGTGTAGCGGTTGCCGTCCTGCGCATGATGCACGTAGTGGAACTCGCACACCGACGTATAGCCCGCCTTCAGCATCTCGATGTAGAGCCACTGCGCGACACTCGCCAGCCCTTCGGGCGTGATGCGCGCGGCGAAGCGATACATCAGGTCGCGCCACGACCAGAAGTTATCCGTCGCGCCGTTGGCGGATGCGGCGCGATACTCGGTGAGGCCCGCCATCGCGCGCTGGAACGCATGCGAATGAAGATTGGGCATGCCGGGCATCAGCGGCCCCGCCGCTTGCGGCACGCCGGCGGGGACACCGGCATGATCGGGCGTAACCGCGCTCAGCGTGCCGCTGGCGTCCCATTCGAGCAGCACGTTACGGCGCCAGCCATCGGGCAGGTAAGCATCCGCGGCGAACAACGATTGATTGGATTGCGTCATCTCTCAGGTTCTAGTTCGCAGGTTTTAATTCAATTCACGCCGCGTATAAACAGTCTCGCCCGCGCGCACGACTCGCGCGCACAACGGACGCCCAATCCAGTAAGCCAGCTCGGCAAGCGAATCCACCGACCACACCGCGAAATCGGCCGCGCGTCCAGCCTCCAGCTTGCCGTGCCTGTTGCTCTTGCCTAGCGCGCGCGCCGCATGCGCCGTCACGCCTTGCAGCACTTCGGGCACGGTCATGCGAAACAGCGTGCTCGCCATGTTCATCATCAATAGCAGCGATGTGGCGGGTGACGTGCCGGGGTTGCTATCGGTGGAAATCGCGATCGGCACTTCGTAGCGGCGCAGCAGTTCGAGCGGCGGCAACTGCGTCTCGCGGATGAAGTAGTACGCGCCCGGCAGCAACACCGCGACCGTGCCCGACTCTTTCATCGCGGCCACGCCGGCTTCGTCGAGGAATTCGAGGTGATCCGCCGACAGCGCGCGATGGCGCGCGGCAAGCGCCGTGCCGCCGCCGTTCGACAACTGCTCGGCATGCATCTTGACCGGCAGGCCGAAACGCTCGGCCGCATTGAACACACGCTCGCTCTGTTCGAGCGAAAAGCCGATGCGCTCGCAGAATACGTCGACCGCATCGACGAGGCCTTCGCCGGCGAGCGCGGGCAGCATCGTGTTGCAGACTTCGTCGATATACGCATCAGCACGGCCCGCGAATTCGGGTGGCAGCGCATGCGCGCCGAGAAACGTCGTATAGACAGTAACCGGATAGCGCTCGCCGAGTTGCCGCGCGACGCGCAGCATCTTGCGCTCGTTCGCGAGATCGAGCCCATAGCCGGATTTGATTTCGATCGCGGTCACGCCTTCGGCGAGCAGCGGTTCGAGCCGCGCGGCCGCTTGCCGCAACAGCGTGGCTTCGTCCGCGGCACGCGTTGCGCGTACCGTCGACACGATCCCGCCGCCCTGCCGCGCGATCTCTTCGTAGCTGACGCCCGCGAGGCGCTGCGCGAATTCGTCCGCGCGCTGACCGCCGTACACGAGGTGCGTATGGCAATCGACGAGCCCAGGCGTCACCCATGCGCCGCGCAGATCTTCGCGCGGCCACGCGGCGTATCGCGCGGGCAGATCGGCCGCGGCGCCGAGCCACGCGATGCGGCCGTCTTCGACCGCGATCGCCGCATCGGCGAGCGTCTGTTGAGGATCGCCCTGCGGGCATAGTTTCAGGTGATGCCAGACGGTTTGCTTCATCGCATGCTCTTTGCAGCCAGCCTGTTGCGTTGTCTGTGTTGGTGTGTCGCACGCGCGCGCCGGATGATGGTCGCGCGAATTCGTCATCGCGTATAGCGAATGCGGACGGCCAGCACCGCGCCGTCGTCCGCGCCGTCATCCGTCAGCGTGCATGCCAGTGCATCTGCTGCGTCGATACGCAGCGTGTCGCCGCTGTCGAGTTTCCGGGCCTGCGCATCGCCACCCATCAGCGTCACGGTGATCGCGCCGCTCGCGCAGAACAGCAGCACAACGTCGCCGTCGAGCGCACGTAGCTGCGCCCCGGCGCGCCATACCTCGACTTCGCCGCGCGCCACATCGCGCCGTACCATCAGGTTGAAGTCGCGCGTCGCACCGTCGACGAGCCGCGCGTCGATGCGCGCTTCGCCGTCGAAACGTGCGATATCGAGCTGCTGTGTCAGCGCATGCGTTTTCACGACGCTCGCGCCATCCATCTCGTCGAGCAGCATTCCCGCGCCGGACAGCAGCGCGAGCGTGCGGTCGACGCCGTCGAAACGCGAGAACGGCCCCGCCTGCGCGACATCGGCGACGCTCACGCGCCACATGAAATCGCCGGGCGCGTCGCCTGGCTGGCGTGCGGGAAACGCGGCCACTTCGCGCGTCACGCCGCCGCCGTTCTTCCACGGCGCCGCCACGAGGTCGGCGCCGCGAATCAGCGTGACGTTCGCCGCGCCGTTGACGTCGCTAACTCCGCTGACTGCGGCCACGATCAGCGGCCCAGCATCGGCAGATTCAGGCCTGCCTCGCGTGCGGTCTGCTGCGCGAGTTCATAGCCCGCATCCGCGTGACGCATCACGCCGGTGGCCGGATCGTTGAACAGCACGCGGCCGAGGCGCTCCTTCGCGGCATCCGTGCCGTCCGCGACGATCACGACGCCCGCATGCTGCGAGAAGCCCATGCCGACGCCGCCACCGTGATGCAGCGACACCCACGACGCGCCGCCCGCGGTGTTCAGCAGCGCATTGAGCAGCGGCCAGTCGCTGACCGCATCCGAGCCGTCCTTCATCGACTCGGTCTCGCGGTTCGGGCTCGCGACCGAACCGGTGTCGAGGTGATCGCGGCCGATCACGATCGGCGCCTTCAGTTCGCCGTTCTTGACCATCTCGTTGAACGCCTGGCCGAGACGATAGCGATCCTTCACGCCGACCCAGCAGATACGCGCGGGCAGACCCTGAAACGCAATGCGCTCACGCGCCATATCGAGCCAGTTGTGCAGATGCGGATCGTCCGGAATCAGTTCCTTGACCTTCGCATCGGTCTTGTAGATGTCTTCCGGATCGCCCGACAGCGCGACCCAGCGGAACGGGCCCTTGCCTTCGCAGAACAGCGGGCGGATATACGCGGGCACGAAGCCCGGAAAATCGAACGCGTTTTCAACACCCATTTCCAGCGCCATCTGACGGATGTTGTTGCCGTAGTCGAGCGTCGCGGCACCGCGCTGCTGCAGTGTCAGCATCGCCTGCACGTGTTTCGCCATCGACTGCTTGGCCGGCGTCACGATGCTGTCCGGCGCGGTCTTCTGACGCTCGCGCCAGTCTTCCACCGTCCAGCCTTGCGGCAGGTAGCCGTGAATCGGATCGTGCGCACTCGTCTGGTCGGTCACGCAATCCGGCGTGATGCCGCGCGCGACGCAGTCGGCGAACACATCGGCGGCGTTGCCCAGCAAACCAATCGACACCGGCTTGCCGCTACGCTTCGCTTCGTCGATCATCGCGAGCGCTTCGTCGAGCGTCTTTGCCTTTTTATCGACGTAGCGCGTTTTCAGGCGGAAGTCGATGCGCGTCTCGTCGCATTCGACCGCGATCATCGAGAAACCGGCCATCGTCGCCGCGAGCGGCTGCGCGCCACCCATGCCGCCGAGACCGCCGGTCAGGATCCAACGGCCCTTCGGATCGCCGTTGAAATGCTGGTTCGCGACCGAGAAGAAGGTTTCGTACGTGCCCTGCACGATGCCCTGGCTGCCGATATAGATCCAGCTGCCGGCCGTCATCTGGCCGTACATCATCAGGCCCTTGCGGTCGAGTTCGTGGAAATGTTCCCACGTCGCCCAATGCGGCACGAGGTTCGAGTTCGCGAGCAGCACGCGCGGTGCGTCCGCATGCGTGCGGAACACGCCGACCGGCTTGCCCGATTGAATCAGCAGCGTTTCGTCTTCGTTCAGGTCTTTCAGCGACGCGAGGATCTGGTCGAAGCAATCCCAGTTGCGCGCGGCGCGGCCAATGCCGCCGTACACGACGAGCGCGTGCGGGTGCTCGGCAACTTCGGGATCCAGATTGTTCTGAATCATCCGGTACGCGGCTTCCGCGATCCAGGTCTTGCAGGTCTTGTCCGCGCCGCGCGGCGCGCGGATCGTGCGGGTGGGGTCAAGACGCGGATCGATATGTTTCGGATTGTTCATGGTGTCCCTCGGGATGCTTGACGATGTTCGATAAAGATTCGGTGAAGACGGGCTACGCAAATTCAGAAGTGCCCAGTAAAGCGATAGCGGGTGCCGGGATGCCACAGATTGGCGATCGACGCGACCTGCCCTTGCGACCAGGTGCGCCGGTGCAGCACCAGGCACGGCTCGCGTTCGTCCATGTTCAGCAGTTCGCGCGTGCCGTCGTCAGCCGCCAGCGCTTCGATCCGGTATTCGACGCGCTGCAAGGGCGCGACGCGCACGAGGTACTGGTTCGGCGTCGTGTTCGTAAAGTCCTGCAGAGCGTATTCGGGCGCGACCACCGGGTTCACCCAGCGTTCTTCCAGTTGCACCGGCTCGTCGTTTTCGAAATGCAGCACGCGCGAATGAAACACCGGGCTGCCCTCATTGACCTGCATTTCCTCGGCGAGCGTTTCATCGGCGATGCTCGCGCCGATGGTGAGCACCTTCGCGTGATAGCGATGGCCGCGCGCGACGATTTCATCGGAGATGCTGCGAATCGCGACCAACGTCGACTCGTACTTCGGACGGGCAACGAAGGTGCCCGATCCTTGCACGCGTGTGAGCACCTGCTCCGAGGTCAACTCGCGCAACGCGCGGTTGACCGTCATGCGCGCGACGTTGAACTCGCGCGCCAACTCGTTCTCGGAGGGCACCTGGTCGCCTTCGGCCCACTCGCCCGCATGAATGCGCGCGAGGATGAAGTCCTTGATGCCTTGATAAGCGGGTGCATTCATTAGCGTGATCCGCGTGCCTGACCGCTTATTGCTCGGAAACGAACGAGAACGGGCACAGTTTCGCGATCGTGCCGTCCTGCACGCGCTTCGTGATCGCCGCGATATCCGGCGCGAAATAGTGATCGAGCTCATAGTGCGCGACGTCGCGGCGCACGGTGTCCATCACCTTCTGCAGGCTCGGGCTGGTCTTGTGCGGCGCGCGCAGATCGACGCCCTGGGCGGCGGCGAGCAGTTCGATCGACAGGATGTTCGCGGTGTTCTCGGCGATGTCGCCGAGCTTGCGCGCAGCGAAGGTCGCCATCGACACGTGGTCTTCCTGGTTCGCGGAAGTGGGCAGCGAATCGACCGAAGCCGGGTGCGCAAGCGTCTTGTTTTCCGACGCGAGCGCCGCGGCCGTTACGTGGGCGATCATGAAGCCGGAGTTCACGCCGCCATCCTTGACGAGGAACGGCGGCAGACCCGACAGCGTCGCGTCGATCAACAGCGCGATACGGCGCTCGGCGAGCGCGCCGATTTCGGACGCGGCAAGCGCGAGGTTATCGGCTGCGAACGCGACCGGCTCCGCGTGGAAGTTGCCGCCCGACAGCACTTCACCGGTGTCCGGGAAAATCAGCGGATTGTCGGAGACTGCGTTGGCTTCGCGCAGCAACGTTTCGGCGGCCTGACGCATCTGGTCGAGACATGCGCCCATCACTTGCGGCTGGCAGCGCAGGCTGTACGGGTCCTGCACCTTGTCGCAATCGGCGTGCGACACGTTGATCGCCGAGCCCTGCAGCAGCGAGCGATAAGCGGCCGCCGCGTCGATCTGCCCTTGATGGCCGCGCAATTCATGAATGCGCGCATCGAACGGCTTGACCGAACCCATCGCCGCGTCGACCGACAGCGCGCCGGCCACCAGCGCCGTGCGGTACAGATCTTCGATCGCGAACATGTTGTAGAGCGCAAGCGCGGTGGATGCCTGCGTGCCGTTCAGCAACGCGAGGCCTTCCTTCGCTTGCAGCGTCATCGGCTTGAGACCGACCAGCGCGAGACCCTCGGTGGCCGCGATGCGCTCGCCTTTCGCGAACACTTCGCCGACGCCGAGCAGCACCGCCGACATATGCGCGAGCGGCGCGAGGTCGCCCGATGCGCCGACCGAACCCTTGACCGGAATCACCGGCAGCACGTCGGCGTTGAACAGCGTGATCAGCGCTTCCATCACTTCGCGGCGGATGCCCGAATGACCGCGCCCGAGACTCGACAGCTTGAGTGCCATCAGCAGACGCACGACCGGGCGCGACATCGGCTCGCCGACGCCGACCGCATGCGACAGCACCAGATTGCGCTGCAGCAGTTCGAGTTGTTCGCGGGGGATATGCGTGCTGGCGAGGCGGCCGAAACCGGTGTTGATACCGTAGGCCGGTTCGCCCTTGGCGGTGATGTCGGCGACGGCCTGCGCGCAGGCGTCGATAGCGGCGTGGCTGGCGGGATCGAGTTGCAGCGTGACGTGTTCACGCGCGATCTGGCGCAGTTGCGGGAGGGTCAGATAGCCGGGCTTCAGAATCATGGTTGTGGTCCTGTCTATACAAGTTCAAATAAGTCTAGCGGGCCGATCTTGTATATACAACTTATTTTTCAAGATTTCATGCCTGGGGATTTCCATTAGCCGAATGTGTTGCTGGACGGCAGATCAGGATCCTTGCCCGCTGGCGTTGTGAAGGCGGTCGCACGTTTCGTTTGCCGCGACCTCATGCGTCCTTGCGCATTAACTTGTATATACACCTTCATTGCGCACAGTGCCACGCGTCAAAAATCACGCGTAGCTGCGATGGCATGCCGTGAGGCCGATAACAGAGTTATAGGAGAGCGCACCGAGTCACGCCAATGGGCGTGTCGGGCATGTCGTAGAGACGGACGGACGACTCGCTTAAAGCCTGACCCGCGCCGCGATGAAATCGAGGAAGCACTGCACGCGCCCGGCGAGCGACGCGCTCTGGTAATACACCGCGTTCACCGGCTGCCGTTCTTCGATGGTCAGGTTACCGAGAATCGGCACAAGGCGTTTTTCGCGCACGTCGGCGGCGGTCATGAAGTCGGCCAGACAGGCGATGCCCCATCCGGATAGCGCGAGTTGCCGCAACGTCTCGCCGCTCGACGCGGTGATCGACGGCTCGATTTTCAGCCGCGCGGCTTCGTCGTCGTGAGTCTTGCCGTGAGTCTTGCCGTGACTTTTGCCGTGGCTCTTGCCGCGCTTCCCGCCCCGGCCGCCCTCGCGCAGCGGCCAGCGATTCAGATGCTCGGGCGCGGTAAAGCCGATCAAACGATGCGTGCGCAACGTATCCAGCGTCGTGGGCTCGCCGTGCTCGGCCAGATACGCCGGGCTCGCGAGCACGCGCAACCTGCTGCTGCCGAGCGCGCGCGCATGCAGCGTCGAATCCTGCAGCGCGCCGATCCGGATCGCGATATCGACCTTCTGTTCGAGCAGATCGACGATCCGTTCGTTGCTGGTCAGCTCGAGCCGGATTTCCGGATACAGCGCCGAAAACGCGGTCATATGCGGCGCCACGCAATGCAGCATGAACGGCGACGCGGCATCGATGCGCAAGCGCCCCGACGGCCGTTCGCGGCCCCGCGCGACCGATTCCTCGGCCTCCTCCAGCGCATCGAGAATCGCGCGGGCGCGGCCGAGAAACGCGTCGCCCTCCTCGGTCAGATGCAGGCGCCGCGTCGTACGCCGCACCAGCGCGGTGTCGAGCTTCTGTTCGAGACGCGTGAGCGCGCGGCTCACACCGGAGACGGTCTGCCCCAGTTTCTCGGCCGCCGCCGTGATCGAGCCGCTGTCGATCACGGTGACGAACACCAGCAACTCGTCGGTAGACGTTTTCATTGTTGATCCACAGTCAAGATTGATTTGAGACTAACACGCTTTTTGCGAAAATCCCGCCGCGCGATACTGCAAGCCTGTCGACCGAAGTTCGCGCTTTCGCGCGTTCTACAGGTCCCATTCAGATGACTGTGGAGATGACCGCGGTCCTCGTCTTTGCATCAAGGAGAACGTGTTGAAGATTTTCGTTACAGGCGCAAGCGGTTTTATCGGCGGCTCGATCGCCGCGCATCTCGTGCGCGCGGGCCATCAGGTGCGTGGGCTGATCCGCAATCCCGAACATCACGACGAGCTGAAGCGGCTCGGCATCGAACCGGTGTCCGGCACGCTCGACAATCGCGCACTGCTGATCGCCGAAGCGCAGGCCGCCGACGCGGTCATCAACGCCGCGAGCAGTGACCACGAAGACGCGGTGCGCGCGCTGATCGATGGGCTCGCCGGCTCCGGCAAGGTGTTTCTGCATACGAGCGGTTCGAGCATCGTCGGCGATGCGTCGGGCGGTGAACGTGGCGAGGCGCGCGTCTATCACGAAGACGCGCTGCCCGAACCGACCGCCGACAAGGCCGCGCGCGTCGCGATCGATCAGCGGGTGCTCGACGCCGCGCAACGGAACATCCGTTCAGCCGTGCTGTGCAATACGCTGATCTATGGCCACGGCGCGGTGGCGGGCAGCGCGAGCGTGCAGTTGCCGCGACTGGTGCGCCAGGCGCAGAAGAGCGGCGTCGTGCGCCACGTGGGCAGCGGCGGCAATATCTGGTCGAACGTGCATATCGACGACGTCGCCGAGCTGTACCGTCTCGCGCTCGAGAAAACGCCTGCCGGCATGTTCTATTTCGTCGAAAGCGGTGAAGCGTCGTTCCGCGACATGAGCGCCGCGATCGCGCATGCGATGAAGCTCGGTGCGCCGGAAGACTGGCCGCTTGAACAAGCAAAGCAGGAATGGGGTTATGAAATGGCGTCGTACGGTCTCGGCTCGAACAGCCGCGTGCGCGGCGAACGCGCGCGCAAGCTGCTCGGTTGGCAGCCGCGGCGCACGTCGGTGATCGACTGGATCGAGCGCGACATGCTCGCGCAAACGTAATCTGTGTAAGCGCAACCGTTGCGAATCCGTAAGCTCATTTCGATAGAATCGCGCCGACCTGATCGTGCGATTCAATCGTTCGCATCGCACATGAGCCCGGATTCGATCGATGACCCTTGCGCTGAATTTCGACTGGCTGACCAACCTGCTGGCGATTCTATTCGTCGTCGCGTGTCTATACGACACGCGTTACGACGAGTACGGCGTATTGACCCTCGCCGCGGCCGCAATGAGCCTCGCGGTGATGGCAATGGAACTGTTCCTCAAGCCCGCCTTCGACATGGCGCTATAACGCGCCGCTGCATCGGCGGCGCACGCGCCGTACACCACCCGCGCGCCGTGCCGGTGCTCACATGCGTTCACTGCTTACACCTCGCTTGCGGCCCCCGCCACTACCTGTGCGCACGTCTTGATCGCGCATCAAACACGCCTTGATCACGCTTTATCCGCACGCGGGGCAGCCGCCACGTGCCGCGTCGTCACGCTGTTCATAGCGGTCGTGATGCCGGACCCAGTCGGTCAGATTGCTGGTCTCGTTGCGGCCCTTCGGCGTGACGTCCAGATGCGCATAGGTGTTGATAAAGCGTTCGTCGCCGCGGCCATAGCACGAATACGTGTGATACACGTCGCCGTTTTCGTCCTTGTAGAACACGCTATGGCCGTGCTGTTCGTCGATGCCGACGTCCTGCTCGGTGAAGTTGTAGAACGCCTTTTTACTCGCCAGTTGCTCTGGCGTGAACGACACGTGGTAGTCGAAATTGAAATCGCTGCCCGCCGACGACACCCACGGAAAAGTCCATCCCATCCGCTGTTTGAACGCCTCGATCTTCGCGAGCGGTGCGTGCGATACCGTCACGTAGCTCACGTCGTGATGCTCCAGATGCGTGACGATGCCGACCATATGATCGGACAGGAATGAACAGCCGACGCAGCCTTCCTGCCAATCGTCGCCCATCATGAAGTGATAGACGATCAGCTGGCTGCGGCCGTCGAACAATTCGGCGAGCGTCTTGCGGCCTCGCGGCGTATCGAACGTATAGGTCTTGTCGACCTTGACCCACGGCAACGCGCGACGCTTGCGCGCGAGTTCGTCGCCCGCGCGCATATGCGCTTTCTCTTCGGCGAGCAGCGCGCGGCTCGCGGCCAGCCATTCGGCTCTGGTGCCAATGCGATGTTGCGGTTCCATCTGCTTCTCCTTTGCTCGGTGATGCAGGTTCTTCGTCGACGCTTCGCTCGAACGGCAGCGGATGCGCGGTAACGCGAATGGTTCGGAGCGTGTGGCGTTTTTTGTCTGATTGCACCGCGCGGTTCTATTCGCGAGGTGTGCCGTTGGCAACGCGCTCGCGCGAGCGAGTCAGCCGTCGCGCTTTTTCACGCGGCGCCCACGCATCGCGGGCGGCCTGGGCGTGGACTCCAGCGCAGGCTTCCGCAAGCGAGGCGGCATGCGCGATGGCGCAACCCGAGCTTTCGCAAGCGCGCCAAAATCAGGCGGATCAGGTAGATCACGCACCGGCCCCTCCTCAACCAACTCCGCCAACCGATCGAGCGATGCGCCCCAGAAGCGCTGATAACGATCGAGCCACTGCATCGCTTCCTGCATCGGCCCCGCGGATAGCCGACACGCCACCGTGCGGCCGGTTTTGCTGCGCGTGACGAGACCCGCCGAGCACAGCACGTCGACATGTTTCATCACCGCGGGCAACGACATCGCAAGCGGCTGCGCGAGTTCGCTGATCGACAGATCGCGCTCCGACAAACGCGCGAGCAACGCACGGCGGGTCGGGTCCGACAGCGCGGCAAAGGTACGATCGAGTACCGCCTCATTAAACTTAACCATGAGGTTAAGTGTAGAAACGAAGCCTCGAAAGTCAAGGACAGGTCCGCGCTTTCGTGAGGCGGACACAGAACACATCGAGAAATAGCGGGGAAAAGGGGAAACAGCGGAAAAAGCGCGGAGAAAAAAGATACGCGGCACGCCGCGGATAAAACGCCGCGACGCACCGCGCCAAGGTGGAGAACAGCCGACTACCAGGATGAAGGGAAGCCACGGGCCTGTCGCACCGCCGCCCCACTCCATCCCTTCCTGCAACACCATTTCCGCCGAGGCCTGAACGCGATCGATCACAAACGCGTCCCACCACCCCCGGCGCAAACCAACCAGACGACGAAGCCAGCTCAGATCGCCCAGCCGCCCAGATAAAAGCCCACTAGCACCGCCGCGATCGCCACCGTGCCGACATTGAGCTTGCGATACTCGCCGCTCACCACCCGGCCGATCACCAGCGTCGCGAAGCCGAGCATGATGCCGGTCACGATATTCGCGGTCAGCACGATGAATACCGCGCATACGAGGCCAGCCATCGCATCGACCATGTCGTCCATATGCAGCTTGCTGACGTTCGACAGCATCAGCAGCCCGACGTACATCAACGCGGGCGCGGTCGCATACGACGGCACCAGTGCGGCGAGCGGCGAGAAGAACATCACGACCAGGAACAGCAGACCGACCACCGCTGCCGCCATGCCGGTCTTCGCGCCGGCCGCGACGCCGACCGTCGACTCGATATAAGCCGCCGCCGGCGCGCCGCCGAGCAGGCCCGAGAAAATCGAGCTCAGCGAATCGGCGGTCAGCGCGCGGCCGCCGTTGATGATGCGACCGTTTTCGTCGAGCTGGCCCGCCTGCCCCGCGACCGCGCGGATCGTGCCGGTCGCGTCGAACACCGCGGTCATCACGAGGGCGAGCACGCTCGGCAACACCGCCATCGACAGCGCGCCCTTCACGTCCATCGCGCCGATCAGCGATGCATGGCCCGGCGCCGACAGCGACGGCACCGCGAAGATGCCGTGAAACGCGACGGCCGGATCGATCGCGAGGGCGAGCGCCGAAATCGCGACGATCACGATCAGGATCGAGCCCGGCACACGGCGCCGCACCAGCCCGAAAATCGCCGCGAGCCCCACGACCGACATCAACGCGGGCAACGACGTGATATGGCCGAGCGACACCGGCAGGCCCGCGCCCGGATTCTTCACGACGAGGCCGACATCGTTCGCGGCGATCAGCAGCAGAAACAGACCAATGCCGATGCCGGTGCCGTGCGCGATGCCAGTCGGCAGATTGCGCAGGATCCACGACCGCACGCCGGTCACCGAAATCGCCGTGAACACGACGCCCATCAGAAACACCGCGCCGAGCGCGACGGTCGGATGCAACCCCTTGCCAAGCACGAGGCCGAACGCGGTGAACGCGGTCAGCGAGATCGCGCAGCCGATCGCAATCGGCAGACGCGCCCACACGCCCATCAGCAGCGAGCCGAACGCGGTGGTCAGACACACCGCGACGAACACCGCGCTGGTATCGAAGCCGGCCTTGCCGAACATGCCTGGCACGACGAACACCGAATAGACCATCGCGAGGAAGGTCGTGACGCCTGCGACGATCTCCTGGCGCTGCGTGCTGCCGCGCGCGGAGATGTCGAAATAGCGATCGAGAAAGCTTTTGCCTGAGGATTGAGCGTCGAATGATTCAGCGTCGAACGCTTCGGTCGCGACTTCGGGATTCGCGAGTGCCTGGGGTTCCATCATGGTGAGTGACTCCTTTATCAGCGCACTGAAACGGCTACCAGGGGCGGCCGTCATCAGGTTCGTCTCGTGGATTTGTTTATCGGTACCGCTTTTCTGTCTCGCAATGTAGGCGAAGACAAATATGTGTCCAATCGCATGGATGGCATGCCGGACATGTCGCGGGTCTTATATCGCTGACGCGACGGCAAAGCGCGAGCAGGCGCCGCGCGTTTACACCTACGGTGCCGGCGTGCCCCGAGACCTCGATTGACCGCGGATTCAGGCCGCTTTCCCTGCGTGCGGCGTATTCGCCGCCACGCGCAGGCAGCCGCGAAAGCCCGGGCCGCGCGGCAGCGCAGGTTAAACTCTGGGCCGTACCTCATCCAACCGCGGCGGCCCATCGCGCCCGTCCGCCTCAGCCCGTGGAGTTTTTCCTGATGACTGGCGGTTTTTCGCGCCCTCCGCGGCGTCTGCCGATCGGCCCGCTTGATTCGCTTGATCCGGCTGCCCTCGCCACCGCGATGACCGCGCTCGACGTACGTCGTCTGTTTCGTCTGCTGTGCACCGCCGCCGCGCTGTTCGCGCTCGCCGCGATGTCCGGCTGCAGCAGCCTGCTGTGGGGCACGCATCAGGCGCCGATCGTCGATGCGACGGTGATGCCGGTCGAGCCGGCCAGCGCGCCGGTCGCGGCGTCCGCGCCGGAGCCGGTCGAAACCGAGACCGCCGAAGAGCCCGAGCAGCCGAAGAAGCCAAGGAAGCCGATCTTCAAGCCGCACAAGGTCGAGCCGCCGCCGCCCGTCGTCGCGCCTCCGCCGCCGCCTCCCCCGCCGCCGCCGCTGATCGTGCTGCGCACGATCGAGCGCAGCGACGCGCGCACGCTGCTCGACAGCCAGGTGCAGAAGCCCGATGGCAAGGTGGTCGGCCGCGCGGTCGACATGATCGCCGACGCGGCCGGCAAGCCGCACGAGATGGTCGTCAATCTGCAGGGCTTTCTCGGCGTCGGCGATCGCAAGGTGAACTTCCCGTGGGGCGCGTTCCGCTTTACGCCGACCGCGAAGGGTCCGCCGATCACGCTGAACGCGACGGCGGTGCCCAACACGGCGCCCAAATCCGACGCACCGCAATTGCTGCCGCTGCTCGACGCGACCGTCGAGCGCTCGAACGGCGCGAAGGTGGGCCGCGTCGTCGATGTGCTGATCGACGCTAACGCGCAGCCGCAGGCGGTCGTGCTCGACGTCAGCGGCATGGTCAGCACGGACCGGCGCACGATCGCCGCGAACTGGTCGGCGCTGCGTTTCGTCACGCGCGATAAGGAGCTGCGGCCGCTGCTCGATCTGAGCGACGCGCAGATCAACGCGACGCCGCCTTATGCGAGCGACAAGCCGATCCGCGCGGTGTCGCCGGCCCCGCCGCCCGCCGCCGTAGCTCCCACGGCTCCGGCCGCGTCCGCTGCCGCGGCGGCTTCGCCGCCGGCCGCCGCATCGACGGCGGTGGCAGTGTCCAACGCACGGGCGGTCCGATGACGGTCCGCACCCAGGTCACGACGCGCAGTCTGCGCGCGCTCGATTGGCTCAACTTCTTCGTCGCCAACGTGCAAACGGGCTTCGGGCCATTCATCGCGTCGTATCTCGCATCGCATAAATGGACGCAGGGCGAGATCGGCATGGTGCTGTCGGTCGGCACCATCAGCGCGATGGTGAGCCAGGTGCCGGGCGGCGCCGCGGTCGACGCGCTGCGCAACAAGAAGGCCGCCGCCGCGTGGGCGATCGGCGCGATCATCCTCAGCGCGATGCTGCTCGCCGTGAGCCCGACCGTGTTGCCGGTGATCGCCGCCGAGGTGTTCCACGGCTTCGCGAGCTGCATGCTGACGCCGGCGCTCGCGGCGATCTCGTTCGCGCTGGTGGGCCGCGCGAATCTCGGCGACCGGCTCGGGCGCAATGCGCGCTGGGCATCGATCGGCAGCGCGGTCGCGGCCGGTCTGATGGGCCTGTTCGGCGAATACTATTCGCCGCGCGCGGTGTTCTTTCTGACCGCCGGCCTCGCGGTTCCCGCGCTGTTCGCGCTCTCGATGATCCAGCGCACCGACACGATCGAGCTGCCGAAAGCCGCGCCGACGCCCGAGCAGGTCGAGCGGCGCGAAAGCCTGCGCGCGCTGCTGCGCGACAAGCGCCTGCTGCTGTTCGCCGCGTGCATCGTGCTGTTCCATCTGTCGAATGCGGCGATGCTGAATCTCGCGGCCGGCGAAGTGACGGCCGGCATGGGCGATAACGTGCAGCTCGTGATCGCGGCGTGCATCATCGTGCCGCAGGCAATCGTCGCGATGATGTCGCCGTGGGTCGGGCGTTCGGCCGAACGCTGGGGGCGCCGGCCGATCCTGCTGCTCGGTTTCAGCGCGCTGCCGATCCGCGCGCTGCTGTTCGCGGGCATCAGCAGCCCGTATCTGCTCGTACCGGTGCAGATGCTCGACGGTCTGAGCGCTGCCGTGTTCGGCGTGATGCTGCCGTTGATCGCCGCGGACGTGGCCGGCGACAAGGGCCGCTACAACCTGTGTATCGGCCTGTTCGGACTCGCGGCGGGCATCGGCGCGACGCTCAGCACGACCGCGGCCGGTTTCATCGCCGATCGCTTCGGCAATGCGGTGAGCTTCTTCGGCCTCGCGGCGGCGGGCGCGCTGGCGGTGCTGCTGGTGTGGGCGGCGATGCCCGAGACGCGCGATGCGTCGGCCGGCAACGGCAACGGCGATGGCGCGCCGGTGACGGATCATGGGGAGTCGACCGCGCGGTGAGTTGGGATCAGGCGAGGCGTTGATGCGGATGAGGCTCGGTCACGCGCAGCGACGTACGAAAGCCCAAGCCTCGCCGGACCAGCACCAACCGTCATGCGGCAAATAGCAGAAAAGGCGCGACCGGGTCGCGCCTTTTCTTTTTCAACCACCGGAAATACCTGGGCCGCGAGTGACAGCATTCACATCAATCGATCGGCTTGCCCGCCGTCTCGCGCATAAACGGCAGCGGCAGCAGCGACACCAGGCTGCAACCGATCAGATACCACGCCGGCGCCAGATTGCTGCCCGAAATCTGGATCAGCCACGTCGCGAAAAACTGCGCGAAGCCGCCGAAAATCGACACGCCGAGACAGTAGACGACCGACATGCCGGTCGCGCGAATCGCGCGCGGAAACAGCTCCGGCAACATCACGATATTGGGCACCGCGGTGAACGTGACGACGAGCGCGAGACCGGCGACCACCGCGAGCAGCACCGGCACCGTCGGCGCCGCGTTGATCGTCATGAACGCCGGATAGACAGCCAGAATCAGCAGCACGCGCGACACCCACAGCACGCGCTTGCGGCCGATGCGATCGGACAGCATGCCGGCGAACGGCGAGCAGATCACCGTGACGACCGCGCCGGTCCACGCGGCCCACAACGCCGACGCCATCGGCAGATGCAGGATCCGGATCGCGTAGGTGGACAGATAGAACAGCACGATGTAGTTCGCCGCGGTGCCGCCGATTGTCGTCACCACGCCGGTCGTGATCGAGCGCGCGTGATCGCGGAACAGGTCGCGGACCGGCTGCGAGGTGGGTTGTGAAGCTGGCTGCGAGGCGGATTGCGAAGCCGGCCGCGAACCGGAGTGTGAACCATGCACGCCCACGCTGTTCACCGTTTCACCCTCGACGCCAGGCAAGGTCTCGTCGAGATGGCGCCGGATATAGATGCCGATCGGCCCCATCGCCATGCCGATCACGAACGGCACGCGCCAGCCCCAGCTTTCCAGCGCGGCCGGCGCCAATGTCGAGGCCAGCGCGACGCCGAGCAACGAACCGACCACCGTGTTCAGCCCCTGGCTCACGAACTGCCAGCTGCCATAGAAACCGCGCGTGCGATCGCTGCCGTATTCGAGCAGCAGCGCCGTCGACGCACCCACCTCGCCGCCCAGCGCGAAGCCCTGCACCAGCCGCGCGAGAATCACCAGCAGCGGCGCGGTCACGCCGATTGCCGCATACGGCGGCGCAAACGCGATGATCGCGGAGCCGAGCGTCATCAGCCACAGCGTCAGGCTCATGGCGGCCTTGCGTCCCGCGCGATCCGCATACGCGCCAAGCACGATGCCGCCCACCGGCCGCATGATGAAGCCGACACCGAACGTGCCGACCGCGAGCATCAACTGCACGAGCTGACCTTCGACCGGGAAAAACTGCTTGCCGATGATCGTCGCGAAAAAGCTGTAGATCGTGAAGTCGAAAAATTCGAGGCCGTTGCCGAGGGTGATCGCGGCGATCGCCTTGGCGTGGCCGAGCCGTTTTTCGGGCGGCGCGGCGGCCGAAGTCGCGGCGCGATCGGCGCGGCCCTCTGAGTCGAGTGCATCGAGCGCATCGGCGCCCACGGGTCGCGGTGTGGCGGAATAGTCCATCTGTGTCTCCATCGTTTTTTTGCCAGAGCGGCGCCGCGTTGGCGAGCGCTAGCGCTTCTGCCGTGTGATGCGCTTTCGCGTCCTGCGTCGCGCGCGTCAAACCAGAAACGTCTGCGCGAGCTTCACCCAATACGCGGCACCGGTCGCGAGGCAAGCGTCGTTGAAGTCGTAGCCGGGGTTATGGACCATGCAGCCGCCCTCGCCGTCGCCATTGCCGATGATCAGATAGCTGCCCGCGCAACGTTCGAGCAGGAACGCGAAGTCTTCGCTGCCGGTGAGCGGCTGCATGTCGCGGATCAGACCGTCCTCGCCAAGCCAGTCGAGCGCAACCTGACGCGCGAGCGCGGTCATTTCCGTATCGTTGACGAGCACCGGATAGCGGCGCTGATAGTCGACCTCGGCGCGCGCGCCGAACACCGCCGCCTGGCCGGTCGCGACCGCCGTGATGCGTTCCTGCAGATGGTCGCGCACCTCGGGCCGCAGCGCGCGCACCGACAGACGCATTTCCGCGCTTTCCGGAATCACGTTCGGCGCTTCGCCCGCGTGAATCGAGCCGACCGTGATGATCGCCATGTCGAGCGGTGCGATATTGCGCGACACGATCGCCTGCAACGCCAGCACGATCTGCGCGCACACAACCACGGGATCGATGGCCTTGTGCGGCACCGCGCCATGGCCGCCGCGCCCGGTCACCTTGATGATCACCGTATCCGACGACGCCATGAACGAGCCCGGCAGAAAGCCGAACTTGCCGGCCGGATGTCCGGGCATGTTGTGCATCGCAAACACGGCATCGCACGGGAACCGTTCGAACAGGCCGTCTTCGAGCATCTTCTTCGCGCCGGCCAGACCCTCTTCGGCCGGCTGAAAAATCAGATTCAACGTGCCGTCGAATGATTTTTCGCGCGCCAGGTGCTTCGCCGCGGCCAGCAGCATCGCGGTATGGCCGTCGTGGCCGCACGCGTGCATCTTGCCGGCCACCTTGCTCGCGTACGGCAGACCGGTGGTTTCGTGGATCGGCAGCGCATCCATGTCGGCGCGCAGGCCGAGCCGGCGCGTGCCGTTGCCGAGCTTCAACTGACCGACCACGCCGGTCTGCCCGAGCCCGCGATGCACGGTGTAGCCCCATTCCGTCAGCCGTTCGGCGACCAGATCGCCGGTCGCGAACTCTTCGTAAGCGAGTTCCGGGTGCGCGTGGATGCGGCGGCGCAGCGCGATCATTTCCTCTTCGACCTCGGCGATGCCCGCCGGAATAACCATCGTGTTCACGTCTGTCTCCGATGCAACAGGGTTAGCGTGAGCCGAGCATAGCCACGCCGATATTCGAGCGGCAGACGTAGAATCGTCACGACAGCAACCGCTGGTTGCCACCCTGGTCACGGATCGATCTGATGAAACTGCATCAACTCAGTACTCTGGCGGCGATCGCGGATACCGGAAGTATCCGGGCCGCGGCGCGCTCGCTGGGCCTGTCGCCGGCCGCCGTCACCAAGGCGATGCGCGAGCTTGAAGCCGACATGCGCGCGCCGCTCATCCTGCGCGGCGCGAGCGGTGTCGCGTTCACCGAGTTCGGCCGCGCGCTCGTCGTGCATGCGCGGCTCGTGCTCGGTCAGTTGCAGCGCGCGCAGGCCGAGATCGACGCGTTGCGCGGCGCGGCCGCCGGCAAGCTATCGATCGGCGTCACGCCGTGGGTCGCGCTGACTTTTCTACCGCCCGCGGTGCAGCGCTTTCGCGAGCGGATGCCAGAGGTGCAGTTGGAATTCTTCGAGGGCTTGCTTGCGGTCGTACAGCCGCGCCTGCGCGACGGCAGCCTCGATTTCTCGATCGGCCGGCCGCCGCCCGCGTCCCCGCAATCGGAGTTTCATAACGTGCCGCTGTTTTCGACGCATTCGGCGGTGGTCGCGCGCCGGGATCATCCGAAGGCCGGCTGCCGATCGCTGCTCGAACTCGAAGACGAGCAGTGGATCCTGAACTGGGACGCGGCGAGCCGCGAGTCGATGGCGGACAAGCTGTTCCGCCGCCGCGGCATGCGTGTGCCGCATACGATCCTGCTCGCGCATTCGCTGGCGGTCGTGCTCGGTCTGCTCGCGCGCACGGACATGCTGAGCATTTTTCCGTGGCCGCTCGTCGAGGTGTTGCCCGGAAGGGAAAACCTGTGGGCGCTGCCGCTGCGCGAGACCGTCGACGAAACGATCGTCAGCATCACGTCACGGCGCGGCGTGCCGCTGAGCCCTGCCGCCGAGTGCTTTCTCGACTGCCTGCGCGAGACCATCGACGAAAGCGCGCACTCGCAGGACCCGGAACAGCGCCGGCTGTTTCATTCGATCGAGCTGTTGCTGTAGCAGCGCCGGCCGCGCGCTCGCGCGGCTGTGTCAATCGAGATCAATCGAGAAATTCGCGGGCGCGCTGCCTGAGCATCGCGCTGAAATCGTCGAGCCAGCCGATCGACAGACGCCAGCTCTGCCAGTACAGATCGACGTCGATCGGCTTGCCCGGCGCGACCTCGACCAGCTCGCCGCGTGCGAGCTGCCCGGCGATCATCCGCTCCGGGCACATGCCCCAGCCGAGCCCCATCATGCAGGCACTCATAAAGCCGCTGACGTGCGGGATCCAGTGCTGCGGCGGGTCGATATCCGTGCGCGTGATGCGTCGCATAAAACGCTTCTGCAACTGGTCCTTCGGATCAAAATCGACGCACGGGGTGTGCCGCAAACTGTCGCGCGTGACGCCGTCGGCGAAATAGCGCGCGTGAAACGCGGGCGAGCAGACCGCCAGATAACGCATGCGGCCAAGCCGCACCGAACGGCAGCCCTGCACCGGTTCGGCCTGCGTGGTGACCGCGCCCTGCGCGCTGCCGTCGCGAATGCGCTGCGCGGTGTGGTCCTGATCGTCGATCACGAGATCGAGCAGCATCTCGCGCTCGACGCAGAACGGCGCGACCGCGTCGATGAACCACGTGCCGACGCTGTCGTTGTTGACGGCCACGCGCAGCGTCGGCCACGCCTCGACCAGCGCACCGGGCAGCGCCGGCAGCCGGCCGTTGAGCTCCGCTTCGAGCAGCAGCACGCGCTCGGTATGACGGCACAGCAGCGCGCCCGAGGTGGTCGCGACGCATGGCTGGCCACGCTTCACGAGCACGCTGCCGACCCGCTCCTCCAGTAGCTTGACCCGCTGCGATACCGCCGACGGCGTGACATTGAGCTCGCTCGCCGCGCGGTCGAACGAACCGTGGCGTACCACGGCGGCGAGCGCATCGAGCAACGCATAGTCGAGCATTAGCGTTCCTTAATCGGCATTAACTAAATTAGCTTCTCTTATGAGAGGCAAAACCGCAGACTAGCGCGGTTCGTTTGCTCCGTCTATCCCGCTCTCTTCGTTTTCTGGATCGTTTTATGAACTGGCTCTCCAACTGGCCGTCTTTTTCGCACGGCGCCGCGCTGTGCGCATCGCTGATCGTGACGATCGGCGCGCAAAACGCGTTCGTGCTGCGTCAGGGCATCATGCGCTCGCACATCGGCAAGATCGTGCTGCTGTGCACGCTGTCGGATTTCATTCTGATCGGCGCGGGCGTCGGTGGCGCGTCGGTGCTGATGGAGCGCTTTCCGCGCTTCGTTCATGCGATGCTGTATGTCGGGCTCGCGTATCTCGTGTGGTTCGGCGTGAGCGCGCTGCGCCGCGCGGTGAAGCCGGGTCATGCGGTACTCGACGCGTCGGCCGATGGCAGTGCAAATACTGCTGCAAACACCGGCGCAAATATCGGCGCAAATGGCGCGCCGCCCGTGCAACGCGCGCTGCCGATCGTGCTGATGACGCTTGCCTTTACATGGCTCAACCCGCACGTGTATCTGGATACGTTCCTGCTGATCGGCACGGCCGGCGCGCGTGAACCCGACGGCGCGCGGCTCGCGTTCGCGCTCGGCGCGATGGCGGTCAGCGCGGTCTGGTTCGTCGGGCTCGGTTACGGTGCGCGCATGCTGGCGCCGCTGTTTCGCCGCGCGAGTGCGTGGCGCGTGCTCGATGGCGCGATCGGCAGCATGGTGTTGTTGATCGCGCTGACGCAGTTGCGTTGAAGCGCGGTTGCGTTGAGGTGGAGTTGCGTTTGATGTGACGTCCGGCCGCGGTTGCGGTGTTCGTGGGCACACCTATTGCTCTATCTGGCTCGCCGGCATCTCGCCCGCGAAGGCCCATGAGCACACATGAAGCCCGCAACGGCTGGCCGTTCCAACGTCATATCAACGATCCACCGGTGGAGGCACCATGCTTCGATACGCTGTCATTTTCTTCATCATCGCCATCATCGCCGCGGTGTTCGGCTTTGGCGGCATCGCCGCAGGCGCAACCGAAATCGCGAAGATACTGTTCTTTATCTTTATCGTGATCTTCCTCGTCACGCTGCTGATGGGCGTAATCAGACGCTGACCGTTGCACGCGGGCCTGTGTTCACAGCGAGAGCGATCGAACCGCAGGCCCGCGGCGTGCGCCCGAAACGCATGCCCTTCGATGTACTCCGCATCGGCGCGTTGCAATAGTTGCCGAGCGACGTTGCAAGAGTTGCCGATGCATCGACTCTTCCTACGAAATTACGAAATCGCGCATTGCCGCGCAGGGACCGCATTGACTCCGTATGTGTCACGTCCCTGGCAACGCAATAGAGATATTCAGGCCGCGCACGCAACCGGCCGCGTCGCGTACAAACGCCGTGACCAGTTCGCCAGCGTGCGCGCCGCGACCGGCGGCTTGCTCAGAATCGCGCTGTCGTAGCACTTGCCGTCGAAGCGCGTGAAATCGACGATGCGAAACCCCTGCCTGCGATAGAACGCGACCAGATGCGCGGCCGGCTGCGGCGTATCGAGCGCGAGTTCCGCATAGCCTCGCGTCGCGGCCCAGTGCTCGGCGAAGGCGATCAGCAACGTGCCGATACCGCGCGCCTGCCACGCCGGCTCGACCGCGAATTGCCGCAAGCTCGCAACGTCGTCGTGCCGATACTGTTCGCACGATGCCATCGGATCCGACGCGTACAGCGTCATCGTGCCGACGATGCGACCTTCGCATACCGCTACGTAGCAATCGCCGCGCGTCGCGCGCTCACGCGTCGTCGTGATGGTCTGATCGACACACGTGCAGTTGAGTCCCTGTGCGCCGAGCGGCGCAAACGCGCGATGCAGCAGCGCGGTCAATGCGACGAACGAATCGCGCGACGCATCGAAGCGGCGCACTTCGACATGACCGGTGCGATGACCTACGTAGTGGACAGGAACCGATTGCGGCTGGATCGCGCGACGACGCTTCACGTTGAACACCTCGTGCTGACAGAATGCTCGAAGTGTAGGTTTGGCCCGCAAGCGTCTCAAGAAAAAATGTCGTAAAAACTCAGACAAATCACGGGATGTTTTCCGCTTCGTACAGACGCCGGCCGGCGGCGTCCTTGCTGCCGAGAATCGGCTCGAAGTCGATCGGCCATTCGATGCCGATATCGGGATCGGACCACAACAGGCAGCGCTCGAGTTCGGGAAACCAGTATTCAGTGGTCTTCCACACGCACTCGGCGACATCCGACAGCACGACGAAGCCGTGCGCGAATCCGGGCGGTACCCAGATCTGCCGCTGGTTGGTATCGCTCAGAAACTCGCCGCTCCACTTGCCGAAGTTCGGCGAATTGAGGCGCACGTCGACGGCCACGTCGAACACTTCGCCGCGCACCACGCGCAGCAGGCGCCCCTGCGGACGCTGCACCTGATAGTGCAGTCCGCGCAATACGCCGCGCACCGCGCGCAGATGCCGGTCCTGCACGAAGTTGAAACCCGGCGCGACGTCGTCTGCAAACTCGTCGGCGCTGAAAGTCTCGAAGCAGAAACCGAACTCGTCGACGAACACTTCCGGCTCGACGAGTTTGACCTCCGGCAATGCCGTCGCCATGACCTTGTTGCCCATCGCCACTGTGCTCGTAAAAAGGCTGGCCAGCGAAAACGCGGCCGCCCATGCGACCGCGTTCAACGGACGACGCGTGCCCGCCGCGCGGGCTCGCGTAACGCACGCTATGCAGACATGCTACGCCTCAGTGGCTGCCCGGCTACGGGCACGATACTCGGTTGGCGACAACGCCATGCGTTTGCGGAAAATCTTCGCGAGACGGTCACCGTTGCCGGTGCCGCTGCGACGCGCGATCTTGTCGACCGGCAGTTCGGTCTCGGTCAGGAAATTACACGCGATGCGCAGCCGCACCTGCAACAGGTAATCGGATGGCGTGACCTGCATCTCGTGCTTGAAGCGGCGCAGAAAATTGCGCTCGCTCATCGCGGCGACCTGCGCGGCATCGGCAACCGACACCGGACGATCGCAATTCGCCTCCATCCAGCGCGCGGCCGCGCGGATTTTTTCGGCGACGCTCAGCGTGCCGCCCTCGGCCGGCAGCGGCACCCACGACGCGGCCATGCCGGGCAACACGCGGTCGGCGACACTGCGCGCGAGTTCGGCGCCGAGATCGCGCTTGATGAACATCAGCGCGCTGCGTGCGCAGTCGTTGCGGTCGTTGGCCGCGCTGAACGCGCCTTCGCCCGCGGTGGCGCCCGGATAGCGGTTCATCAGCCCGTCGTGTTCGGTCGGGCCGGCCGCTTCGAGTACCAGCCGGCCCTCGCCGATCGTTTCGATTGCGCGGGTGCGCGATTGCACCGCGCGCAGCCAGTTGAGCAGCCGTTCATCGCGCGCGGCCGCGAGCGCTCCGTAGCCGCCCGCGATAAACAGCACGTCGAAGCCGGCGCCGAAGCGCGTATCGATCCGGTCGGTCCAGATGCGCGCCGACGACGAACTCGCGACGTTGCCGCCATCCATCGACAGGAACTGCACGTCATACGGTGGATCTTCGCCGGCTCGCGCGCCCGCGAGTTCGTTAGCGCTCTGGAACATCTCGACCACGGTACCGGGGCCGAGCAGCCAGAAGCCGTCGAACAGCAGGATGCCGATTCGCCGCGCTGCAGTACGTACATTCAAGGACGGCGTGTGAAGCCACGTAATTCTCGCGGTATCAAGGTGCATGTGCGGCATGATCTTTCCTCAAACGGTCGTACGTTATGGACCCCGATGCCCCGCAATCAGGCGGAACGAAAGAATAATTTATTACGACTGAAACGCAGCCAACGCGCTTAAAGGATTTAAGCGTGATGTTAGCGGAATGGACCGCTATAGTAAATTTGAAAAACGAATTTCATCATGAAAGCAATGTATGAGGAAATGCGTTTATTGCGCGTTTGATGATCGCGTTCAGGGGCCGTCCGCCAGCGCTCGATGCAGCCGTCACGTGTTCGATATCTTAACGCAAAGCCTTTACAGAAGCCTCTCACGGCGATTCGCATCAGTTCCCGGTAATGCGAAGCCGGGTGATTCGACAGTGCCCCTCACAGCCGGCCGTTCAGAAATGTTTCAAACCTGAACGGCAAATGACGGCGATATCCGACTTCAATCCGGCATTTTATTCGCAAAGCGGGAATTTACAGCTTGAGCAATAGGTTATTTCGACATATATCGGCAACATTGCAAATTAATATTTCAGCGAGAATTTATCGTCTGTTCAAAAATGTTTCTAGATTGAAACAGCCCTTTTTTATTCGTATGAATTAAGGCGGTGACCGGGGTTCGCGGGACGCGTCGGGATCGTATGCAGCGCAGCAGAAATTCGCAGGAGCCGCGCGCGTGCTTTGAAAATGAAAACGGCGCGGCTGTGCCGCGCCGTTTCATCCCACTCACCCGGTGGTCAGCCGTTCGTCCCCTCGCCGGCCATTAGCGCGGCATCCTGCGTACGCGCCAGCACCGGCCGCAACGCCGCACCGGTATGACTCGCGGCGACACGCGACAGCCCCTCGGGATCGGTGGCCGCGACGATCGTGCCGCCACCGACACCGCCCTCCGGACCGAGGTCGATGATCCAGTCCGCTTCGGCAATCACGTCGAGATCGTGCTCGATGACCACGACACTATGGCCGCCGTCGACCAGCCGATGCAGCACGCGAATCAGCTTCGCGACGTCCGCCATATGCAGACCGACCGTCGGTTCGTCGAGCACGTACAACGTATGCGGCGGCTTCTGGCCGCGCCGCGTGATGTCGTCACGCACCTTGCTCAGTTCGGTAACGAGCTTGATGCGCTGCGCCTCGCCGCCGGATAACGTCGGCGACGGCTGGCCGAGCGTCAGATAGCCGAGCCCGACGTCCTTCATCAACTGCAGCGGATGGCCGATGTTCGTGATCGATGCGAAGAACTCGACCGCTTCGTCGATTTCCATCGTCAGCACGTCGCCGATGTTCTTGCCGCGCCACGTGACCGCCAGCGTCTCCGGGTTGAAGCGCTGACCATGACAGACATCGCACGGCACCTTCACATCGGGCAGAAAGCTCATGCCGATCGTGCGCACACCCTGCCCCTCGCAGGCAGGGCAACGCCCTTCGCCGGTATTGAACGAGAAGCGCGACGCGCTATAGCCGCGCGCGCGTGCTTCGAGCGTGCCGGCGAACAGCTTGCGGATCGCATCCCACACGCCGATATAGGTGGCCGGACACGAACGCGGCGTTTTGCCGATCGGCGTCTGATCGACTTCGAGCACACGGTCGATGCTTTCCCAACCGGTGATCGAATCGCAGCCCTGCCACACATGCGTGACGTTCAGCGGTGCACGCGGCGCGGAGCGCGCGAGCACGCTGGAACGCCGGTTCGCAGCGGGCTTCTGCTCGGCCGCGGCGCGCGCGCGGCGCGTCGCCGGCGACGACAGCACCGAGCGGCCGACCGCATCGAGCAGATTCGTCATCAGCACATCGCGCGCGAGCGTCGACTTGCCGGAGCCGCTGACGCCCGTCACCGCAACCAGCCGCGCCAATGGAATGCCAACCGTCACGTCGCGCAGATTGTGCAGCTTGCCGCCGTGCACGGTCAGCCAGTTCTCCGGCGTCGCGGCTCCACGCTTGCCCGGCGCGACGACTTCGCGGCGCGGCTGCAACGGATGCACGATCGGCTGCGCGAGGAAGCGCCCGGTCAGCGAGTCGGGCTGCGCGGACAGATCCGCGACACTGCCCTGCGCGATCAGCGAGCCGCCACGCTTGCCCGCGCCCGGCCCGATATCGATGATGTGATCCGCGCGCCGGATCGTGTCCTCGTCATGCTCGACGACGACCAGCGTATTGCCCTTGTCGCCGAGCTTGCGCAGCGCGTTCAGCAGAATCTGGTTGTCGCGCGGATGCAGACCGATGGTCGGTTCGTCGAGCACGTAGCACACGCCTTGCAGGTTGCTGCCCAACTGCGCGGCCAGCCGGATGCGCTGCGCCTCGCCGCCCGACAGACTCGGCGCCGCGCGATCGAGGCTCAGATAGCCGAGCCCGACCTCTTCGAGAAACTGCAGACGGCTGCCGATTTCGCTGACTACATCGCGCGCGATTTCGGCATCGCGTCCGGTCATTTCGAGCGTATCGATCCACTTGCGCGTGTCGGACACCGTCCATTGCGCGACGTCGACGATCGCCTGGGAATCGAACGTAACCGCGCGCGCGACCGGATTCAGCCGCGTGCCCGCGCAATCCGGACACGGTTCGTCGACCAGCCCTTCCGGTTCCTGCTCCTCGGAAGGCAGGCTCTGTTCACGGCCGCGATTGTCGTCGACGGCGATCGTGTCGTCGTACGCGGCGCGCTGTTCGCGCGTCAGCGACAGGCCCGTGCCGACACAGCTCGTGCACCAGCCATGCTTGCTGTTGTACGAGAACATCCGCGGATCGAGTTCCGGATAGCTGGTGCCGCACACCGGACATGCGCGTTTGGTCGACAGCACCTTCACTTCGCCGAGCTTCGCGGTGGACTGGCCGCCGTTGATCGCGTCATGCAAACCGTCGAGCGGCGCGAGCAGATGCATGACGCCCTTGCCGATTTCGAGCGTCTGATCGAGCGCCGCGCGCAACTCGGCTTCGTGATCCGCCGACACGACGAGATCCGTCACCGGCAGTTCGATCGTATGTTCGCGGAAGCGGTCGAGCTTCGGCCACGGATCGACCGGCACGAACTCGCCGTCGACGCGCAGATGCGTATTGCCGCGCGCTTTCGCCCATTTCGCGAGATCGGTATAGACGCCCTTGCGATTGACGACGAGCGGCGCGAGGAAACCGACATGCTGGCCCTTGTGATCGCGCAGCAACTGCGCGGCGATCGACTCGACGCTTTGCGACGTGACCGGCGTGCCATCGTGGATGCAATGCTGCAGGCCGAGCTTTACGTACAGCAGACGCAGAAAGTGCCACACCTCGGAAGTGGTCGCGACGGTACTCTTGCGGCCGCCGCGCGACAGCCGCTGCTCGATCGCGACGGTCGGCGGAATGCCGTACACCGCGTCGACCTCAGGGCGGCCGGCCGGCTGCACGATCGAACGCGCATACGCATTCAGCGATTCGAGATAACGCCGCTGCCCTTCGTGGAACAGGATGTCGAATGCGAGCGTCGATTTGCCCGAACCCGAGACGCCGGTGATCACGTTGAACTTGCCGTGCGGAATGTCGACATCGAGCGCTTTCAGGTTGTGCTCGCGTGCGTTGACGATGCGCACCACGTCCTCGCCCTCGACCGCGCGCCGTGCGCGCGCGGCGCTCAGCGCTTTTTGCAGCGGAATGCCTTGCGACTCGTGTTGCGCCTCGACGCTACCAGCCGCGCTCATCGCATCCATCGCGCGGTCGTATTGCAGCAGTGCCTCGCCGGTATGCGAGCCGGCGCAGGCTTTGACGTCGTCCGGCGTGCCCGCGCACAGCACGAGGCCACCGCCGTCGCCGCCTTCGGGGCCGAGGTCGATCAGCCAATCCGCCGCGCGGATCACGTCGAGATTGTGTTCGATCACGATCAGCGAATGACCGCTCGCGAGCAGCTTGCCGAACGCCTGCATCAGCTTCGCGATGTCGTCGAAATGCAGGCCCGTGGTCGGCTCGTCGAACATGAACAGACGCTTCGGCAGATCGCCCTGCTTCGCGCCGCGCGTACCGCGCGCCTGTGCCGATTCGGCGAGAAAGCCCGCGAGCTTCAGACGCTGCGCTTCACCGCCCGACAGCGTCGGCACCGGCTGGCCGAGCTTCACGTATTCGAGCCCGACGTCGACGATCGGCTGCAGCACGCGCAGTACTTCGGCGTCGTTCGCGAAATACGAAGCGGCCTCGCTGACGGTCAGTTCGAGCACGTCGGCGATGCTCAGCGCGCGAGCCGGTTCGCCGCGCTCGATCTTCACTTCGAGCAGTTCCGCGCGATAGCGACGGCCGTCGCAATCGGGGCAGCGCAGATACACGTCGGACAGGAACTGCATTTCGATGTGTTCGAAGCCCGAGCCGCCGCAGGTCGGGCAACGGCCATCGCCCGAATTGAAGCTGAACATGCCGGGGCCGTAGCCGCGCTGCTGCGCGAGCGGCGCTTTCGCGAACAGCTTGCGGATTTCATCGAACGCGCCGACGTAGCTGGCCGGGTTCGAGCGCGCGGTCTTGCCGATCGGCGATTGGTCGACGAATACCACGTCCGTGACCTGATCGGCGCCGGTGAGGCTTTTATATGCGCCCGGTGATTCGGTCGCGAGGCCGAAGTGCCGCGCCATCGCCGGATACAGCACGTCCTGCAGCAACGTCGACTTGCCGGAGCCCGACACGCCCGTCACGCAGACGAGCCGCTGCAACGGAATTTCCACGGTGACGTCGCGCAGATTGTGTTCGCTCGCGCCTTCGAGCACGATGCGCGGCGTGTTCGCATCGACCGCACGGCGCGACCAGTGCGCGGCATCGGCCACATGGCGCCGGCCGCCCAGATATTCGCCGGTCAGCGTGCCGGACGAACGGATCGCCTCGGGCGCGCCGTCGAAAATGATCGAGCCACCGCGCTCGCCAGGCCCCGGGCCCATGTCGATCAGACGGTCGGCGGCGAGCATCACCGACGGATCGTGCTCGACCACGACCAGCGTATTGCCGGCGTCGCGCAGCCGGTGCATCGCTTCGACGATACGGTTCAAGTCGCGCGGATGCAGGCCGATGCTCGGCTCGTCGAGCACGAACAGGGTTTTGGTCAGCGACGTGCCGAGCGCGGTGGTCAGGTTGATCCGCTGCACCTCGCCGCCCGACAGCGTGCGGCTCTGGCGATCGAGCGTCAGATAGCCGAGGCCAACGTCGCACAGATACTTCAGACGCGTGCGCACCTCGGCGAGCAGCAGCTTCAGCGCGTCGTCGAGCAATGCACTCGGCAATGTGATGTCGTCGAAGAAGCGGCGGATACGCTCGATCGGCATCAGCATCAGGTCATGCACGGTCAGACCCGGCAATGCTTCGAGCTGCGCGCGCGACCACTCGACGCCGCGCGGCAGGAAGCGTTGCGCGGGCTTCAGCACGTCGTTCGCGTTGGCCTTGCTACCGAGACGCCACAGCAGCGATTCGGTTTTCAGACGCGCGCCGCCGCAGGTTTCGCACGGCGTGTAGCTGCGGTACTTCGACAGCAACACGCGGATATGCATCTTGTACGCCTTCGATTCGAGATATTCGAAGAAGCGTTTGACGCCATACCAATGCGTCTGCCACTTGCCGTTCCAGTCCGGCGAGCCGTTGATCACCCACTGACGCTCGCGCTCGCTCAGTTCGCCCCACGGCGTATCGCGACGGATATCGGCTTTCGCCGCGTAGCGCATCAGGTCGTCCTGGCACTCCTTCCAGGCCGGCGTTTGCATCGGCTTGATCGCGCCTTCGCGCAAGGTTTTGCGCGCGTCGGGAATCACGAGGCCGAGATCGACGCCGATCACGCGGCCAAACCCGCGGCAAACCTCGCACGCGCCATAGGCCGAGTTGAACGAGAACAGCGCCGGCTGCGGATCGGCGTACCGCAGATCGCTGTCGGGACTGTGCAGGCCGGTGGAGAAGCGCCAGATTTGCGGCTCGGCGGTCGGCGCTTGCGGCTCATCGGACGTAGCGGGCAGCACGTAGATATTGACGCGCCCGCCGCCGCGCTTCAGCGACGCTTCGATCGCCTCGACCACGCGCGCCTTGTCGACCGAGCGCAGCCGGAAGCGGTCGGCGACGACGTCGAGCAGCTTGCGCTTGCCGGTCGGCGAATCGACTTCGCGCTGTGCCTGCACGCGCGTATAGCCGCTCGCCGACAGCCACTGCTCGACCTCCTGCTCGGACGCCGACTCCGGCAGCTCGACCGGGAATGTGACCACGAGGCGCGGCTCGTCTTGCGCGGTACGTTCGAGCAATTCCGCGTAGATCGTCTCCGGCGTGTCGTGACGCACCGGCAGCGAGGTCTGGCGGTCGAACAGCTCGGCCGCGCGCGCGTACAGCAGCTTCAGGTGGTCGTTCAGCTCGGTCATCGTGCCGACCGTGGAACGCGAACTGCGTACCGGATTGGTCTGGTCGATCGCGATCGCAGGCGGCACGCCGTCCACGCGGTCGACCTGCGGCCGGTCCATGCGGTCGAGGAACTGGCGGGCGTAGGCGCTGAAGGTTTCGACGTAGCGGCGCTGCCCTTCCGCGTACAGCGTGTCGAACACGAGGCTCGATTTGCCCGAGCCGGACGGCCCGGTGACGACCGTCATTTCGCCGGTGCGCACGTCGAGATCGACGTTCTTCAGATTGTGCTGGCGCGCGCCGCGGATGCGGATCGTGCCTTTGATTTTGCTGGGGGTTGGGCTGGCGGTTGCGCCGGCGATGGAATCAGGGGTTGCGTCGTTGGAGGACAATTTTTCCGACCGTCTGAAGGAATGGGCCACCTCTCACGGCCGGCTCGCGACCGCGCAAGTTCCGTGCAACGCGGACGGGCGCATGGGCGATGCTTCCTCGCGGCTTTGAAAAGGGCCGGAAGTCCGCATGAATCATCAGCCTGAATCGAGCCTGGATTGGGCCCGAGTTCGGACTAGCTGGAAAGCCGCGTGATGCGCCGGATACCTGGTTGCAACGGGATACTATACTGTATGTTTATACAGTTTTCCATGACGCCGGCAGGCCGAGCAGTCGAAACCGTATCGGCAAATGGCCGTGGCGAAGGCTGGGCGCCGCATGTGGTGCGGCGGCGCCAGAACTTGAAGTAAGCAACAGCGACTACGAAAAAGCGCAACCGGCCCTGCCCCTAAACCTGGCCGGCCGCGCTCTTCTCGCGCCAGCGCCCCGCGACCGGCGCCGCCGTGCACTCCGCAGGCTTTTCCGGCTGTGTGTACTGGGCCGTCGCGACGTAGCGCGCGTACACCTGGTTCGCGTCGACCAGCGGCACCTCGATGCGCCCGAGCGCGGGCAGCACCAGACCGATCTCAGCGAGCCCCGGCACGATCACGTCGACGCCCTGCGCGACCAGATCCGCGCAGGCCGCGCGCAGCAATTCGAGCTGCCGGCCAAACAGACGGCCGTTCCTGATGCCCTCGTCGCCGTAGACCGCGCTCGTCACGCAGTCGAAACCGGTGTCGTTACGCGGGTGGCACACGTCGAACGCACCGGCGTCGAAGTAGCGCTCGAACAGCCGGTTCTCGCGCAGCGCCGCCGACGTCAGCACGCCAATGCGCCGTGCCGACGGATACGTGTGCCGCACGTGCGCGGACAACGCGGTCATGATGTTGGCGACCGGCACGGCGACCTTGGCCGCGAGTTCGTCGATGAAGGTGTGGCTCAGAAAGCACGGCAGCACGATCGCATCGACACCACGCTTTTCGAATGCGCGGATCGTGTCGAAGACGTGGCTCTTGAAGCGCGGATCGGTGGCGTCCGGCACCGTCGGCCCTTGCCACGCGCGCGGCTCGAGAATCAGATCGAACGGACGCGCGGCGCCGGGCCGGCGCGAGGCCGTGCTCATCCGGCTGAGGATGTCGGCGCTCGCGAACTGTGCCGCGCCCGTCGCCACGCCCAGCGATCGAAATCGGTTCATGTTGATGTCTCCCCCATCGTCTTGTTGTTCCGCCCGCTCACGGGCGGCTCTACGCGCGCTTGAGGATGACATCATGTGACGCACGTATGTCGTGGGGTTAACCACGAAAAAGCGTCACTTTGCGTGGGTGCATTTGTGTGTTTGTGTGGACATTTGCAGGCGGTGGCCGGGACCCGCCGCCGTCGCTCACGCCGCCTCGGCCTCAGCTTCGGTCACCCCTGCCGCCTGCTCGCGCTTGCGGCGTTCGAGCGTGCCGATACACACCAGCGACACCCCGGCGAGACACGTATAGAACACCGCCAGCGGCCACCACGCGCCCGGATACCGATGCGCGAGCAACGTGCCGATCAGCGGCGTCAAACCGCCCGCCAGCGCCGCGCACACCTGGTACGACAGCGAAATCGCCGAATAACGGGTGCGCACCGGGAACGCGGTCGACATGAAGCCCGCCATCACCGCATACGAACTCGACATGCACATCACCGCGAGCGCGATACCGACGACGATCGCCACCGGCTGCCCGGTCGAGACCAGCGCGAACATCGGATACGGCGACAGCATCGCCAGCGCCGCCGCGCCCTTCAGGAAGCGTCCGGTGCCGATGCGCTGCGCGAACCAGCCCGAGCCGAGCTGCGTGAACAGCTGGATGAACGCGACGATGAACAGGCAATCGAGAATCAGCGAACGGTCGAGGCCGAGCGTCTGCGTCGTGTAATTGAGCATGAAGGTGTTGACGAACCACGCCCCAGCCACGCCGATCACGTTCGCGCCGAGGCACAGCAGCACGGTGCGCCACGCGTCGCGCAGCACTTCGGCGATCGGCAACGTGGCGACGCGGCGCTGTTCCTTCAGCGTGTTGAATTCCGGCGATTCGCCGACGCCCGCGCGGATCAGCAGCCCGACCACCAGCAGCACCGCGCTGGCGAGAAACGGCAGACGCCAGCCCCAGTCGAGAAACGCGTCCTTGTCCATCGACGCGACCGCGCGAAACGCCAGCAGCGACAGAATCAGACCCGCCGGACTGCCGAGCTGCGCGAACGACGCGAAGAACGTGCGCTGGTTCTTTGGCGCGTGCTCGCTCGCCATCAGCACCGCGCCGCCCCACTCGCCGCCGATCGCGATGCCCTGCGCGACGCGCAGCAGCACCAGCAGCACCGGCGCCATCACGCCAGCGCTCGCATAGGTCGGCAGAAAGCCGATGCCGACCGTGCCGACGCCCATGATCGCGAGCGTCGCGACCAGCGCCTTCTTGCGGCCGATACGATCGCCGAGGTGGCCAAACACGAGGCCGCCGAACGGTCGCGCGAAGAAGCCGACCGCGAACGTGCCGAACGATGCGAGTGTCGCGAAGAACGGATCGCTGCCCGGAAAGAACAGCTTGCCGAAGATCAGTGCGGACGCGGTTGCGTAGATGTAAAAGTCGTACCACTCGATCGTGGTGCCGACAAACGCGGCGGCGGCCGCGCGCCTGGGTTGCGCCGAAGGTTGTGTCGAGGGTTGCCGCTCGGCGGCATGCTCGTGTGGCTCGCGATGCATATCGATGTCTCCTGTTTCGATCCGGAGTTGGCGCTTGAGCTGTCGATCCGGAGTTGGCGCTTTAGCGCCTACTCCGGTCCCATGCAAAGCTCCCGCTCCGGTTCCATGCCAAGCATCGACCCGCCGCCATGCAACATGATGGCTGGGCCTTGCTTCTGGATAGCGCGGCTTCTACGTGCCGTCGCCGGAAAACTGCCTCGCTGGCTGCCGCGAGGCGTTAGCTGCCGGGTGCCTACGCCGCGGCGTCGGCGTCCACGTCAGCGTCCGCCTCGGCGCTAGTTGCCGCGGCAGACTTCAATACCCCTGCTTCAAACAGACGCTGCTGCGTCTCCGCGTCGATGCCGAGCGCGTCCAGCACGTCGCGCGTGTCGGCGCCGAGCGTCGGCGGTGCGCTGCGGTAGGTGGCCGGCGTGCGCGACAGCTTGATCGGCGACGCGGTGCCGCGGTACTCGCCCAGCTCGATCACCATGCGGCGATGCAGCGTATGCGGATGCCTCGCGACCACGTCGACGGTTTGCACCGGCCCGCACGGTACGCCGAGCCGGATCAGCGCCTGCGCGAGCGGTTCGCAGTCGTGTTTCGCCAGCAGCGTTTCGAGCGCCGCCTTCAGCGGTTCGCGATGCGCGCAGCGGCTACGGTTGTCGGCGAAACGCGGATCGCCGGCGAGTTCGGGCGCGCCGAGATGCGCGCACAGCTTCGCGAACTGCCGGTCGTTGCCGACCGCGAGAAAGATCGGTTCGGTCGCGGTGCGGTAGCTGTCGTAGGGCGTGATGTTCGGATGCGCGTTGCCGGTGCGCCGCGGCGTGCGGCCCGAGCCGAAATAGTTCGGCAGATGCGGATGCAGCAGCGACACGCCGCAGTCGTACAGCGCGATATCGATCGACTGGCCGCGCCCGCTCTTTTCGCGCTCGGCGAGCGCGAGCAGGATGCCGGCGAGCGCATTCAGACCGGTGACCATATCGACGACCGGCAGGCCAACGCGCGTCGCGGGGCCGTCGTGCTCGCCGTTCACGCTCATTAGCCCGGTCATCGCCTGGATCGCGGCGTCGTAGCCGGGCAGCCCGCCGAGCGGACCATCGGCGCCGAAGCCCGATACCGCGCAATGGATCAGCTTCGGAAAACGCTCGCGCAGCACGCGTTCGTAATCCATGCCCCACCGCGCGAGCGTGCCGGGCTTGAAGTTTTCGACCAGCACGTCCGCGTCTTCGAGCAGCTTCCACAGAATCGCGCGGCCTTCGTCGCACGACAGATCGACCGCGATGCCCTGCTTGTTGCGGTTCACGCCCGCGAAATACCACGCGCTATCGCCGAAAAACGGCGGCCCCCAGCCACGCGTTTCGTCGCCGTCGGGCGGTTCGAGCTTGATCACCTGCGCGCCGTGATCGGCGAGTGCCTGCGTGCAGTACGGACCGCCGAGCACGCGGCTCAGGTCGACGACCTTGATGCCTTGCAGCGCGCCGTGGCAGTTGTTCATGTCATGCATACCGTGCTGATCCGGTGTCGTGGCGGCGCTCATTGCATACCGCCTTGCGGCAGCACTTGCAGCGCCTGTTCGAGCGTGACCGGGCGATCGTTGACGAGCGCGTCGATCACCGCGGCTTCGTCCTGCGCGCCGCGCAATTCGAGCGGATCAAGCGGCATCAGCTTGTGCCGCACCAGCAGATGCGCGAGCGCGAGACGACGGTAATCGGGCCCGAGGCGCGCGCCTTCACAGGCCATCAGTACCGCGGTGGTCGCGTGATACAGCGCGGAGCCGGCCTGGCGAACCGATTCGTCACGGCCCGAATCGGCGACGCCGGCGAGCATGTCGCACGCACGCGTGACGCTCCGGCGCAGCAACGCGAGGCTCGCGTCGGGCAAGCTGGCCGCGCCGAGCAGATCCTGCAGATACGTGCGCAAAGGTTCGAGCGCACCGTCGCGCTTCGCGGCCCGCGCGATATCGAGCGCGACGATATTGCTGGTGCCCTCCCAGATCGAGCCGAGATGCGCGTCGCGCACCAGCCGCGCGTCGCTCCATTCCTCGATATAGCCGGTGCCGCCGCGCACTTCCATCGCATCGCCGGTCACGCGCCGCGCGTCGCGGCATGCGCGGAACTTGATCAGCGGCGTGAGGATGCGCACGCACTTCGCGGCATGGCGATCTCCCGCATCGGCCTGTGGCAGCAGCAGCGCGATACGCATGAACATCGAACGCGCCTGTTCGGTAGGCAGCATCATCTTGATCAACTGGCGCTGCATCAGCGGCATCGTGATCAGCTTGCGGCCGAACGCATCGCGATGGCGCGCGATATGCAACGCCTCGGTCAGCGCGCGGCGCATCAGGCCCGCCGCGCGCACGCCGTTCGACAAGCGCGACATGTTGATCATGTCGGCCATCTGATGAAAACCGCGCCCCACTTCGCCGATCAGATACGCGAGCGCGCCTTCGAGCACGATCTCGCCGCTTGCCATCGAGCGGCTGCCGAGCTTGTCCTTCAGACGCACGATCCGGTAATGGTTGCGCGAGCCGTCCGGCAGCGTCTTCGGCAACAGGAACAGCCCGAGGCCGTTGATGCCGTCGGGCGCGTCGTCGGGCCGCGCGAGCACCATCGCGAGATCGGCATCGGCATTCGAGCAGAACCATTTGTCGCCGTATAGCCGCCACTGTTGTTCACCGTTCGCTGCGCTTTCGCGCACCGCGCGGGTCGCGATGCGCGCGACGTCGGAGCCCGCCGCCTGCTCGGTCATGAACATCGCGCCCTGGTACAGCGTGTCGAAATCGCGCGACGCGAGCATCGGCAGGAACCGCGCGACCAGTTCCGGCGCGCCGAACTTGCGCAATGTGCGGGTTAGAGAATCGGTCATGCTGACCGGACAGCACAGGCCGAATTCGGCCTGCACGAACAGGAACGTCAGCGCGTATTTGACGAGCGGCGGCGGCGTTTTTTTACCGTCGCGCGTGTCGTGGCTCATCGATGCGAGACCCAGCTCGGCATAGGCGACGCGTTCGAGCGCGATGTAGTCGGGATGCTTGTCGATGCTTTGCAGCGCTTCGCCGCGGCGCGTGCGGTGGTGCAGTACGGGCGGGTTTTTATCCGCGGACAGCGCCCACAGGTCGAGTTCGTCGGAGGCGCGCTGACCGAGCGAGACGAACTGGCTTTCGAGTTCGCCGTAAAGCGCGTCGCCGAGATGCAGCCTCAGCAGGCGCGCCAGATCGGGATCGCTGGAAAAGAAGTTGATGCCGCGGCTATCGGGAATGTTGGACGCGCCGGTGGCCGGCTGCTCGACGATTTCGCTCATGCGTGTCTCCTATTGTGGAAAGCAGCATAGAAGCGGGTTTGATAATCGTCTAATACAACTTATGTCCGGTACGATAAACAGAAATTATCGATAACAACAATGGAGACGACGATGGATCTGAAGCAATTGCGCTATTTCGTGGCGGTCGCCGAAGAGCTGCATTTCGGCCGCGCGGCGAAACGTCTGTTTATTTCGCAGCCGGCGCTCAGTTTCGACATCCGCAAGTTCGAGGAGCGACTGGGCGTGCAGTTGCTCGCGCGCACGAACAAGTCGGTCGCGTTGACCAACGCGGGTCAGGTGTTGCTCGGCGAGGCGCACCGTCTGCTGCTGCAGGCAAGCGAGGCCGAGCGCATTACGGTGCGCTCCGCGCATGGCCTCGCGGGCCGTCTGCGGATCGGCTTCGTGAACTCGATGCTGTACCGCGGCATGCCGCAGGCCGTGAGCCGTTTCGAGGCCGATCATCCGGGCGTCGAAATCGTGCTGAAGGAGATGAATACGAGCGAACAGGTGCATGCGATCCAGCGCATGCAGATCGATATGGGCTACGCGCATTGGGGTAATTTTCCGTCGGACGTGACGTCGACGACGGTATTTTCCGAGCCGTTCCTGTGCTGCCTGCCGGTCGATCATCCGCTCGCGCGCAAGCGCAAGGTCGATCTGCGCGCACTCGCGGAGGCGCCATTCATTCTGTTTCCGCGCACCGTGTCGCCGCATTATCACGATCTGATCATCGCGCAGTGCGTCGGCGCCGGCTTCAGTCCGCAGATCCGTCACGAGGCGCGGCTGTGGCAGACCGTCGTCACGATGGTCGGCTTCGGCATGGGCGTCGCGCTAGTGCCTTATACGCTGCGGCAGCTACACGATCCGCGCGTGTGCTTTGTGCCGCTGCTCGGGGAGAAATTGCTGTCGGAGGTACTGCTGTTGCGGCGCGCGGGAGATGCGGAGCCGGTGGCGGAGCGGTTTGTCGAGTATCTGCGCGACGCTGGAGCGGCTGCGCAGAAAGTGCCGCATGGGCTGTCCGCGAAGTCGTCGAAAGCGCGTTCGCGATGAGCGCGCCGGCCTCGCGCCTCGCGAACCTAGCTCACCAGATCGAGCCCGCGCACCAGACGTTCGGCGAGGCGCGGCTGCCGCAACTGATCGAGCCACCAGCCGAGCGCGCGCCCTTCGTGATCGCCGCGCCACGCGACGTACAGCACGTTCGGCTCACGCGGATCGGCGGTCTCTTTTTCGATCAACTCGCCGCGCTTCAATAACGACGCGACGCGCTCGCGCGGCAGCCAGCCGACGCCGAGCGCGTCTGTCTGCGCAAGAATCTTCGCCCGCATGCTCGGCACCGCGAGCGACGCCTGCCCGCCGAGCACGCCATACGCGCGGCCTGCGCTTGCGCGCGACGAATCCGCGACCACAACCGCGCGATGCTCGCGAATCCGCTCACGGCTGAGCGGTCCGTCGACAGCGGCAAGCGGATGACGCGGCGACACCGCGAACACCCACTCCATCACGCCAAGCTCGAACCAGCGCAGGCCGGCAATCGCCGGCGGTTCGTTGGTCGCGCCGACGATCAGATCCGCGCGGCCGTCGCGCAACGCCTCCCACGTGCCGCCGAGCACCTCGTGCGTGAAGCGCAGTCGCACGCCCGAGCCGAGTTCGTCGAACGCGCGCACCACCGGCATCAGCAAGTCGAATTCGATGATTTCATCGCTGACGATCCACAGCCGGTCCTCCCAGCCGCTCGCGATCTGCTTCACGCGCTGCGTCATGCGCGCCATGTCGAGCATCAGCCGCGTGGCTTCGTCCGCGAGCAACTGGCCGGCCGGCGTCAGTTGCAGACGGTAGCGGCGCCGGTCGAACAGCAGCGCGTCGAAGCGCGCTTCCAGTTGGCGCGCCGCGTGCGATACCGTCGATGGCGCCTTGCCGAGCCGCGCAGCCGCGCGCGACAGGCTGCCCGTCGCGCGGATCGCGTCGAGCAGCGCCAGTTCGTCTTCCGACAGCATGTTGGGTTCCCTCGAATAGGTGTGCCGGGGACGATGGTAGCGAGGCGACCCAGTGAAGTCGCACTCGCTGATGGAGCGGCTCATGAGGTCGCTCATGGCGCTACTCATGACATCGCTCATGAAGCCGCCCGATCGGAACGCGGCATCGCGTTCCGTATCAAGGCTCGCTCAAACCGCCTTCGGATTCCGCTCCGCGAATCCTTCCTGATGCCAGTACGGATACGCGCGCTGCACCGCGCTGGCCTCGTCCAGTCGCGCGACCTGCTCGGGTGTCAGGTTCCAGCCGACCGCGCCGAGGTTCTGCCGCAACTGCTCCTCGTTGCGCGCGCCGATCAGCACGGTCGATACCGTCGGGCGTTGCAGCAGCCAGTTCAGTGCGATCTGCGGCACGGTCTTGCCGGTTTCGGCGGCGATCTCGTCGATCGCATCGAGCACGCGGAACAGGTACTCGTCCGACATCTGCGGCCCCATGTCGCCGGTCTTGTGCAGCCGGCTCGTTTCCGGCAGCGGCTGGCCGCGCTTGAGCTTGCCGGTCAGGCGGCCCCAACCGAGCGGGCTCCACACCACCGCGCCGACGCCCTGGTCGACGCCGAGCGGCATCAGCTCCCACTCGTAATCGCGGCCCACCAGCGAGTAGTAAGTCTGATTCGCGACGTAACGCGGATAGCCGTAGCGATCCGCGATGTCCTGCGATTTCATCAGATGCCAGCCGGAGAAATTCGACACGCCGGTGTAGCGGATCTTGCCCGCGCGCACGAGGTCGTCGAGCGTGGACAGCACTTCGGCGATCGGCGTTTTCGCGTCGAAACCGTGCAGCTGGAACAGATCGATGTAGTCGGTTTGCAGGCGCTTGAGCGCTGTATCGACCGCCTGGATCAGATGGAAACGCGACGAGCCGACGCTGTTCGGGCCGTCGTCGAACCGGAAGGTTGCCTTGGTCGAGATGATCGCCTTGTCGCGCTTGCCCTTCAGCGCCTCGCCGAGCACCGACTCGGACGCGCCGTTCGAATAGATGTCGGCGCTATCGAACATCGTCACGCCCGCGTCGAGGCAGATATCGATCAGACGCCGCGCTTCGGCGACGTCGGTCTCGCCCCACGCCTGAAAAAATTCGCCCTTACCGCCGAACGTGCCCGTGCCGAAGCTGAGCACCGGCACCTTGAAACCTGATGCACCCAGATGTCTGTATTCCATGAAGGATCTCCGTGGCGTAGCCGTTGATAAACGGACGTTCAGTCTACGCGTGTCCGCGTAAATGCGTCGCCAAACTGGGTGCGTTTTTCAGCCACGCTTTTTAGTTGGCCGTGGGTACGATCGGCGTGGTTGATGCGTGGTGAATGAAAGCGCGAAAGCGGAAAACTTCTACGCGGCGCGGCCGGCATGCGACGCGCTCAAGCCGGTCAGTGCTTCGCGCACTGCGGCAATCACGCTGTCCCAATCGCCGAGCGTCGGCTGCCGGAACAAACGCGCGCGCGGATACCACGGCGTATCGGTGCGTTCGAGCATCCAGCGCCAGCAGGTGTCGAAGCGGTTCAGAATCCAGACCGGCTTGTCGAGCGCGCCGGCCAGATGCGCGGTGGACGTATCGACCGAAATCACCAGATCGAGATTGGCGACGAGTGCGGCGGTGTCGGCGAAATCATCGAGCAGGTCCGTGTGATCGACGACGCAGTCACGCCACGCATGCCCGGCAAGCTGTTGCGCGGCGATGCCCTTCTGCACGCTGAAAAAACACACGTCCGGTACATCGAGCAACGGCGCGAACCGTTCGAACGTGAGCGATCGGCGTGCGTCGATCTTACGCAGCTCGGCGACGTGCGCGCGGTTTTCGCCGGCCCATACGAGACCGACTTTCAGGGGCTTCCGTTTCGAACCAACGTTTGCCTTCGCATCGATATCCGCGGCAATACGTTCGCGCCATTCGTTCACGCTCGCCGCATCGGCGCAAAGATACGGCGTCGCCGCGGGGATGCTCGCCTCCTCGGTGCTGAACGCCAGCGGCAGACTCATCAACGGGCAATGACAATCGAACGGCGGCAGCGGCTGCCCTGCTTCGATCAACTGGTCGACGCCCGCGAGCGTCGACAGCAGCCGCAACAGCGGACCCGGCGCTTCGAGCACGACCTTCGCGCCGAGCTGCTGGACCAGCGCCGCATAACGGCAAAACTGCAGCGTATCGCCGAGACCTTGCTCCGCGTGCAACAGGATCGTCTTGCCGTCGAGCGCGAAATCGCCGAGCCACAACGGCTGCGCGAACTCGCGTCGGTCGGCCTTGATACGGCGACGCGCCCAGCGCCATTCGTATTCGCGCCAGCCGGTCTCGAAGCGCCCCATCTGCAGCAGACATAGCGCCTGATTCCAGTGCGTTTCGACGGCGGCCGGATCGAGCGCGAGCGCGCGTTCGTAGCTCGATAACGCCTGCTCGCGCTGATTCAGATCGACCTGTGCGAGCCCGAGGTTGTTCCATGCATCGACGAAGCCAGGCGCGAGTTCCAGCGCGCGCCGATAGCTGCGCTCCGCTTCGTGCGGCTGATTCAGATCGCCGAGTGCATTGCCGCGATTGCTCCATGCATCGGGATAGTTCGGTTGCAAGGCGAGCGCGTGATCGCAACTGTCGAGCGCGTCGTCATAACGGCCCAGATCGCGCAGCACGCACGCGCGATTGCTCCAACCGGCCGCGAGTTCCGGCGTCAGCGCGAGTGCGCGATCGAAGCTTGCAAGCGCATCGAACGGACGGTTCAGTGCCGCCAGTGCATTGCCGCGATTGTTCAGCGCATCGGCGAATTTCGGCTGCAATGCGAGCGCGCGATCGGCACTGACGAGCGCTTCGTCGTGGCGCTCCAGCGCGTTCAATGCGTAGGCGAGATTCGAATGCACGGCCGGCTGTTTTGGATTGACCGCGAGCGCCTTCTTCAACTGTTCGGCGCCCTCTTGCGGACGGCCGGTTTGCAGCAGCAGTTCGCCGAGCCAGCGCAATGCATCGGCATGTTTGGGCTTGAGTTCGAGAATCTCGCGATAGAGTTCTTCCGCTTCGACGAGCGCGCCGTTGCGCTGAAGCGCGGCGGCTTGCCGAAGCATGGAGTCCAACTGTTGCGGCAGACTGGCGGGCTTGCTCATGCGATCGATGAATGGCTTGCGCGGAAAATCATGGAGGCGTCGCGGCGTCTGCACCGCGTGCATCGTGCAGACATCGTACGCATGCGGTGAGGCCGGACAAGCGACCGATTATCGCCGAAAAGCCCGCGTTCGAACTACTGTGGATCAGCGCGAAAAATCATGCAGTGCCTAGCCATATGGCACATTCGGCGGTCAGTACCGGCACTGCGAAGCCGCCAGCACGCGTCAGGATCACGCGCCGCGCTGGCGAATCAGCGCGACGCGCATTGCACGTACCGGCGGCACAGACCACGCTATTACTGCGCGCGGCCCGCCAGATGCTTGCGTTTGGCCAGATCCCGCGCCATCGCATAGTGCTGCTGGATCGTCGGCAAGGCCTTCGTTGCCGCGTCCTTCAACTGCGCGTCGCGGCCCGACGCGATTTCCGCCTGAAACACCGACAGCGTTTTCTGCTCGTCGGCGAGCGCGACCTGCTCGATATAAGCGTTGTCGAACTCGGCGCCACGCAGCGTGTTGATGCTCGCGAGCACGCTCATGTCGGGATCGTCTTTCGGCACGTCGACGCCGCGCGGGCTGGCCGCGCGCAACGCGGCGGTGATCTTCGCGTCGTCGCTCGACACGCGTTCGGCAAACGCCTTCACGTCGCGATCCGAGGAACGCGCGCTCGCGATACGCGCGGCATCGCGCTGGGTCGCGACGGCTTGCGTGCCGCTCGCGATGAACGTCTGATCGGCGGCATGCAAGCGCCCGGTTTCAGCGGCGGCGGGTGTCTGTGCACGGGCCAGCGGGGCAACCATCAGCAGACTGGCCGTGCAGGCGGCGGTCGCGATGCTGGCGAATGGGATCGAAGTCAGACGGATCATAGGTTCTCCTTTGGGGTGGAAGCGAAGCCGCAAACGTGTGCGCCGCAACAAAACACGCACCGAGGGCAAGCTTGCAACGTGCTTGCAGGCACGGCGTGGCGCCACGCTTTCATCGCCGCCGATTCTAGGAGTCCGTTCTATATACAGGTGCAACGGTGCTGTCGCTTCTGTAACCTGAGGTAACCCTCATATGAATGGCGTTGCGTGTCGCCACGCAAACGCACTCGCGCCTTCATCAAAGCGCTGAATTTTTTTCCGGCGACGCCGATAACCTGTAGACAAGCCACGCGCCAGGGCAAATAAAACCACGGCATGGCGCCTGATATGCCCCGACAGCACCGCAACCCTGGAGATCGATTCCGATGGCAGACGAACACCGTGCCAATCACGAGCGCAACGCCGAACGCACCAGCCTGACGAGTTCGAACAAGTTCGAACTGCTGCTATACCGCCTCGGCTGCGTGCCCGGCAGCGACGCGCACGAACTGTATGGGATCAACGTGTTCAAGGTCCGCGAAATCTCGACGATGCCGACGGTCACGCCGATCGCCGGTTCGTCGCCGTTCGTGATGGGCGCGGTCGACATCCGCGGCCAGATCATTCCGGTGATCGACCTGCCGCGGCTGATGGGCTGCGAGCCGACGCGCGGGCTGAACATTCTGCTCGTCACCGAGTTCGCGCGTTCGACCCAGGCGTTCGCGGTCGAGGAAGTCGACGACATCGTGCGGCTCGAATGGAACCAGGTGCTGTCCGCCGACGGTTCGGCGGGCGGCAAGCTCGTCACGAGCATCGCGCGCATCGACGGCAATACCGGCGACTCGCGGCTCGCACAGGTGATCGACGTCGAGCAGGTGTTGCGCGACGTGTTTCCGTCGCAGCATCCGAGCGTCGATCCGGCGTCGGTGGGCGGCGAGGCGCTCGGCATCCGCCGCGGCGCGAAGATTCTCGCCGCCGACGATTCCGGCTTCGCACGCAAGCTGATCGAGCAGGCGCTCACCGCGATCGGCGCCGACTTCATCATGACGAAGACCGGCGAGGAAGCGTGGAATACGCTGCAGCAGGTCGCGCGGGAAGCGCAGCAGAACGGCGCGCGCGCGAAGGACAGCATTGCACTGGTGCTGACCGATCTCGAGATGCCGGAGATGGACGGCTTCATGCTGACCCGCCAGATCAAGGCCGACGACCGGATGCGCGATATTCCGGTGATCATCCATTCGTCGCTGACTGGCGCGGCCAATGAGGCCCATGTGAAGAACGCCGGCGCGAACGGCTATGTCGCGAAGTTCGCGGCGGCGGAACTGGCCAACGCGATCCGCAATGCGTTGAACGGTATGCCGGTGAATAGCGCGGCGGCTTGAAGTGCTTGGAGCGCGTTGACGTCCGGCCTCGCTGGACGATCGGGTTCGAACAGCGTAGCGGTCGACTCCAACGCATCGACCGCTACGCGTTCGCGCTTTAGCAATGCGCGGTGAGTCCGATCGAAAACCCGATACGGCCGATCTCGACGCCCATCGTATTGAGCCGCTTCGGCGCATGAAAACCTTCGAGCGCCGCGCGTTGTTCGGCCGTTCCGAGTTCCAGCAACGCGAGCAGTTCGGCGGTCACCGCGTAAAGCGCGGCGAGATTGCCGTCCTCGATCTTCACCGCGATGCCGAGCGCGCCCTTCGCACCGAGTCGCGCGGTCTGTTGCGACGCCCGCACACCGATCGCATAGCTGCCGTCCGCACCGACCTTGCCGACCAGCGCGCCGCCGAACGCCTGCATCAGCAGCGTGCAGAAACGGCCTTCGCCACCCACCAGTTCCGGATAGGACGTCATCGCGCGATAGATCCGCGCGAGCGCGGCTGTGCGCGTCGAGACGGCGGTGGCCGCGTGCTGCGCGGTGGCCTCGTGCTGCGCTGCGTCCTGCACTGCGGCAACCTGATCCTGTGCCGCGGCGAGCTTCGCGAACAAGCGCGCAAGCCGGTCGAGCGGAAATGCAGGGGTCGGCAGATTGCAGCCGTCGATTGCCCATTGCACACCATCGTCCGGCAGATCGCACGCACTTGCGACGGTCTGCTTCACGCGCACCTGCAACGGATGCTCCGGCAGTTCATAGCCGACCAGCGCTGCGCCGATCGAACGCGCGCCGGCCAGCATGCCCGCGTGCTTGCCGGAGCAGTTGCTGCATACGCTATCGGGCGTAAAGCCGCGCCGGATCCAGTCGACGTACACCGCGTCGGACAACGGCGGATGACCGCCGCAGCGCAGATCCGTTTCGCTCGCCTGTGCCTTCGCGAGCATGCTGCGTGTGCGTTCGATATGGCGCGGCTCGCTGCTGTGCGATGCGCACATCAGCGCGAGATCGGCTTCGTCAAAGCCGAAGCGCTCTAAAGCGCCGGTCTCCAGCACTGCGAGTGCCTGCGCCGGCTTCGCTGCGGAACGCGCGAGCGTCATGCGCGCGGCGTCGCCAAACGAATACAGCAGACGGCCGTCCGCATCGACAACAGCGACATGCGCGAGATGCGTGTTCTCGACTGACTCGCCGCGGTAGATCGTCGCCGCGACTGGCGCGGCCGGGTGAGTTTCGGGCTGGTTCATGGGTGTTCTCCTCCTGTTCTCCTGTTCGCGCGAGCGGTGTGATCGTTGCTCCGCCGCGGCGGGTTTCCGTTGTGGATTGTCTATTGCCGGTGAGCAATTTTACGTGCGCCTTGCGCGTGCTTTCGTGGTTGCCTGTGCGCCTGCTTTTCCACTCACCCGCTCGCCCGCAACAGACCGCGCTTGCGCCGCGTTGAGCACATCCGGTATATGCGAGGCGAGGTAATCGATCAACGCCCTGACCTTCAGCTGCAAAAATCGATTCGGCGGATACAGCAGCCATACCGAACCGACGTAGGCTCGCATGTCGAGCTGCCAGTCCGCCAGCACCTCGATCAGCTCGCCGTTGCGCAACGTGCGCGCCGCCGAGAACTCGGGCACGCAGGCAATGCCGAAGCCCTGCTGCGCCGCTTCGAGACGCGCGCCCGCATGATTGGCGACGTAGCGCCCCTTGACCTCGACGCTCTGCGTTTCGGTGCCGCGCCGGAAACGCCAACGGTTGTCGTCGGCGGCCTCGCCGAGGTAGATGCACGCGTGTTCGCGAAGCTCGCGCGGCTGCGCGGGCATACCGCGCTCGCGCAGATAAGCCGGCGACGCCGCCAGCAGCCAGCGCACCGCGCCGAGCCGGCGCCCCGCGAGCCCCGGCGGTGGATGCTCGGTCAGGCGAACCACCAGATCGACGTCTTCGGCGAGCGGATCGACGTCGTGATCGGTGAAAAGAATCTGCAGATCGACCTCATCGTACGCGTGCAGAAAACCCGCCATCAGCGGATGCAACACCTCGCGCGCGAATTGCGTCGGCGCGCTCACACTGACCTTGCCTTGCGGCTTGCCGGCCAGTTGCCCGGCCGCATCGACGGCGCCCGACGCCGCGCTCACCATGTCGCGGCAAAAACGCGCGACCTGTGCGCCCGATTCGGTGACACGCACCGTGCGCGTCGAGCGTTCGAGCAGACGTGTCGCGAGCGCGTCTTCGAGCCGTTTGATCTGCCGGCTCACCGTGGACGGCGTGCTGCCGAGTTGGCGCGCAGCCAGCGAAAAATTGCCGGCATCGACGACACGCGCGAACACGGCCATGTCGGGCAGCAGCGCGAAAAGCTCTGAAGGGGTCATCGTGGCGGGCTCGCGGCAAACAAAAATCGGCGGATTTTATTAGTGCATTCGCGACATAAAAGCTATGCACGGCGACCCAATTATCTTCTCACGCGCAAAACTCGACAATAGCCATACGATCCACTCCGCGCATACGACTCGCGCGACTCACCCAGGTCCCACCATGACGAAACAGGAACGTCTGCTGATGTTGTCCGATCTGATGCTGCTCGCCGTTGCCGCGGTGTGGGGCACCAGTTACGGCGTCGCGAAGAGCGCGCTCGCTTTTTATCCGGTGCTCGGTTTGCTCGCGCTGCGCTTCGGCATCACGTTTGTCATCCTCGCGCCCGCGTTGCGTCACTTGCGAGGCGCCAGCGCTCGCGCGCTGCGCGAAGTGCTGATTGCCGGCGTGCTACTGCTCGGCATCTTTCTCGCCGAAACCTTCGGCATCCAGATGACGCGCGCGGCCAACGCCGCGTTTCTGATCAGCCTGTGCGTCGTGCTGACGCCGCTCGTCGAGTGGCTGCTGCTCAAGCGTGTGCCGAGCCGGGTGGAAGGCGTCGCGGTGTTGCTGTCGCTGTTCGGTGCATGGCTGCTCGCCGGCGACGGCGCGCTGAACTTCAATCCCGGCGATGCGCTGATCCTGCTCGCCGCGCTGCTGCGTGCGCTCACGGTCTGCGTGACCAAGCGTGTGATGCGCGATCCGGCCTTGCCGCCGTTGACGGTGACCGCGGTCCAGTCGGGCGTCGCCGCGGCTGGCAGCGCGGCGGTGGCATGGCTGTTCGCGCCGCGGCAGTGGCAACCGCTGCCGACGTTCAACGAACACGCAACGTTCTGGGCTTACGTCGCCTATCTGGTGCTCGCATGCACGCTGTTCGGGTTCTTTGCGCAGAACTTCGCGATCAAGCGCAGCAGCCCGACGCGCGTGTCTCTGCTGATGGGCAGCGAACCGGCATTCGGCGCGCTGTTCGCCTGTTTGTGGCTCGGGGAAAGAATTTCGTCGACCGCGTGGGCCGGTGGCACGCTGATTGTCGCGGCATCGATTCTGGCCACGGTGCGTTGGAACGTATCGCGTACGAGCGCCGCACAGACGTAAGCGGGCATGCGTACCGCTCTAACCGGAGATTGACTATGGCGATGATGGGCCCAATCTTCACGACGACTTCGACAGCAGGGTCGAGGAATCGTCGCTACCGGCCCTCGGCCCTAACGACAGCATATTTGCCTGCGGCTTTTTGATGTCACGTGCGCCTCGGCGCGCAGGAGTTCGCCATGAGCGTTCTCGCGAAAGACGTGTTCGAATTGCGCCGCCTCGCCGAAGTGGGCGGCGCTCTGTCTGCGCATCTGCTGCGTGAAGTCGCCGCGGACCTGATCGGGAACGGAGTACGTGATGACCGCGAAGGAACTTGATGCGTGGCGCAACCGCTCCGTCACAGTCAAGGTATTCGATCTTTGCGAATGCTGCGGCCAGCTTCGCGACGATGTGAAGGAACGTTGCAACGACTCGCCGGGCGTAAAGGCAGTGTGGTGTTACGACTGCCTGCAGCGGATGGTCTACGAGGCGCGGGATGGTTGTGTCCCAGGATCTGCTTGCGTAGGAAGGCAGTCGTGGATATCAATATGAGCTGGGTATGGAGCGGAATCCTCGCGTACTCCATGCTCGTGATGCTCGCGCTGGCGTTCAATCGTGGCGCGCACCCCATACGACGATCACGCGCTCGCCGCCAATTCCTCTTCGCGCTCCAGCGTGCGCGTATGCCGCAACGCCGGAAACAACCGCATCCACAGCAACGCGATCGCAATCGTCGCGACGCCGCCGACCAGCACGGCCGGCTGCGCGCCCCACCACCCCGCCGTCAGACCCGATTCGAATTCGCCAAGCTGATTCGACGTACCGATAAACAGCGAATTGACCGCGTTGACGCGGCCGAGCATGTCATCGGGCGTGCGCAACTGCACCAGCGACAAGCGTACGACGACGCTGATCGTGTCCGACGCGCCAAGCACCATCAACGCGAGCAGCGACACGATGAACTGATGCGATAGCCCGAACACGATCGTCGCGAGGCCGAACGCGATCACGCCGCCGAACATCGCGGCGCCCGGCCGGTTGCGCAGCGGAAAATGCGCGAGCCAGATCGTGCCGGCGAGCGCGCCGATCGCGGTGCCCGAGCGCAGAAAACCCAGACCGATCGGCCCCGCGTGCAGTACGTCACGCGCAAAGATCGGCAACAGCGCGGTCGCGCCGCCGAACAGCACCGCGAACAGATCGAGCGACAACGCGCCGAGAATGACCGGCTCGCTGCGTATGAACGCGATGCCGGAGAACACCGATTCGAGCGTGACGGGCGTGCGGCGCGGCGGCTTCGTCTGCAGCGGAATGCTCCATACCGACGACGCCGCGGCCGCGAACGTCAGCGTGCACGCGAGATACGCAGCGCCCGGCCCGACCCCGTACAGCAGACCGCCGAGCGCGGGCCCGGCGATCTGCGCGGTCTGATTCGCGGAGGTCGCCCACGCCGTGGCCTTCGGCAGATAGCCGCGCGGCACGACGGCCGGCAACAGCGACGACACCGCCGGCGATTCGAACGCGCGCGCCGCGCCGACACACGCGGCCAGCGCAAAGATGACCGGCGCGCTGATCCAGCCGCCGAACGTGCCGAACGCGAACAGCGCCGCGGCCACGCTTTCGAGACCCTGACACACCGCGGCGATGCGACGGCGATCGTAGCGATCGGCGACATGGCCGACGACCAGCGTCAGCAGAAACATCGGCAGGAACTGCGCGAGACCGACCAGACCGAGTGCGAATGCGCTATGCGTGAGCGCGTAGACGTGCCAGCCCATCGCGACCGCGAGCATCTGGAATGAAAGCGATGAAAGGATGCGGGTGCACCAGAAACGCTGGAACGGCGGATGTTTCGGCAGGCTGAAATCGACGGAATCGGCGGGATCGGCAGGGGCTGGGGGCATCGGTGAGTTGCTCGTGACGGGGCGTGCGGCGGCTTGATCGGGCGGCGCTAGTTTAGAGCAAGACCGGCGGATGTGCTGGCTGGAGGGCGGGGATTGGGCTGGCGGGCGCCGTGCTGCCGACGTTCTCTTTTGCGTCTGCGCGGATAGTCAAGACCGCATTGTGGCGCCACGGCGCACGCTCATATACAGGCAAGTACACAGGCACATACGCGAGCACGCTGGCCTCGCGATGCGCCCCCGCCACCGCAATACCGCGCAGCTACCCCGTTGCTTCAAACCGGCTCGAGCTGGAACGATCGCACCACCGAGCGCAGCGTCTCCGCCTGCACTTTCAATGCGCCCGCGGCCTGCACGCCTTCCTGCACGAAAGCGGCATTCTGCTGCGTCACGCGATCCATCACCGTCACCGCTGCGTTCACCTGGTCGATCCCCGTGCTCTGCTCACGCGACGCGTCGGCGATCGAATCGACGAGGTCCGCGACGCGCCTGACCGAACCGAGCAGATCGACGATCGTCCTGCCCGCGGCCTGCACCGCGACGCCGCTCAGATCGACCTCGGCCGTCATCTCCTTGATCAGCACATCGATTTCTTTCGCGGCGCGCGCACTGCGCTCCGCCAGCGCACGGACTTCCTGCGCGACCACCGCGAAGCCGCGCCCCTGATTGCCGGCGCGCGCCGCTTCGACCGCGGCGTTCAATGCGAGCAGATTGGTCTGAAACGAGATTCCTTCGATGACCGAGGTGATTTCGCGCACACGCTCCGAGCGTTGCGCGAGCGCATTCATCCGCTCGGCGGCATCGCGCGCGGCGCGGTCGCCATCGCCCGCCTGGGTCGACGCGATGCCCGCGAGATCGCGCGCCTGCGCGGCATGCGCGGCGTTCGCCTTCACCATCGACGCCAGTTGCTCCATGCTCGCCGAGGTCTGCTGGATACTGGCCGCGTGCTCCTCGGTTCGGCTCGCGAGCGTACCGTTGCCGGTCGCGATGCCGGCGCTCGCCTCCGCGATCGTATCGGTCGAATCGCGAATATCGCCGATGATCGACGCGAGCCGGTCGCGCATGGTTCGCATCGCGGCCAGCACGCTGTCGGTGTCGCCCGCGCGGACCGGCACGTCGACGGACAACTCGCCCGCCGCGACGCGGTTGGCGACCTGAGCCGCAAGATGCGGCTCGCCGCCGAGTTCGCGAAACAGGCTTCTCGCCATCGATACGCACAGAAACGCGACCACCTGCACGCCGCCACCGATGAAGCCGATGACCAGCCACTCGACCACGTGACCGGTGCGGCGCGCATCATCGTATTCCGACTGCGCGACGCTCAGTTCCATCTTGCGCAGTTCCGCGCCTTGCGCGCGCACCGCCTTCGATACCGGCTCGATGCTCTGCGTCTCGACCCATTGCGCTTCGGACAGATTGTTCGCGCCAAGCAACTGCACGGCCGGACGCAGGCCCTTGTCGCGCAACGCGCTCCAGTTGGCGGCGAATTCGCCGGCGCGCTTGCGCTCGTCGGCGGACGTGCTGCCGTCGACATACTGCGTCATCAGCCGGTCGACCTGCTCGATGCGACCGGCCGTGCCCGCGACGACCGTTTGAGTTTTCTGCGCCGACGGATCGAGGATTGCGTCACTGACGGCAAAGCTGGCTTCGACGACCAGTTCGTTGATCGTGGAGATCGCCTGCAGCGCTTTGGCGCGCCCCTCGAACATCCGTTGCAGCGCATCGATCGACTTCGACACGCCGATCAGACCGGCCGCGCCGATGCCGAGAGAAACAATCGCGACAGCGACGGTCAGAATGACCAGACGGGCTTTGATGGTGAGTTTGCGCATTGCGGACCTGCGAAAAAGTACGCCGCGGCGAGCAGAAAACTGCAGCGGCATTGCCATGCGGGCAACTCGCCTGTTTACGACCGTTGCTGGAAGTGGTTGAGTGAAATTTTTATGAAACGATGCACTGTATCAGTGCGTCGTGATTGGAGGCGTGCTTGTAGCAATGCGTGGGGGCGTACTCGCGAGCACGGCCCCAACAGCCGCTTGAAAGAGCGACGCTCAAGGCTTCAGCGCCCGGCCCTCCGCGCGGCCGAACTCGATGAAGTGATCGACCGCGTCGACGCCCGCGGCGGCCACATCGGGATTCGCCTCAAGGTACAGCTTCGCATCGAAGCCGTCCGGCAATTCGGCGAGCCGCGCGATGCGTCGCGCCGCCTGGCTGCGCAATGGACGGCCTTCGAAGCGGCCGTAATAGATGTAGTGCTGCAACGCATTGCCGCCGCTCGCCGCCACGTCGGGATTCGCGTCGAGATAAGCGTCGCCGTCGAATTCGACGATCGGCGTCAGGCTCGACGGCATGCCGGTCAGATCGTGATAGCACAGGCAGCCGTCGGCAAAGAAATGGCACACCAGTGCCTTGCGGCTCGCATGCCGCGCATCGCGCAGCTTGCTGCCGCCGTGCAGCAGGTTCGCGTGCCACAGCAGCACGTCGCCCTTTTTCGGGTAGAAATAATGCGGGCCGTTCGATTTCTCGGCGATGACGCGCTGGATCGCGGGCTCGTAGATATCGTGGTACGCGGAGTAGCCGCAACCGAATGGCATACCGAGTTCGGTCGACATCAGATAAGGCAGCTTGTGCGTGCCCGGGTGATAAACGAGCGGCCCGGAATCGGGATGGATATCCTCGAACGCGATCCAGTTCGCGACCAGATAGCCGTTCGGATACGTCGACATATGAATCGAATCCGAGTGCTCGAGCTGCTCGCTGCTCTTGTGGCCGCCGATCGTCTGGAACGGCGCCGACTTCACGCCGAGCAGCAGACTCACGATCTGATTCATGCGCGCATCGAACAGCATCTCGCGAATCGCCGGCACCTTGAAATGCGGGTTCAGCGTGCGGCCCGGCAGCGTATCGCCGTCGAAAATCGGTTCATGCGGCGGCCTCAACGTGCCGTCGGCAATCGCGTCTTCATAGGCTTTCCACGTCGCATCGAGTTGCGCGTCGTCGAAAAAACCTTCGAGGATCAGATAGCCGTCTTGCACCCATTTTTTGCACCAGCCCGCTTCCTGCTCGCTGATTTCTCCGCGCGATAGCAGCGCGTCGATCTGTTCGAGTGCGTCCGGGCGGTCGAGCCATGGAACGGGCCCGGCCGCCGGAAACTTTTCAAACTTGAAGACTTGCGTTTGACTGTCGATCGGTACTTCGGCGGTAACGGGCCGGTCGAAAAAACGCGGGTTTGCTGGAGTATTCATTTTTGCTGAAAAGCTCCGGATTCGATGGTGAAACAAACTGACGCCGACGCGTTGCTCCACTTCGCAAAGCCGCTTAACTGATCAGGCGCCCTTCGGTACGGCCAAAGCGGATGTAGTGCTCCGCGCCAGAACTGAACTGCTTCTGTTCGACGGCCGCCGCTACATCGGGATAGCGCTGCAGGTATCCCGTTTCGCTGAAGCCAGGGATGTGAGCGGCGTAAAGAAGAATCGCCGGACCCGCCGGATGATCGCGATCTTCGCGGCCCACGATCACCGTCATGTCGAGCGCATCCAGGACCGACAGCAGACTCGCGCGGCTCATCCAGTTGGCTTGCGGCGCGGTTCCTCCGATGAATTTCGTGCTGGTGATGCTGTCCAGATAGCTGTAGCGATGGATGTCGATTTCGCGTCCGCGAAATACCGACTTGGTCGGCGTCGGATCGACATGCGTTGCCATGTTTCGATTTTCGCGCACGACGTCCGCATCGAAGTAGTGCGTCCAGATGCACAGGGAGTCGGATGCATACGCCATATCTTCCAGCAGCGCTACCGGATCGAACATGTGATACAGCACGCCGCTGGCGAGAATCAGATCGAAACGCTGCTCACGCTTTCTTAGCAATTCGCGGAAATCGCCGTACATGAATTCGGCATTGAACTTCAATGCATTCTGTACGAGCAGGCACTTCAGAAAGCACTTCGAGTTGGCCTCGATGGCGAGGACCGGTGATGCACCGGCCTGGGCCAGCATGTAGGTGTGGCCGCCTTCCATGGGGCCGAGTTCCAGCGCGCTCTTGCCGGCAAATCCACCGCACACCGACTCGAACCATTGCAAACGCCCATCTTCGAAATGGGCGGTCTTGCCTAGACCGTAACCTGGCACGTCCGATATCCACGTGCCGTCGAAAAGATTGAAAGCCAGTGCGTGACTCGGTTCCGATGTCGCGTACAGATCCAGTTCGGTTCCTTTCAATTTGCCCCCTCGATCGCTCGTTCAGGATTGGCCGATTATGGCACGACCGGACAACGTGTCACGAAGGTTCATCGGCACCTCGATGAAGGCATCGGGAACGCGATGACGTCACAGCCAAGTGCAACGGCAGACGCGCTCGCAAAATGCAGATTGCTATAATTTGCGCGCCCACATTCGAAGTGTTCCCGAGGAAGTCCATGGACCAGAGTCTTGAGTGCGTCACGCCTTTGAATTTTTGCGAGCAGGCTTATCTCGCCGCAAATCCGGATGTAGCCGAAGCGGTCGCACGGGGACAATTACGGTCGGGAAGATCGCACTTCGATATCTTCGGTGCATCAGAAAGCCATCGCATGCAAGATGCCAATGTGGCCGCTGATCGCAGGCAGCAGCGCAGAAAGCAGATCGAATCCACGCTGCGCACTGACATGCCGTATAGCGACGATGGAAAGTTCTTTGATTTCCTGTCCCCTGAGCTGCGCTCAAAGTTCGATATTTACGATTCCGACCTGACGGGCAGCAATCATTACGACGGCGATGCTCTCGCAGTAATCGAGCGTCACCCTTCTGGTTTGATACTGGATTGCGGAGCGGGAAGTCGCCCCGCGACATACGAGAACGTCGTCAACTTTGAAATCACCAATTACCCGTCTACCGATGTGCGCGGCGTTGGAGAAGTTCTGCCGTTCAAGGACGCGTCATTTGATGGCGTACTTTCGCTGAATGTGCTGGAGCACGTCAAAGATCCGTTCACTGCCGCGAAAGAAATTCTTCGCGTGCTGAAACCCGGCGGCGATCTGGTTGTGGTCGTGCCGCTCACCCAGCCGACTCACGGCTATCCGCATCACTACTACAACATGACCGCGGAGGGGATCCTCAACCTCTTCGGGTCTTCAATCGATGTCGAACGTGTGTACGTGCCCGAATCGACGACGGCCATATGGTCGATCTACTGGATCATGCGTGATTGGGCCGAAGGGCTCGACGAGCAATCGCTGCGGGAATTCAAGACGCTGACTGTCGGTGAGATTCTGGAAGGAGGACCGCCGGCTTTGCTGAAGCGATCGTTCGTGACGCAGCTTAGTGCGCAGAAGAATCTTGATATCGCGAGTTCGACGACTGTTATTGCGAAGCGGGTTTGAAGTTGACGGGCGGTTGCGGGTGAGGAAATACGCACTGCGCGTGATATCGGCATTTAGCTACCAGGGTTCCACGGGGATTGGAGACATATGCGCATTACCTTTGCCGTCATGACGGCTGCGCTTCTTACGCTAGTCGGCTGCGCGCAGCCCCGACACCCCGATACGAAGATCGAATGCAGATTCGCGTCGCCTGGATACCCCGCCGTTTCTCGGGCCAAAAAAGAAGAGGGAACCACAGAGGTGCGCGCAGTGATCGATCGCGATGGACAGATCACAAACATCACAATTACGAAAAGCAGCGGCTATGAACGTCTTGATACCGCAGCGCTGGCCGCGATGCGAGCTTCGGCCTGCGAGCCGCTTTACCGCAATGGCGAGCGCGTACCGTTTTCACTGAGGCAACCGTTTCGCTTTGCGTTGACGGATTAGGTTGCGTTACTGGTCTGATGAGGCTGGTGCGGGCGTCACGCCCGGCGAAGGCGCCGCCAACGAGCGGAATTCACTTCCCGCCAATCACCCAACCCCACTTTAATAACCCAAAACAAAAAGGCTCCACATCTGGGAGCCTTATCTGTTGGGTGGCGGAGAGACGGTCATACCAACCCGGTTCCGCACGATTCCACGCAATTCCATCAATCCCTTGCCCAGCAAGGGTTTCACAGAATCTCGATTCCACAGCAGTCCTCCCCGGATCGCCTGAATCCAGAGATATTTTGATAGTCAATTTGTAAGTCAAATCGTTAGAATGACGCTATGGCACACGCAATTAACAAACTCAGCGCAACGAAAATCGGCAAGCTCACGAAGCCCGGCTTTCACGGTGATGGGGGCGGCCTCTACCTGCAAATCACCCAAGGCGGTGTCAAATCGTGGCTTTTTCGTTATATGAAAAATGGCAAGGCCCGGGGTATGGGCCTAGGCCCCTTACACACTGTAAGTCTTGCCGACGCGCGCGTGCTTGCCCTCGCGGCGCGCAAACAGTTGCTAGAAGGCGTTGATCCGCTCGACGCCAAGGAACAGCAGCGTGCGTCATCCAAGGCCACAGCGGCGAAAAGCAAAACGTTCGACGAGTGCGCGGAGGCATATATCGAAGCTCATCGCAGTGGTTGGAAGAATGCCAAACACGCGGATCAGTGGACGAATACGCTTGATACCTATGCGTCACCGCACTTCGGGTCGCTTGTGGTGTCGGCGATCGATACTGCGCTCGTCATGAAGGCGCTGGAGCCGATCTGGACGGAAAAGACCGAGACTGCCTCGCGCGTTCGTGGACGGATCGAGTCCGTACTCGATTGGGCAACCGTGCGCGGCTACCGCTCCGGAGAAAACCCGGCGCGCTGGAAAGGCCACCTCGATCATCTGCTTCCGAAGCGGTCGAAGGTGCAGAAGGTCGAGCATCATGCCGCCCTGCCCTACTCCGACGCACCTGCGTTCATGGTTGAGCTTCGCAAACTGGACAACACGGGAGCCAAAGCGCTCGAACTCCTGATTCTGACTGCAACTCGTACCAACGAAATAATCGGTGCAAGGTGGGATGAGTTTGACCTAAGCGCGGCAATCTGGACCATTCCGGCCGAGCGGATGAAAGCTGGAAAGGAGCATCGCGTACCTTTGTCCAAGGCTGCGATTCGCATTGTCAAGGCGATGAAGTCAGTCCGGCAGAACGAGTACGTGTTCCCGGGGCAGCGTGAACAAAGCCCGCTATCAAATATGGCCCTTTTGCAGTTGTTGAAACGCATGGAACGTAGTGATCTGACGGCTCATGGTTTCCGCTCAACCTTCCGCGATTGGGTTGGCGAGACGACGCACTATCCGCGTGAAGTTGCCGAAGCCGCGCTGGCACACCTGCTCAAGGATAAAGCAGAGGCCGCCTACGCGCGCGGTGACCTGTTTACGAAACGCGCGGCGATGATGGCTGATTGGGCTAACTATCTTGCTGGTCGTTAAGCCAGTCGTTGCCTTGCTACTGCGACTATCGAATTTCATCCTTCTAACGATCCGAGAGCGGCGAGGACTGCAGTCGATCCACAACCACCTTTCGACCCGACCCGTGGGCTATGGCTATGGCCGGTTGCAAACTGGAACGGCTATTCGTGCAGTGTATCGGTCGGCGAGTCGTCGGCCAAAGCTGACGTCGAAGCGGACTGGGTTCTATGTCAGCAATGCGGCCGACGGCCAACGTTGGCGACTAGAAGGAGGCGCGACAGCTTTCCCCATCAGTGAACTCACACTCTCGATCCGTAGAAGCCATTCCGTTTTCGTTGAGCAACGACCGCTTTTCAGAGGCTGGGATCTGCCTCCGCGACAGGCCGAAGCCACCCGGAAAATTGAAAGCGGTCGCTGACGCTTCCGCCAGAGAGGTGGGAACTGATTGCTTTGGCTCAGCTCTTGCTGAAATCAATCGCCGACTCGTCCAGCAATGGCGGGACACGGACTTCAGGACACTTGTCGTCGCTATGTCGCCAAGTCAGATCCGCGACCAGAAAGTCCAGCCAAACTGGTTCCAGACGCAGCTCGCCAGCCTTTGAGGCGGGTTGCTGATGACGATCCCGGAGCCAAGCCAAGATGCGCTCGCGGATAGCGCGTGAATCACCGAAGAAGTCTTTGAATTTTTCCAATTTCGCTCCACCTGTCTCTGGATTCAGCTGCCCGTTTTGTTTTGCTTCAAGCAGTTCCGTGAACGCTTTGGCGAAATCATCACGGACGTGCAATTGCCCACATGCTTCCGGAAAGGCCTCATTCGTCAACATTTCGCGCAACTTTCTACATCCTTCCAGAGTCAGTTCTTTGTTCAACGCATTTGCTAGTCCTTCGGCGTTTTTCACCTTGTCTATCACCTCCACAACGGGCAAATACGCCACCAAAGACATGGGTTCGGGCAGCAATTGGGGACGTGGCTTGCCACTTACCACATGCACCGGATCGAGATCCACGACCACCAAGGCTTGATCGGTCGGCGACAGCGCCCCCTTGCAGTCAGCCTGCAGAATGCCCTTGCTCCAACCGTGATACGGAGTCAACAGACGTACGATACCGGCGTGTTCAGGTTTCACGCCGTTAACGGAGTCAATGCCGATGAAACAGCTACCGCCAATGCTGATCTTCTTGTTAGCCGCATTACAGAACACGGTAGCCGTGCCAGACGCCAAAACGCTGGCCTGACCAGCATGCCAATAGTCGTTGCTCCGGCTTGTGAAAGCGGGGACCAGCAACACGGACCGTCGCTCACGCTGCAATTGCGCGAACGTCAGTAGTTCGCCAAGTGCGATGACGTCATCGTTGACAATCGTTTTGGCTTCGGAGGGATTTCCGCCAAACAGTTGCAAAATCTTGGCCAACTCTTGTTGCAGCGGCGACCGGTTGGCGGGGCTTGTAAGCACGAACAACTCAGAGCAAATTAGCTCCATGCAGTAACGCAGCTTCTGAGGACCATGGAGCAAAGCTTGGAACAGCGGAATCAGTTGGTCAGCTGACCATTCACCCTTCTTCGCGCGATCTCGGATGCGGCGCAATTCCCCCACCACTTTCTCTTCGGTGTATAGCGGCTGTAACTTATCGGTACTCGGCCGGAACAGTTCATGGGCTGCCACGGCGCGGTACTTCTTATCACGCTGCAACTCGATAACCCCTTTGTCCCCCTCCAACCCGAGCGGCACTTCAAGCGCTTTGTCCGGTGCCCACAACAGGGTCAACCTTTCCTTCAAGTGATCGCCACCGTCAGTTGCCTCGAAATGCCGATAGGTACCCGCAAGCACGGCCAACCCAGGGAAATTCGGAAGCTGCGTCTTCAACCATGCCACTGTGTCCGGTCGAACGGACACTTCGGGCAAAACCAATAATTCCACCTTCAGGTCTCTGCAAGCCTTCAGGGCTTGGCTCAGTAGCACCCGACGCCGATGCTCTGGCCAAGAAATGACTTTCTTGTCGTGGCGCCAAAGAAACTCAGAATGTCGCTGAGCGGATTTGCTTACTGTCTTAAGGTCGCGATTCTCCAATTCGGATCGGAGTGCATCTCGCGATGAATTGGCTAAAGGCAAGCCGCCCAGACCGACTTCGACTATCGGGTGAGCGTAGCTTTCATCCACTCGGGACTGAAACAGCGCGACGCGGAAGTGCGAGCTGATTCGTGCTCCCCGGTCATGATTTGTCTCGCCTCCGAGGCGATTTTTCCACGACTCACCTTGCCATTCAGGCAACCGTTCGAAATAGAGCGAGCCTGAGTGCCTTTCGGCCGACGTCTCTGGTTGCGGCGGCACTATGGGCTGGTCATCAACTACCTCAGACTGTGAATTCAGCGGCTCTGTAGTGTGGCCGTCGGCTTCATCTGGATACGCTAGCGAGTCGTTCGTCACATCATTTGTTAGCGGAGTTGCAGTGCCGGCTTTAACGTAATCGGTCGCCGCGGGGTGATACCGAACTGCCACGCCTGTTTTAACCGTGTCGATCACATCCGCTTGAGATGGCAGCCACTTTCCCAGCTTGGTATCAAGCGAGTGTAGGGCCAGCAGATCATCGTCCGTGATACGGCGTGTTTCCGTCCAGACCTTAAGCACCCGGCTGCCCATCAGGGGGCGGTATTCTTCGACCGAGTTGGCATACAGGCTGGTGTACTGCGGCCTGCTCATTTGCCAACCGGCCCCCGTGGCATCTATGAATTCGTCGGTGTCGCGGCTACGACCAAACGTCCTGCCATGAACACATACAACGCGCATACCTCGCTCGCGATCGAGCTCGCACAGCGCTTTGGGCAACGCCTGTATCAAACTCTCGCATTGTTGCAGCGTGAATCTCGGCAACGCGTCGAAGGGCCAAGGCTCTTCCGCCACGTCTGCATCATCGGCGCGAGCAGGCTTGGTCTGCCAAACGCTGAGCACCGCAAATAACTCTTTCAACGAATGCAGTTTGAAGGCCTGCGCAAAGCTGGCATCGAGCAAGCCGATCATGGCAAGCATCCATTGCCATGGGCTCGCCTTGCACAGTGCAGGCCAATCGCCGTCGAACAGCGTCTTGCGTATCGCCCGGTAATCACCCTGCGGATCCAGGCGAGCCATGTCCGGCATCTCCCAATCAGCCGGCAAGTTCAAGCTTTCGCTCATACGGCGCGAACCCAAGTCTGCGGCGTAGCCCCAAAGCGCCGCTACGCTACCACGCAGGCCAATGCCCACGGTAGCTAGCACCAGCGCCATACGCAGCGACGTTGCCGGTGCTTCGGCCTCGTGCTTGCTCGGAACTGGATACAGCGCGCGGTACAGGCCCAACATCAGCGCCGGTTCAGGGCGTAATGAGGTCGTTTGGCCGGTTGGCCGCAGCAATTTAAGTCCTGCCACGACCCACAATGGCAATCGAGCCAACGCGTCTGGGAACGCTCGATGCAGTGTGTGCCGCAAGTCATCACCACTGCGCATGTTCATTCGCATGGCCATGGCTCGGCTTTCGGCTTCCATCAGAATTACATGCCGCACCTGTGCGTCCAGGTCCAGGTCCGCAGGAAAGTCTTGCAATAATTTCAGTGCTCGATTCACCGTGCCGGGCAACGAAGAGACCGTGTCTAGTGCAGCATCAATATTTGCGGACGACAGATAGCTTCCCTGCAACTTGCGTAACTGCTGGCGCAGCACATAGTTTTCCAGTACCTGCTTGGCATGCGCCTCGTTGTCTGATTCCTCGATATCGTCAAGTAGCTCGTCGCGCTCGCCAGTCTCGCCTGCCATGTCTACAGCCACGCCCAGCACGTCGGCGACGGCCCAACCCACGCGCCACATTTCTGCGCCCTCCAGCGGCACATTTTCCGACTGCACTCGTTCGTCACGGTCGTGGTACCACGCGCTGACGCCCAGCAGATTGCGCGGAACCGGATCGGCGAGAAGATGAAGCGTCACCCTCCCTCCCTCTCCATCCTGAAACAACTGAGGCCGGAACGGAACATACGCAATTCGATCCTCGTTGTCCCCTTTCCATCGATGCATCGCCAGAAAAGCTAGAAATAGACACGCAGCTAAATGAGTCTTGGGTGCCGAGAGTGTTACTTCGGAGGCATTTAATTCGCTCCACGGCTGTGGCACCACACTCCTGCCATGACGAATTGTGGAGGCACTGAGTTCGATCAATTTAAAGTAGATCGGTCTTGTCTCGGCTGCATTTGACGACCCCGAATGCAGAGCCGCTTGCACGAAGTGAGACACCACTTCAGGTCCATTGGGAGTCTCACCGCGGAGAAAGCAACGGTACAGAGATCTGCCATCAATTCCGGGTTCTGTATCGATCTCGTAAATCGATTCGGCTTCGTGATTCAGAACAGGCAAGTGCGGAATCAGCCGGAGATTCTGATTGCCCCCGATGCCTGAAAGCAGTTTTGGAAATCTAGACAGCACAGTCAGTCGCACATCACGCCGCGCACTTCTGACCACAAAGTCGATGGCAAGTCCTACCTCTGCGTTGGCACTGATCGCAACGCCTTGGCCGATCAATTGGCAAACGACAGTTTGCGCGAGGGCCAATTCATTATGTTGGACGGGTAAGCGGTTCCTGAGCGCAGCCAACGGATCCTCATTACCCGATGCGTTGAACAGTAACGTACCCGCCAGACACAACCATTCAACGGCTGTCAACTCACGGTTGCCTTGTGGCGCGACCACCGGTGGCGCCGGCTCCTCGCCAACCAATCGCCAAGCTTTACGCGCCACCAGCCGTGTCCGGCGCTTCACATGGTCGCTGTTCGTGGCAGGTCTCACGCTCTCAAAGAAGTCGGGCTTGTAGACCAAGCGGGCCAGAGCAATGCGATCGATCCGCCTCTTGTCGCGCTCAGTCAGTAACTGGCCGTTCAATTGCCAAGGATTAGGATCAAGCAGTTTGTCCAGCCCTTCAACCGCAAAGAGCGTGTCGTAGCCGCGCTCTTTGAAGGCCGAAGCCCAGTCGTGGCCGTCGCAAACCTCATTCCAGTGGCTCCAAAAGTAGGTCCACGCAGGCTCAGAATCGACGGGCCGGTCCACGATGGCAATATGCCACCACAGCCAGCGAGCACATAGCCCCAAGTCACTAACCCGCAGATCAGGCGCGCTCATCGCAGCCTTCACCTGATCAATGATGTCCTCGGGCCGATCCATCAGCGCTGGATGCCGAAGCATCTGTAGGGCGCACTGGCGATCCACTTTGGGCAGGTCGTCACCTAGGCTCCAATCAGACTCGCCGTCACCGACGATTGGGGGTTCCCAGGCGGGCACGGACGCTGCCAGTCCCCGCCCGTCGTTAAGCTGGCGCATTACTTGGGACGGCGTGCCGGAGCGCACACGTTCACCCTTGTGAATCAAGGAAATCGAATGCTCGGCGGCCTTGGCCTGCAGTACTTCGCGCAGTTCCGTCAATAGTGCTTCGTTGTCTGCGAACAGCACGATGTCATCCACATAGCGCGCGTAACCAGCGCGGGGGTGGGGCTTGCCATCGGGGCCGGACTCTTCGGTACGGGTACGGCGGATGAACCTTCGTGCTGCATCGTCCACCGGAAACAGGGCAATGGTGCCGATGTAGGCTGAAAAGACCGGCCCCTGAGGTATACCGGTCACTTCTTCGCTGCGCCGGGTTTTGCCTGCAACCTCGGGGTCGTGATACTCGTGACCGAAGATCAGGTCAGTTAATAGTCGCTCCAGCGCACCATCCCGTTCTGACGAGTCGATGGTCAGCCCGAACATGCTGGAAAAACCTTCTGGATTGTGGTCGCGAAGCGCCGTAGACAGAGGCTTCAGAAGCTCTTCTCGTACCACGTAACGCTGGATCGAGTCGTAATAGCGCTTGGCGTCCAGACGCAGCACATGTACCCGTGGCCCAATGGAATGGCACTGGCGCATCAAACTCGCCATGAAATCACGCCAGCATTGGCCGAAAGGCCGAAACATGCCTTGGTCCGAGGGAGTCTTGTCACCCTCCAAAACATCCATGTCGATCTGATAGCCAAAGCTCAAGGTCTTAGGCTCACCCCATTCGAGATCGGGCTCGTTGAGGGCCTCGTACATGCCGGTAACCAAGACCTCCTGTCGGGAGGAATACCAACGCACTGCTGGGATGTACGCCGAGAACGCGAGACCACTTGCGCTCAGGCGATCATGCCGATGGGTGAGCAGTTCATTAAGGAATAACTGCTGAGCATGCAGGTCAGCCGGGTGGGGCATTACCTTGCGGCGAGGATCGTCAAGTACATCCTTGTTGGCCGTAAGCTTGCGCGGTAGATGCACGGCATCAAAAGGCGCAGCTTGATGCCACAACTTTCCCTGAACAGCGGCTCTGAGACGATCCAGAACCGTCTCGTCAAACAGATACTCATTGCCATTCAAAATTTGCCAAGCACTTTCATCGCAAGGAAGTTCGCCGCGGCGCGCACCATGGTATGCAAGCCTTCGGGCCAAGGCCGCTCGCGGACGCTCTTCCTCCAGGTAGAGGCTGCGCTCACTGGGCCGCGTTCCACCGACGGATCCCAGCAAGACCGCTTGCAATTGCTGGGCCCATGGCCATGGGCTGTCTTTCAGCCGCATCGCCGGCGCTTCAGCCAACCGGTGACCGTAAAGGCGCTTGACCGTCATGGCCGTTCTGAACAGTGCACGTTCGCGGACCGTCACAGCTAGGTGATGCCAGCGAAGTGCCGCAAGCTCGGATGCGTCTTGGCTTCCCAACTCTCCCGCAAGGAGTACCCCTTCGGCTGGCAATTCGAAGCGCTGTAACCAGCCCGCTGCTTGCTCGGCGGACGCAACGTCGAGCAGGCAGGCGTCTGGGTCTTTGCCCAGTGCTGGTTCGATTCGCCAAGGCAGGCCGACCCACCGCAAGTCCACACCTGGTAGGTCAAGTAGTCTGCGCACCAATCGGTTGGCGCCGCCAAAGCCGGCTGAGTCACTGTCTAGGAAGACGCTGTACGCTAGCTCTCCCTTCCCGGTCGCGTTCTCAGCCAGGACCTTCAGCAATTCCAGTTGGCCATTGCTCAGGCTGACGCCCATCAGCGCTACAGCTGGCTGCCCTAAGGACTTCATCCGCAGCGCGTCGAGAAACCCTTCAACCAGATAAAGCGTAGCCGGTTGGCCGTGCTTCAATGCGTGTTCGACAGCCTTGAAGGCATCGGTCGCATTGAACAGGTGATTGCTTTTATCGAAGCCCGATGTGAGCAGATACTTCGCTACTCCTTCCGGAGGGAGGCTCTGGAGCGCGCGGCCCACAAAGCCGATCACTTTGGGCTGTTTGGCATCGGCGCTACGAATCGGGATCACGACGCGGCCATCGTGGAAGCAGTCGCGGAACTGGTCGCGCAAATCCAGTTTCCACTGTTCGGTCGAAGATGGGGAGCGTAGACGCTTGATCAGTCCTAGGCTCTCCAGCCCATCGATCAGTTCGGTGCGCTCCTCCAGTTTTTTACTCTGCAAGGCCTCCACCAAGACGCCGTGCGAAATGCAACGGAGCCCCTGATCGTATAGAAACCCCTCCTCGAACGCACGTTCGGCGCACCATGCCTTAAACAGTTCAGCGTCGTGCTTTACGTCAAAGGTGCTTAGCGCAAAGTCCAGTGCGGCTTGACTGACAGTTTTTCGTTCGCTCTTCGTCGGGGACAGACGAAGCGTGGAAGTGAGGCCAAATTGCTGAGTCAGCCATTTCACTGCTGGCAGGAAGTCCAACCCCTCGACTTGTTTGACTAGGTCAATGGCATTGCCGTGGGCACCGCAAGCAAAACAGTGAAAGTGCGCAGGAGAAGCGCCTTCTGCCTGATACAGATTCAGTGAAGGCCGGGTGTCTTGGTGAAACGGACAAAGCGCCCGCGTCTGTGAGCCGTGCCGCTCGGTTTCGATGCCAAGTCGCCTAACCACGTCTTCCAGTGAAACCTTGGTCAGTACCTCACTGATATCGTATCGATCCACTTATTCCCTCGATTTTCTTTTTGTAACCCGCTTGAAAAGCTTACAAAGTCCTCTGTATGCATCTTGGACAGGGCCTCAGCATGAACCCCTTCGTCATCGTACGGTGCGAGGATAGAGGATCGATGACCCCACACGTTCGGCCGGTGGCATTGGCCGACACCGCAGGCTATATCCACCACAGCTCCGCGCCGAATCTTGGGCATAGTCCCCAACCGACGTTGGCGCGTTCGGCGACGAGCTTGTCAAGTACTTTCAGCATCAACTCACCTTTCGATGTAGACCGAATGCGAGTCGTCAAGCGCTTCAATGCATGGCCGGGTTGGCATTATATATTCGCTATCTCGATGTGAATTCCGCGCCGCGGAGCTATTTGCGTTCCTGTACTACCGGGTCGATGGGGATACGCATTGCTCGCACAAAGCCGATATTACGCACAAAAGCGCAATGTCCTCTCGATTGTTGAAAGACCACTCACGGTTGCGGGTATGAGTTCGCTGATCGAGAAAGCTGTCATTCGGCAGCAAAGCCAAACCGCCGGCCGCATGCTGACGTCGCGGTCGTCCGGTCCCAACGCCCGCAAAGGCCGACTAGCGTGCGTTGAGCATCGGGCAGTACCAGGAAGTCAGGTAGCCGTTCGGATGATAACCGTGTGACTCATACCAGCGGCACAAATCGGCCCGCGAGTGGTCGCTCACCGATCATGTCATCATAAAACCTCGGTCTGCTCCGTCATATCCACCCTCCTACCGAATTGCTCGAGACTGTGCGCAGATACCACATCATTCCGGCAAAATGGGTAACTTAGTATGACCGACGTCCGGGTACCAAGTTGGATTTCTCCGCAGTTTTAGGCGTTACCTGGTCCTAGACCAAGCCGAGCCGTATGTACTCGCAGGTTATACCCTCTCGTTTAAATTTTTATCCGTAAGGAGGGTTTTCGAGGGCGACATCAAAACTACGCCAACCGAACCGTATACGCACGATGGGTCTTTTCAAGCGTATTTATCTATAATCAGACGACAAATGACTAAAATTCAAAAAGATCGACCAGATGGGAGTAGCGAGGCCGATTACAAGGGCTGGGAATGTTGGGAACCCCGCCGATGGGCATGGGAATTTTTGCGCCGGAACAGTAAATTCCGAGATGAGTGCGACGCAGTATTAAAAATCAAGAAAAAATCAAAACGCATAGCGAAGAAAAAAGAAATCGCGTCGACATTCATGCTGCGCTATTACCGTCGCTACGACCAGCCATACGACAAGAAACCACGCGTTGCTTTTGCTGGCATTTCAAGCTCACCCAAACCGACATCGATTGCCTCGATGGAATGGCAAGCCACGTTGCAGCACGACCAGATTGCGCTCATTTTCCATCTGCGCCCGGCACTGCACTCCAAAACAGCCATCAAGGAACTATTGAACGGTGCTGAACCGATTTTGCAATCCAGAGTTGACCATATCCGGGGCCTTGAATCTCCAGAGACCAAGTATCTAGATTCGCAGCCACAGCTCGATAGGCCAAATTTCCTTTGGTATTTGCGGTTGCTAGACGCAACAAGTGACAACGAGGGCGATAACACCGACGTTGCCAAGTTTAAATGGATGCGGTTAGCCAACGCCCCATGGATCATCAAAGAAAAACGCTGGAGTGGCCCAAGGGCCAAAATCGCCGAGAATATCAGAAAGATGGTCGATGACAGCGCCAAACCTTTCACCGAATTTCGCTACATTGCCATCGCTACGGCGGCAAAAAGACACGAAAAGATGCCGGCGGCAGAACAGAACGTTCGCCGCTAGCAATCAATCGTCAGCATGGCATACGGCCACCGGCACAGGGCGGAGCGAAACATAAAAAATTTCGCTCCGAATTTCCCCCCTTCCAAGCCTGCATGATGTTGTCCATGCCGTTCTCACGGCTGACATTCCGGACGACATCATGCCAATCAAACAAACTACGACGGAGTTGCCAAACTGGCACGCTCCAACGATCCTACGTCGCAAGGCCGTGGAGCAGATCACGGGCCTTTCGCGATCTTCCATCTATGCCGGAATCAAACTCGGCACCTTCCCTACACCAATACGGCTAACTGCGAACTCCGTCGGTTGGGTTGCGCAGGAAATCGAGGCATGGGTTCAGGCCCGGATCGATCGCCGTAAATAGCGAGGGAAAGTGCGCCCCCGGGGTTCTCACCTCTTCGTGCTCCATCCTCGCCAACCGCGCCTTCAATTTAACCACGTCATCTTGCCCCCTCCCCTCTCACGAGGAAGGAGAGAACCGTGTGCGACGTGTAGGGATACGTCTATAACTCTCTTATTTTTTCCTTCAACTGATCGAGGAAGAAAAAGGAGAAGGAAACAGACGATTTGCCTACACATCCTACACGGAGGAAGGGGGACATCAACTTTTAAATAAAAATCATGGCAGCGAAAAATACCCCCCCGAAGTCAGTAGGTAACAACCCACGGTGCGACGCGAAATTTATGCTTCGTCACCTTGAGCTAATCTCCGAAGCCACGGGTAACTCAATGCTCACGGTCCAGACCTATCACTCAACCAATAAAAGTGCTGGGGAAATTCACTATATCAAGCCGACCGCGGATGCGATTGCAAAAATCGCAAAGCTCTGCGAGTCAGGCCACAATGTTTCGGTCGTCCCTCAACGGACAGACGGTCTGGGTCGCAAGAAGGAAAATATCAAAGGCATACGGTTTCTTGTCGTCGATCTAGATCGGCGGGTGACCAAGGCGGAGGTTGAGACCATCATAGCGAAGGTCAAACCAGCGTTCATCGTTCAAAGCTCCAAATGCAGGTACCACATCTATTTCCGCGTCAAATGCAGCCTGTCGGAATACCAGGATCTCGCCCTCTCCCTTGCTAACGCTCTGGGTGGCGATGTGCAGGCGACGGATTTAGGTCGTGCGTTCCGGCTGGCTGGAACAATTAATTGGAAGACTGATCGGGAACACTTTGTTGCCCGACTGTCTCAGGCAAAGGCGCGTCCTGATGCTGTGCCGGCCAGTCGTATAGTGAAGTCGCTCGGTGGTACGATCAAATCGACGATGAGTAAAAGCAGTACACCACCGCGATTGAACAATCCGTCGGCGCGACTCGCGCGAGCCGAGGTGGAACGCTCTCCCGATCAGATGACGCGGCAAGAAGTCGAGGAATTGCTGCGAACCGTACCGGCTACAGAACGCAAAGTCTGGTTTGACATCGGCGCGGCGATCCATGATTGGGATCCCAGCAAATCGGGCTTTTTGGTCTGGGACGCGTGGTCTCGCGCCGCATCCGAAAAGTACAACGAAGCCGATCAGCAGCCCACGTGGGACGGCTTTCGTCGAGGCGAAGGACGGACGATAAAAAGCCTTCGCTGGTATGCGAAGCAATTCGATAGTGGCACCCAAAAAAATGGCGAAACATGGATTCCGACGTCGTCGCCGGATATCGTTGAATACGCGAAGGACATGCTATCTGGCCGGCTAAAAATCCATGAGAAGGCATTCTATGTGTTCACCAACGGTGTCTGGCGTAACGACCGGAAGGAAACAGCACGGGTACTTCAGGGCATCATAAAAGACCTCTTGGCAACGGCGCGAACATCGAAGGCTGAAGGTGCCGTCCGCGCGCTGAATGGCCTTAAGAGCTTCGTGCAAGCGAACAAGATGCTTGAGGAATTTCTCACCTATCCGGAGCTCGATGCGAAAGGCGAAGATTTTGACTTCAAACCCGAGTTGCTCGGCGTTCCGGACGGCGTGGTCAATTTGCGAACCGGTCAGTTTCGGCAAGCGCGACCAGAGGACATGGTATCGCGATCGACCGCAGCTCGATTCGACGAATCAGCGAAGTGCCCGGCGTTCCACCAGTTTATCAGGGATATCGCGGGCTCCGACGACTATCGCCGGTATCTGCAGACTGTCCTTGGCTACCTTTTCATCGGACACAGCAATGAGCAGAAGGCATTCTTCATGCTCGGGAGCGGTAGTAACGGTAAGGGTACGTTGACCCGCGCAATTCAGACTGTGATGGGTGACAAGTATTACACGACGCTTTCTCCCGCGTTAATGAAGGGGGCAAGCAAAGGAAACGGCAACGGACCGACGCCGGCCATCATGACCTTGCGAGGTGTCAGAGCCGCGTTCTGCACTGAGACGGAGCGGAAAAACGGGATCGACGAACCATTCTTCAAGCAGTTGACGGGCAATGACGCACTGACGGGGCGGCACAACTACGAAGGACAGGAAATGTTCAAGCCTCAGTGCAAATTGTTGATTAGCACAAACGCGATGCCGGACTGGCAATATGAGGACCAGGCTCTATGGCGTCGCGTGGTCGTCCTACCATTCACGCGTCAGTTCGAAGGAGGCGATCGCAACAGCAATCTGGATTCGGAGCTAGCCGCTGAGTCTTCGGGTATCTTGAACTGGATGATAGAGGGGGCGAAACGGTATCTGAAGCATGGGCTCGGCACGTGTCGCAAAGTTGAAGAGGCGACCGACATGGCTCACGAATCGGCTGATACGGTGCAACGATGGATAGAAGCGAAATGCAGAACTGGCAAGGACCTGAGCGTACGGTCCAGCGACGCGTTCGAATCCTATCAGGCATTTGTGGAACGGCTGCGACTCGCGGCGCTCACTCAAAAGAAGTTCAGAGTCAGGATGCTCGCTCTTGATTACCAACAAAAGCGCATTAGTCAGTCAATGATTTTTAGGGGCCTAGCGCTGAATTCATAGTAGTTAAAGTTTAAACCATGCAACGCTACGTACCCTTGCTGAAACGTGGTGCCTTGAGAAATCGCACTTGCAGCCCAACGGGCCTGCCACGCAAGGATGGTACTCGGCCGCGGCTGCCGTCCATCTGTCGCTGCTCAGATCCGCTAGCTTGCTGGCCGGAAAAACCGCGCAGCGTGAGCTGAACCGATGGCAGGCGGTCGCCGACCGTTTCGATACAGTGAAACCGCTCCGCGCTTTCATCGACGAGGCGAGGCTACAACCAGCCATCAGTTCGTCAACCATTCACGGGGCAAAGGGTGACGAATGGGATCACGTTGCGTATTCCGGCGAACGTGATCACGCATTTCGGCGGATCGTGATCACGGATTCCGAATGATCGTGATCAGTCGTTTCGGTTGATCGTGATCGCCGATCACAGGTTTCCGAAACGCGTGATCACGATGCCGGAATGAGCGATCACGGGACCGAAACGGGTGATCACGTAACCGGAACGTAATCCGGGTTTGAGTCTGGCGGTGGCGTTGCGCATGTATTCACCGGCGGCGTTAGCGAACAGTTTGATTGCAAGACCGGTACCGTCCCGCGAAGTCACTTGCCTGCCACGGAATTGCCTTCAGCGATGTCTGATATCCCAAGTGTTCCCAGTTTCGATGCAAGCTGAAGCCTCGCAGAGCGCCAATCCGTCAGCGACTGAATCCGTTGGCGCTTTGCAGCCGCGAGTGACGATTGCGCATTAAGCAGTTCGACAATGCTGCCAACACCAACCTGATAGCGACCTTGCGCTGCGTCATAGGATCGCTGTGCGATATCCAGCAACATTGCGGTGTTATCCAGATTGTCGGTCGCGGTCTTTAGCGTCTGGTAGCTCGTCCATACGTCAAGCCCTACCTGCTGCTCCACTTCGTTGAGCGTATAGCGCTGCAGTTCGGTTCTGGCCTCCGTGTCGTGAATTTGATAGGTACGCGTAAAGCCTTCGAAGATTGGTATTGCAATTTGAAAACCGATATACCATTCGCGGCCGCTTGCCGGAAATTGAGGCGTTCCGACTTCCAGCGTCGTCGGTTGATTGTTCCAGCTGTATTTCGAAACTAAACTCAGCGTCGGGAGCCCAGCAGCACGCGTTTGCTTCGTCTTTTCCGACGCGGCCTCAAGCTGGGCTTGCGCGGCACGTACGCTGGGGTGCGTACGTTTTGCTTCCCGGATCAATTCGTCGACCGACTCTGTGAACTCAGCCCCCGGCTTAACGCCGTCTCCGACAGGAGGTAACGAAAGGGGCATACTCGCATCAAGGCCCATATCCGATGCAAGGCTACCTACAGCACTTTGCCAGTCTCCCAACGCCTTTGTCCGACTTGTCACTGCCTCTGCCCAAGATGTCTGTGCCTGCAGTTCATCGCTGATCGAAGCAATGCCACGATTCGCGCGCGCAGTCGCTGCTTTAAAGCTTGTAAGAGCAGTCTGCTCAATCTCCTGGGACGCGAGATAGGTGCCTTGGGCTGCTTGCGCGGCGTAGTAGTCCTTCGCCACGCCTGCAAATGCCGTCTGCAGTACTGCCTCTTGATTCGCTTTTGCCGCCGCAAGCAAGGCGTTCGCATTGGCCAGCGCCGCGGAACGCCCGCCAAAGTCGTAGAGCACCCAGTTCAGAGAAACACTTTCGGTTCGAAGCACGCTGTTGCGATAGTTCGAACTGAATTCCGGATGTCCAATGACGTCGGTATTCGTATCGTCGCGTACGCCTTGCCAGTCCGCCGAAATCGTCGGCAAATACGCGCCCCGGGCCACCCCGACATCTGCTGCGGCAATCTTTACGTTAGCCCAGGCTTCCCGAGTCTTCGGATTTATGCAGAGAGCCCTCTCTACCGCCTCCTGAAGAGGCAGTGGATTCGGAATTGACTCGAATACGCAGATACGCAGGGCGACATCTCCTGGCATGCTTGCGGCCGGCGTGGGGAGTACCGACCGCTGCGCGAAGAGTGGATCGAATTCCCATGCGTTACATTGATTCACCGCCGACAAACCCACTGTGGCAAAAATCGCCGCACACCAAATCCGGATAGCATTAGCGCTCACGCAGACTCTCCTGCGCCGTCTGGATCACCGGATCGAGGAAGTAGTGTGCAACGCTACGCTTGCCCGTCTTGATTTCGACCGTCGCCTCCATGCCAGGCGTCAGGCGGATCCACTGGCCGTTCGCCAGTATGCGGTTTGTTGGCAGGCGGACATGAGCTACAAAAGCTAGTCCAAGCTTCTTGTCCTGAATCGCATCGTTCGACACGGAAACGACTTTGCCTGTGAGATACCCGAATCGGGTATAAGGAAATGCTTCAATTTTGACTATCGCGGTCTGACCTGCCTTTACAAAGCCGATATCCTTGTTCTCTATATTTGCTTCGACCTCGACGGTATCGTCTGGCACAACCTCCATCAAAGTTTGTGCAGTTGTCACAACGCCGCCAAGCGTATGGACTTGCAGTTGCTGAATGGTACCGGAGACAGGTGTCGTCAGACTCATCAGCTTTTGACGAGTGTCTGCCTTCGTCTGATCGTTGCGGCTCTGCTCCAATTGCTGTGTGGCCTTGTCGAGACTATCAAGCTGTGTGCTGCGAAACTGCGAAGTTATCGAGTCGATATCAGCACGCTGTTCGCTGATCCCTTGCACGAGCTCGTGAGCGTGACTTTGCTGCGCAGTGAGTTCATGCTCCTGCTCTAACGCCGTACGTTCCTTGTCCAGATAATCGGTCCGTGCCACGTATTTTTCAGCAAGAAGCGCCTGATATTCATTGGCCTGCTGTCGGGCGAGCGGCGCAGTGTCAGCAAGCTTTGCTATTTCCTCACGAGTCGTTTCAAGCTCAGCCTGGCGTTTGAGCAGTTCGGCCTCTGCGCTGTGTAGCTTGTCTCGATACTCCTGATACAAACCATCCGCGAAATGCTGCGTTTCGCGCTGCTGGATTGGCGACGCACCCTCGACAGCGTGCACAGCCGGCGCGAGCCCGTTGCTTTGCGCTTCAAGCAAGCCCTGGGCTCGAGAAATAGCAAGCTCCGCATCGATCTTTGACGCGCGTGCCTTGTCTGTATCCGCCGCCGCCTGTGTGGGATCAAGTTCCATGAGGACCTGGCCAGCTGCCACACGCTGACCATCCTGTACCAGAATACTGCGAACCACACCTGTGATTGCCGGCTGTATGATCTTGATCCGGGCATCGGGGAGAAGTTTGCCCTTCGCGGCCGCTACGATGTCGAGTTGCCCAAAAATCGCGATTAGCAGAATGGCCAATGCCAGGAGGACGATGATACGCATCGTCCATCGCGGAACCGGATGAACCGGTGTTTCGACCAATTCCAGATTGGCTGGCAGGAATGCTATCTCATGAGACAGACGCGGCTTCGTGTCGAGCTGGTCACGAATCGACCAGGCCGTGCGCCATACCGCGCCGTAACGACGTAACAGGTCACCGATTGCCAGAACTCGGATGGAATTCATTGTTAAATATTTCTAGTCAGTCGTTCTGAAGAGAGACGAGGTGCGCGTAATATCCACCCAACTTGAGGAGTTCGTCGTGACGCCCCCGTTCGATGATTTGCCCTCGGTCCATGGCAATGATCTGGTCTGCGTGCCTCACCGCTGTGAGCCGATGGGCGATGATAATCACTGTCCGTCCGTGACACATGGCGCGCATGTTGTTCTGAATGATTCGCTCGGTCTCAAAGTCCAGCGCACTCGTAGCCTCATCAAAGACGAGGATGCGCGGGTTTGTGACAAGCGCACGCGCTATAGCAATGCGTTGGCGCTGACCGCCTGAAAGACTGGAACCGTTTTCGCCTACTATCGTGTCATATCCTTCTGGCAATTCCGAAATGAAGTCGTGTGCACCAGCGAGCTTTGCAGCGCGAATGACCACATCAAGCGGAGCGCCTGTGTCGGTCACGGCGATGTTATCCCGGATCGAACGATTGAACAGACGGTTTTCCTGAAGCACGACCCCAATCTGTCGTCGCAACCACGCGGGATCGGCGAGCGCGAGATCAATCCCATCGATTTGCACACGTCCTTGCTCAGGGATGTAAAGCCGTTGCAGAAGCTTGGTCAGCGTACTTTTTCCTGAGCCGGAGCGGCCTACTACGCCTATCACCTGGCCCGCACGAATATCGAGCGAGACATCGTTCAGAATGGAAGGACCATCGGGGCGATATCGAAAACGGATGCCGTGAAAGCTGACATCGCCTTTGAGCGCAGGCAATGCCTGACGACTTTGCGGCACCTCGGTGCGTGTATTGAGAATATCGCCGAGTCTGGCCATCGAAATGCCGATCTGCTGAAAGTCTTGCCAGAGCTGTGCGAGACGGAGCACCGGTGCCGCAACTCGCTGAGACATCATGTTGAAGGCAATGAGCTGGCCGACGGATAGCTTGCCGTCAATGACCAACTTTGCTCCAAAGAAAAGCGTGGATAACGTGACCAGTTTGCCCACAAACTGGATAAGTTGCTGGCCCACATTGCCCAATTCGCTCACGCGAAAGCCGGCGGAGACGTATGCTGCAAGCTGATTGTCCCAGCGCCGCGTAAACTGCGGCTCAACTGCCATTGATTTGACAGTTTCCGCTGCAGACACCGCCTCCACCAGGAACGACTGGTTGTCGGCGCCACGTGAGAATTTCTCGTTCAACCGACGCCGTAGCACTGGATTAAGTGTCGCGGAGATAGTCGCGTACACGGGTAAGGAAATGACGACGATCAGCGTCAGCCAAACGCTGTAAATCGACATGACCGCCAGAAAGATGAACGAGAAAAACAGGTCGATAACGGCCGTCAATGCCTGACCGGTTAAAAAGCTGCGAATGTTCTCCAGCTCCCTTACGCGGGCAACCGTGTCGCCGACCCGACGGGAGCCGAAATAAGCTAACGGTAGCGCCAACAAATGGCGGAAGAGCCGTGCTCCGAGCTCAACATCGATGCGATTTGCTGTGTGCGCAAAGACATAGTTGCGCAGCATCGTGAGCAGAATCTCGAATGTTCCGCTGATCAGCAAGGCAATACAAACGACGTTCAAAGTATTGATCGCTCGATTGACCAGCACCTTGTCCATAACGACCTGGAACATCAGTGGAGATACGAGTCCGAACAACTGTAAAACGGCGGAGACAAGAAGGACTTCCAACAGCAGGCGACGGTACTTGATGACGGCTGGAATAAACCAGGAAAAGTCAAAGCGAGAGAGCTCTCCGGCCAACGACGCACGCGAAGCAAAGACCAGAAGATTGCCGTCGCAGCGTGCCAGCATTTCTTCTGGCGAAACCTGTTTGGGGATATTCTCACCAGCGTCTAACACCAAAGCTCTTCCACCCTTGAAGCCCGCGAGGATGAAATGACGGCCATTCTTGTCGAGCGCAAGAGCCGGAAATGGTGTGCGATCCAGGCGATTCAACGATATCCGGATCGCGCGAGTTTTGAGACCGAGCGCGCGAGCCGACAGAATTAGGTCATTGACTTCGAAAGCGGCCGACTTGATCCCGGCTGCGTGGCGCAATTGATCAGAATCGGCAGCGATACCGTGAAAGCGTGCGATCAATACAAGCGCAGAAATCCCCGAATCGCTGTCGCGCGCAGCGTCTTGTTCTGGATTGGTCATCGATATGTGGGGCAGCGACGCTACCTGTTCCTGACTATGCTGTTTGATCGCTGCACGTCTTGAGTACGTTTAACACCGACCGAAAGCACCCTGGTCGATATTCAATTGCACTGACGGACGCTTGATTCCATCGAACTCGATGTTGGCGATTTCACTGAAGGAGCGCACACGGCGATCTGGACCCTGAGCTGGACGAACTCGAGATAGGGTCTGGTGGAACGCCGATGCGACTCCCTCGCGTATCTATAGTGTCAAACGGAGTCTATGCAGCACTGGCCGCGAGCATGTCATGGTGATGAACATGCTCGCCATGCGTAAGGTGCGTGCTTGCAGCCCCCTGGGGATCGAACGACGCCATTCCCGCGATGAGATGGTTCAAGCGATCATTGGCTGGTGCATTCTGCGCGGCCGTCGACTGACCACTGCTGAGCACCGATGCCGGAAAGCCTGAAATCGAGGTACCCGGCGCACCATATAGTAGCGCTCGGATTCCTGCAATATCGGTACTGTCCAGCGTCGAATTGCTGGAGGTCAACTCGTAGTACATGATCGAGTCCTGATCCGAGTCATCTGCCAAACCCAGAGCATGCCCGATCTCGTGCAGCATAACCTGCTCCAGGGTCGCATCGGTGCCCGAATACGTAAGCTGACCACCCGCACCTGTGACCAGGGCATCTTGGCCCGGATCTTCCAGTTCGATGGACGCAGCCGCAGTAATTCCGCCGGCGCTCTGAAGCGTCGTATAGCCGACTACGCCGGTCGTTGCGCTGTCGAGATTTCCGAATGAGATTCGGATATCAGCGGCTGCAGACCCCGAAACCTCGTCGAACGTCAAGCCCGAAGCGGCTGCCCACGTTGCAAACGCCTGCTGTGCTTCGGCCTCGTATTGGCTCCCCACGTCACCGGACAAGCTCCAGGTAATCACATTACCAGCCCATTTAGTGCCGATGCCCGCGACGTTGCCTGTGCCCGATGTCGGCGTCACGCTCGCCATCTCACGGGCCTGCTGAAAGCCGTTTTGGGCCGCTGCCGCTCCCGCGTAGTCGCCACTATTCAGGCGCTGCGCAGCGATCGACCCGGTGTCGCTGTTAAGCTCGTCTGTGATTACCGACTGACTACCGGCGAATCCGAGCAAACCGAACTCATCGATACCTGGATCCGGGATAGATAACTCGGGCGGATCCGGCACCTCGTCGTCAGGAGGTTCCCCTCCAGACGGCGCACCATTGTTGTCCCCCGGATCTCCGGTTGGCACACCGCCATCGTCCGGCGGATCTTCGCCATCTGATGGCGTCCAAGGAGTGCCGGGTACGCCATCGACATACGGCACCACTTCGGATATTGTCCCGTCGGTATATATATCCTTCTCGGTCTCGACGCCATTGTCGTATAAGTCTGCCTGGGATATGGTCCCGTCGGTATATGTATCCGTCTCGGTCACGGCGCCATTGTCGTATAAGTCTGCCTGGGATATGGTCCCGTCGGTATATGTATCCACCTCAGTCTTAACACCATTGTCGTATAAGTCTGCTTCGGATATCCTCCCGTCGGTGTACGTATCCGACTCGGTCACGGCGCCATTGTCGTATAAGTCTGCCTGGGATATGGTGCCGTCGGTATATGTATCTACCTCAGTCTTAACACCATCGTCGTATCGGGTAGTAGTTGCGTCTTCCTGGCCGTTATCGTACGTACCAGTGGTATCTGCAATAAGATTATTGGAATCGTCATAGTCCTTTTCAGTCCAGCCTGTCTCAACCCCGTCTGAGTAGGATGCAGTTTCCACAAACGCATTTTGATTATCAGTTTGATACTCCGTAAGGCTAGCGGACGTCCGATTTCCAAATATGTCAGTGCCTATATCAAGAATTGCGGTTGTATTTCCCTGGTCGTCCGTATATGTATTAGTAAGCTCTTGCGAGCCGTCATCGCTCGAAGTTATCGTGGAATTAACGGTATAGTAGTCCCCACCGTCGTCGACCGAGGAGGTGTTGCTTTCGCTAATGATATCTCCGTCAGGGTTCGTCACCGTTGTAGTTATACTTATCGGAGTGGTGTCCGAACCTTGTTGATCGTATATGTTGGTAGTGGTTATAAGATCGCCGGCTTCGTCCGTGCCGTAAGAAGTCGATTGAACCGTGGCGTCCTCGCCCGATACCTGTATGCTCGCACCGGCGCCCAGTGTTACATTTGAGCCTAGGCTCTGAATGGTGTTGTCGGTTCCTGCTGCGACATCTATCGTTGGCAACTCGCCGGCCGTAATGTTGTTGTTGCTACCAATAACGCCAATTGATTCACTATCCTGGCCACTGTAGGTATTGCCGTTGCCATTAATGTTCGTTGCGAGACCATCGTTATAATCATAAACTGTGTTGCTGTCGCCATTGACGGTCAATCCAGCAGTGGTGCCAATGTTATTACCAGAACCCACCACAGTGTCCGTGCCACTATAACCGGAGTCCTGAATAGTGGCGTTGTTGGCATTTACAGTATCGTTGCCGGACAACTGAATATTTGCGCCGCTCCCATTCACCACTGCAGTGGAATTTTGGCCTACGCTAACGTTATCGTTGTTGCCGCTCGCATTTAAACTATCGCCCGCGCTCAAATCAATGTGATTGTCGCCTCCGTTGACAGAGGCCGTCGCATCTGCGCCTATCACTACGTTCGCTCCGCTCGCCTGAACGCTTACAGTACCGCCTTGCTCTGTTACTGAAGTGATCGCTCCGCCCGTGCCAGTCAGACTCGTATCGACCAGCGACTGACCGTTTGTGCTCGCCACATTGATACCCACCAAGGCGCCATTCGACGGGTCATAAATGCTTGCGATAATCGAACCATCTATTCCAGAGAGCACCGAAGACACGACATCGCCGTTGGAGTCGATAAAGGTTGACGTGGACGCGCCACTCGCGTCGAGTGTCGGCGCGGACAGCGTGCCACTGATTGCGGGCGACATGCCACCTCCTGCTCCTTGTAGAAGTGGAATCTGTGACGTGTTTATCGAACACGTACCGTTCGGGTTATTTACGTACGTGAACATCGATTGATTGACGAGCGACCAGTTAACTGAAGACGCCGGGATTCCTCCGCAAGCGTTAACTATCCACGCATCTGCATAGTATTGAGAGTAGGTCAATCCTGGCGCGGTCGATGGATTTCCTAATGCGTAGATTGACGACGCCGCATTGGTGGCAGCGGTGTTTGGTGCAGTAAACTGCAGTGTCGCAGGGTCACCATACGTTAGCTGGGAAACATTGATGCCTTCAGATTGCGCAATTTGGTTTAATAATGGTGTTATGACGTTGTTCGGATCCGAGTACATCGTCTGAGGTATCAGACCTAGCCCAGTCAGTCCTAGCTGGATCGCCACAATGTCCTCGGAAGCAACCGCTACACCTTCATTCGCCAATCCGTTTGCAGTTGCCGCAGTCGGGCTATTCGACGGACCTAACACATCACCTTGGCCTCCTGGCAGCAACGAGTGGCCGAGCTCGTGACCCAGAGCCGTTGCAATGACCAACGGAGAATATCCAGTCGTTTGGCTGACACCGTTGACCGTCGTCGTTGACTGAAACAGACCCGACCCGATGGAGATAACTTGCCCGTCCGAAGACGTGTCAGCAGCGCTATCGTTGGGTACCTGAAAGCTCCCTCCCTTTGCAGTAAACGCGTTGATCAGCCCTGCTAGATAAGGCGAAGTCTGCGAAGCGGACAACAGTCCACTCAAATAGTTCGGATAATCTCCGAAAGCAGCGGTCAATTGAGTGATTGAAAGCGAAGTAAGCGGCACCGAGGTTGTCATGTGTTATTCCCCTTTTGGTCTTACCAATTGAAATGATGCACTTGAAAGCAATCCGGCATTATTAAATTTGAACAATCCACGAACGACTTCATGATCATCTTTATACCGATAAAGCCAACCTTCATTTCCGTGCGGCGCAATCGCAGGCGACGGTGGATGGTGCGAAATCGACGTATCTAGTGTCAGCTCGTCCGCAAACAGACTTTGAACTTGTTGAAAAGACGGACCACCATGTCCGATGATCAGAGTTAAGTACGCTTTCACGCGATCTTCTGAATCATCTGCCATTCCGATCGAAAGCTCTGAATTAGACACCATTCCATTTAAATGACCATCATCATGTAATCCGAGGATGTTGTCGAAATTCGTCACTACCGCCCACACAGCCCCATGTTGATCGGGCACGTCGGACTCACTCCCAAGCTTGACCGTTAAAGCGCCAAAATATTTGTCTAAATTTTCCGCAGAATAAAAAGTTCGCTCGAAAAGCGAGTTACCTTCGATAATCTTCTTGATATTTGAAAGCAAATCGTCGATAGACTTTGGTCGGACGATCTTTTCGTCATACCATCGTGCGGATTTTTCTCGCTGGGGTTGGTCTATCGAGGATGCGTCCGATGACACCAACTCCAACCATCCTTCGGAGTGGTTGCTATAACTCGTACGGCGCAAGACCTTAGCTCGACTTGAGATACTCTGATTAATACTATCTGCTTGCGGTAGACGCGAAACATAGTAGGTCAACGGAATATTCGCGACATCTAACGTTGCGCCATAGGTCAACGGCATCATATTTAAATACAACAAGCAGGGCATCGCGGCGAATATTTTCATTTTTCACTAAAATCAATAATAGCGCCAAATTATAATTTCAGAGATAACGAGGACCAGCCCCCTCCCGGAGGCGCAGACCATTTAACCTAGGCATCGCGATGGAACTCTAAGCGAGTGCTAAATTACATAAATTAAGAAATATTTGCCACCGTAATTACTGAATAACACGAACATTTTTCGATTACTAAATATTACGACAATTGCGCTATCATTTTCATAAAATTGAAATATTACAAAAATCCTTCTATTCGTACAGATATATAACTATGAACTCAACACATAGTGAGCGCCCGAAAGAGCCTCTTTTATGCAGCGTCCTCGCGGAGGTATGTCAGATTGCTGAATGCTCGTAATTTCAAATTTCATTTTATGCAATTAACATATTTATATACCGCTGGCAGGCTGCTGGAACTTCCTTCCGTGCCTACGATTCCGAACTTCTTTACCTTGGCAGACAGCAGTCTCTCTGCATCGAGGACGGCTCAGATTTTCCAGAAATCAATCTGCAAGATGAGCAAGAAGATGCAATTGACTCGCAGACGTTACATGTCCGGAATCTAGCAATGCGTCGCGAGCTAACTGTTCAGATTTGAACACGTCTCTGTTGTAGATGCCGACCCAGGCATTCGATGACGATAGTTCCAAACAGAGGTTCGTTTGGCATCTTCCGAGACAGCTTGAACAGCAGCGGCGTGGATTGCTGCACGACCCGTAGCGCTATCTCGCGACTGTTGAATTCCGTCATCAGGGAGAAGAACTCGGCAAGGTGGGCCGGTGGCGCGCCATCAAGAAGTGCTGTCAGATATTTGCGCTTGACCAGTAGGTCCAGTTCCCGTTGCTGCTGCAATTTCTGAATGCTGATCGATATTGGGTGCTGCCGGTAGCGCGTAAGCGGCTCCGCCAGATTCGCATAGCGTTTTCCTAACAACGCCCCGCGACACCACAGGTCGTAATCCTCGGCAACAACGAGACGGGCATCGTACACACCGACATCGTAGAAAAAGCTCTTCCGAAACATCGCGCTACCGTTCGATAACGAGCAGATCTGAATCAGGGCAGTTTTAATTGAAGCGTCATCTTCTGGTTTGATCGATAAGCGAACCTCGCCACCGGACTGCTCACTGAAGAGTTCCATCCCGGTGCCAAGCACATCCACATGAGGGTTGGCCTCCAGAAACGAAACCTGCTTTTCCAATCGGGTCGGCATCGCAATGTCGTCGGCGTCGATGCGGGCGATGTAGGCGCTCTCAATGACACGCAACCCGAAGTTGGCTGCTCCGGCAGCGCCCAAATGAGTCCCGGGGGACAATATCCTGATCTCCAGCCGCGACTGGAAACTCTGCGCGATTTCGGCGGTGCGATCGGTCGAAGCGTCATCGACTAGAACGACCTCGAAATCCTTGAAGGTCTGGTTCACAAGGCTCTGAAGGGTCTCAGCCAGAGTCTGTTCCGCGTTGCGGGCGGGAATCAGTACGGTTACCGCTGCCATAACTTTTCTCCAGGGATGGCATCACGCACGGGATTGGACACAACGCCGCAGTAAAGGCAGAGATAGGCACTTTTCCAACGTGCGGTTTTTTCTATAACTAACCGCAGCATCGCCCTGACGACGCGTCCTCTGATTTGCTGTCTGAACGCGAATCCAGTCGCGCGGCACCCTACTCGCACTGTGCTCTCCATTCACGATCAAATGTTTCGACCTTCTCGCGGTCGAGCGTAAGCGGCGCAATCTCTACACGTCCCGAAGTCGCAACAAAGCGCATGTAGGGGGTTCTCATCCCGAATCCGTTGACGCCCGACACTTCGCCGCAGAACACACCGGCGTGGTCGCCGTGACTTGTGTGCTGAAATTCGGCACCCTCGATCTGCCTGCTAACCAAATCACGCCCGGCCCACTCGTCGATCCCGTAATTCGCGCCAACGATCACTACGCCGCCCACTACCGCAAGAGCGACTAGGCGCGCGGCCTGTTTCTTCATGGTCAGATTTCTTTTCACTTTTGTCCTTTCTCGAAATTCATGTCCCCGTCGCTGGCCGCTCGGCGTCGAGCTGTTTCATGCATGCATGAAACACCGGCGCGCCGACGAGGCCACTACGAAGCAAGGCGATCAATCGGGCGCGACGCAAATCGACCGGCTGAAACTGGTCCCCGGCGATTCGCCACACCGCCTCGACCAATTGCCTGCGTGCACCCCGACGCAGGATCAGATAGGCCCCGCCTGCCAACGGGCCAGCGCATACGCACGCGACAACCCACCCCATACTCGACAGCCCGACGCGGTTGATCATCAATCTCCGCATGTCGAATACGATGCTGAGCGCCGTGACGGCCGCGCCAAGCGGCCAGATCATCCAGACCATGCACACCCCCGATTTATACCATATGCCCATATCGCATATTGTGTATGCACATCTAGAATTCGTCTATGACCCATCCACTTCACGACCATCGCTACCCGCTGATTGCCAGGCTTCTTACCGAACTGCGCAAACAACGCGGCCTGCTCCAGCAGGACGTTGCGGATCGGCTTGACCGGACCCAGACGTTCGTGTCCAAGTACGAAAGTGGTGTACGTCGGATCGACCTCATCGAACTTCTCGACATCCTCCGCGCACTCGACGCTGACCCCCACGACTTTATCGACCGATTTCAGGCGATGTCGATCTCTGCCCTACCGCGATAAGCAAACACCATCAATACTCGTCCGGCAGCAATAACGTTGTGATCGACCGGTCGGCTTCAGTGATGACCCACACGCGCACATTGGTCTTCAACATATAGCTAGAAAGCAACCGCAAATCAGCTTTCACGGAAAATTCGTTTTCCCTCCAGTCGTGCAGCGTGACGTCGCCCCAATCCCCTTCGACGTGACGCTTTAGCAGATCGCCAGGCGATATCTCCGCCAGGATCAGGGCGGCCAACGCACTCGGTGTGGCCAGCAAACGGCCGAGCGCAAACCGGGGCTTGACGCCCTGCGGCAGTTCCAATTTCATCGTGATGGTCTCTAATGGACGAACGAACGCCTCCGAGGTCAATCGGATGCGCGAACGTTGCAATCGGGAAGATTCGAAAACGTGACACGAGAACCGTGTCAGTCAAGATCAACGACTTGCGACCGTCAAACCGTGTCGCTTCGTCGTTCGACGGCGGGTCAACGCGCCATCGATGAATCAATTATATAGACCGTCACCGTGAGCGACTACCAAAAGGTGCTCACAACCGCCCCTGAATCGCTTGTAAGTCGACTTGATAGTCAAAAAAACAAACCCCTCAATTTTCATGTAAAATCAAGGGGTTATTGCACGTTTTGGCGGAGAGACGGGGATTCGAACCCCGGATAGGCTATTAACCTATACACGCTTTCCAGGCGTGCGACTTAAACCGCTCATCCATCTCTCCGCGGGGAGCCGAATTATAGCAAACTTCGCGCCTTCCGCTATACCCCACCCTCGCGCTCACGCAAACCCGCTACGGATGCCGGATATAGTCCACCAGCGCAACGGTATAAGCATCCGGTTTGCGATCCATCAGGCTCACGGCAATCGTCACCAGAAACCCCGCCGGCACGCCGAATACGCCCGAGCTGATCGGCTCGATGCCGAACCAGCGCGCGCCGGTAAAGCCCGTCATCTGCGTGAAGAACGGATACGTCGACACGATGTAATAGATGCACACGACGAGCCCCGCCACCATCCCCGCCACCGCGCCGAGCCGTGTCGTGCGCTTCCAGAACACGCCGAGCACCAGCACCGGGAACAGGCTCGACGCCGCCAGCGAAAACGCCGCGCCGACCAGAAACAGGATATTCCCCGTATTCAGCGACGCGACATACGACGCAAACAGCGCCACCCCGAGCAGCAGAATCTTCGAGATCGTCACGCGCCGCTGGCTCGACGCCGCCGGGTCGACCATGTGGTAGTAGACATCGTGCGACAGCGCGTTCGCGATCGTCAGCAGCAGGCCATCCGCGGTCGACAGCGCCGCCGCCAGCGCGCCCGCCGCGATCAGCCCCGACATCACGTAAGGCAGACCTGCGATCTCCGGCGCCGCGAGCACGACCATGTCGGGCTGCATCTGAATCTCGCTCCAGCGCACGATGCCGTCGCCATTCGTATCGGCGAGGCTGATCAGGCTCGGCTCGACCTTGCGCCATTGCATCAGCCATTGCGGCAGATCGGAGAAGTGATGGCCGACGAGGTTCGTCAGAATCTCGTACTTGATCAGCACCGCCAGCACCGGCACGGTCAGGTAAAACAACGCGACGAAAAAGAGCGTCCAGCCGACCGAGCGCCGCGCGGACGCCACCGACGTCGTCGTGTTATAGCGCGTCAGGATATGCGGCAGGCTCGCGGTGCCGAGCGACAGGCACAGCAGCAGCGATAGAAAATTGCGCTCATGGGTGCCGCGGTCCTGATCACCGACCGCCGGAAACGGCTCGTGCATCGGCACCGGCGCGGCCGCGCGCATCAGCATTTCCTCGCGCTGCTGGGTCCAGACGATCTGCGCGGCGGCGGCATCGCGCGGAAACTGTTCGAGCGCGCGTTCACGCTCCTTGATCTCGCGCAACGGGCCGTTGTGGCGGCGTAGATCCGCGACCTCGTCGCTGAGCCGCCGCTTCTCGTCGGCGAACGATTGCGGCAACGTGTCGAGCCGCATCTGCATCAACGCGGCGCGGCGCCGGTAGTCGTCGCGCACGCGCTCTTCGAGCGGCGCGTCGCGCACGGCTTTCTCAAGCCCTTCCATGCGCTCCATCAAGCGGCCGTAGCTGATTTGCGGTACCCAGCCGAGGCCGTCCTTATGCGCGATCATCGACACCGGGATCAGGATCGCCGCGATCAGGATGATGTACTGCGCGACCTGGGTCCACGTAACCGCGCGCATGCCGCCGAGAAACGAGCACACCAGGATGCCGGCGAGCCCGCAGAAAATTCCGACCGCGAAATCGACGCCGATAAAGCGCGTCGCGATCAGGCCGACGCCCTGGATCTGCGCGACCAGATAGACGAACGAACACAGGATCGCTGCCAGCGCCGCGAGGCCGCGCACCGCGTTGCTCGAAAAGCGCGTGCCGAGAAAATCGGGAATCGTATAGCGCGCGAGTTTGCGCACATACGGCGCAAGCAGAAACGCAACGAGACAATAGCCGCCGGTCCAGCCCATCAGATAAGCAAGACCGTCGTAGCCCGTCGCGTAGATCGAACCGGCAAGCCCGATGAACGACGCGGCCGACAGCCAGTCGGCCGCCGTCGCCATGCCGTTGAACGCCGACGGCACGCGCCGCCCCGCGACGTAGTATTCGACCAGATCCGATGTGCGCGACAGCACGCCGATCACCGCATACACCGCAATCGGCACGAACAGGAACACGTAGCCGATCCACACGCCGGGGCCGGTGGTGCGCTCGATGCGCGACATCACGTAGACGAACAGCAGGAAGCCGAGCGTATAAAGCGCGTAGGAGCGGATCAGCCGATGCGTGAGCTTCATCGCGCTCAGCGTCCGCGCGCGGCCGGTGCGTTCATGCCTGCGCCGTTGGTGGAACTCACCGTGGAGCCGGTAGCGGCATCGCTTGTCGCATTTCGCCTCGAGTCCGCTTCGAATGCACGCTGTAGCTGGCGGTCGGCGCGCTGCATCAGCACGATATAGACGACGATCAGAGCGAGGTAGATCAGGATCGCGCCCTGCGCGCCGAAGTAGAACGGCAGCCTGAAGCCGCCGATGCGCACCGGCGCGAGCGCCGGCGCCATCAGCGGCACGACGAACGACACGATGAAGCCGAGCGTCATCAGTGTTGCAATCAGCGCGAGATTGAAACGCCAGTACTTGCGATGCGCAAGCGCCATCGCCGCCGAGACCGGAGGTGGTTCGGGCGTTGGGTTCAGCGTGGTGCGGGAGGAAAGGTGCGGCGCGGCCATGCGCCTATGTATCAAAAAGGCATCGGGCAGGCAATTGGGATTGTCCGCGCGATGCCTTTTTATTGAAGCCGTTTGATGCCGTTCGATCGGGATGCTTGAAGCGGAACGCCGCGTCTGATGCCCAGGAGCGTATCGGCCGATACGCTCCCTCACACATCACGACGGACGTTCACCGTCCCTTGAAGCCTTCTTGCAAAGCCCTCTTACAGCGACTCACCAAGCTGATCGAGAATCGCCGGATTCTCGAGCGTCGAGACATCCTGCGTGATCGCCTCGCCCTTCGCGAGCGAGCGCAGCAGCCGGCGCATGATCTTGCCCGAGCGGGTCTTCGGCAGGTTCTCACCGAAGCGGATGTCCTTCGGCTTCGCGATCGGACCGATCTCCTTGCCAACCCAGTTGCGCAGTTCGTTGGCGAGCTTCACCGCTTCGTCGCCCTGCGGACGCGTGCGCTTCAACACGACGAACGCGCACACCGCCTCGCCAGTGGTCGCATCGGGCCGCCCCACCACCGCGGCTTCGGCGACGAGAGGATTCGCAACCAACGCCGACTCGATCTCCATCGTGCCGAGCCGGTGGCCCGACACGTTGAGCACGTCGTCGATACGGCCCATGATCGTGAAGTAGCCGGTCTCCTTGTCGCGCACCGCGCCGTCGCCGGCGAGATAGAGCCGGCCGCCGAGTTCCTCGGGGAAATAGCTCTTCTTGTAGCGGTCCGGATCGCCCCATACGTTGCGCAACATCGACGGCCACGGACGCTTGATCACCAGAATCCCGCCCTGCCCGTTCGGCACGTCCTGGCCGGTTTCGTCGACGACCGCGGCCATGATGCCCGGCAGCGGCAGCGTGCACGAACCCGGCACCAGCGGCGTCGCGCCCGGCAACGGCGTGATCATGTGGCCGCCCGTTTCGGTCTGCCACCACGTGTCGACAATCGGGCAGCGGCTGCCGCCGACGTTCTCGTAGTACCACACCCACGCTTCCGGATTGATCGGCTCGCCGACCGTGCCGATCACGCGCAGCGACGACAGGTCGTAGCTCTTCGGATGTATTTTCGCATCGGCCTCGGCGGCCTTGATCAACGAGCGGATCGCGGTCGGCGCGGTATAGAACAGCGTGACCTTGTGCTTCTGGATCATCTGCCAGAAGCGACCAGCGTCCGGATAGGTCGGCACGCCTTCGAACACGACCTGGGTGCCGCCGAGCGCGAGCGGCCCGTACGTGATGTAGCTATGGCCAGTGACCCAGCCGATGTCGGCGGTGCACCAGAACACGTCGGTGGGCTTCCAGTCGAAGGTCCACTTGATCGTCTGCGCGGCCCACAGCAGATAGCCGCCGGTGCTGTGCTGCACGCCCTTCGGCTTGCCGGTCGAACCGGACGTATAGAGGATGAACAGCGGATGCTCGGCGTCGACCCACTCGGGCGCGCACTGATCCGATTCGGCCTGCGAGAGTTCGTGCATCCACAGGTCGCGGCCTTCGTTCCACGCGACCTTGCCGCCGGTGCGGCGATACACGATCACGCTTTTGACCTTCTCACAGCCGCCGAGCGCGAGTGCTTCGTCGGCGATGTTCTTCAGCGGCAGCGCCTTGCCGCCGCGCATCTGTTCATCCGACGTGATCAGCGCAACCGCGCCGACGTCGACCAGCCGCTCGTTGAGCGACTTCGACGAAAAGCCGCCGAACACGACCGAATGCGTCGCGCCGATACGCGCGCACGCCTGCATCGCGACGACACCTTCGATCGACATCGGCATATAGATGACGACCGGGTCGCCCTTCTTCACGCCGCGCTTTTTCAGCGCGTTCGCGAAGCGCGATACGCGTTGCAGCAGATCGTTGTAGGTGACGTTGGTGACGGTGCCGTCATCGGCCTCGAAGATGATCGCGACGCGCTCGCCGTTACCGGCCTCGACGTGACGGTCGAGGCTGTTGTACGACGCGTTCAGCTGGCCGTCCTCGAACCACGTGTAGAACGGCGCCTTCGATTCGTCGAGCACCTTGGTGAACGGCTTGTGCCAGCTCAGCGTCTCGCGTGCGAGACGCCCCCAGAAGCCTTCGTAATCGCGCTCCGCTTCGGCGGCAAGCGCCCGGTACGCGTCCATGCCGGATATCGTGGCGCCCTTCGCCGTTTCGGCTGAGGGCGGAAAAACGCGGCTTTCCTGAAGAACCGATTCAATCGCAGACATCGACAACCCCTTGGTGAAGATGAAACGTAAAACCTGTGCCGGCGCGCGTCATGCTCGCCTTGTCCTGTTCGAGCCGCTTCGAGCGGCGCTGTCTCCCACCTCGCGGTGCCGCGGCAACTGGCCGTGCGGCAACGCAACATCCGTGTGTGCAAGGCAAGACTGCTGTCCCACCCGTGCATTCATGCCAACCATAAGCGCTTGAACTTACCGGCCACTTACGTATAGAGCCTTGATCGCCAAGCGAAAACCCTTAGAGCGTCAATGAACGCTGCGCTAGTCAGACAAGAAACTCGACGCCGACGCAACGCGAACACAGCGCGAATTCGGCGGTTGATACGATGCGGCGCGTCATGCGTCGTTTGCGTCCTGATCGATCATTACAGACGATCAGCACATCGCATGCCGTACCAGCAGCGCACTGCCGATAGCGCCCTTGCGCTGGTTTGTGCCCTTTTACAATGCTAACTGAACTGGCCGTCCGGATTCCAGCGTGAATCGCTCACGCTGTTTCTCATCATCTCAAGGCGGCGCACCGTCGCCCACACCCACCCCACACCCATCCCGCGGCAGCAAATTCGACCGACGCTGTACAATAGCGCGCCTGACGCGAGCTTTGCGGCCTTCAGTGACCGCGCACCGCACCGTCGGCGCCAGGGCTTGCGTGCCGGTGACACATTCGAGTGGGATGCTCGAACCGTCGCCCGGTCCGCCCGCCCGACTCATCCGCGCAGCCGGCATGCCGGCCGGCGCCTTGGTCCACGTTCCGTCATCCGCGTCTGATCTGATCGTTGCCTATGTCCGCCTCGCGACCCGCCTCCGCCCGTCCGCGCCGCCCGATGCGCGCGCTGCCCCTTCTGATTTTCATGAGCCGCTGGCTGCAGGTGCCGCTCTATCTCGGCCTGATCGTCGCGCAGGCGGTCTACGTCGTGCTGTTCCTGAAGGAAGTCTGGCATCTGGTCACCGACTCGATGAAGCTCGACGAGACCAGCATCATGCTCGTCGTGCTGAGCCTGATCGACGTGGTGATGATCTCGAACCTGCTGATCATGGTGATCATCGGCGGGTATGAAACGTTCGTGTCGCGCCTCGGCCTCGACGGTCATCCGGACGAACCGGAATGGCTCGACCACGTGAACGCGGGCGTGCTGAAAGTCAAATTGTCGATGGCGCTGATCAGCATCTCATCGATCCATCTGCTGAAGACCTTTATCAGCCCCGAGCAGAATTCGACCCATACGATCATGTGGCAGGTGATCATCCACGTCGCGTTCCTCGTCTCGGCAGTCGTGATGGCGCTCGTCGATCGACTTACCACGCACACGCATCCCAAGCATTTCGAAGAGCCCGCGGCGCTGCATGCCGCGGGCGGCCTCAAAGGTTCCACTCCCATGAAGGCGCAAGACTGACCGCGTTGCACCGCGATCCGCACACAAGCGCCACTCCCCACTGAGCTAGCCATGACCGTCATCAAACAGGAAGACCTGATTCAGAGCATCGCTGATTCGCTGCAATACATCAGCTACTACCATCCGCTCGACTACATTCAAGCGCTCGGCCGCGCTTACGAGCTCGAACAGAGCCCGGCCGCGAAGGACGCGATTGCGCAGATCCTGACCAACAGCCGCATGTGCGCCGAAGGCAAGCGGCCGATCTGCCAGGACACCGGCATCGTCACCGTGTTCGTGAAGGTCGGCATGGACGTGCGTTGGGACGGCGCGACGATGGGCGTCACCGACATGATCAACGAAGGCGTGCGCCGCGGTTACCTGAACCCGGACAACGTGCTGCGCGCGTCGATCGTGAGCCCGCCCGAAGGCGCGCGCAAGAACACGAAGGACAACACGCCGGCCGTGATCCACTACGAGATCGTGCCGGGCAACACCGTCGACGTGCAGGTCGCGGCGAAGGGCGGCGGCTCGGAGAACAAGTCGAAGTTCGCGATGCTGAACCCGTCCGACTCGATCGTCGACTGGATCCTGAAGACCGTGCCGACGATGGGCGCAGGCTGGTGCCCGCCGGGCATGCTCGGCATCGGCATCGGCGGCACTGCCGAGAAAGCGATGGTGATGGCCAAGGAATCGCTGATGGACCCGATCGACATTCAGGACGTGATCGCTCGCGGCCCGAAGGACTGGATCGAGGAATTGCGCGTCGAGCTGCATGAGAAGGTCAACGCGCTCGGTATCGGCGCGCAGGGTCTCGGCGGCCTCGCCACCGTGCTCGACGTGAAGATCATGGCCGCGCCGACGCACGCCGCGTCCAAGCCAATCGCGATCATCCCGAACTGCGCGGCCACGCGCCACGCGCACTTCACGCTCGACGGCTCGGGCGTTGCGAAGCTCGAAGCGCCGTCGCTCGACGCATGGCCGAAGGTGCACTGGGAACCGAACACAGAAACCAGCAAGCGCGTCGACCTCGACACGCTGACGCCGGAAGAAGTGGCCAGCTGGAAGCCGGGTCAGACGCTGCTGCTGTCGGGCAAGATGTTGACGGGCCGCGACGCCGCGCATAAGCGCATCGCCGATATGTTGTCGAAGGGCGAAAAGCTGCCGGTCGACTTCACGAATCGCGTGATCTACTACGTCGGCCCGGTCGATCCGGTGCGCGACGAAGCGGTCGGCCCGGCGGGCCCGACCACCTCGACCCGTATGGACAAGTTCACCGAGACAATGCTCGCGCAAACCGGTCTGATCTCGATGATCGGCAAGGCCGAGCGCGGCCCGGTTGCGATCGAGTCGATCAAGAAGCACAAGGCCGCATATCTGATGGCCGTGGGCGGCGCCGCGTACCTGGTGTCGAAAGCGATCCGCAGCGCGAAGGTGCTGGCGTTCGAAGACCTCGGCATGGAAGCGATCTACGAGTTCGACGTGCAGGATATGCCGGTGACGGTGGCCGTCGATTCGAACGGCACCTCCGTGCACCAGACCGGTCCGAAGGAATGGCAGGCGAAGATCGGCAAGATTCCGGTCGCGACCGTGTGATACGCCGCTAGCATCCGCACGAGCCTGTTAAGCAAGTGAAAAGCCGGGGCAGCGGTCCCGGCTTTTTTATTGCCGCGCGTCATGCATGAACCGTGCGGCGCGCGAAGCCGGAAACGATCTGGCAAACCTTGTCAAAAGTTGTGCCGGTTTCCTTGGCTTTTTCAGGTATGGCGTTTATTGTTGTTGGAAATTCAAGGTCCCCAGAAAAGGAAATAACATGCAAGGCGACAAGAAAGTCATCGAATATCTGAACGCGCAGCTCAAGAACGAGCTGACCGCGATCAACCAGTACTTCCTGCATGCACGGATGTACCGCCATTGGGGCCTCGAAAAACTCGGCAAGCACGAATACGATGAGTCGATCGGCGAAATGAAGCACGCCGACATGCTGATCGAGCGCATCTTCATGCTCGACGGTCTGCCGAATCTGCAGGACCTGCACAAACTGCTGATCGGCGAGGAAACCAAAGAGATCCTCGAATGCGATCTGAAGCTCGAGCAGATTTCACAAGGCACCTGCAAGGAAGCGATTGCGTATTGCGAATCGGTGCGTGATTTCATCTCGCGTCAAATCTTTACGACGATTCTCGACGACACCGAAGAACATATCGACTGGCTCGAAACCCAGCTCGATCTGATCGATAAGGTCGGTATCCAGAACTACCAGCAAAGTGCGATGGGTTCGGTCGAATCCTGATCGGACCATGGCAACCGGTCGCGCCCGGCGGCGCATGCAGTTCGCCGGCGCGCGAGCGGTTGCGACATGCATTGATGGATCGGCGGATAAGCATTCGCGCTGAACCGCGCCGCGCGGGCGATATACTTGCGAACGTTTTAGCGCGCGGTCTGACTTCCGCAGTCTGATGCATTAACCGGTTTCCGCTGTTTTCTCCGAGCGTCGAATTACATCCGTTTTCCACGCCTATGCCCGCACCCTCGCTCTCCCCGACTGTCCGGACTTTCACTGGTGGCGCCGCATCGCGGGCGCCGATCGGCATTTTCGATTCGGGGCTCGGCGGTCTGTCCGTGCTGCGGGCGGTGCGCGCGCAACTTCCCGACGAAGCGATCCTGTACGTCGCCGATTCGCTGTACGCGCCGTATGGCGAACGCGACGATGACTTCATCGCCGACCGCACGCTCGCGATCGGCGAATGGCTGGTCGAACGCGGCGCGAAGGCGTTGGTGGTGGCGTGCAACACGGCGACCGCGCAATCGATCGCGCTGGTGCGCGAAAAGCTGCCGATTCCGCTGATCGGCGTCGAACCGGGCATCAAGCCGGCCGCGCTGCAATCGAAAAGCCGCGTCGCCGGTGTGCTCGCGACGCAGGCAACGCTGCGCAGCGCCCGCTTCCAGGGGTTACTCGAACGTTATGCCGCCGATTGCCGCTTTCTGTGCCAGCCGGGTCATGGGCTCGTGCAGGCGGTGGAGCGTTGCGATGTCGGCTCGGCCGAACTACGCGCGCTGCTGCGCGGCTATCTCGAACCGATGCTCGACGCGGGCGCCGATACGCTCGTGCTCGGCTGCACTCACTATCCGTTTCTCGATGCGGCAATCCGCGATATCGTCGGCGACCGGCTCATGCTGATCGACACGAGCGTCGCAATTGCACGTCAACTGGAACGCGTGCTGGGCCAGCATGGCGTACGCGCCGCCACATCCGTGGCCGATACCCCGCTGCCCCTCTTCTATTCCACCGACGATGGCATCCATCAGCAACAACTCGCCGCGACGCTGCTGCATATCGACGCGGCGGTCGAGCAGGTGCTGATTCCGTCGCGCCGCACCGCCACGCCGGATTCGCGGGCGGCGTAAGGCTCGCGCGCAAGGCGTTCTACCGGCGGCTCTCGCAGGCGCTTTCCCGTTGATGTCGCTGCGTTATTAGTGCCCTCGCTGGCGCTTCTTGCTGCTTGCCCGCGCCCTTCCCACGCTTGCGCCGCGCTCGACGACGCGCCACCTAGCGACCTATCCCTCTGACGAAACCCTTTCGACAGGCTGGTTTTGTTACAAAAAATCGCACGGGGTGCTTGCCAAACGGCTCGAACAAAATGATAATAATTCGCATTAACGTTAGCTATCACGCCTGCCATGATTGTCTGTGTCTGCAAATCCGTTTCCGACCGCACAATCCGCTCCTCGATCGCGGAAGGTATCGATTCGTTCGACGAGTTGCAGTTTGAACTCGGGGTCGCCTCATGCTGCGGGAAGTGCGAGCAGTCCGTGCGCGACGTCATGCTGCAAAGCGGCGTCTGTGCGAGCCGCTGCGGTGTTGTCGAACACCAGCACGTGCAGACCGTCGCGCAGGTGGCGCAGGTAGCGTTCTACGAGCGCAAGGCAGCCTGAGCTAGCGGTCTGGGCGCGACGCAAGGCGCGCTCAGGATATTTTCATGTGTCACTGTTTATCGCGACATTTAATGTAACGTTTAGTGCGACATTGGATGTGCCGCGTTTCTGCCACATATTCGCAGTACGCTCGAGTTAGTTTTATCCCACTGCCGTCAGCAAGCCAGTATTCGTACCAGCCAGCTACCCGCTCACCTCTAGTAAGGAGTTCGAGATGGAATTGCTGATTGGTTTCGTGACTACCCTGTTCATTTCGCTGCTGATTTTCCGAACATGACGATGTCCTGTCTGACGTGCCGCCTGAGCGGCGCGCTGCCACGCTAACATGCAGGCTCCGCATCCCGTCTCCGCCGGCGCTCCGCTGGCTTTGCCCACCCGTACGAATTACCGCGTGCTGAGCGCTACCGCCGTGGTGGCGGCGATTCACGTCGCATTGCTGGCGGTGATCATGACGTTGCGTCACGATCCGGTGCAGCCGGCGCTCGAATCGCATGTGATGACCGCCGAGTTGTTGCCGCCCGCACCGGTCGCCGCGCCCGCGCTGCAATCGATCGCGCCACCGCCTCCGCAGCCGACGCCGCCGGTTCATACGAAGCCCAAGGTACAGCCGAAACCGACGCCCAGGCCGACCCCGACGCCGTTGCCGCAGGCCGCCGCGCCGTCGCCGACACCGGTTGCAGCACCCGCTCCGACGCCGCCCGCGCCCGCCGCGCCGGCGCCGCCGCCAGCAGCCGCGGCACCGGCGATCGGCAAGGAAACGATGGAAATCGCCGCGCCGAAAAATGTCGCGCACCTCGACTGCAACATCGCCAAGCCTGACTACCCGGCGCTGTCGCGGCGCCGCGGCGAGACCGGCACCGCGTACGTGAAGTTCGTGGTCGGGTTGAGCGGCAAGCTCGAGAACATCGAACTCAAGAAGACCAGCGGCTTTAGCCGTCTCGACGACGCCGCGCTCGCCGCTGTCCACGCGAGCACGTGTAAGCCATATATCGAGAACGGCCAACCAGTTCGAGCCGCGTATACCCAGCCTTACAACTTCAATCTGGACGATTGAGGGCAGATTTCAAAAAAGGAATTGCAATGCAAAACTACGGAATGGCGCACGTGTGGGCGCAAGGGGATTTCGTGACGCGCGGTATCGCGCTCACGCTGTTGATCATGTCGGTGCTGTCGTGGAGCGTGATCGTCATCAAAGGCTGGAACGTGATGCGCTTGAAGCGTCTCACGAAGGATGCCGAACGGTCGTTCTGGCACTCCGACGATCTCGCCGACGGTGTGAAGAAACTCGGTGGCGGTTCGTCCACGCCGCAGGACAACCCGTTCCTCGCGCTCGCGCTGTCGGGCCAGGAAGCGGCTGATCATCATCACCAGACGCAGCCGCATCTGCACGACCGCATGGACGTGTCGGACTGGGTCACGCGCTGCCTGAAAGACACGATGGACGAAAGCGTCGCGCGCATGCAGAGCGGCCTCGCGATTCTCGCGTCGATCGGCAGCACGGCACCGTTTGTCGGTCTGTTCGGCACGGTGTGGGGCATCTATCACGCACTGCTCGCGATCGGCGCAAGCGGCCAGTCGTCGATCGATCAGGTTGCCGGCCCGGTCGGCGAAGCGCTGATCATGACCGCGTTCGGTCTGTTCGTCGCGATTCCCGCTGTGCTCGGCTATAACGCACTGACGCGCGCCAACAAGGCGATCGTCGCGAAGCTGAGCCGCTTCGCGCACGGGCTGCATGCGTTCTTCGTGACGGGTGCCCGCCTGTCGTCGTCCAAGCGCGACGGTCTGCGTCTCGCGACCCGCGCCAACGCCAACTGATCGACGAGGCATTCCGATGGCAATGAGCCCCTTCGCCGGAGACGATGACGACGGCCTGATGAACGAGATCAACATGACGCCGCTCGTCGACGTGATGCTGGTTCTGCTGATCGTCTTCATGGTGACGATTCCGGTGATCCGTCATGCTGTGAAAATCGATCTGCCGCACGCGAGCAGTCAGAAGGAAGACACGAAGCCCGCGCAGGTGACGGTGTCGATCGATGCCGACGGCGACGTCCTGTGGGACGACACCAAGGTCGACGACGCGGCGCTTGCGGCGAAGATTGCGCAGGCCGCGCAAACGAGCCCGCAGCCGGAATTGCATCTCGATGCGGATCGCAAGGTGCCTTACGAGAAAGTCGCGCAAGTGATGTCGGCCGCGCAGGCGGGCGGCCTCACAAAGATCGGTTTCGTCACGCAGCCCAAAGCAAAGTAATTTGCGGAGTAACTCGCGAAACAAGGCACCGAACACGCTTTAAATCGCAGCCCAAAAGTAAAAGGCCTTCATCGTCAGATGAAGGCCTTTTTTTGTGCGCGCTAGGCGCCTTCGGGCGGCGGGATCATTTGCCATCGGCCGAAGACTGATGGCTCATATCACCGCATGCGACGGCCGTGGTCGACACGGACAGCGCGGTCAGCCCTATCAGGCCCGCTATGATAGCGGCCATGAGTTTTCGCATAGGGGACTCCTTAGCGAAGGGATTTCACTATAGGCTCGGGCACGCGCGCATTCAAGCAAACAGCCATTGAAAGTAGTGATGACAGCCCACGCTTAAATGCTAAAAACGATTTGCAGTGCGCGTTATAGCGCGGCGGCCGGAACGTCGGCAAGCGCGCGCTGCTTTGCCGCCTTTTCGTCGCGCACCGGACACTCGCCCATGATGTGCTTGCCATCGTCCGGATCGAGCATCTCGACCAGATAATCGACGAACGCACGCACCGCCGGCACCATCCCCTGACGCGACACGAACACCGCATACAACTGCGGCGTCGGGAAAGTCCAACCCGGCATCACCGGCGACAACTGCCCCGCTCTCAATGCCGCGCCGTACATCATTTCCGGCAGCGCGGCGATGCCGACCCCGGAAAGCACCGCCTCGCGGATCGTCATCAGATCGGCGGTCACGAGGCGCGGTTCGTGCTCGTGCGCATGCCGTGTGCCGTCGGGTGAAATCAGGTTGTACACATGGCGGCCGTCGCTGGTCGGTACGTCGAGCGTTTCGAAGCGGTTCAGTTCGGCCGGCGTGAGCGGCGGTGCATTCTGCTGCAACAGGCTCGGCGCGCCGACCAGCATCTGCTGAGTGCGCCACAACGGCCGCACGACGATGTTCGCGTTTTCCGGCGGATCGGAGCGCACACGCAATGCCACATCGATCGCATCCTCGAACAGATCGACCACGCGGTTCGTCACGCGCATCACGACGCGTACCTCCGGATAGCGATGCATGAATTCGGGCAGGATGGTCGACAGGATCGTCTGCGAGATCGTGACCGGCACGCTTACGCGTACCGTGCCGCGTGGCGACGAGCGCAACTGCTGCACGACATTGACCGCCGCCTGCGCTTCGCTCAGCATCGCCTGACAGTGCTGATAGAACAGCTGCCCGGCTTCGGTCAGCGCGAGCTTGCGGGTGGAACGCTGCAACAGGCGCACGCCGAGCGATGCCTCCAGCTCCGTGAGCCGGCGCGACAACCGCGATTTCGAGATGCCCAGCACCCGCTCCGCCGCGGAAAAACCGCCATGCTCGACAACCTGCGAGAAGTACATCAGATCATTGAGGTTATGTGAATCGATCTTCATCTCATCGTTCCATTAACAGAACAATCCATTGCCCGATGGCGGCTGGAATGTCGAAAAACGGTCCCTATAATAGCTCCATGTTTCAAAAATAACGCTATTCCCCATTTTTCGAGGTGATATTGATGAGCACGTCACGCACGATCGAACGCACGTTTCCCGCGATTCGCACGACTGAAGGCGGCGGCTTTATCGTCCACCGTCCGTTTCCGACACGTCTGCTGATGGACTTCGATCCGTTCCTGCTGCTCGATGAAATGGGACCGGTCGACTACGCGCCCGGCGAGGCCAAGGGTGCGCCCGACCATCCGCATCGCGGCTTCGAAACAGTCACGTACGCGCTCGAAGGCCAGTTCGGTCACAAGGACTCGGCGGGCCATTCCGGCACGCTGCGCGCGGGCGACGTGCAATGGATGACCGCTGGCGCGGGCGTCGTGCACAGCGAGATGCCCGATCCTGAGTTCACACGCACCGGTGGCCGCGTGCACGGCCTGCAACTGTGGGTCAATCTGCCGCGCCGCGACAAGATGATCGCGCCGCGCTACCAGGAAATCCCGTCGGCGAGCATTCCGGTCGCGACGTCCGAGGACGGCAAGGTGCGCGTGAAAGTGATCGCTGGCGAGGCGCTCGGCGTGCACGCCGCGATCGAGACACGCACGCCGATCCTGTATCAGCATTTCTCGCTGCAACCGGGCGCGACGATTCGCCAGCCTGTGCCGGCCGACTATCGCGTCTTCGCTTATGGCCTGTCCGGCAAGGGCCAGTACGGTGAAGGTGACGCGCGTCAGGCGATCGATGCGCGGACGATGGTCGTGTTCAACGACGACGGTGACGCCGTGACCCTCTCCGCCGGCGACGAACCGCTCGAGGTGCTGCTGCTCGGCGGCGTGCCGCTCAAGGAGCCGGTGGTGCGCTATGGTCCGTTCGTGATGAACACCGAGGACGAAATCCGCCAGGCAGTGATCGACTATCAGGCGGGACGGATGGGCGCGATTACACACTGACGCGCGGCGGGCACCAACACCCGCCATTCGCGCTGGCTACCGCGCCTGGTACTAGTACTGGTACTGGTAAGCAGCCCGGAGCATGCGCCACTACTCCTCACGCGCGCGAGACTCCGGGTCTCGGGGCGCGAACGCCGTCAAATTCGGTCACAATAACGGCTCCTGTCGCGCGGCGCGCCTTTCCTCGCAGTGAGCCGCCACGCGCGACGCTTTTCCGTCCCTTGCAGAGGAACGCGCATGGCAGAGTCCACCGTCACCGCCCATATTGGCTCGACGAATTTCCAGGTCATCTTCGACGACGGCAAGCACACATGGCTCGCCGACGAACCCGAATCGCTCGGCGGCGGCGATCGCGGTCCGACGCCGGTCTCGCTGCTGCTATCGAGTCTCGGCGCCTGCACGTCGATCACGCTGAAGATGTACGCGCAGCGCAAAAGCTGGCCACTTGCGGGCGTGCGCGTCAAACTATCGATGGAAACCGGCGACGCCGGTTCGACCATCGATCGTCAGATCATCCTCGAAGGCGAGCTGTCCGACGAGCAGCGGGAACGGCTTTTGCAAATTGCCAATGCGTGTCCGGTGCACAAGATCCTCACCCATACGATTTCGATCCGCTCCGCTCTCGCCGTCGCGTAACGGCATGGCAGGCGCCCGCGCTAACAGGCCACAGAGATTGCAACGCGCGGGTATTGCAACATTTTCATAGGACGCAGTCGTCTTGAATTTCGAACACCTCATCCAGATCAACGATCCGTTGAATCCCCTCGTCGAGTCGATGACCCGCGATCAACTGTGGGAAGGGCTCGTGCTGCGCGCCGAGCAGCCGCAACTGTTCGTGATCGGCCTCGACAGCTGCACGATTCTGTCGCGCGAGGGCAATGTGCTGGAGCGCGAACTGCACTACGGTCAGGCGACCGTGCGCGATCGTGTCACGCTGCAGGAAAGCCGGAGCGTGCGCTACGACATCCAGCAGACCGCGGACTACGTCGGCGGCTCGTTGACGATGACGATCGAGCAGCCCGACGAGCTGCAGCTATTCCTGCGCTTCGAGTATGCGACCACGCTGCCCGTCTCGACGACCGATCAGGACGCCGTGCAGACGCAGGAGATCGTCAAGTCCGCGTACCGTGAAAACGACATCGATACCGTTCGGTTGATCCGCCAGTACGTGGTGACCCGGCAGGAACCGGGACCGTTGCACTGAAATACCGCGCGGGCGTCCTGCCCGTGCGCCCTCCGGGCCGTGCCCAGGACGGCCCTGCGAAGTTGTCGTGCCGCTCTTTCATTCAGCTATCAGAAGTCGAATCCGATGAATTTCTCAAGCTTGGAAATAGGAATGGTTATCATTTAGAATCAACTTATCGAATCGACGAACAAGCTAAAACGAATGACCGATCTCACCCGCCCCTCCACGCTCAGCCTGCGCCGCGCGGCGGCCGCGCTGACCAGCCGTCCGAAAGCGTCGACGACGGCAACCCCCGTCGCGAAATCCGCCACGGAGCGCGCGAACGGTTCGGGCGAGACATCGGAACGGACTCTGCGCAGCGAAGCGCTGCTGCAAGGCCATAGTCATATCAGCATCGTGCACAACGGCGAGACGTACCAGTTGCGCGCCACGCGTCTGGGCAAGCTGATTCTGACGAAGTAACGACGCAACACGAAGTACGTACCGGGTATTGTGGGGACCACCTCCCAGAGAGGTGTTGGGCATTAGCCAGCCACGACGGCTTGCACGCGAGAACTAGACCCCTTCGTGCAAACACCAAGCCAGCCGTCGCAGCAAGCCAGGCCGCTTTTTTGGTTCTCACTGGAAGCGGACGCGCGAAAAGCCGCGTAACCGTCAGGCAGAAAATGAAAAAGCCGTGGGATGGCAACATCCCACGGCTTTTCTGTTTTCGGCGCCAGCGAGAGCCGCCGGCCGGGTGAAAGACTAAAAACTTACTTCGACGCCCAGCCCCAGAACATCAGCCACCACGCGCTATTGACGACACCCAGCGCCGCGACGAACCACACCATCGCCAGCGCGCGCTGCACGAAACGCTCGCTATAGCGGCGCGTGACGAGCCAGGCGAGCCATGCGCTCCACGCGCTCGCAATCACCAGAATCGCGATACGCAGATCCGATGCCCACCACAGCGGCACGTGCTCGGCGCGCAGCAGCGATAGCGTCGTTGCGGAGAGCCCGAGGAACACGCCCGCGCCGGCGATCGGAATCAGCCCTTGCGTCAGATGATGCAGACGGGTCGAGTTAAACCGCCCGAGCATGCGGGTCGCACCGGCCAGCAACAGCAGCAGCGCGGTGCCGTACACAAGCGCCGTCGCGAGGATGTAGCCGATCAGCAGCGAGCCGTCGAGCCACGAAAACACATCGTTCTGCTCGGGGTAATGCGTGAACAGGAACCACGGTGCGTTGGTCTCGAGCGGCCATGTGATGTCGTGATCGACGAGCCACGTCGCGGAGAACATCTTCAGATCGATGAACCAGCGCGATGCGGTCCAGTGGAACGCGCCGATCGCGATGCCAAGCAGGCCGTACAGGATCAGCGCGGTATCCCACGGATTTGCCTGCTTGTCACCCAGTTGCACCACTTCAGTCGACGGCTTACGCCACGTCAACGCAATCGCGTCGCGGTGGCCGCTGCAACGGCCACACATATGGCAGTCCGCCGCGCCCTTCATATTGCGCAACGGCACGAGCGGCGCGCAGTTGATCGGAATCACGCGATGCCCGTGCTCGCCGTTCGTATAGGAGCGGCGCCACGCATCTTCATCGACCTTGTAGTGGAACGGCGCGAGGCGCGCCAGAAGCGCAAAAACCCCGTTGACGGGGCACAGGTATTTGCACCAGATGCGCTTCTCGCGTCCGTACAGCAAACCGATCACGATCGCCGCGAAGGTCGAGCCTCCCAATACCAGCAGCACCGCTTTCGGATACTGATAGACGCTGACCATCTGGCCGTAAATCGTCGTGATACCGAATGCGACGAACGGCCAGCCGCCCCAACGCATCCAGCGCGGAATCGCGCGGCCGCGGCCGAACTTGCTCGCGAATTCGGCGAGCGCGCCTTCCGGACATAGCACGCCGCACCACACGCGGCCGAGCATCACCATCGACAGCAGCACGAACGGCCACCAGATGCCCCAGAACACGAATTGCGCAGCCAGCGTCAGGTTGTTCCACAGATGCGCGGTGTCGTCCGGCAGCGGCATCAGCGCCGGCACGATGATCAGGAACGCGTAGACCGCAACCACGACCCACTGGATGCCGCGGATCACCGCGCCGTGGCGCTGCATCCACTGGCCGGCCGCCGCGAGGCGGCCCGGACGCGGGGCCATCACGGCGCTCATGCCGCGCGCCCCGCCGTCTGCTGCGCCGGCTTGCGATTCGCCCGGCGCACGAGCAGATAGACAACGCCCCAGTACACCGCGTAAGCGATCAGGTTCATCAAGGCGGGATGGGCACGATAGCCGGTCAGCGTCGCCACGAGCGAGCCGAAGGTGCTCGAATCGTCGAGGATCGCCGACGAATTCCACAGCTGGTCGACGAGCGTCGGCAGGATTTCCTTGTCGATCAGCTTGTCGACACCGGTTTGGAACAGGCCCGCGCCGAGGAACAGCAGCATGATTTCGGTGACGCGGAAGAAGTGCCGCCACGAGAAGAACTTGCCGCCCAGTTGCAGCACGTAGAAGGTCAGGAATGCAAGCGCGAGGCCAAGCACGACCGCGAGCATCTGGGTGCCGTCGACATGACCCGACTGGCCGAAGCCGAGGCCGTACAGGAAGATCACCGTCTCGCTGCCTTCACGCGCAATCGCCAGTGCGACCAGCACCGAAACGCCCCACCAGTTCGAATCGCGTCGACTCTTCTGCAGCGACTGCTCCATGTCGCGCTTCAGCGTGCGGCCGTGCTGCTTCATCCACAGCACCATCTGTACGATCAGCACGCAGGCGATCAGCACCATCGCGGTCTGGAAATAATCCTGCGCATCGCCGGACAGCACCTCGGTGAAACCGACGAGCGCCGCGCCCAGCGCCACCGCCGCAATCACGCCAGCCGCCACGCCGCCCCACAGGTACGGCAAGCCGCGGCGCGCGTCGGCGTCGCCATTTTTCAACCACGCATACAGGATGCCGACGACCAGCAGCGCCTCGACACTTTCCCGCCACACGATGAACAGAATCTGACCCATTGAAGCTCTCCCTTCGATGCTCTTACTGCCCGCGAACGGAGGCGCTCGCCTCACGCGGCGCGCTCGCGTTCGAGGCCATGGCTACTTCGCGACGATCACGCCCTGCGCCTGCTGGTGGAAATCGTCGAAAAACTTGTATTCGCCCGGCTCTAGCGGAGCAATCACGACGAACGATTCGGCGCCCGGCGCCAAAACTTTTTCCTTGCGCAACTGCACGCTCTCGAACTCAGCGGCGCCCTTGCCGGTGTTGCGCACTTCGATCTTGATACGCTGCCCCGCCGGCACTTCGATACGTGCAGGATTCAGCTTGCCGTCGTTCATTTCCAGCTTGAAGGTCGGCAGGTCGGCTGCTTGAGCTGCGCCCGCCAGCAAAAACGTGGCGGCGAACATCGCGATCTTTCGGTTGATTCCCATGAGCCCTTCCGGAAAACACGGCACGCCGACACCGGCTGTAACACCGGACACCCGCGCGCCGTCTGCTGCATTCACCAATGCGCCGATTCAGCGCCGCGCGACCGCGCAATCAAAGTCCGCTCGCGCAACGCAAGCGGCCTGGACGCGGCGATCAATAACCGCCCTTCTTGCCGATACCGGCGAACGTGAAGTCGTACTCGATCGTGAACGGCTTGAACCACGGACCCACGCCGGTTTCCTTGTCGACGTGGCGGCCGAACGACATGTGGCCCATCTGCATCGGCGGTTCGACGATCAGCTTCAGATGATATTTGCCCGGACCTTGCAGCTTGACGTTGTCGCCATAGTGCGGACCGTCGTTGGCGACCATCGGCATCAGGTCGCCCTTCTGTGCCTGGGTCGAGCCGGCCTTCGTCAGCTCGTAGTGGACTTGCAGATACGGCATCCAGTCGCCTTCCGCGAAACCAGTCGGATTGTTCTTGACCGCGTGAATGTCGGCTTCGAGGTGGACGTCCGAATCAGATGCCTTGCGCATCATGCCTTCGGGTTCCATCGTGATCGGCTGCAGATAAACCGCGCCGATTTCCATGCCACCCTCGATATGCTGCTTGCCGATCGGGTACTCGGCAGCCGTGGCCGACAACGCCGCGACGGCGGCTACCGCTGCCGCGCCGCCCCGCACCAATGAAGAAATGCGCATTGTGAAACTCCTTGTTTTTATCAGACTGGAATCGAACTCATTGGAACAGTGCGCCGCGCAAGCCAGATGTAAATTTAAATGCGAACCATTCTCAATATTGGCAAGTTTATCATTGTTCCCCAGTGAGAACAAACGCGGAAGCACGCCAAACCTTGCGCCATAAGGGTCTTAAGGCACATTTAAGGAAGCCGGTGGCAGGCGTGTCGAACGATTAGGCAGGTGGGAGCTGCGGCGTGTGGGCAATTCCGGCGGGGAGCCGACGGCCGGTAAAGTTGAACAAGGCGTGGCGCATGGCCACGCCCAAGTGAAAGGACGCGTTATTCGACGCCCGAAACGTGATCGCCGACATTCGCGCCGAACACGCGCTGACGCAACAGCGCGAGCTGGTCGCGGGTCTGCGCGGCCTTTTCGAACTCGAGATTCTTCGCGTGCTCCATCATCTGCTTTTCGAGACGCTTGATCTCTTTGGCAAGCTGCTTCTCGGACATATCCTCGAATTTCGCGCGCGTCTGCTGTTCCTTCAGTTCGGCGCGCGCTTCGTCGACGTTGTACACGCCGTCGATGATGTCGCGAATCCGCTTGACCACCCCGCGCGGCGTAATGCCACGCGCAAGGTTGAACGCGATCTGCTTGGCGCGGCGCCGCTCGGTCTCGTCGATCGCGCGGCGCATCGAGTCCGTCACGTTATCCGCATACAGAATCGCCTTGCCGTTCACGTTTCGCGCCGCCCGGCCGATGGTCTGGATCAGCGAGCGCTCGGCGCGCAGGAAGCCTTCCTTATCAGCGTCGAGAATCGCGACCAGCGACACTTCCGGAATATCGAGCCCTTCGCGCAGCAGGTTGATCCCGACCAGCACGTCGAACGTGCCGAGGCGCAGATCGCGGATGATTTCGACCCGCTCCACCGTGTCGATATCGCTGTGCAGATAGCGCACCTTGACGCCATGGTCGGCCAGAAACTCGGTGAGCTGCTCGGCCATCCGCTTGGTCAGCACGGTGACCAGCACGCGATCGCCAGCCTTGACGCGCTCGTTGATCTCGGCGAGTACGTCGTCGACCTGACTGCGCGCCGGCCGCACCTCGATTTCGGGATCGACGAGACCCGTGGGGCGCACCAGCTGTTCGGCGACCTGACCCGACGTCTTCTTTTCGTAGTCGGCCGGCGTCGCCGATACGAACACCACCTGGCGCATCTTGCGCTCGAACTCGTTGAACTTGAGCGGCCGGTTGTCGAGCGCCGACGGCAGACGGAAACCGTAGTCGACCAGGTTTTCCTTGCGCGCGCGGTCGCCGTTGTACATGCCGTTCAGCTGGCCGATCAGCACGTGCGACTCGTCGAGCATCATGATCGCGTCGGGCGGCAGATAGTCGACGAGCGTCGGCGGCGGTTCGCCCGGCGCCGCGCCGGAAAAGTGCCGCGAGTAGTTTTCAATCCCCTTGCAGAAGCCCAGCTCCTGCAGCATCTCCAGGTCGAAGCGGGTGCGCTGCTCGAGCCGCTGTGCCTCGACGAGCTTGCCGTCGCTATAGAAGAATTCGAGCCGGTCGCGCAGCTCGGCCTTGATCGTTTCGACCGCGCGCAGCACCGTGTCGCGCGGCGTCACGTAGTGCGACGACGGATACACGGTGAAGCGCGGAATTTTCTGCCGCACGCGGCCGGTCAGCGGATCGAACAGCTGCAGCGTTTCGACTTCGTCGTCGAACAGCTCGACCCGCACGGCCATTTCCGCGTGCTCGGCCGGGAAGATATCGATCGTATCGCCGCGCACGCGAAACGAGCCGCGCTGGAAATCGGCCTCGTTGCGGCTGTACTGCATCGCGATCAGCCGCGCGATGACGTCGCGCTGGCCGAGCCGGTCGCCGGTACGCAGCGTCAGAATCATCTGGTGATATTCGGACGGATTACCGATACCGTAAATCGCCGACACGGTCGCGACGATCACGACGTCGCGCCGCTCCATCAGGCTCTTCGTGGCCGACAGCCGCATCTGCTCGATATGCTCGTTGATCGACGAGTCTTTCTCGATGAACAGATCGCGCTGCGGCACATACGCTTCCGGCTGGTAGTAATCGTAGTACGAGACGAAGTACTCGACCGCGTTGCGCGGGAAGAACTCGCGGAACTCCGAGTACAGCTGCGCGGCGAGCGTCTTGTTCGGCGCGAACACGATGGCCGGGCGGCCGAGCCGCGCGATCGTGTTGGCCATCGTGAAGGTCTTGCCGGAGCCGGTCACGCCGAGCAGCGTCTGGAATGCGAGGCCGTCGCCGACGCCTTCGACGAGCGTGTCGATGGCCGTGGGCTGGTCGCCGGCGGGCGGATAGGGCTGATAGAGCTTGAACGGCGAGCCTTCGAACGCGACGAATCGGGATTCGTCGAGCGTATCGTCGGCTTCAGTCAGATGGTGTTCGGACATAAGGGACGGCCGGGCCTGGGGCAAAGAATCATTCTAACGGGTTGCGCAAAGCGACGATCGAGCGGGCTTGCGTAGGATTGGATAGCGCGCCGGCTATCGCGGCGTTGGCGTTGGCGTTGGCGTTGGCGTTGGCGTTGGCGTTGGCGTTGGCGTTGGCGGACGTATGTTATGGCCCTTTGGGTGGGCGTGCAGCACTGTCCACGCGTGGGCTCACTGTATGTTGCGCGCCACTGATGCCGGCGCGCGCGATAAACCTGCCGCCGCGCGCCTCGTCTGCCTCGCACCTTCGATCAGACCGGGACGACGCGGCTTTCTCGCCTCCACACATGGCCGCGGAGCGCCTGTTTTTCAAGCAAATAATTGCCCGGAGCAGGTTCCGTCGTCCGAAAAACGCGCCCGGATTCGTTACAATGCGACGTTGCGCTTGCTCGCCGCTCCCTGAAGGCCGTCCCCGTTTTCGCGTTTCGCCAGACTCACGTCGAACCTCCCGAACACCGCCGACGGCAAAGGCCAGGCCGCCGCGCGCGCGAAGCCGCCCTCTTTTACAACTGCTGCCCATCCCATCATGTCTCTGTTCTCCGCCGTCGAACTTGCTCCCCGCGACCCGATTCTGGGCCTGAACGAATCCTTCAACGCCGACACGCGCACCACCAAGGTCAACCTCGGTGTTGGCGTGTATTTCAATGAAGAAGGCAAGATTCCGTTGCTGCGCGCCGTGCGCGATGCGGAAAAGGCCCGCGTCGAAGCCGCGCTGCCGCGCGGCTATCTGCCGATCGAAGGCATCGCCGCATACGATGCAGCCGTGCAAAAGATGCTGCTCGGCAACGACTCGCCGCTGATCGCCGCAGGCCGCGTCGTCACGGCGCAGGCGCTGGGCGGCACGGGCGCATTGAAGATCGGTGCGGACTTCCTGAAGCGCGTGAATCCGAACAGCAAGGTCGCGATCAGCGATCCGAGCTGGGAAAACCACCGCGCGCTGTTCGAAGGTGCCGGCTTCACCGTCGAGTCGTATCCGTACTATGACGCGCCGACACACGGTGTGAACTTCGACGGCATGCTCGCCGCGCTGAACAGCTATGAAGCGGGCACGATCGTCGTGCTGCACGCGTGCTGCCACAACCCGACCGGCGTCGACCTCAGCGTCGAACAATGGAAGCAGGTGGTGGAAGTCGTCAAGGCGCGCAACCTCGTGCCGTTCCTCGACATCGCCTACCAGGGCTTCGGTGACGGCATCGACGCGGACGCGGCAGCCGTGCGCCTGTTCGCGGCCAAGGAACTGAACGTGTTCGTGTCGTCGTCGTTCTCGAAGTCGTTCTCGCTGTACGGCGAGCGCGTCGGTGCGCTGTCGATCATCACGTCGAGCCAGGAAGAATCGGCACGCGTGTTGTCGCAACTGAAGCGCGTGATCCGCACGAACTACTCGAACCCGCCGACGCACGGCGGCTCGATCGTCGCGGCCGTGCTCGCGTCGCCGGAGTTGCGCGCCACGTGGGAATCGGAACTGGGCGAGATGCGCGACCGTATCCGCGCAATGCGCAATGGCCTCGTTGAACGTCTGAAGGCAAACGGCGTCGATCGCGACTTCGGCTTCGTGAACGCGCAGCGCGGCATGTTCTCGTACTCGGGTCTGACCGCTGCGCAAGTGGATCGTCTGCGTGAAGAGTTCGGCATCTATGCAGTGAACACGGGCCGCATCTGCGTGGCCGCGCTGAACACGCGCAATCTCGACGTCGTCGCTAACGCGATTGCTCACGTGCTGAAGTAAGGCATTTGGCGGCGCGGCGGAAGCTTGCCGCGCCGGGTCGCGGATTTCACGCTGCAGCCGCCTGTAAAAACGGCGCCCTTTCTTGTGAAAAGGGCGCCGTTTTTTATTGCCTGATCGGCAAAGCCTGCTGATAAAACTTCGGCTTCTTTCTGTCGCGAGAATTTAGCGAACACTCTACGAGCGCGACGAAAATGCCGCGCGAATTCAACGCGAATCGCGATGGATATCGTGCGTCACGAAGCCCGCGTCGTTGTCCGGCATGTCGAGCCAATCAGGCTGATCGAGCGAATGGCGGATATCGTCGAGGCCGCTTTGCCAATGCTCGCGCATTGTCGACAGCCCGAACTGAAAATCCTTGTAGTGCCCTTCGTATTCCTTGTGCCGGTATATCAGGTGGATCACGTTGTAGCGCTTCGAGCACGACAGGTCTTCGGCCAGCTTGCACCATGGGTCCTCGCGCTGTTCGACAGGCACGCGGTCCAACACCTCACGCAACACATGCCGGAAACGCTGCGAGCGCTGCAGCATGTCGGTGACAAGGCGCGTGCGGCTCGAATACTGGATGTCTTTCATGCGCCCCTGCACATCGGTGAGGTTGTCCGGCACCGGTCCGATCGCGCTCCATAGATCGACCTGGAACGCGAGCGTGTCGCGGCGCGGCGTGGACTGAATCACCTCGTAGAGCGGCGTGTTCGACATCAGGCCACCGTCCCAGTAGTACTGCCCGTCGATCTCGACTGCCGCAAACCCCGGCGGCAATGCACCCGACGCCATGAAATGCTCCGGCCTCAGCGTCGTATGTGTATTGTCGAAATACGCGAAATTGCCGGTGCCGCAATTGACCGCGCCAACCGACACGCGCATCTCGCCCGAATTGATCCGATCGAAATCGCAGAGCGACTCGAGCGTGGCCTTGAGCGGCGTGGTGTCGTAATAGCTCGCCATTTGCGGCGGCCCGGACACCGTGGGCAGAGGCGGCGGAAAACGCGGCACGAAAAAGCCCCGCTGCCCTTCGACCAGCGCGCTGATCGCCTGCGTCGCGGTAAAAGCCTTGCGCACCGCTTCGCTGGAGTTGAACAGCGCGTGTTCGACAAAAGCGGGGAGCGGCGGCCCGAATGCCGGTTGGCAGATCGTCTCCCAGAATTGCAGCAGACGCTCGACACGCTTTTCCGGTGGATTGCCCGCGATGATCGCCGTATTCAGCGCGCCGATCGAAATGCCCGCAAGCCAGTTCGGTTCGATGCCGGCTTCATACAGCCCTTGAAAGACGCCGGCCTGATAGGCGCCCAGCGCGCCACCGCCTTGCAGCATCAGCGCGATGGTTTGGTAGTTGGGCAACTGGAGATGCCGGCGCGGGTTGGCAGCGGCCGCCGGACCGGCGCCCTCCCCGTCACCGGACACGCCCACGCGCGCCCGCTTCAGATTGGGTTGCGCCACGGGCACTCTCCTTATTGCATATACCAGCCGTGGCTCACGATGAACGACTGACCTGTCAGCGCGGCCGTCGGGAAGGTCGACAGGAACAGCACCGTCTGCGCGACGTCTTCGACCGTCGTGAAAATGCCGTCGACCGTGCCGCCCAGCATCACGCGCTTGACCACTTCTTCCTCGCTGATGCCGAGTTCCTTCGACTGTTCGGGAATCTGCTTGTCGACGAGCGGCGTGCGCACGAACCCCGGACACACGACATGCGAGCGCACGTTGTGCTTCGCGCCTTCCTTGGCGAGCACACGTGCAAGGCCGAGCAGCGCGTGCTTGGCCGTCACGTAGGCGGATTTCAGCGGTGACGCTTCATGTGAATGGACCGAGCCCATGTAGATCACGATGCCGCCGCGATCGTCCTTGTACATGTGCTTGAGCGCGGCCTTGGTGGTCAGAAAGGCGCCGTCCACGTGAATGGCCTGCATCTTCTTCCAGTCCGAAAACGAATAGTTTTCGATCGGATTGACGATCTGGATGCCGGCGTTGGAAATGAGGATGTCGATCGAGCCGAGTTCCGCGGCGACCTTGTCGATACCCTGATTCACCGCGTCTTCGTTGGTCACGTCCATTGCGACGCCGATTGCCTTGCCACCGCCTTTTTTAATTTCCTCGGCGACGGCGTTTGCGCCGTCCTGGTTCAGGTCGGCGATGGCGATCGCCGCGCCCGCCGCGGAAAGAGTCAACGCGATCTGCTTGCCGATGCCGCTTGCGGCGCCCGTGACGACAGCGACCTTACCGTTCAGATTCGTGTTAAGAGACGACATCCAGAACCTCCATGCAGTTGATGAGCAATGAGACCACAAGACCGCGCGCGGCGTGAAGTCGGCCAAACGGCATAGACCGTTCGGCGGATACAGCACGGCGGTCAACCTTGCTATTGTGCATGAACCCTGTGACGCGCATAGGTAAAACGCACGCCGCGTCATATCTCTTTAAACTGGGCGTTTCCGGTTCGATTCTCGTGGCATCACCAACAAGGAGACATACATGAACTATCGACGTCTGGGCCGTTCCGGCCTGCAAGTCAGCGAACTGTCCATCGGCTCGTGGGTCACGTACGGCAACCAGGTGGATCATCGCGCCGCGCGTGAATCGCTTGCCGCGGCACGCGACGCCGGCGTCAATTTCTTCGACAACGCCGAGGTCTACGCCGCCGGCAAATCCGAGGAAATCATGGGCCACGCCCTGAAGGAACTCGCGTGGCCGCGCGTGAGCTACGTCGTCTCGACGAAGTTCTTCTGGGGGCTCACGGAAGCGCCGAACCAGTACTACACGCTCAATCGCAAATATCTGCTGAACGCGATCGACGGCTCGTTGAAGCGTCTGCAACTCGATTATGTCGATCTCGTGTTCTGTCATCGTCCCGACCCGAACACGCCGATCGAAGAAACGGTCTGGGCGATGAGCGACATGATCTCGCGCGGCAAGGCACTGTACTGGGGCACTTCCGAGTGGAGCGCCGATGAAATCCGCGCCGCTTATGAAATAGCCGAACGGCATCATCTTCACAAACCGGTCATGGAACAGCCGCAATACAACCTGTTTCACCGCAAGCGCGTCGAGCAGGAATACAAGCGGCTCTACGAAGACATCGGTCTCGGCCTGACCACGTGGAGCCCTCTCGCGTCCGGCCTGCTCACCGGCAAGTATCGCGATGGCGTGCCCGCCGACAGCCGCGCTCAGTTGCAGGGTTATGACTGGCTGCGCAAGGCGCTCACCGACCCGGCCCGCAACAACGTGGTCGGCCAGCTCGGCGCGCTCGCCGACGAACTCGGCTGCACGGTCGGTCAGCTCGCGATTGCGTGGATTCTGAAAAATCCGAACGTCAGCACCGTGATCACGGGCGCTTCGCGGGTCGAGCAGATCGGCGAAAACATGAAATCCATTGAAGTGGCCGAGCGCATCACACCCGAGATCAAACAGCGGATCGAGGAAATCATCGGCGACGCTCACGAGTGAGCGCACAGCCCCGCTGATAACCGGGCAGATAGCCGGCGGTGCGGGGTCGCGTACAATACGCGGCCGCGCACCGTAGTCCCCGGGCCAGCCTGCGCTCTTTCCAGCCTCTTCTCATCATGCTCAGCTACCGCCACGCCTTTCATGCCGGCAATCACGCCGATGTTCTGAAACACACCGTCGTGTTGCAGCTATTGCGCTATCTCGGCCAGAAGGACAAAGCCTACTGGTATATCGACACGCATGCGGGCGCCGGCGTTTATTCGCTGAAAGAAGGCTACGCGACCAAGACCGGCGAATTCGAGACAGGCATTGCCAAATTGTGGGAACGCAACGACCTGCCATCGCTCTTCGCCGAATACGTCGATGAAGTCAGCGCGCTCAACGCCGATGGCCAACTGCGCTTTTATCCCGGCTCGCCGTATATCGCGTGGCGGCAACTGCGCGAACAGGACCGCATGCGTCTGTTCGAACTGCACACCACCGAAATCGACGTGCTGCGGCACAATTTCCGCGACGCGGGGCGCCGCGCGATGCTTTACGCGGGCGATGGTTTCGACGGCATCCTCGCGCTGTTGCCACCGGCGCCGCGCCGGGCGCTGGTGCTGCTCGACCCGTCGTATGAAGACAAGCGCGACTACACGCGCACGCTGCGCTGCGTCGAGGAAAGCCTGAAGCGCTTTCCGACCGGCACGTATGCGGTCTGGTATCCGCAGGTCAAGCGTCCCGAATCGCAGCGTTTCCCGGATCAGCTGAAGCAGCTGCAAAAAGACAACTGGCTGCACGTCAGCCTGACTGTCAGCAATCCGCCGGCCGACGGTTTTGGACTTTTCGGCAGCGGCATGTTCATTCTGAATCCGCCGTACACGCTCGCGAAGATGCTGAAGGATCAGATGCCTTGGCTCGTCGAGCTGCTTGGCGAAGACAAGGCAGCGACGTTCAAGGTCGAATATCGCGGCAATTGAATGCGGTGTTTGCGCGTGAAACGCGCCTGAGCGTTGACGCAGAGCGCTCAGGTTGGCAATGCGCCGCGCGGCACTGAAGCCGCGCTGTCCTACGCAGTATCGTGCCGCGTCTTATCAAAGCGATTCTGTACCGGTTGCGCCTGTATTCCCATGCATCCCGCGTGAGTCCGCGGATGCCCGCACCACGCGCAACCGGATAACCCGCCCCGCTCACTTCAGCTGCGCGGCTGCCTTGATCGCGAAATCGTTGGTGTAGGTCGCGCTCAGATCGATCTTCTTCGGGTCGAGCCGGTTATCGAACGACGACAGCGCGCGCAACGAAGTCGCCGGGCCGTCCGCGGGCATCAGGCCGTCCGGCGAATACGCGTCGCGCACGTTGTGAAAAGCCTCGATATAGAGCGTCGGGTCGCCCAGCAGATAGGCCTGCGGCACCATCTTCAGCACATCGGCGTCGCTCGCGGTTTGCAGCCAGCGGTTCGCGCGCACGATCGCATTGGTCAGCGCCTGTGTTGTCTTCGGATTTTTCTGGATGAAAGTCTCCGGCGCGTAGAGCGTCGCCGCGGGCATCGTGCCGCCGAACACGTCCTTCGTGCCCTTCACCGTGCGCGTATCGACCAGCACCTTGATCGCGCCGCTGCGCGTGAGCTTGGTCATCATCGGATCGACGTTGGAAAGCGCGTCGATCTGTCCGTTGCTCACCGCGGCCAACACAGTCGCGCCGCTGCCGACGCCGATCGCTGAAATGTCGCTGCGTTGCACGCCGGCCTTGCGCAAGGCCACCGTCAACACGAGATCCGTCGACGAACCCGGCGCGCTCACGCCGACCTTCGCGCCCTTGAAATCCGCGAGCGACTTGATCTGATCGGCCTTCGATGTCACGACGGCAATAACGATCTGCGGCGCGCGGCCCATCAACGCGAACGCACGATAGTGCTGCCCCTTCGCCTGCATGAACAGCGTGTGCTCGAAGGCGCCCGCGCCGACGTCGGCGCTGCCGCCCACCACTGCTTCGAGCGCCTTCGAACCGCCCGCGAAATCCGCGAGCGTGACATTCAGGCCTTCATCCTTGAAGTAGCCAAGCTGTTGCGCGGCAAGCACCGGCAAATAGTAAAGACCGGGCAAACCACCGACGGCCATCGTCAGCGTCGGCTTTTCGGGGGTGTCCTTCGCGAACGCCGCGCCGGGCAGCACGGCAAGCGCAAACAGCATTACGCAGGCGCGCGTGGCACGCTGCATCCAGTGAATTGGCATGTCGATGTCTCCTTGTTCTGTTTGCCGATCGAAGCATTGACGCGCGCGTGCCACGTTGTGGGCTCGAGACGGCGCAGCGCGAAACGATTGTCGTCGGACGGTTTCGTGTACGCCATGCGCCCAAACCCCAATGCGACGTCGCGAACGCGCGCCCGCGCGTGGGCAATACGTGCGACCGCGCGCTCCGCACAGCGGGAGAAGGCTCAGTACGTCACGACATGACGGAAGGAAAACGAGTTGGCAGGAACCTCTCAGCCGATCCCGGCAGGCTCGCATTGCAGGAACGCTTCGGCCAGACACCCCTTGCGACCGCGCACCACAGTGCATCGGCAACCGACTGTTCAATGACGCGGAAAACCCCATCGCAACGCGATGCCCCGAAAGAAGCAAATCGGAGACAAGACCCGTCGCCGGACTTTTTTTTACGGCTTTACAAGCCTATCGAGGAGCGGGCAACGGGCGAGGCGGCGATGGACGCACTGGCGTGCTACCGCCCACCGGCAACTGGATATACGGCGCAACAACGAACGGCGGCGACGATTCCTGCGGCAACTCGGCGGGCGCCGCGGGGGACGGCGCAGCGACGATCGGTTGTGTCACGGGAGGCGCGCTAAGCAGCACCGTACCGCTTTGACCGTCGTTGATACCACCCAGCGTATCGAGAATCACCGGCCTGCGCGCGCTATCGGATACCGCGAACGCACCGGGAACGGCACAGATGGTTGTCAACGCCACCACGGCGGCCATGGTCAGCGCGGATTGGAATGATTGGAGCGAGCGGACGGAGGACATGGGCGGCCTGGTCGGTTATGAATGTAGTCCCGGCTTGCGCGAAAACGTCTTACCTTACCTCGGTCTGAATTACGAAGCTAGTCGATATTCGCCATCACCAGCTTCCATGCGACGGCGGTTCGAGAACCGCGACCGGCAGCGGAAATTTCAGGCTCCAGATACGACAAAGCCCCGTTTCGACGGGGCTTACGCTTTACTGCAATGGTCGCGCAAATTACGCACGCCCGGTCAAACCAGAGGTTGAGACTTACAGCGAATAACCGTTGGTTTCGAGCGAGCGGATACGCTGTTCAAGCTGGACGATATCCGACGACGATGCGAGGTAGGCTTCGCGGCGGTCACGTTCGGCGGTTTCGAACCAGGTGCTCAGCGTTTCAAGAAAGTATGCAAACATGACGTTCTCCAAGGATCAGATCGAATCCCCGGTGATCGGACATCAGGGATTTCCCGTAAAAGGGTTAACCCGAATTATAGCCCGATAGTGCAACCTGACCAGTGAAATGCCCGCATGATGCGCATTCCATTTTGGAATAATGCACAGACAATGTGCATGAATATGTCTGATTTTATTGAGATTTATCGCTGTCGAAGTCGCACCCCCAATTCTCGCCGTCAATTCGCGCACCATTAATGTGCAAAGCGCTTGAACGGGTCGCAAGCAATTCAAAGTCGACTCGCCTCCGAGCGTTGCTCAAGGTCAAAGCGGATGACAACCCTGCCCTGAAACCAGGTCCGTATCGGCAAGCCGCTCGATGATCGGGCAATCGGGCCGGTCGTCGCCGTGGCAGTGATCGGCGAGATGTGCAAGCGTGTCGCGCATGTCAGTCAGTTCAGTAATGCGGCGATCGAGTTCCGCGACATGCTCGAGCGCGATCCGCTTGACTTCGGCGCTCGCGCGCGAGCGATCGTTCCATAGCGCCAGCAACCGCCGGATATCCTCGACCAGAAAGCCAAGCCGGCGCGCCTGCCGGATGAAACGCAGCGAATGCACTTCCTGTGGGCCGTATACGCGATAACCGGCGCTCGTACGCGCCTTCGCCGTCAGCAGACCGACGCTTTCGTAATAGCGGATCATCTTCGCCGTGACGCCCGACGCGCGGGCCGCTTCGCCAATATTCATGATCGTTTCCTCTCAGGATTTGAGTCGATCGTACACCTTCCCATGATTGGAAGGTCAGCCGCCTAAATACGGATCGGCAGGCATAATTCAACTATCCGCCAACTGATTCCACCGAGGTCTGCAATGACGATCGAACTCCACGTAGAAGGTATGAGCTGCCAGCATTGTGTCGCGGCTGTGACGAACGCGATTCGCGAACACGACGCCGCCGCGCGGGTTCAGGTGGATCTCGCGGCGGGCCGCGTCGTGGTGGATTCGGCGCAGTCCGTCGACGCGCTGAAGGCTGCAATCGACGAAGCCGGCTACACGGTCACTTCTGCGGTCACGTCGGTCAGCTAAACGGGGCGACGATCATGTTCAAGGTTGCCGTCATCGGTGGCTCAGGGCTGCTCGGCCGCGCGCTGGTCGACGAACTGGCGCGCGAGACCGGCTGGCAAATCTTCTCGACCTCGTTCAGCCGGCCATCACCGGAAAGCGTCACGCTAGACATTCGAGACGGGCAGGCCGTCAGACAGTTCATCGATCGCGTGGCGCCGCATGCAGTGGTGATTGCCGCGGCGGAGCGCCGCCCTGATGTCTGCGAACACGATCCGGCGCTGGCCCGCGCGCTGAACGTCGATGCCGTGCGCACCATTGCCGCGGCGGCGAACCACTGCGGCGCGTGGACCCTGTCGCTGTCGACCGACTACGTGTTCGACGGCACCCATCCGCCCTATCGCCACGACAGCGCGCCCGCGCCGCTCAACGCGTACGGCCACAGCAAGCTCGACGGAGAGCGGGCGCTGAGCGAAACGGCCGAACGCGGCTGCGTACTGCGTTTGCCGCTTCTGTATGGGCCGATCGTCAGTTGGTCGGAATCGGCGGTGACGAGTCTCGTGCCGGCGATCGCCGCATCGGCCGCCCCCAATGGTCAGCCCGCCACGATGGACGCATGGGCGATTCGCTATCCGACTTACACGCCGGATGTCGCATTCGTGATCCGGCAAATGCTCGAATGGCATGCGAACGGCGAAACGATCTCCGGCATCGTCCAATGGTCGGGCGACGAACCGATGACCAAGTACGAGATTGCCGTGCGTCTCGCCGAAGCGCTGCAACTCGATGCACATCTGACGCCGCAGCGCACGCCAATCGATGCGACGCCTCGCCCGCACAACTGCCATCTGGCGTCAAGCCGTCTGGAGGCGTTGGGGATCGGACGGCGTACTCCGTTTGACGCGGCGATCCGCGAGGTGCTGACCGCGTTTCCGTGGCGAGGCGATTCATCGGCGGCTTGAGCCCTGAGCGCGGGCCCCGCACCAGGTTTCATGCTGCCTGAAAACGCTCGAAGTCGATTGGCATAGATGGCGATTCGCCTGCCATTGCTGCATTTTCGTAGCGAGATGATCCGCGGCGAGCTTGCACGAGCAACGCAAGCCCGTATCGATCGCGTACAGCGGAGCCAGCCTGCGCCGGTTAATGAAAATCCCGGCTCGTCGTAGCTAGTTCCCCGAGCCATGCGCTGTAATCCTCGAGACGATGAGCGACGAGATGAACCACCTCGCCCTTCTGCGTGTGGCGGCTTTTCTGCTTTGCGCCACCGCGCCGCTCAGCCTCCCGAGCCTCGTTCGCATGACGCGTGATGTCTGCCCTGTCACCCCCCGTCGTCACACCGTCGTCGCGCTGCAAGACGCCATAGACCGCCAGCAGCGATGAACCCAGCAACGCCTTGCGCTGCTTTTCCACCAGCGACGGCCAGACAATCACATTGACCGAGCCGGTTTCATCCTCGATGGAAACGAATACGGTACCGTTCGCCGTGCCCGGCCGCTGTCGCACTGTGACGATGCCGCACGCGCGCGCGAGCGTGCCATGTCCGCAGGTGGCGAGCTCGGCTGCCGTGCGAAAACGCTGCTTCGCGAGACGCGCGCGCAACAGCGCGAGAGGGTGACGATTGAGCGTGAGACCGAGACTCGCGTAGTCGTCGACGATCTCACGATGCTCGCTGGCCGGCGGCAGCGCGAGCGACGCTTCGGCAATCGGCGCATCGCGCAGCAGCTTCGGTACCGTGTGCTGCGCGGTCACGGCCCACCACGCCTCGCGCCGATGACCCGCGATGCTGGCCAGCGCATTCGCCGCGGCCAGCGCCTCGAGATCGCGCCGCGTCAAGGCCGCGCGACGCGCGAGATCGTCGACGGCCGCAAACGGCGCGGCGCGGCGGGCCGTCATGATGCGCTCGGCGGCCTCCTGCGCGAGCCCCTTGATCAGGTGCAGACCAATGCGCACCGCCGGCCCGCGCGCGCCATAGGTAGCCGACGGCTGGAATATGCGCGCGGTCCGGCGCCGCGCGGCGAGCCGGACCGTCCGGCTCGCTTTCAGATGCGGTAAGGACAGATTGCGCAGTTGCTGCGCGGACAGCACCGCGTACTGACGACGCAGCCGGGTCTCGTCCGCCACGATTCGCTGTCCTTCGGCATCGCGCCGCTCGAAGGTCGACTCCCAGTCGCTCACGCTGACATCGGGCGGCCGTATCTTGACGCCATGACGCTTCGCGTCCTGCACCAGTTGCGACGGTGAATAAAAACCCAGCGGCTGGCTGTTCAGCAAACCCACCAGAAAAGCGGCCGGCTCATAACGCTTCAGCCACGCGCTCAGATAGACCAGCAACGCGAAGCTCGCCGCGTGACTTTCGGGAAAACCGTATTCGCCGAAGCCTTCGATCTGTTTGCAGATGCGGTCGATAAACGACTGCTCATAGCCACGCGCCAGCATCCGATCGGTCAGATCCTTCTGATACTTCGAGAGATTGCCTTTGCGCCGCCAGGCGGCCATCGCGCGCCTGAGCTCGTCGGCCTGCTCGCCCGTATATTCCGCCGCGACCATCGCCAGATGCATGACCTGCTCCTGGAAAATCGGCACACCGAGCGTGCGTTCAAGCACTGGCCGCAATTCTTCCTTCGCGTAATCGATCGGTTCGAGCTTCTGTTTGCGGCGCAGATACGGATGCACCATGCCACCCTGAATCGGCCCCGGCCGCACGATCGCCACTTCGATCACAAGGTCGTAGTACTCGCTCGGCTTCAGACGCGGCAGCATGCTTTGCTGCGCGCGCGATTCGATCTGGAACACGCCGATCGTGTCCGCATGGCCGCACATCTCGTAGACGCCACGATCCTCGCGCGGGATGTCCTGCATCCGGAACCGCGGAAAACCGCGACGCAACGCGACGAACTCGAGCGCGCGACGAATCGCCGACAGCATGCCGAGCGCAAGTACGTCGACTTTCAGCAGCTTGAGCGCGTCGATATCGTCCTTGTCCCACTCGATCACGCTGCGGTCCTTCATCGACGCGTTTTCGATCGGCACGAGCCGCGACAATCGATCCTTCGCGATCACGAAGCCACCGACATGTTGCGACAGATGCCGCGGAAAATTGCGCAGCTCCCTGGTGAGCCGGATCAGATTCTGCGTGATATGCGAGCTCGCATCGAAGCCTGCTTCGGCCAGATAGGCAGCCACCGCGTCGGGCCCATCCCACCATTGCTGCGACTTGCTGATCCGCTCGATCAGCGACGCTTCGAGACCCAGCGCCTTGCCGACGTCTTTCAGCGCGCTGCGCGCGCGATAGGTGATCAGCGATGCCGTCAGCGCCGCGCGATGACGACCGTACTTCGCATAGATGTACTGGATCACCTCTTCGCGCCGTTGATGCTCGAAGTCGACGTCGATATCGGGCGGCTCGTTGCGGGCGCGCGAGATGAATCGCTCGATCAGCATGTTCATGCTGACCGGATCGATTTCCGTCACATGCAGGCAGTAGCACACGATCGAATTCGCCGCCGACCCTCGCCCCTGACACAGGATGTTTCTGGAGCGCGCGAAACTCACGATATCGTGCACCGTCAGAAAATATTTTTCGTATTTCAGATCGGCGATCAGGTTCAGCTCTTTCTCGATCTGCTGGATCCGCTTCAGGTCGAGGCCGCCCGGCCAGCGCTCCATCGCGCCGGCCATGACCAGCTTGCGCAGATAGCTCGGCGGCGACTCGCCCCGGGGTACCAGTTCCTCCGGGTATTCGTATTGCAGCTCATCGAGCGAGAAGCGGCATAACGCGGCGATGCGCAGCGTCTCTTCGAGCGTATCACTCGGATACAGCTTGCCCAGCCGCACACGCGTGCGCAGATGCCGCTCCGCATTGGCCTCCAGCGCATAGCCGCAGGCCGATAGCGGCGTGCCGAGACCGATCGAGGTCAGCGTATCCTGCAGCGGCTTGCGCGAGCGCGTGTGCATCAGCGCGCCTCCCGCTGCGACGAGCGGCAAACCGCTCTCTTTGGAAAGCAGTCGCAACGCGTCGATCTGAAGATCGTCGCTGCCGGTTTGCCAGAGCTCGAGCGCGATCCATGCACGCCGCGCCGCGAACGACGCCAGCCAATGCGCGCAACGCAGCGTGTGCGACAGCGTCGCCGTGCGTTGCGGCACGAGCAGCAGCACGCAATCGGGCAGTCCTTGCAGATGCTCGAGATGCGGCAGCGAGGCGGTGAAATCTTCCGGACCGAGGCGATAGCTGCCTTTGTCCGCACGCGAGCGCGCGAGCGTGATCAGCTCGGCAAGGTTGCCATAGCCGTTGCGATTGATGGCGAGCGCAACCAGCGTGCAGAAGGGCTTGCCGTCGGCATCGGTCAGATTGAATTCGCTGCCGATGATGAGGTGAGGGACCGGCTTTGATGGTTTGCTGTTGGGGCCTTCATTGAGGGATTCGTTGGCGGTTTCGTTAGTGGCTTCGTTAGCGCCTTCCTGCGTGGCTGGCTCCGACGGCAAAGACGCGCTGATGGCGTCTTCCGGAGAGGCTTCGGCTTGTGTGGCCTGGCGGCGGGCCTTTTCTTCGCGCTCCTTCCGTTCGCGTTCCTGTTCTTTCGCGATGTCCTTTACCGTCGTATGAGCGCGCACGACGCCAGCCAGCGAACATTCGTCGGTAATCGCGAGCGCGCTGTAGCCGCACGCCATCGCCCGCTCAACAAGCTCATGCGGCTGCGAAGCCCCGCGCAGGAACGAGAAATTGGTCAGGCAATGCAGCTCCGCGTACGCCGGCAGGTGCGCCGCGAATGTCTGCTGCGAGAAGGACGGTTCAGGCATCTTCATCGCATTCAGCCGAACAGACCCTGCAAATACCACTCGCCGTTGACCCGCTCGCGATACACCCAGAACATGTGGCCGCGATCGTCGGCCGCGATGTAGTAATCGCGCGCGACGGGATTGCCGTCCCACCACCCCGCTTCGATTCGCTCGGTACGCGTGAGCATTTTCAGCGGCCGGCGATAGATCGGCCGCTGATCACGCATCATCAGACGCAACGGCTGATCGAGCAGCCAGAGCGGACGAGGTTGCGAAGGCAACTCGCTGTCGGGGAGATCTTCGGGCACGGCCTGGACATTGGGCTCGGGTTGCGCCGTCGCCGAAGCGTTCGCCGTGCCGGCCGGCGCGGATGAGGCTGAGCGGTCGTGTGCCGATGGCTCACTGCCCTCACGCTCTTCTTGCGCGGCATTGCGCAGTTCATCGGTAAGCCAGGTCTTGTCCGCCTTGACCTTGGCGCGGCTCTTCGCGGGCGCGCGCTGTCTGCGTGAAAACGCCTGCGCCTCGTAGGCTTCCACGCGCATGGACCGCTCCGGACGATGATCGTCCTGCACCGACATCTGCAGCACGTTCTCGGGCCCTAGCCGCGCGCTCAGCCGTTCGAGCAGCCGCGCGAGAGAATCGCCGTCCGACTCCGGCATCGGAAACAACGTGTCCGAGCGCCCGGCATGGTCGACGATCTGATCCGCTACCAGCTTCAGTTCGATGACGGGCGCCGCCAGCACTGTCTGGTTCAGCTTTTCCCTCAACAGCCAGATCAGATGCTCGGCATCGCGTGACGGTATCGCCCACGCGACCTTCAGACTCGATGTCTTCGACGCATGGCGCGACGCCAACTCATGCTCGAACAGCAACGTATAACCGCTGAGCGCCGCATGATGCGCATTCAGCCAGCCGGCCAGCTGCACGATCAACCGGCGCGCGGCGAACAGCAGCGCATCGGCGTTATCGACTCGCGACGGCAACTCCAGTTGCGCATGAAACGACGCTGGCGCGCGAAACGATTCGCGTGGATCGGCCCGCGTGCCGTACGCCTGCGCAAGCAGATCCAGAATGCCGCCGCCGAACCGGCGCACGATGCCGGACCGAGGCAAGCCGCGCAAGTCGGCGAGCGTCGCGCAGCCGACATGCGAGAACGCATCGCGATGCGCCTGCTCGACCGGCAGCAGTGAGACGGGCAACCCATCGAGCACATGTGCGAGCGACGCCGCCTTGACTACATGCCAACGGCGCCCCTGCCGGCACGCGCGCGCCTGGGCCAATAGCCACGCTCCCCAGGCGGTCGGTGCACAGGCAATGCGCGCCACATAACCGAATGCCGCCACCGTGGCCGATACCCGCGACAACAGCGCGCGCAAGCCGCCGAACAGGCGCAGGCCGGAGCCGACTTCCAGCAGCAGCGTGTGTGCGTCGGCGAGTGACACCTTGGGCGTGTAGCTCAGCAAAGCCAGCGCAATCGCTTCGAATGCCTGGGTTTCACGGGCGGCATCGGCGGCAAGCAGCGTCAAACCGGGTGCCAGCGCCAATGCGTACGAGCGCGAGTGCCCAACCTGAACGCCGGCACGCAAGGCGTCGAGATCCGGCATCAGGATGTGTGCATGATCGGCTAGCGCATAACAGCTTCGCTTGTCTGGAGCCGTGGCAACTCGAGGCTGAGCGGTGACGTCACGCGGATCAGGCCGGTTCGGCTTCGCGGGTGAACCATCCGGAGCGAGTGCGAACGGTTTCACTGCTTCCAGCGGCAATAGCGGTAAGGTGACTGCGATCCACAACATGTTTGATCTCTGCGCGTTGATGACTGCCACTTCCGCCTTCCGGCAACACCACGCTCTGTAAAGGCAGAACGAGATGAAGAGGCTCGGCCAGCGGTGGTCCGCGGCGCTTGAAGATGTCGATCGACAGACCGATTTCCTGCAGCCACTGGCGGCGATTGATCGTCTCCGCGTTGGCTGGCAACAGCGGTTCGCAGATCATCCGCAAAGGCGCCGGTGACGATTGCGAGGCCGCCGCCACCGGGCGGATCAGGAATGCGAGCGCTGCCGACTCCTGAGCCGCCACCTGCAAGCGCCGGACCTTGTCGGCACGCGCACTCGGCAGCCAGACCAGCAGCGCGCCGATACCGTCCTGCTTCAATGCCTGAGTGGCAGCCCAAAGCGCCTGATCCTCCGTCGAACGCACCCATAGCACGCGCCCGATATCGATCCCCCATGCCTGCAACGCCGCGACACAGGGTTGATAGGGAGGCGCGACGAGCATGACGTACCGACCGGCCTGTTGTGTCAGATGACGAAGCGCATGAGCCAGCAGGCGCACCTCTCCTAGTCCGCAGTGCTCGATTAGCAGCTCCGTCAGACCACCCGCAGACCAGCCTTGCCCCGGCAACAACCGATCCAGCGCGGCATAGCCACTGGAAATCACACGCGAGTCCGAGCCGGCAAGCTCGTTGCCTTGCCATATCTGACGCTGTAGTTGCGATGACAATGTGGTCGTCGCTAACCGAATCGCTGTGGCCATGGACACACTCTTTGATCGATAACGCTCCGCCTCTGTTGGATGTAGACGCCTTGTCTCGACTGATACCATCGAAAACAAGCATCAGCAGGCAAACAAGGAACGTGCGGTTTTTGCATACAAATATCGCTGATATGCAGCTAACTTCTTGCAGTCGGGAGATTAATGGGGCGCGTTTAGTGGCTCGAAATACTGTATATTTATACAGTATTCTATGGCGAATGTTAAGAGTGAGGAAAGGTGAATGGAGAAGGTACTGCTGATGTGATCGACGTCAGCGCTATCGATGCGATGGGGGGCGTGTTGCGATGCACGCCAGCGTTGCGATGCTGATGCTACGAGGCCGCGGGAAAACCAAACGAGTCTATCGTGTGATGCGCATGCGCGATTTGCGGCTTCTCAGAGACCTACAAGGTCGCTCATCACGCGGCGGCATGACGGCAAAGTGGCTGTGCCCAGTTACCTGGCCGAAGCGGGCTTCGGCTCGATGAGCCGCGAGGAGTTCCATGCCGCGGACCGTGCCGCGGCATCCGTATTCGGCGCCGGACGGGAACACAATGCGTGGAAGCTCGATGACGCGGAGTTCGCTCTGTTTGCATCGATCGCGACGAACTACGACCGGCAGTTGCGTCACGCGCCGCTATGGGCGATCACGGAGGCGAGCGAACGGCTCGACCGGCTTATCATCGGCAGATCCGATTCGGCCCCGGTGCGCAAGCAGGCTTGACGGGCGTGGATATCTGCTGACCGGCGCTAGAACGAAGAAATATTCTGGCTCGACGTCGTAACATCTGGCCGACGTGATGAGACAGGAGCGTCGGAGATGGCTCTGGAACTGACCGTTTTCCAGATTGCCCGGGAAGGGCTGCGATCCGGCACATCCGGAGTGTCGTCCGGCGTTATGCCCGCGCTTCCTGCGCCCGTAAACGCAGAAACCCCACCGCTGGGGGTGGGGTTTCTGACATGAGGGGAGCCTGACGATTACCTACTTTCACACGGGCAATCCGCACTATCATCGGCGTGGAGTCGTTTCACGGTCCTGTTCGGGATGGGAAGGGGTGGGACCGACTCGCTATGGTCATCAGGCATGACGGGTTGCTGCGTCGCTGGGGGTTGGAGTCAACCGGTGAGCGCCACAGCCAATCGGGAAGAAGCGTAAAGGATTCGTGTGTGAATCGTGTTGGGGGGTTGTGTTGGTTCTGGCACAACACTGATCTCAACCGTGCGTCCTGTCACCTCCTGTGGAGGTTCGTATCCCCTTCGGGGATCGGACATCCGTAAGTGCTGAAGCACTAACGGTTGTCGAGACACACCTGTTATAGGATCAAGCCTTACGGGCAATTAGTATCAGTTAGCTCAGTACATTACTGTACGTGCACACCTGACCTATCAACGTCCTGGTCTTGAACGACCCTTCAAGGGGCTTAAAGCCCCGGGGATATCTCATCTCAAGGCGAGTTTCCCGCTTAGATGCTTTCAGCGGTTATCTCTTCCGAACATAGCTACCCGGCGATGCCACTGGCGTGACAACCGGTACACCAGAGGTTCGTCCACTCCGGTCCTCTCGTACTAGGAGCAGGTCCCTTCAAATATCCAGCGCCCACGGCAGATAGGGACCAAACTGTCTCACGACGTTTTAAACCCAGCTCACGTACCTCTTTAAATGGCGAACAGCCATACCCTTGGGACCGGCTACAGCCCCAGGATGAGATGAGCCGACATCGAGGTGCCAAACACCGCCGTCGATATGAACTCTTGGGCGGTATCAGCCTGTTATCCCCAGAGTACCTTTTATCCGTTGAGCGATGGCCCTTCCATACAGAACCACCGGATCACTATGACCTGCTTTCGCACCTGTTCGACTTGTCAGTCTCACAGTCAAGCACGCTTATGCCATTGCACTATCAGCACGATTTCCGACCGTACCTAGCGTACCTTCGTACTCCTCCGTTACACTTTGGGAGGAGACCGCCCCAGTCAAACTGCCTACCATGCACTGTCCCCGATCCGGATTACGGACCAAGGTTAGAACCTCAAACAGATCAGGGTGGTATTTCAAGGACGGCTCCACTGAGACTAGCGTCCCAGCTTCAAAGCCTCCCACCTATCCTACACAGACCGGTTCAAAGTCCAATGCAAAGCTACAGTAAAGGTTCATGGGGTCTTTCCGTCTAGCCGCGGGGAGATTGCATCATCACAAACACTTCAACTTCGCTGAGTCTCGGGAGGAGACAGTGTGGCCATCGTTACGCCATTCGTGCAGGTCGGAACTTACCCGACAAGGAATTTCGCTACCTTAGGACCGTTATAGTTACGGCCGCCGTTTACCGGGACTTCAATCAGGAGCTTGCACCCCATCATTTAATCTTCCGGCACCGGGCAGGCGTCACACCCTATACGTCCACTTTCGTGTTTGCAGAGTGCTGTGTTTTTATTAAACAGTCGCAGCCACCAGTTTATTGCAACCCTTTCACCCTTCTGGCGCAGGCCAGTCAAGCTACAAGGGCGTACCTTATCCCGAAGTTACGGTACCAATTTGCCGAGTTCCTTCTCCCGAGTTCTCTCAAGCGCCTTAGAATACTCATCTCGCCCACCTGTGTCGGTTTGCGGTACGGTCACTGTGAAACTGAAGCTTAGAGGCTTTTCCTGGAACCCCTTCCAGTTGCTTCGCGACCTAAGTCGCTCGCGCCACACCCTTGAATCCTGCGCCCGGATTTGCCAAAGCGCCTTCTCCAATGCAGCGACCGGGACTTCCAACACCCGGACAACCTTCCGCGATCCGTCCCCCCATCGCATTTCACAATGGTGCAGAAATATTAATCTGCTTCCCATCAGCTACGCATTTCTGCCTCGCCTTAGGGGCCGACTCACCCTACGCCGATGAACGTTGCGTAGGAAACCTTGGGCTTACGGCGAGGGGGCCTTTCACCCCCTTTATCGCTACTCATGTCAGCATTCGCACTTCCGATACCTCCAGCACACTTTCCAGTGCACCTTCGCAGGCTTACGGAACGCTCTCCTACCATGCATATAAATATGCATCCGCAGCTTCGGTATATGACTTAGCCCCGTTACATCTTCCGCGCAGGACGACTCGATCAGTGAGCTATTACGCTTTCTTTAAAGGATGGCTGCTTCTAAGCCAACCTCCTGACTGTTTTAGCCTTCCCACTTCGTTTCCCACTTAGTCATATTTGGGGACCTTAGCTGGCGGTCTGGGTTGTTTCCCTCTTGACACCGGACGTTAGCACCCGATGTCTGTCTCCCGTGATTGCACTCTTCGGTATTCGGAGTTTGCTATGGCGTAGTAATCCGCAATGGACCCCACAACCATGACAGTGCTCTACCCCCGAAGGTGATACACGAGGCACTACCTAAATAGTTTTCGGAGAGAACCAGCTATTTCCAGGTTTGTTTAGCCTTTCACCCCTATCCACAGCTCATCCCCTAACTTTTCAACGTTAGTGGGTTCGGTCCTCCAGCACGTGTTACCGTGCCTTCAACCTGGCCATGGATAGATCACCTGGTTTCGGGTCTACACCCAGCGACTGGACGCCCTGTTCGGACTCGCTTTCGCTACGCCTGCCCTAATCGGTTAAGCTTGCCACTGAATGTAAGTCGCTGACCCATTATACAAAAGGTACGCCGTCACCCCTTGCGAGGCTCCGACTGTTTGTATGCATGCGGTTTCAGGATCTGTTTCACTCCCCTCCCGGGGTTCTTTTCGCCTTTCCCTCACGGTACTGGTTCACTATCGGTCGATCACGAGTATTTAGCCTTGGAGGATGGTCCCCCCATCTTCAGACAGGATTTCACGTGTCCCGCCCTACTTGTCGTACACCCAGTTCTTTCCCGCTGTTTTCGTCTACAGGGCTATCACCTGCTATGGCCGCACTTTCCAGAGCGTTCGACTAACAATGAGAATAAAGAGTACAGGCTGATCCCATTTCGCTCGCCACTACTTTGGGAATCTCGGTTGATTTCTTTTCCTGCGGTTACTTAGATGTTTCAGTTCACCGCGTTCGCTTCACGTAGCCTATGTATTCAGCTACGGATACCTCATAAGAGGTGGGTTTCCCCATTCGGACATCTCCGGATCAATGCTCGTTTGCCAGCTCCCCGGAGCTTTTCGCAGGCTACCGCGTCCTTCATCGCCTGTGATCGCCAAGGCATCCACCACATGCACTTGTTCGCTTGACCCTATAACGGGTATGTCTCATCTCGAGACGCACTCGCTACAGGTTGAGTATTCGTGTTGCGCCGTATTCCAAAGCGATCTTTCGATCACTTAAAAATACATCGATACAATCACAACCCTGATTCACCTACTCACGCACCCATCTCTAAGTACGCTTTCGTGAATCTCTTTACTACTTCTTCCTGATTGTTAAAGAACGACAGCCGATTATGAGTTGCCTCATATCGCTCTGACTGGCTCAATCGCCAATGCGAAGTACTCAGCATCGCTTCATGCTGAACCCTTGGCATTGAGGATTGGTGGAGGATGACGGGATCGAACCGACGACCCCCTGCTTGCAAAGCAGGTGCTCTCCCAGCTGAGCTAATCCCCCAGTCATGCAACAGACAGATACCTCATCCGTTCAGCCCCAGCGGGTCTTCAGCCAGCACCACAGACAGGCACTGGTGGGTCTGGATGGATTCGAACCATCGACCCCCGCCTTATCAAGACGGTGCTCTAACCGACTGAGCTACAGACCCCTGAGTCTGTCTGATCTTCTTCTAACTACAGCCGATAAGCGTGAGCGCTTCGATGTCAGAACACGCGGGCTCTGGAAAGGAGGTGATCCAGCCGCACCTTCCGATACGGCTACCTTGTTACGACTTCACCCCAGTCATGAATCCTACCGTGGTGACCGTCCTCCTTGCGGTTAGACTAGCCACTTCTGGTAAAACCCACTCCCATGGTGTGACGGGCGGTGTGTACAAGACCCGGGAACGTATTCACCGCGGCATGCTGATCCGCGATTACTAGCGATTCCAGCTTCACGCACTCGAGTTGCAGAGTGCGATCCGGACTACGATCGGTTTTCTGGGATTGGCTCCACCTCGCGGCTTGGCAACCCTCTGTTCCGACCATTGTATGACGTGTGAAGCCCTACCCATAAGGGCCATGAGGACTTGACGTCATCCCCACCTTCCTCCGGTTTGTCACCGGCAGTCTCCCTGGAGTGCTCTTGCGTAGCAACTAGGGACAAGGGTTGCGCTCGTTGCGGGACTTAACCCAACATCTCACGACACGAGCTGACGACAGCCATGCAGCACCTGTGTTACGGCTCCCTTTCGGGCACATCCACCTCTCAGCGGACTTCCGTACATGTCAAGGGTAGGTAAGGTTTTTCGCGTTGCATCGAATTAATCCACATCATCCACCGCTTGTGCGGGTCCCCGTCAATTCCTTTGAGTTTTAATCTTGCGACCGTACTCCCCAGGCGGTCAACTTCACGCGTTAGCTACGTTACCAAGCCAATGAAGGCCCGACAACCAGTTGACATCGTTTAGGGCGTGGACTACCAGGGTATCTAATCCTGTTTGCTCCCCACGCTTTCGTGCATGAGCGTCAGTATTGGCCCAGGGGGCTGCCTTCGCCATCGGTATTCCTCCACATCTCTACGCATTTCACTGCTACACGTGGAATTCTACCCCCCTCTGCCATACTCAAGCCCGCCAGTCACAAATGCAGTTCCCAGGTTAAGCCCGGGGATTTCACATCTGTCTTAACGAACCGCCTGCGCACGCTTTACGCCCAGTAATTCCGATTAACGCTCGCACCCTACGTATTACCGCGGCTGCTGGCACGTAGTTAGCCGGTGCTTATTCTTCCGGTACCGTCATCCTCCAGAGGTATTAACCCCGAAGTTTTCTTTCCGGACAAAAGTGCTTTACAACCCGAAGGCCTTCTTCACACACGCGGCATTGCTGGATCAGGGTTGCCCCCATTGTCCAAAATTCCCCACTGCTGCCTCCCGTAGGAGTCTGGGCCGTGTCTCAGTCCCAGTGTGGCTGGTCGTCCTCTCAGACCAGCTACAGATCGTCGGCTTGGTAGGCCTTTACCCCACCAACTACCTAATCTGCCATCGGCCGCCCCTTGAGCGCGAGGTCCGAAGATCCCCCGCTTTCCTCCACAGAGCGTATGCGGTATTAATCCGGCTTTCGCCGGGCTATCCCCCACTCCAGGACACGTTCCGATGTATTACTCACCCGTTCGCCACTCGCCACCAGGATTGCTCCCGTGCTGCCGTCCGACTTGCATGTGTAAGGCATGCCGCCAGCGTTCAATCTGAGCCAGGATCAAACTCTTCAGTTCAAACCTGTTACTGTTTTCGGTTTCGTTAGAAACCGGTCGCTCACTCAACGTACTGACGATGATCAGCCTGTCTTTCAACAGGCAAACCTTCCTTCAATTACTGTGTGAGGCTTCTGATACTTTTGCCATCGCCGGCTCCGAAGAACCGGCTGCGCATTCCGCATCAAGCGCCCACACTTATCGGCTGTTAGTTTTTAAAGATCGTTCGTGAATCACAGCACCGCAACCACCGGCACCGCTTCGTTTCACGTCGCTGCGTCTGCAGCAGAGAAGCGAGATTATGGAGAACTTTCACAGGATCGTCAACAGGTTTTTATTACTCACCCAACCTGTTCACCCCGCTGAAGCCCTTGCCATCAAAGGCTCTCCCGCTTCTCCGTGCCCCGGCATCCGGCGCACGAAAGAGCGGAATTCTAGCCGCCACGGCCAGGGCTTGCAAGTGAAATCCCTAGGTTTTCATCAAGGTGCCTTCTCTATGCGACCCGGCTTGTCGACGACCGGGGTTCCAGCTTCGGACGTCAGAGCATGCGCGGCCGGCGCACCGATCGCCCAGTCATGCAGCACCGTATAAGCAACCGCCAACAAAGTCGGCCCTATGAATACACCCAGAAAGCCAAAAGCCAACGCACCGCCGAGAATACCCAACATCACCAGGATTAACGGCATATCGCTATTTTTTCCAATCAGAATCGGCTTGATGACGTTGTCAGCCATACCGACGACCAGCACGCCCCAAATGACCAGAAATATTGCCCAGCCCGTCGCGCCGCCCTGATACAGCCAGATCGCCGCTGGCAACCATACGATGACTGGGCCGCCCGGCACCACCGATAGAAAAAATGTCGCGAGCCCAAGCAGCGCTGGCGCCGGCACGCTCGCAATCCAATAGCCGAAACCCGCCAGAACCCCCTGCACAAGCGCCGTGCCGAGAATCCCATAGACCACGCCCTTGATCGTGCTGCCCGCCAGTGCCAGCAGATAATCGGCACGCTCACCCGCAACACGCCGCATACCCGCATTCAACCAGGCAGCAGCCCCCTCACCGCCCGTATAAAAAAAGAACGCGAGCACGATACTCAGCGCCAGCAGTCCCAGCCCGTGAGTCACCGCAATCGCCGCTGCCAGTATCCACTTGCCGGCGGGCGCCGCGAACGTGTGCAGTTGCGCGATCAATTCCGAATTGCCGCTGGTCACACGCTCCCAAAACGCCTCGATGCTCGAACCGACCAGCGGGATTCGCCCCACCCACCCCGGAAGATCGGGCAACCCGGATTCGAATAGCCTCTGCACCACTGCCACGATGTCATGGACATGCGCGCCAAAAGCAAAACCCGCATAGACGAATGGCCCGAGCACGACGAGCAGAATGAGAACCACGATCAGCGTCGCAGCCAACTTGCGCCGACCGCCCATCGCATCGGTCAGCCGCCGATAGAGCCCCCACGAGCTGTAACTGAGAATGGCGCCCCACAGCAGCGCGGTCGTAAAAGGCGCGAGCACCAGCAACGAACCGCCCACGAGGACAATCAGCGCGAATACAGCGGCAAGACGTTCAATCAGTTGGTCCGATTTCACGATGAATCTCCTATTGCGCCAGACCACGGCAATCCATTGACATACGCCTGTCAGGCTCCCGCTGAACGCCGTCAGTATAGAAGCGAGTCGAGCGGCCGGGGGTGTCTTATATCATCCGTGGGCCGCGCATGACTGCTCGCGCAACAGCCCGTTTTTTGGGATGAGCGGAGCCCTGCTCAACCCAGCAATGCCGACCAACCCGTATAGCGGCCCGGAAAAGACTAGAATATAAGGTTCCGTGCCCCCAATTTTTCGGATTTATGCGCTCGCGAATCGCCAAACGACTCCCTCCCGACGCCGACAAACTCGTCGGTCTCTCGCTCGCGCTTTTCGCGTCGGGCAGCCGCACTGAAGATCGCTTCTGGGAAGCGAAACTCGACGCGCTGCTGGCCAAAATCGTGCGCAACGCCAACCAGACCACGTTGGACGCCGCGCTCGATCATCTGCAGCAAAACCATCCGGACGCCTATGGCGCGCTTGCCGACATGGCGGAGACTCATAGCGAGTCGTTCATCATCGAGCACGAAGGCGTGTCTTACGAAGCGCTACTGATCGCCGCGCCCGTGCTCGCCTGGACCCGTTACGTGATCCCCTCCGGTCCGCTCAAGACCGACGCGGCCGATGCGCTGCGCGCGCACCTCCAGGCGCACGTGCTCGCAGCGAACACGCGCGTCGCGATGGCCCCGTTCATGTACAGCATCGACCAGCTGCCGCGCCATCACGTCGAGACGTGGCGCATTGCCCAGCAACTCGCACAGGCGGCGATGGGCGGCGGCAACGCGAAGCTCAATTTCGGCGAGCTGCCGGAAACCTCGCCGATTCTGGCCGATCCGCGCTTTCTGCTGGCCGTGGTCGCGGCGCCCGTGGGCGAGGCGACCTTCCGCTGGCAGGAGGAAGAGCACGGCTGCCGCATCGAGCGCGGCCAGTGTCTCGAGCAATGGGCCACGCAGGGCGGCGCCAATCTGTCGGTTGTGCTGCCCGGCTGCGAATTCGAGTGCCTGCTACCAGACGCGTACTACTCGGCATGCCGCGATGCCGACGAAAGTGTGCGTCCTCACACCGTGCGCACCGCCGTTCGTTATCTATTTGACACAATTGGTGCTGCGCCGCAGGACCTCCGCGCGGTGGTCGCAGGCTTCGGCGAAAGACGCATCGACGAGTACCGCGTCGGCTTCACGCGCCGCGGCAGCAACGACGTGATTTACGGTGTCGTATGGCCCCTCTACGGCCGTGAAAATGGCGAGCCGGGCATCGATGAAGAGCCGCAGGAAATCGCTGGTTCCGACGACCCGCTCGAGGAAATCGTCGCGCTGCTCAAGGAGACCGGGATCACCGATGTACGGCGCCATGCGGGCCGTTTCGAGCCGGAATACTGCGACGACTGCGGCGTTCCGTTGTACGCAGATCCGCTCGGCGAAATCGTCCATGCAGAAATGCCCGAAGATGCAGAGCCAGCACAGCCACATTTTCATTGAGCAACGACGCGAACGTCGACCTGCCATCGAAAAAAGCCCCGCCTTGCGCGGGGCTTTTTGTTTGCCTCGACGCTCTTCCTACGCCTTTTGGCCAGCCGTCAAAACGAAAGGAATTTGTCATCATAGGCACGGTGACGCATCGCCGTGACTTGAGTCAGTTGCTAGGGCACACAGGTGCGTCGCGCTATTTCGCTCGATCCATCTGGAGACATGCATGCGCTTCTCGATTCTCAATTCAAACGCGGAACGACGTGACGGACTCAAGGCCTTATTGCGGCAAATCGACCGGTTGGCGCGCTTCACCGAAGCGCAGGACTGGCGCCAGCTCGAACGTCCATTCAGGCGTTACCTGCCGGATCTCGTCGTGATCGACTGGCAGGACTGGATGTCCGTAACGGATGCCCGCCATCTGCTCAGCTACTACCCCGACCTGCGCATCGCCGTACTCACCGACGGAACTCCGCCCGCGCTCGTGCGCGCGCTGATGGATGAAGGCGTGCTCGGCGTCGTGCCGCGCGACACCGATCCATGCCTGATCGTGCGCGCCTTCGAAATGGTGCTGCTCGGCGGCCACTATGTGCCGCCTGGCGCACTGCCGCTCGACCCGCCGTTGCCCGCGGACACCACGATCCGCCCATTCGACGAAAAAAGCCCGCCGCCACGCCGCAACAGACTTTCGAGCGGAGGATTGTCGCCACGCCAGCAGGAAATCATGCGCTGCGTTCATATGGGCAGCACCAACAAGATGATCGCGCGCACGCTCGGCATTAGCGAAGGCACGGTCAAGATCCATCTGACCAGCATATTCCAGCAGTTGGGCGCGCCCAACCGCGCCGCCGCGGTCGCGCTCTATAACGGCTGGCTGATGAATCAACTGCAGGTCCTGCACAACAACGGCGAGAATGCGCCGCGGACGGTGTCAGTGAAGCGAACGAGCACGATTGGGCTGCGGCACCGGAAGCGCATTCATTTCGAATATCCGTTGCCTGCCAGCGACACAAGCGCCGCACTGCCGATGGCCGCGGAACCCGCTACTTCCTACGGTGACACCCCGCCCCAGGACCCGTGCAAAAACCAGTAAGATCCGGCTCGGCGTGACGCGACGCACGCTGCGTGCGGGCATCCCCAAGTGCGCGTCCACGCAGCGTTGGCGCCGGCTGGCATGGAATCCGCTCACACCTTTTGTCGTCCAACGAGTAATATGAACACATGGGTTTCCTCTATACACCGCTTCCGTTCTGGGTCGCTGTCGGTGGCTGGATCGCCACCGCGATAGTGGTCGCGCTCGCGCTGTGGAAGAATCCTTTCAAAAGACTTCAGGACGGCACGCTCCAGCACGTCTGGCTCGCGATTATCGTCGCGCTGTCGGTGCTGTGGGCGAGCAACGCATGGCTCGACGACGGCACCGTCATGCATCTGCTGGGCGCAACGCTCGTGGTCACGCTATTCGACTGGGGACTCGCGCTTATCGCGATGGCGGTGGTTACTGGCCTCGCCGCCGTCATCTTCGACGCTCCATGGCAAGGCATTGCGGTTACGTTCCTCGTGTACGGCGCTCTGCCCGTTTGCATCTCCACGCTGGTTCAGCGCATCTGCACGGCGTGGCTACCGCGCAATCTCTTCATGTTCATCTTCGGCCAGGGCTTTGTTTCGCCGGCCATTGCGGTATCGCTGACAGCCGCCGCGGCGCTCGGCATTCATGTCGCGCTCGCAGGCGGTTCACCAACCGTCGTGCCGGCCGGCTACGCGTTCAGCGTGCTGCTGCTCGCCACCGGCGAGGCATGGTTCACTGGCATGGCAACGGCGCTGATCGCGGTGTACCGTCCCGCTTGGGTCACCACATACGATGTGCGACGCTATCGTCTGGGCGGCCCGCGCACCTGAGAGTTCGTGCTTTGACGTCATGCCACGCGTGTCGGCAATAATCGCTGGCAAGTCGCCGAAGCTCACCCGCGTGCGGATCAGGACAAGGCAGAATATTTGCAGCAAGATTGAACTCAACCCATTCGCGAGGCATCTTATTTGCCTCATATCCCCTTAGCGTCTGAAGAACTAGATGGATCGCACCAACGTACCGCGTCGATTGCTGCGGGTAGTCGGCCGGTTGGCAGCCTGCGTGGCGAGTCTCTCGCTTATCTGCGCGGCTCCCGCATTCGCCGATCAGCTCGAGCAGCACAACGACCTCGTCAACAAATTCATTACCGAAATGCACGCGGACCCGCTCGTCGCGGACTGTGCTGCACACGGCAACTTTGTCGCAAGCACGTCGACCGCGTTCGACCACGTCGAATTCCCTCCCAGCTCGTTCGATAGCGCCCATTCGTCTGTCACACCCTGGAACGATTCGTTCGACGAAGGCAAGCAGCGCGTCAAGGTGGACAGCATCGTCACTGTCGAAGGCATCGGCGTACGTCAGAACGGCTCGGACGACCCGGCCGATCTGAAATTCCGCTGCGGCTACGTCGGCCCGCAGATGCTCGCGTTCAGCTGGAACGATCCCGTACCGCCGAACCGGGCGCACAGCGGGTCGTCAGGCAAGCACAAAGGCAAGGGCAAGCACGCGACGGGCGGCAAGACGACGAAAAAGTCGTCGAAGGGAAGCTCGGGTAAATCGTCGCGCGCGACATCGAGCAAATCGGCAACGAAGAAAAAGGCCCGCTAACGTTCAAGCGCAATCTGTTCTGATTCGCGCGGCTGGCCAACCCGTCGTCCCAATAAAAAAGAGGCACGCACAAAACAATGTGCGTGCCTCTTTTTCTATGTGTACCGCGCCGCTTTCGTTAGAACGTTTCCACGTGATGCAGGATCGCCTGCAGCATCGCCGCTCCTAGCGATGCGCTGCGCTCGCCGTTCCAGCCCACCCGTTCGTCGGGCAGATTCGCGTTGTCCTTGAACGGCATTTCCAGCGTCAACGACAGACAGCCGAATTCGTTGCCAACGTACTTCGACGCGAGCTTCAGCGCATCCTCGCGATACTTGCTCGCGGCGTAGCCATACTTGTCCTGAAAATCCGGACTCGCCTGCTTGAACGCTTCGACGAAAGCCTTCTGCTCACGCCCCTGCTGCTCGGTGAAACCCGGCAACATTTCGGAACCCGCGACGAATACGTACGGCAGCGCCTCGTCGCCGTGAATGTCGAAAAACAGGTCGCAGCCCGTGGCGTGAATCGCATCGCGCACCACCAGCACCTCCGGACTGCGCGCGGCGTCCGGCTCCATCCATTCGCGATTCAGGTTCGCGCCGGCCGCGTTAGTACGCAGATTGCCGTGCACGCTACCGTCCGGGTTCATGTTCGGCACGATGTAGAACACCGCGTGATCGTAAAGCTTGCGCGCAACGGGATCGCCGGCCCAATCGCCCCAGCCCACGAGGCGTTTCACGAGCCCTTCGGTAAACCATTCGGCCATCGTCTCGCCCGGATGCTGGCGCGCGATCAGCCAGATCTTCTTTTTCGGCGCGGCGTTTGCGGCATCGTCGGCAAGCGGAGTAGCGAGCGTAAGCAGGGAGACTGGCCGTCCTTCGACCGTTTTGCCCAGTTCGGTCAACGACGCATGCGGCATCTGCTGCACGGCGCCCAGAAACTCAGAATGACGTTCTTCGCTATACGGCTCGAAATACGCGTAGTAGATGCTGTCGAAATCCGGCGTGTGATCGATCGTCAGCACATTGCCGTCGTACGAACTCGGCACGCGAAACCAGTTCACGCGGTCGTAGCTCGCGACCGCGCGATAATCGCGCCAGCCCTCGGCGAAGGCACACGCGGCGGCGTTTTCGAAAGTCATCACGCAGCGCTCGCCGGCCGCGCCGGACAGCCGGAAGTAGAACCACTGCGCGAACTCGGCGTGGCTGTCGGGCCGCACGCGCAGGCGGATGTTGCCGGCGTCCTCGCAGGACAGCACGTCAATCGCGCCGGCGTCGAAATTGCTGGTAATCGATAACGTCATGAGATTCTTCCCTGCACGGTTCACCGCCGCTCGAGCGCGGCGGTACGTTCATTCGGCGATGCGGCGACGAAATACGTATGTGGAATCGTTCGACGCTTCGGCACTGAACACATAGCCTTCGGAGTCGAAGTTCCGCAACTGTTCAGGGCGATCGAGCCGGTTTTCCACCGCGAAGCGCGCCATCAGGCCGCGCGCGCGTTTCGCATGAAAGCTGATGATCTTGTAGCGGCCGCCCTTCCAGTCCTCGAACACCGGTGTGACGACGGGTGCGTCGAGCAGCTTCGGCTTGACCGACTTGAAGTACTCGCCCGACGCGCAATTCACGAGCACGCGCGAACCCGCGGCATTTTTCTTCAACTGCGCGTTCAACGCCTGCGTGATCCGCTCGCCCCAGAACGCGTAGAGATCCTTGCCGCGCGGATTGGCAAAGCGCGTACCCATTTCGAGCCGGTATGGCTGCAACAGATCAAGTGGCCGCAGCAGTCCGTAGAGGCCCGACAACACGCGCACATGATTCTGCGCATAGTCGAGATCGGCCGACGACAGCGTCTTCGCATCGAAACCTTCGTACACGTCGCCATTGAACGCGAGCACCGCCTGCTTGGCGTTGTGCGTACCGAATTGCGGCGACCAGTCCGCGTAACGCTGAAAATTGAGGTGCGCGAGCTGATCCGAAATGCCCATCAACGACGCAATCTGTTGCGGCGACAAACTGCGCAGGCCGCCGATCAGCTCGGCGGCGTCATCGACGAAATCGGGGATCGTGTGCTTTTTGACGTGTGGCGGGGTGTCGTAGTCGAGCGATTTCGCCGGCGACAGAACGATTATCATAGAGGCTTGCATGCAGGCACGCCGTGCCTGGCGGTCAAAGACGAAAGCCCGATTGTAACGAATGCCCGGTTCCCACGCCTCAAGCGACGCGCTGCGCGTCGTGCTCGATTCCAATGTGTGGATCGACATTCTCGTATTCGACGATCCGCACACGCGGCCGATCGCCGCCGCGCTCGAAAGTGGCGCCATCACCGCGTTGATCGACGCGCGCTGCCTCGCTGAACTCACCTACGTGCTCGACTATCCGCAATTCGCGCATCGGCAGGTCGACAAGGCTGCCGCGCTCGCGGTCGTCGCGCGGCTCGCGCAAAGGGTCGAGCCGGACGAACCCGTCGAGGATGCGCGGCCCCTGCCCAAATGCAAGGATCGCGACGACCAGAAGTTTCTCGAACTGGCCCATGCGGCGCAGGCCGACTGGCTCGTGTCGAAAGATCGCGCTGTGCTGAAGCTTGCCAAACGTATCGCGCGCGATTTCGGGTTCCAGATCGCGCAGCCCGCGCCGTTCGTCATGGCTGCGGGCATTGCATTGAACGCCGGCAGCGAGTCCGTCATCACGTGACTGCGGCGACCAGCGTTTCGCTCCGCATGCCGGCAGGCCGCACACGGCTCATGCAGCCCTGGCCGAACGGCTAACGTGACACCCGCGGCGCGCACACAGCGGCGCGATTCCCTACAATCAGGCTTCGCCCTTCGCAACGATTTCCGAGAACCTAGCCACCCATCGCCAAATTCGACGCCATGAATGCACCGCACGACACGCCCACGAGCCCCACGTTTCCGTCCCGCCTGCCGAATGTCGGCACGACGATTTTCACCGTGATGAGCGCGCTCGCCGCGGAAAAAGGCGCCGTGAACCTGGGCCAGGGCTTTCCCGACTTCGCCTGCGATCCACGCATCGTCGACGCGGTCGCGAACGCGATGCGCGACGGCCACAACCAATACCCGCCGATGGCCGGCGTGATGCCGCTGCGTCAGGCGATCTCGGACAAGATCGCCAACCTGTATGGCCGCCGCTACGACGCGACGAACGAAATCACCGTAACCGCAGGCGCCACGCAGGCGCTGCTGACCGCGATTCTCTGCACGGTACATCCGGGCGACGAAGTGATCGTGGTCGAGCCGACCTACGACAGCTACCTGCCGTCGATCGAACTGGCGGGCGGCAAGCCGGTGTTCGTCACGCTCGAAGCGCCTGACTATGCGATCCCGTTCGACCGGCTGGCCGCCGCGATCACGCCGAAGACGCGGCTCATCATGATCAACACGCCGCACAATCCGACCGGCACGGTCTGGCGCGAACAGGACATGCGCAAGCTCGAGGAGATCGTGCGCGGCACCAACGTGCTGATCCTGTCCGACGAGGTCTACGAGCACATGGTCTACGACGGCGCGCCGCATGAAAGCGTCGCGCGTTATCCGGAACTCGCGCAGCGCAGCTTCGTGGTGTCGAGCTTTGGCAAGACCTATCACGTGACGGGCTGGAAAGTCGGCTACGTCGCCGCGCCGGCCGCGCTCACCGCCGAGTTCCGCAAGGTGCATCAGTTCAACGTGTTTACCGTGAATACGCCGATGCAGATCGGCCTCGCGCAATACATGCTGGACCCGGCGCCCTATCTGGACCTGCCGGCGTTCTATCAGAAGAAGCGCGACTTTTTCCGTGACGGGCTCGCGAATTCGCGCTTCAGACTGTTGCCATGCACGGGCACGTATTTTCAATGCGTCGACTACTCGGCGATCAGCGATCTGCCCGAAGCCGAATTCGCACAGTGGCTGACCGGAGAGATCGGCGTCGCGGCCATTCCGGTCTCCGCGTTCTATCACGAGCCGCACGAATCAGGCGTGGTGCGCTTCTGCTTCGCGAAGCAGGAAAGCACGCTTGCCACCGCGCTCACGCGGCTCGCGCGGCTCTAGGATGTCCGCGCGATGTCACGAACGAATCCACGTTCCCTGTCATCGCACACTGCAGCATGGGTGCGCGCCGCCCACCCATGCCTGCCTGATCGAACGCGCGTCACTGCGTCAGGACGGACGCGCCGACGCCGCGACATACGCCTTGCGATCCTCGGTCACGCGCTGCGCGGCCGGCCGCGCGCCGACCGTCTTCAGGTAGCTCTTCCAGTCGATCCCCGCATCAAGCAGAAAATCGCGGCCGTAAATGGCTTGCGTCGCCATGCCGACGAGCGGCAGGCTCACATAGCCGGCAGCGTCCGCGACACTGAATTGCTCGCCGCACAGATACGGAGAAAACTTCGCGATCCGTTTGAAGCCGGCGATGTGATGCGTCAGCAGTTTTTCGACGCGCCCCTTCGTCGCGTCGGTGATCGTGCCGCCAAAAAACGCTTCCTTGTACAGATTGCGCACGGTCAGTTCGAGATGCACGTCGACGAAAAAGATCATCTCGCGCTCCTTGGCTGCCTGCCACGGATCGGCGGAGAAAATCCGTTGCTCGGGAAAGCGCGCGGCGAGATATTCGACGATGCACTGCGATTCGCACAGATCGCCATGCTCGGTCTGCAGATAAGGTACTTTGCCAAGCGGCGAATGTTCGAGCACCGCCTCGTCCTGGCTCGGCTTCACGACCACCTCCTCGAACGCGATACCGTATTCGAGCAGCACGAATTTCACCTTGTTGTAGTAGTTCGACAGCGCAAAACCGCACAGCTTGATCATCGGGTGTCTCCTGTTTTCACGTTGTGTCAGACCGTGCGTTCAAGTCGAAGCAGCGGCTTTCGAGCAAATGATCCAGTAAATTGCACGATCGTGCTATTCTAAAAAAACCATGGAGTCGAGCATCACAATGAACTCTCGCAATTTCAGCATCGAGACCATCGGCATTGTCGGCACCGGCGCAATGGGCCGCGGCATCGCGCAGATCGCCGCGCTTGCGGGACTGAAGGTGCGTCTGTACGACACCAATGCGGCCGCCGTCAGCGCCGCGCGCGACTATCTCGCGGAGACTTTCGCTAAATTGACGGCCAAAGGCAAGCTCGAACAGTCGCGCTCGCTTGCCGCGTTGGCGAATGTCAGCAGTGCGCAGAACATCAGCGAGCTGGTCGGCTGCGACCTGGTTGTCGAAGCGATCGTCGAAAAGCTCGACGCGAAGCAGGCGCTCTTTCGCGAACTCGAAACGATCGTGAGCGGCCGCTGCATTCTCGCTTCCAATACCTCTTCCCTGTCGATCACCGCGATTGCCGCGGGCTGCACCGATCCAACGCGCGTGGTCGGCTATCACTTTTTCAATCCGGTGCCGTTGATGAAGGTCGTCGAAGTGATCGACGGACTGCGCAGCGACCCCGCGGCCGGTGACGCACTGATGGCTCTCGCGCGCCGCATGGGCCACACGCCGGTGCGCGCGAAGGACATGCCCGGCTTCATCGTCAATCACGCGGGCCGCGGCATGAATACCGAGGGGTTGCGCGTGGCAGGCGAAGGCGTGGCGAGCTTTGCCGATATCGATCGGATCATGCGCGAACAAGCCGGTTTTCGGCTCGGCCCGTTCGAACTGCTGGATCTGACCGCGCTCGACGTGTCGCATCCGGTGATGGAGTCGATCTATCACCAGTTCTATGAAGAACCGCGTTACACGCCGTCGCCGATCACCGGCACGCGGCTGCAAGGCGGTCTGCTCGGCCGTAAAGCCGGCGAAGGCTTTTATCGCTACGTCGATGGCAAGCAGCAGGTTCCCGCCGAGGCGCCTGTGCCGAGCGCGTTGCCGCCGAGCGTGTGGGTCAGCAAACGCTATCCGCAGGCCTACGAAGCCGTCGTGCAACTCGTGAGCAAAGCGGGTGTGAAGCTCGACGACGGCGCGACGCCCGCCGCGAATTCATTGCTCGTCGTCACGCCGTTTGGTCATGACGCAACCACGGCCGCGGTCGACGAAGCGCTCGACGCGAGCCGCGTCGTTGCCGTCGATGCGCTGTTCCCTCTCGTCGGCGCGCAACGCCGCACGCTGATGACCACGCCGGCCACGACCCGTGACGCACGCGATAGCGCGCATGCGCTGTTTGCCGCCGATGGCGTGCCCGTCACCGTGATTCGCGATTCGACCGGCTTCGTCGCGCAACGCGTGGTCGCGACGATCGTCAACATCGGCTGCGACATCGCGCAAAAGCAAATCGCGACGCCGGACGATATCGACCTTGCCGTCACGCTTGGCCTCGGCTATCCGCGTGGGCCGCTCGCACTCGGCGATGCGCTCGGTGCCGGCACGATTCTGACGATCCTGCGCAATATGTTCAGCGTGCTCGGCGATCCGCGCTACCGTCCATCGCCATGGCTCGCGCGGCGTGCGCAACTCGGCCTTTCGCTGACCCAGCGCGATGCAATCGATGTTCAATCGGAGACCCAACCATGAGCGCGCAACTGCTCGCCTCGCGCCCCGCCAGCGGCGAATCCACGCTAGTCCTCACGTTGTCGAATCCCGGCGCTCGCAATGCGCTGCACCCGGACATGTACGCAGCCGGCATCGAGGCCTTCGACACCGTCGAGCGCGATCCGTCGATCCGCGCGGTCGTGATCACCGGCGCGGACAACTTCTTCTGCGCGGGCGGCAATCTGAACCGGCTGCTCGAGAACCGCGCGAAAGATCCGTCCGTGCAGGCCGAAAGCATTGACTTGCTCGGTCAATGGATTTCGGCATTGCGGCTGTCGTCGAAGCCGGTGATCGCGGCCGTTGAAGGCGCGGCGGCCGGCGCGGGCTTTTCGCTTGCGCTCGCCTGCGATCTGATCGTCGCCGCGGACAACGCCAAATTCGCGATGTCGTATGCGCGCGTCGGTCTGACGCCCGACGGCGGCGGCTCGTGGTTCCTCGCGCAGGTGCTGCCGCGCCAGCTGACGACCGAAGTGTTGATCGAGGGCAAGCCGATCGGCGCAACGCGTCTGCATGAGCTTGGCGTCGTGAACCGGCTCGCCAAACCCGGCATCGCACTCGACGGTGCGCTCGCGTGGGCCGACGAGCTTGGCGCGATTTCGCCCAATTCGGTCGCGCGCATCAAGGGGCTGATCGCCGCGGCCGGTACGCAGCCGCTCGCGGACCACCTGATCGCGGAGCGCGACAACTTCGTCGCGTCGCTGCATCACCGCGACGGACTCGAAGGCATTACCGCGTTCCTCGAAAAGCGCGCGCCGATCTACAAATAAGCGAATCGCAAATTGCCCGACATGCCTGCCTACCAACTGCCGAAACGTCGCCGCATCTTTCTGATGCGCCATGGCGATGTCACCTACTTCGACGACTCCGGCCGCGCGATCGATCCCGAGACCGTCCCGCTGAATGCAAATGGCCGCGAGCAGGCGAGCGCCGCCGGCCGCGTGTTCGCCCAGCAGCAGGTGCGCTTCGATCGCGTGATCGTCAGCGGCTTGCCACGCACCGTCGAAACCGCGCGGCGCGTGCTCGCCGAAACGGGCCAGCAGATTGAACCGGAAATCGAGCCTGCATGGCAGGAAATTCGCGGCGGCAAGCTCGGCAGTATTCCGGCGACCGATATCGAGGCGGCGTTCCTCGGCGTGTTCGACGGCATCGTGCCGGAAGCCACGCGCTTTCTCGACGGCGAAACAATCGGCCAACTGTTCGATCGTGTGCTACCGGCCATCGCGGCGTTGCGCGAAGACACGTCATGGGACACCGCGCTTCTGGTGCTGCACGGCGGCGTGAATCGCGCGATTCTGTCGCACGCGCTGACTGCCGGCGGCCGCACGTTCTTCGGCCATCTGGCGCAGGCAACCGGCTGCATCAACGCGCTCGACGTCGGCGCCGCGCCGCGCGACTGGGTGTTGCGGATGATCAACTATTCACCACCGTCGCCGCTGCATCGCGACGTGCGCAACACCACGATGGAAATGCTCTACGCACAATTCATTCAATACCAGCGTAGCTAACACCGAACCGGAGGAGACACATGACGCAGGCCACGCAGACCGGCGACCCGGTACGCAAACAGGACTACTCGGCCTTCGAAGGCACGCGCCCGGTCACCGACCGGCATCGCTTCGACACCGACGCGCTCGCCGCGTGGCTGACCGGGCACGTCGACGGATTCGCGGGGCCGCTCACGCTTGAGCAATTCGCGGGCGGCCAGTCCAATCCGACCTTCAAACTGATCACGCCATCGCGTTCGTACGTGATGCGCGCGAAACCCGGACCCGCCGCGAAGTTGTTGCCATCCGCGCATGCGATCGAACGCGAATATCGCGTGATGCGCGGGCTCGCCGGCACCGCCGTGCCGGTCGCGCAAATGCTCGCGCTGTGCGAAGACGAGAGCGTGATCGGCCGTGCGTTCTACGTGATGGAGTTCGTCGAGGGCCGGGTGCTGTGGGACCAGTCGCTGCCCGGCATGACGCCCACCGAACGCGCGGCAATCTACGATGAAATGAACCGCGTGATCGCGGCCTTGCACAGCGTCGATGTGCAAGCGATCGGTCTCGCCGACTACGGCAAGCCGGGCAATTATTTCGCGCGCCAGATCGGCCGCTGGAGCAAACAGTATGTTGCGTCCGAAACCGAACCGATCGACGCGATGCACCGGTTGATCGACTGGCTGCCACAGCATATGCCGGCCGACACGAGCGAGCGCGTGTCGGTCGTGCATGGCGACTACCGTCTCGACAATCTGATCTTCGTGCGCGACGAACCGCGCGTGCTCGCGGTGCTCGACTGGGAACTGTCCACGCTCGGCGATCCGCTTGCCGACTTCGCGTATCACTGCATGGCATGGCATGTCGATCCAGCGCAGTTCCGCGGTATCGCGGGGCTCGACTGGGCCGCGCTCGGCATCCCCGATGAAGCGCAGTACGTCGAACGCTATTGCAAGCGCACCGGCTTCGAGATTCGTGGCGACTGGAATTTCTATCTGGCGTACAACATGTTCCGCATCGCCGCGATCCTGCAAGGGATCATGAAACGCGTCGTCGATGGCACTGCGTCGAGCGCGCAGGCACTCGATGCCGGCCGCCGCGCAAAACCGATGGCCGAACTCGCGTGGCGCTACGCGCAAAAGGTCCGCTAGACGCAACGTGTGCCGCGGTCGCGCGCGCCGGCAATGCGCCGCGATCGATGCCAGTCGCTCCGTTACCCGCCTGGGCGCGCATTCATACGTGTGCTTGCGCGCCCGGCCCAACCTAATCCGCACCAACATCATCCGCAGTCCGTTATCCGCGAGGTCCCAGATGAATTTCGATTACACCCCGAAGGTCCAGGCATTGCGCGAGAAACTGCTCGCCTTCTTCGACGAGCACATTTATCCGAACGAGCAGACGTTCTATGCGGAAATTGCGCGCAACCGGCAGAACTGTAATGCGTGGCTACCGACTGAGCTGATCGAGCAACTGAAACAGAAAGCGCGCGAGGCTGGTCTGTGGAATCTGTTCCTGCCGCAATCGGAGCGCGGCGCCGGGCTGACGAATCTCGAATACGCGCCGCTGTGCGAAATCATGGGCCGCGTGCCTTGGGCGCCGGAAGTGTTCAACTGCAACGCGCCCGACACCGGCAACATGGAAACGATCGAGCGTTACGGCAGCGAAGAGAACAAACGCGCATGGCTCGAACCGTTGCTGCAGGGGCAGATCCGTTCGGCGTTCCTGATGACGGAGCCGGAAGTGGCATCATCGGACGCGACCAATATCCAGACCAGTATCGTGCGCGATGGCGACCACTACGTGATCAACGGCCACAAATGGTGGTCCTCGGGTGCCGGCGATCCGCGCTGCAAGATCTATATCGTGATGGGCAAGACCGATCCCGAAGCGCCGCGCCATCAGCAGCAGTCGATGATTCTGGTTCCCGCCGACGCGACCGGCATCACCGTGCACCGCCCGCTCACCGTGTTCGGTTACGACGACGCGCCGCACGGCCATATGGAAATCACGCTGAACAACGTGCGCGTACCCGCCACCAATATGCTGCTCGGCGAAGGCCGTGGCTTCGAGATCGCGCAAGGCCGTCTCGGACCGGGCCGCATCCATCACTGCATGCGACTTATCGGTCTCGCGGAACGCGCGCTCGAACTGATGGCGAAGCGCTCACTGCAACGCGTCGCATTCGGCAAGCCGGTCGCCGCGCAAGGCGTCACGCAGGAACGCCTCGCCGAGGCACGCTGCATGATCGAGCAGGCGCGCCTGCTCACGCTGAAGACCGCGTACATGATGGACACCGTCGGCAACAAGGGCGCGCGCGGCGAGATCGCGATGATCAAGGTGGTTGCGCCGAACATGGCGTGTCAGGTGATCGACTGGGCGATTCAGGCGCACGGCGGTGGCGGCGTCAGCGACGACTTTCCGCTCGCGTATGCGTACGCGTCCGCGCGTACGCTGCGTTTCGCCGACGGCCCCGACGAAGTGCATCGCAATGCGATCGCCAAGCTCGAACTTGCGCGTCACATGGATGCGGTCCCGGCGAGCAGTGCTGCCTGAAGCGTCGCTAGCAGTATCGCGTGACCTAGGCTCTGATTTTCGACAATGGCGGCGCCTGGTTTTCGGCGCCGCCTTTTCGAATGCGCGGCAAACGCTAAAAGTAATGCCGCGTGATGAACTCCGCGACACACACCGGCCGCTCGCTGCCCTGCCGCTCGACGGTCACATTCCACACGACCTGCACGCCGCCGCTATCCACGTCGGTCACGGATTCCACCGCGAATTTCGCGCGCAGCGACGAACCCACCAGCACCGGCGACATGAAACGCACACGATTCAAACCATAGTTGACGCCCATGCGCTGCTTGAACGCGATTGTCCTGGCGAGCAAACCCGGAATCAGTGACAACGTCAGAAAGCCATGCGCAATCGCCCCACCGAACGGCGATTCGCGACGGGCCCGCTCCGGGTCGACATGAATCCATTGATGATCGTCCGTTGCCTCGGCAAAGCGGTTGACCTTCTCCTGATCGACCGTGAGCCACTCGCTGACGAGTGCCTCCGCACCGATCAACGTCCGCAATGCCGTCGCATCACCAAAACTCGCCACCTGCGCCGAGATCGCCGTCATCACGAAGCCCTCGGATTGCGCAAACCGAAGATGCCCTTCGAGCTCACTGTGATTACCGTTTCGCCGTGTTGATTGATGCCTTCCCAGCGGGTCGACACGATGCCGCGATCAGGCTTGCTCTCCGACACGCGCTTGTCGACGATGATGTTCATCATCGTGATCGTGTCGCCGACGCGCACCGGCTTCAGCCAGCGGATCTCGTCGATACCGGGCGAGCCCATCGATGTCGAATCCGCCAGCAGGTTGCGCACGAGCATGCCCATCATCACCGAGCAGGTGTGCCAGCCGCTCGCCACCAGCCCGCGGAACGGCGATTCGGCCGCAGCGGCTTCATCAAGGTGAAACAGCTGCGGATCGAACTTCTGCGCGAACTCCACGATCTCCTCGCGCGTGAACGTGTGCTTGCCGACTTGCTGGCTCGAGCCGACTTCCATGTCCTCGAAACTGATTCCCATCGTCCACCTCCCTGGTCTGGTTCAACGGCGTGATGCAACGGCCCGATGCAACGCTCCGATCAGGCTTCGGCGAGCGCAAAGCCCGGCAGCGCGGCAAAACGCGCGAGATGATGATCGACATCGCCCAGCGTGGTCTCGATGATGGCCAGGCGCTTGAACAGATGCGCGGCCGCCACCTCGTTCGTGACGCCCATGCCGCCATGCAGTTGCACCGCCTGCTGACCGACGAAGCGCGCGGCCTGACCAACGCGCACCTTTGCCGCGGAGATCGCACGGCGGCGCTCGTCGACGTTTTCGTTCGGGTAGCGCATCGCGGCCAGATAGGTGATGGAGCGAGCCTGTTCGGTGTGGATCAGCATGTCGACCATCCGATGCTGCAGCGCCTGGAAGCGGGCGATCGGCTGACCGAACTGCTCACGCGTTTTCGTGTAGTCAACGGTGGCGAGGTTCAGCGCATCGAGCGCACCGATCGCCTCCGCGCACAGCAACAGCGTGCCGTAGTCGGCGATCTGCTCGAGCGCCGCGGCACCCGCATGTTTGCCGCCAAGCCGGCGCGCGGGCGTACCGCTGAATTCGAGCGTCGCGGCGCGCTGACCGTCGATCGTGCGGTATTCGGTCAGCTCGACGCCAGCCGCGCCGCGCGCGACGACGAAGAGCGCGATCTCGCCATTCAGACGGGCCGGCACGATCCAGTGATCCGCCTGCGCGCCGTGTTGCACGACCGACTTCGTGCCGCTTAGCGTGTGTTGGCCGCCCTGCCCGCTCGCGGTCGTCGCGATATCGAACAGGTCGTAACGTGCATGCGGCTCATGAAAGGCCATGGCCAGTTTGCACTCGCCTTGCGCAGTTCGTTCGAGCAGCGCGGCATCATCGCCGTCACCGGTGCCGGCAACACGCAGCGCCTCGACGCCGACCGCGGTCGCCCAATACGGCTCGACGACCAGCGCGCGGCCGAGTTCCTGCATGACCACCAGCATGTCGATCGGGCCGCCGTTGAAACCACCTTGTGCTTCGGGCACCGGCAACGCAGTCAAACCCAACTCGGCAAACGCGGCCCAATGCGCATCCGATACACCCGCTTCCGAGCGCACGATCTGCTGGCGCGCCTCGAAGCCATAGGTCTTGTCGAGATAGCGACGCAACGCGTCGACTAATTGCTGTTGCTCTTCGTTGAAAATGAAATCCATGCGCCGCTCCTCAAAGTCCGAGAATCATCTGCGCGATGATGTTCTTTTGAATTTCGTTCGAGCCGCCGTAGATCGATGTCTTGCGGAAGTTGAAGTAGTACGCGGCAAGCGGCGCGGCATCGTCGTCACCGCCGAGGCTATGCGCCCGCTCTCCTTCGAGGAACGGCACGTCGAAGGGCGCGGCAAGCGGTCCGATCGCTTCGAACATCAGCTCGGTCAACCCCTGCTGCACTTCGGTGCCCTTGATTTTCAGCATCGAGGCTTCCGGCCCCGGCCCGCGTCCGCCCGCCTCGTTAGCGACGACGCGCTGCACGGTGACTTCGAGCGCCATTAGCTCGATCTCGAGATTCGCGACCTTCGCGGCAAACACCGGATCCTGCAGTAACGGCTTGCCGTTCTTTTTCTGATTCAGCGCCAGACGCTTGAGGAATACGAGTTCGCGCTTCGACGCGCCGACTCTCGCAATACCGGTGCGCTCGTGTCCGAGCAGATACTTCGCGTATGTCCAGCCGCGATTTTCTTCGCCGACCAAATTCTCGAGCGGCACTTTCACGTCCTCGAAAAACACTTCGTTGACTTCGTGATCTTCGTCAAGCGTGATGATGGGCCGCACGGTAATGCCCGGCGTTTTCATGTCGATCAGCAGGAAGGAGATGCCTTGCTGTTTCTTGGCGTCGCTGTCGGTGCGCACGAGGCAGAACATCATGTCTGCATGCTGGCCGAGCGTGGTCCAGGTCTTCTGGCCATTGACCACGTAATGGTCGCCGACACGTTCGGCGCGAGTGCGCAGCGATGCGAGATCGGAGCCCGAGCCCGGCTCCGAATAGCCTTGGCACCACCAGTCTGTGCCATCGAGAATGCGCGGTAAATAGTGACGCTTCTGCGCCTCGTTGCCGTACTTCATCAACACAGGCGCGACCATCGACACACCGAAAGGCAGCACGGACGGCGCGCCGATACGCGCGCACTCCTCTTCCCAGATATGACGCTGCGTCGCATCCCAGCCTGGACCGCCGTATTCGCGCGGCCACGCAACCGCCGACCAACCGCGCGTACCGAGCAGCCGGTGCCAGCTCGCGAAATCTTCGCGGGAAAGACGTTTGTGATCGAGTACTTTGTCGCTCAGCTCGCGAGGTAGATTTGCTTCGAGCCAGACGCGGATGTCGGCGCGGAATGCCTCTTCGGCGGGGGAATAGTCCAGATTCATACGTAGTGTCTCCTGGCCGCCACCATCCGGCGCCAGGAACTCACCACGCTATTGCAGCGGTTCCTTGAGAGCAGCCGGGACCGGCAGCGGCATCACCTCGATGCCTTCCTCGACCAAGGCACGCGCATCTTCCGGTGTCGTGACACCGCGAATATTGCGCGCGGGCGCTTCGTTATAGTGAATGCGCCGTGCTTCCTCAGCGAAGCGGTCGCCCACGTTCTCGGTCTTCTCCAGGACCTCGCGCAGCGCGCGAATCACATGCGCCTGCATCTCCTCCGCGCCCGCCGGTGCTTTCGTTCCGACCGCACCCGACAGATTCAGGCGCGGTGCCGAAGGCAAACGGCTCACTTCCTTCGCCCCGCAAATCGGACATTCGACAAGCTTGCGGGATTGCTGCGATTCGAAGTCATCAGCCGAAGCGAACCAGCCTTCGAACCGATGGCCATGCGGACACTGTAAATCGAGGACCTTCATTGGAGTCGGGGCTTGCGTGCCAGTTTAGCGCAAAATGAAAATTTGTGAACGGTCGTTCGTAAAATTTACGGGGCGACGCGCCAGCGCCAGAATGTGCGAGAAATCAGACGCGGTGGGCGATTTTAACGCTTTGTGCGACGCGTTGCCGAAGCTGGGTCGGCGCATTGACCGCAGGGATTTTGCTTGCCGAACCGGTTTACCAATTGCATCGAACTCACTACTTTCGTCAGTCCTCTTATAGGCTCCCGTCGTGCGCTTACGCGATCAGGTTTCCGAGTTGACGGCTAACGCGCGGCTCGATCTGACGCGCTTCCCTGGCAAGATTGATCTGCTTCGCCAGTCTTGCAACATCCACTACGTCTGCCTTGATATCGTAGCCACCGCGCGCAGTCAGCCATTCGAGCACGTCCGACAGATGCCACACCGACGCACTGCCCTCGTGAACCGGCGGCGGGAAGTCAGCGGCGTAGTTCAGCATCAACTTGCGCATGTTTTGCCGCGACACGCCAGCGACTTCCGCCACATCGGTCAGCCCCACGAAATCCGGACCCGCTTCGACAAGGCGCGCGGACGGCACTGCCTGTTTGACATCCTTGAGTGCGCTGACGACAGCCTCGAGCGCGGTGGCACCTTCGCGCGAGAAAAGCAGACCAAGTCGGCCCGTTTGCCCTACGCCAACTGTCGCATCGTCGCACCCTGCTTCACCCAGCCGCTCGACGATTGCATCGGCATCGCAATCTTCCGCGGAAAGTTGGTACTTCAACGTGAACACATATTCCATACATTACTCCTGACTTCGATAGGACGAGTTTTCGCCCTTCCTTTTGCTCTTCCGTTGCGTCACCGTGCGAACGCCGCTACCGCCGAGCCGTACAGTTGTCGACGATGCGCCGCAAGTGCCTGGCGTGATTGCCGGGGTTTTTGGGTGTACTCCAGACACTGGAGATACAGAACTCCCCGCAACGGCATTCCGCCTCTTTGTAGGGACAATAGATCTTTCCCCACGCGTGCCCTTTGCCACCATCCTGGACACGCCAACCATGCTTCTCCGCATAGGCCAACGCTGCCTCGACTTCCTTCTTGGCATGCCTTCCTCGAACCATCGACACCTCCAATGTAGCCAGTCCCCCTCTGGTTGTCAATTGACAACCAGAGGGGGACTTTGAGCCCGATCCTCAATCGCAATCGGAAAGCTCATACTAGCGACCCGCTGCCCGCGCGACAGTCAGCCGAATGGCATAGGAAGGTAGTACGCCCGCACATCACGAAACTGCTCCCCAAAAGACAAAACCCCCTGCTGGTCATTAACCAGCAGGGGGTTTTTACGTCGTGCTTCGACTTACTTACACGGCTCGCGCAACCTTATACCGATTCCGGCACGGCGGTCGGCCATGCGCCTGTCAGTACCTTCTCGAGCCAGAACGTACCGATGATCGTTTTCACGTCGCTGACCTTACCCGTGCGCACCCACTCCGACATTTCCTCTACGGTGGCCGTGAAAAGCTCAAGGAACTCGCCTTCGTCGAGTTTGCGCTCTCCCGCCGTCAGACCGCGCGCGAGATAGATATCGATGAATTCAGTCGAATACGAAATGATCGGATGAATGCGCGTCAGGTACACATACTCACGCGCGGTATAGCCGGTTTCCTCGCGCAATTCACGCACCGCGCACGCCAACGCGCCTTCGTTCGGGTCAAGCTTGCCGGCCGGATATTCGACCATGACCTTGCCCATCGGATAACGATACTGGCTTTCGAGTAACACGCGGCCGTCGTCGAATAACGGAATCACCATCACAGCGCCCGGATGCTGAACGTATTCGCGAGTTGCGTGCTTGCCGTCCGGCAAACGGACGGTATCGCATTTCAACGTCAGAAACGGACCCTGATGGACAGTCTTGCTGTCCACACAGGTCTCGGTAAGCGCGGCGTCGTGGTTGGGAAGTTCAGCCATATGCGGACCTCAGCAAAGCCTGGTGCGCGACGGCGTGATGCCGTCAGCGACGTTTGACGAGATATTGGAAAGTAAAGCCGGGGAAAGCGAACACGATAAACAGCGCAAACGTGATCGCATAGAATTGCCAGCCCTGCTCGAAGCGATTTCCCGCGCGCGCTTCGAGCAGAAAGCCCAGCGCGCCGACTACGAAATACAGCACGATCAATTCGGCAATCCGGAGCCAGGCGCTCTTTTTCTCTGCCTTCAACGGCACGGCAGCGAAAAGGCGTTGATTCAGGAACGGCAGGTTGGCGCCAACCAGCGCCAACAGCACGATAAACCAGCCCGCAGCGGACATCAGAGCAGCAGCGTGTGCTGGATAGCCTGCAGACAGGCACGCAGCAGCGGATCCGGCACGATACCGAGCACCAGCACCGCCACCCCGTTGAGCGCGAGCAACGCACGTGTGCTCGTATCAGCGACGATCGGCGACTTGTCTTGCGGCTCGTCGAAGTACATCAGCTTGACGATACGCAGGTAATAGAACGCGCCGAACAGCGAGGTGATCACGGCAAGCACGGTGAGCCAGACCAGACCGGCGTTCATCGTCGCCTGCAGCACAGCGAGCTTCGCGTAGAAGCCGACTGCCGGCGGAATGCCCGCGAGCGAGAACATCATGACCATCATCACGAACGCGAACACCGGGCTACGCTGATTGAGGCCCTTGAAGTCTTCGAGCGTATCCGCTTCGAAATCGCGGCGCGCCAGCAGCATGATCACGCCGAAGGTACCCAGTGTCGTAATCAGGTAGACGATGCTGTAGAACATCGCCGAACCGTACGCATTCGCGGCACCCGTGGTCTTCTGATCGACGACGCCGGCAAGCAACCCGAGCAGCACGAAACCCATATTCGAGATCGCCGAATACGCGAGCATCCGCTTGACGTTGCGTTGCACGATACCGGTGATGTTGCCGACGATCAGCGACAGTGCCGCCAGGATCACCAGCATCTGTTGCCATTCGACGGCGAGCGGCAGCAGCCCCATCACGAGGAAGCGCAAGCCCCACGCGAAGGCCGCCACCTTCGGGCCGCCACCAACCGCGAGCGTCATCGCCGTCGGCGCGCCCTGGTACACGTCGGGCACCCACATATGGAAAGGCACCGCACCCATCTTGAACGCCACACCGGCCACGATGAAGATCACGCCGAACAGCAGCACGGTCGGATCGTAGTGGCTCGTGCTGATCGCCTTGAACACTTCGTTCAGGTCGAGCGAGCCGGTCGCGCCGTACAGCATCGAGATGCCGTACAGAAGGAAACCGGAAGCCAGCGCGCCGAGCACGTAGTACTTCATCGCCGCTTCGTTCGACGACGCCACTTCGCGACGCAGCGCGATCACCGCGTACAGCGACAGCGACATCAGTTCCAGACCGAGGTACAGCGTCAGGAAGTTGTTGCCCGAGATCATCACGATCTGGCCGAGCAGCGAGAACATGCCGAGCAGGAAGAAGTCGCCGCGGAACAGACTGCGGTCTTCGAGGTAGCGACGCGAATACACGATCGACACCGCGTAGCCGAGCGACACGACCGCCTTCATCACGTTGGCGAACGGATCGACCACGTACATGTGGTCGAAGAAGTAATGCACCTGCGGGTCGAACGCATTCATCGCGAACCAGATCCCGGCGACGAGCGTCGAGAAGAACGCAATGAAGTACGTGGTACGGCGACCGGCCTGGCCGACGAACGTGTCGTTGAGCCACGCAATCACAACGGCGAGCATCACCAGTGCGTCGGGCAACAGAGCAGTCATAGGGGCGTTTTGCATGGTTTTTTATCCTCCGCTCGCCGTTACTGAGACAACGGCAGCTTCGATTGAGCAACGTGAGACAGGAGGTTTTCCACGGATACGTGCATCACATCGGTAAAGGGCTTCGGATACAGGCCCATGAACAGCGTCAGTGCGGCGAGCACTGCCAGCATGAAAAATTCGCGGCGGTTGATGTCGAGCAGGCTCTTCACGTGGTCGTTCGCGACCGCGCCAAAGTACACGCGCTTGTACATCCACAGCGTGTAGGCCGCGCCGAGAATCAGCGTGACCGCCGCGCCGCCCGCGATCCAGAAGTTGTACTGGACAGCGGCGAGAATCACCATGAATTCGCCGACGAAACCGGAGGTACCCGGCAAACCGCAGTTCGCCATCGAGAACAGCATCGCGAATGCCGCGAACTTCGGCATCATGTTGACGACGCCGCCGTAATCGGCGATCTGACGCGAGTGCATGCGGTCGTACAGCACCCCGATGCTCAGGAACATTGCGCCCGAGACGAAACCGTGCGAGATCATCTGCACGATCGCGCCTTCCGCGCCGAGCTGGTTGAAGATAAAGAAGCCGAGCGTGACAAAGCCCATGTGCGCGATCGACGAATACGCGACCAGCTTCTTCATGTCGGCCTGCACCATCGCGACCAGACCGATGTAGATCACCGCGATCAGCGACAGCGTAATGACGACCGGCGCGAGAAAATGGCTTGCGTCAGGCGTGATCGGCAGCGAAAAACGCAGGAAACCGTACGCACCGAGCTTCAGCATGATCGCGGCCAGCACCACCGAGCCGCCGGTCGGCGCTTCCACGTGCGCGTCAGGCAACCACGTGTGCACCGGCCACATCGGGACCTTCACCGCGAAGGCCATGAAGAACGCTATAAATAGCAGCACCTGCGGCGTCATCGCGATCTGCGCGTGCTGCCACGTCGCGAGATCGAACGTGCCGGTTTCGATGTACAGATAGAGCAACGCGACCAGCATCAGCAGCGAGCCCATCAGCGTGTACAGGAAGAACTTGAACGCCGCGTACACGCGGTTCGCCCCGCCCCACACGCCGATGATGATGTACATCGGGATCAGCGTCGCTTCGAAGAACACGTAGAACAGCATGCCGTCGGCCGCGCTGAACACGCCGACCATGATGCCCGACAGAATCAGGAACGCAGCCAGATATTGCCCGACGTTCTTCGTGATCACTTCCCACCCGGCGATCACGACGATCACCGTGATCAACGCGGTCAACACGACGAACCACATCGAAATGCCGTCCACGCCGAGGTGATACGTGATGTGGAAGCGTTCGATCCAGTTCGCCTGTTCGACGAACTGCAGATCGGCGGTACTTGAATCGAAACCGGTGATCAGCGGAATCGTTACGATGAAGCTCAGGACCGAGCCGATCAACGCGACCCAGCGCGCCGGCGCGGGGTTCTGATCGTTACCGATCGCGAGGACCAGAAGCCCGAAGAGAATCGGCAACCAGATCGCGATGCTGAGAATCGGATAAGCGTGCATTAGTGTCCCTCGCCTTATTTGCCGCCGAGCGTTACAAACAGGGTCAGGAGCCCCAGCATGCCGATAATCATGGCGAACGCGTAGTGGTAGATGTAGCCGGATTGGAGGAAGCGGATCACGCTCGCGAACCAGCCGATAAAGCGTGCGCTGCCGTTGACGATACCGTCGATCACGACGACGTCGCCTTCCTTCCACAGACCCCGGCCAATTGCCACCGCGCCCCGTGCAAACACGACTTCGTTGATCTTGTCCATGTAGTACTTGTTATCGAGCAACGTATAGATCGGGCCGAATGCGCGCTTGATGACAGCCGGCAGATCCGGACGGACCAGATACAGGAACCATGCGACCAGCACGCCCGCGAGCGCGAGCCACACCGGCAGGCCCGACACCGAGTGCAGACCCATCGATGCCCAGCCGTGGAATTCTTCGGCCATCTCCTGCAGCGCCGGATGGCTGTCGCTGATGTAGATCACCTTGTCGAACGCGACGCCGTGCTGGAAGAAGTCGCCATATAACATCGGGCCGATACCGATCGCACCGATCACGATCGACGGGATCGCCAGCAGAACCAGCGGCACCCACACGACCCACGGCGTTTCGTGCGGCTCGTGCGCGTGGTCGTCGTGACCGTGACCATGGCCGTGATCGTCGTGGCCGTGCGCGTCATGCGCATGCGCCGCGGCTTCGATACCCATCGGCGATTCCGGATGCTTCGGACCGCGGAAGCGCTCCTTGCCGTGGAACACCATGAAGTACATACGGAACGAATACAGCGCGGTCACGAACACGCTGGCGACCACCGCGAAATACGCGAAACCCGAACCCGGCAGATGCGACAGCTTGACCGCGTCGATGATCGAGTCCTTCGAGTAGAAGCCCGAGAAGAACGGCGTGCCGATCAGCGCGAGCGAACCGACCAGCGACGTGATCCACGTGATCGGCATGTATTTGCGCAGGCCGCCCATGTTGCGCATGTCCTGATCGTGGTGCATGCCGATGATCACCGAACCGGCGCCGAGGAACAGCAGTGCCTTGAAGAACGCGTGCGTCATCAGGTGGAACACGGCGACCGAGTAAGCCGATGCGCCCAGCGCGACCGTCATGTAGCCGAGCTGCGACAGCGTGGAGTAAGCCACCACGCGCTTGATGTCGTTCTGGACGATGCCGAGGAAGCCCATGAACAGCGCGGTAATCGCGCCGATGACCATCACGAACGACAGCGCCGTATCCGACAGTTCGAACAGCGGCGACATGCGCGTGACCATGAAGATACCGGCCGTCACCATCGTTGCCGCGTGAATCAACGCGGAGATCGGTGTCGGGCCCTCCATCGAATCCGGCAGCCACACGTGCAGCGGGAACTGCGCCGACTTACCCATCGCGCCGATGAACAGGCAAATGCAGGCGACCGTCAGCAGACCCCAGTCGGTACCCGGGAAGTTCAGTGCCGCGAGTTCGGTACGCTTCGCGAAGACTTCACCGTAGTTCATCGAACCGGCAAACGCGAACAGCAGGCCGATGCCGAGCAGAAAGCCGAAATCGCCGACGCGGTTCACGAGGAACGCCTTCATGTTCGCGTAGATCGCGCTTTCACGCTTGAAGTAGAAGCCGATCAGCAGATACGACACGAGACCCACTGCTTCCCAGCCGAAGAACAGCTGCAGGAAGTTGTTGCTCATTACGAGCATCAACATCGAGAACGTGAACAGCGAGATATACGAGAAGAAGCGCTGGTAACCGTCGTCGTCGGCCATGTAGCCGATCGTGTAGATGTGCACCATCAGCGACACGAAAGTCACGACGCACATCATCATCGCGGTCAGCGAGTCGACCAGAAAGCCGACTTCGAGCTGCGTCTTGCCGATCGACATCCATTGATAAACGGTCGCGTTGAAGCTCGCGCCGTCCATCACCTGGAAGAAGACCATCATCGACAGAATGAACGAGACAGCGACCCCGAGGATCGTGACCGAATGCGCTCCCGCTCGCCCTACCGCCTTGCCGAACAGCCCGGCAATCAGGGAGCCCGCAAGCGGTGCCAGCGGAATTGCCAGCAGCAGGTTTTCATTGAGTATCGTGGACATAACCGCTTTTCCTGAAATTAACCTTTGAGCTGATCGAGATCCTCGACATTGATCGTGTCGAGGCTACGGAACAGGGTCACCAGAATTGCGAGACCGATCGCTGCTTCCGCCGCCGCAACTGTCAGCACGAAGAAAACGAAAATCTGGCCGTGCACGTCGCCCAGGTAGTGCGAGAACGCGACAAAATTGGTATTCACCGCGAGCAACATCAGTTCGATCGCCATCAGGATGATGATCACGTTGCGGCGGTTCAGGAAAATGCCGACGATGCTGATCGCAAACAGGATCGCACCGAGGACGAGGTAATGGGCAAGGCTCAACATGATTTCTATCTCCTGTCCGCTCAGCTGTTCTTAGCCGGTGCCGAGTCGGCTGCCGCTGCTGCTGCCGCGGCGGCTGCTTCTTCCGCCGCGATGGTCGCCGCGGTCTTCTCTGACGGCATCTTCACGACGCGCACGCGGTCCTGGGCTCGCACCTTGACCTGAGCGCTGACGTTCTGACGCTTGCTGTCCTTCTTGTGGCTCGTGGTCAGCGCGATTGCCGCGATGATCGCGACCAGCAGCACGAGACCCGCGATTTCGAACGCGAAGATGTAGTCCGTGTAAATGATCTTGCCGATCAGGCGCGTGTTCGACCAGTCACCCATACCGCCCGCCACCGCCGTCGTATCGCGCAGCGCCGTGGTGGTCGCGCCGTAGCCGTGCCACAGAATCAGCGCGGTTTCGATCACGATGATCGCGCCCACCGCCGTGGCCATCGGCACGAAGCGTTTGAAGTCCTTGCGCAGCACGTCGAGATTGATGTCCAGCATCATCACGACGAACAGGAACAGCACCATCACCGCGCCAACGTAGACCAGCACCAGCAGAATCGCGAGGAACTCGGCCTCGAGCAGCATCCAGATCGCGGCTGCGTTGAAGAACGCCAGCACCAGAAACAGTGCGGACGACACCGGGTTGCGCGAGGTGATCACCTTCAGCCCCGAGACAACCAGGAGCAGCGCGAAGATGTAGAACAGTACGGTCGTGAATTCCATGATTACCGGTTCATCGTTAGGCCATCGTCAGGCATTGTTCTTTGGCACGCGTGCTTGGCAACAGCGGGCGAAACCGCCGGAACTGCCGCACAGGTGCGCCGTGCCGCGGCATCGAAGCCGCGGCGCTCGGCCCGACAACAGGCCGTGTTACTGCTTTTACTGCCGCGATTACTGCATCAACCGAAAACGAAAAGCGCGCTTCAACGATACGGTGCGTCGGCTGCCTTGTTGGCGGCGATCTGCCCTTCGTAGCGATCGCCAACGGCCAGCAGCATTTCCTTCGTGAAGTACAGGTCGCCGCGCTTCTCGCCGTGATACTCGAGAATGTGCGTCTCGACGATCGAGTCGACCGGGCAGCTTTCTTCGCAGAAACCGCAGAAGATGCACTTGGTCAGGTCGATGTCGTAGCGCGTCGTGCGGCGCGTGTTGTCCGCGCGCGTTTCCGATTCGATCGTGATCGCGAGCGCCGGGCACACCGCTTCGCACAGCTTGCATGCGATGCAGCGTTCCTCGCCATTCTCATAGCGGCGCAGCGCGTGCAGACCGCGAAAACGCGGCGAGATCGGGGTCTTCTCTTCCGGGAACTGCACGGTGAACTTGCGCTGGAACGTATAGCGTCCCGTCAGCGCGAGGCCCTTGAGCAGTTCGGTCAGGAAGAAAGTCTTGAAGAAGTTTTGGATTGCGGTCATGAGTTCGTCCGCCCTTTATTTCCAGATGTTCAACGGCGACATGATCCAGAAGCCGACCACCACGAGCCATACCACGCAGACCGGAATGAACACCTTCCAGCCCAGACGCATGATCTGGTCATAGCGATAGCGCGGGAACGTGGCACGCGCCCAGATGAACACCGACAGCAGGAAGAAAACCTTGGCGACGAGCCAGACGATGCCCGGGATAAACTCGAGGAACCCGAACGGTGCGCTCCAGCCACCAAGGAACAGTGTTGCAGCCAATGCCGAGATCACGATCATGTTGATGTACTCGGCGAGGAAGAACAGCGCGAACGCCATACCCGAGTAATCGATCATGTGGCCCGCGACGATTTCCGACTCGCCTTCCACCACGTCGAACGGGTGGCGGTTCGTTTCGGCGATGCCCGAGATGAAGTACACGACGAACATCGGCAGAAGCGGCAGCCAGTTCCACGACAGGAAGTTCAGGCCGTGCGACGCGAAGAAGCCATGTTCCTGCGAACCGACGATGCCCGACAGGTTCAGCGTACCGGCCGTCATCAGCACGACGACGAGCGCGAAGCCCATCGAGATTTCATACGACACCATCTGCGCGGCGGCGCGCATCGCGCCGAGGAACGCATACTTGGAGTTCGACGCCCAGCCCGCCAGGATCACGCCGTACACGCCGATCGACGAAATCGCCATCGCGTACAGCAGACCCGCGTTGATGTCGCCAAGCACCGCGCCCGCCTGGAACGGAATCACCGCCCACACCGCGAACGCCGGCACCACCACCATCACCGGTGCGACGAGGTAAACCCAGCGGCTTGCCTGGGCCGGCTGGATCACTTCTTTCAGCAGCAGCTTCAGCACGTCGGCGATAGGCTGCAGCAAACCGGCGGGACCCACGCGGTTCGGACCGAGACGCACGTGCATCCAGCCAATCAGCTTACGCTCCCAAAGGATCAGGTAAGCGACGCACAGCAGGATCGCGACGGCCACCACCAGGATGCGCACGAGCGCCCACACCGTGGGCCATGCCACACCGAGAAGCTGGGCGCCGCCCGAGTTGATCGTATCGAACAAGCTCATTTACGCCTTCTCCACCACCAGTTCACCGAACAGGCTGCCCAGCGCCGCACCGGCAGGCGTAGCCGCCGATACGCGGACGACCGTCTCCGCAAGATTCGCGTCGCGCACGGCCGGCAACTGCACCGTTTGCTCGCCCTGACGAACGCGTACTGCGTCGCCCTCTTTCAAACCCAGTTTGTCGAACAGCGCAGCCGGCAGACCGACCGAGTTCGCGGTACGGGCCGCCGTGGTCAGATGCAGCGACTCGGCGCGACGCACGAGTGCGTCCGCATGATAGATCGGCACGTTCGCGAGACGCTCGAACTTGCCTTCCGCCACCTTCGCAGCCTTGCCTTGCGTCACTGCGACGCCCGTGCGATTCGACAGGCGCGGGCTCAGGTCACCGTCGCCCAACGCAGCCGCGCGCACTTCTTCAACTGTGTCGTATGTGAAGCCCGGCGCGCCCAGCAGACTACCCAGCACGCGCAGGACCTTCCATGCCGGACGCGTGTCGCCGAGCGGACGCACGACGCCGTTGAAGGACTGCACCGTGCCTTCGGCATTAACAAACGTGCCGCCGGTTTCGGTGTAAGGCGCGATCGGCAGCAGCACGTCTGCGTATTCGGCCCCCGTCTGGAACGGCGACATCACGACGACCATCTCAGCCTGCTTCAGCGCGGCAAGCGCTTGTGCCGAATTGGCCGTATCGAATTCGGGTTCGAGGTTCAGCAGCAAATAACCCTTGCGCGGCTGATCGAACACTTCGCGCGCATTCAGACCACCGTTGCCCGGCAGCGCGTCCACGAGGTGGGCGCCAACCGTGTTGGCCGCTTCGGTCAGGAAACCGAGCGTTGCGCCGGACGCCTCGGCGATCCATTGCGCCGCGGCGTGGATTGCCGCGAAATCCGGATGACGAACCGCTTCGTTACCGAGCAGCACGAGTCGGCTCTCGCCAGTGACCAGCGAGTTCGCGACCTGCTTGTGCGCATCTGTCGACTGCGTGCCAGCGAATGCTTCCGGCAGGGCGACACCCTTCGCTTCGCCAACCGCGCCGGCGATGCCCGCCAGCGCTTCGAGCCACGCCGACGGCGCCGCAACCACGCGTTGAGCTTGCGGAATCAGCGCATCGTCGTTGGTCGCCTGGATGAGCGTGAGCTTCGAACCGCCGCGTGCAGCCTGGCGCAGACGCGCGGCGAGCAGCGGATGATCGCGACGCAGATCCGAGCCGATCACGAGCGCCGCGTCGGCGTTCGACAGCTCGGCGATCGTGGTGCCAAGCCACGGCGCGCCGGTCGCGGGCGCCGAGAAATCCGACTGGCGCAGACGGAAGTCCACGTTCGGCGTGCCGACCGCCTGAGCGATCTGCTTGAGAAGGAACAGTTCCTCGACCGTGCTGTGCGCGCTGGAAAGCGCTGCGAGCGCATTGGCGCCGTGATCGCCCTTGATACCGTTCAGGCCCTTGACCACATAGTCGAGCGCGGTCTGCCAGTCGGTTTCGACCCACTGGCCGCCCTGCTTGAGCATCGGCTTGGTCAGACGCTCGGGGCTGTTGAGGCCTTCGTACGAGAAGCGGTCCTTGTCCGAAATCCAGCACTCGTTGATCGATTCGTTTTCGAACGGCAGCACGCGCATCACGCGATTGTTCTTGACCTGCACGACGAGATTCGCACCGACGGAATCGTGCGGGCTCACCGACTTGCGACGCGACAGTTCCCACGTACGGGCGCTGTAGCGGAACGGCTTGCTGGTCAGCGCGCCGACCGGGCACAGGTCGATCATGTTGCCCGACAGTTCGGAGTCGACCGTCTTGCCGACGAACGACGTGATTTCCGAATGCTCGCCGCGGCCCAGCATACCGAGCTCCATCACGCCGGCGACTTCCTGGCCGAAACGAACGCAACGCGTGCAGTGAATGCAACGCGACATCTCTTCCATCGAGATCAGCGGGCCGACGTTCTTGTGGAACACCACGCGCTTTTCTTCGCTGTAGCGCGACGACGACTTGCCGTAACCAACCGCCAGATCCTGCAGCTGGCATTCACCGCCCTGGTCGCAGATCGGGCAATCGAGCGGATGGTTGATCAGCAGAAATTCCATCACCGACTGCTGGCCCTTCACTGCCTTGTCCGACTTGGTGCGAACGATCATGCCGGCGGATACCGGCGTCGCGCACGCAGGCACGGCCTTCGGCATCTTCTCGACATCGACCAGACACATCCGGCAATTGGCCGCAATCGACAGCTTCTTGTGATAGCAGAAGTGCGGAATGTACGTGTCGACCTTATGCGCAGCCTGGATCACCATGCTGCCTTCAGGCACCTCGACTTTCTTGCCGTCTATTTCCAGTTCAACCATGATGGTCAATCTTCCTTAACCTGTTACCGCTCAATCGTTCGCCTCTTCATCACCGCTTCAGGCAATGAATCCCGCGGTTGAGGTGTTCGTCTGGTAGTTATCGTCAGCCTGACTCGGGCGGCCGCTTCAGGCCGCCACAGTCTCAGACGCCGCCGCCGTGCCGGCATGACCGCCGACGAGGCAATGCTTGTGAGCGACGTGATACTCGAATTCGTCCCAGTAGTGCTTGAGCATGCCGCGAACCGGCATGGCCGCCGCATCGCCGAGCGCGCAGATCGTGCGGCCCATGATGTTTTCCGCGACCGAGTTCAGCAGATCCAGATCTTCCTGGCGGCCAAGGCCATGCTCGATACGGTGTACGACGCGATACAGCCAACCCGTGCCTTCACGGCAAGGCGTGCACTGACCGCACGACTCTTCGTAATAGAAGTACGACAGACGCAGCAGCGAGCGCACCATGCAGCGCGTCTCGTCCATCACGATCACCGCGCCCGAACCGAGCATCGAACCGGCTTTCGCGATCGAGTCGTAGTCCATGTCGGTCTGCATCATGATGTCGCCCGGAATCACCGGCGCCGACGAACCGCCAGGAATCACGGCCTTGATCTTCTTGCCGCCGCGCATGCCGCCTGCGAGTTCCATCAACGTGGCGAACGGCGTACCGAGCGGAATTTCGTAGTTGCCCGGACGTTCGACGTCACCCGCGATCGAGAAAATCTTCGTGCCGCCGTTGTTCGGCTTACCGATTTCGAGGTAATTCTGCGGACCGACTGCGAGCAGGAACGGCACAGCCGCGAACGTTTCGGTGTTGTTGATCGTGGTCGGCTTGCCATAGACGCCAAAGCTCGCGGGGAACGGCGGCTTGAAGCGCGGCTGACCCTTCTTGCCTTCGAGCGATTCGAGCAACGCGGTTTCTTCGCCGCAGATATAGGCGCCGTAACCGTGGTGCGCGTGCAACTGGAACGAGAAGCCCGTGCCCATGATGTTGTCGCCGAGGAAGCCCGCGCGACGCGCTTCTTCCAGCGCTTCCTCGAAGCGCTTATAGACTTCCCAGATCTCGCCGTGGATATAGTTGTAGCCGACGGTAATACCCATCGCGTACGCGCCGATCGCCATGCCCTCGATCAGCGAATGCGGATTGAAGCGCAGGATGTCGCGATCCTTGAACGTGCCCGGCTCGCCTTCGTCCGAATTGCAGACGAGGTACTTCTGGCCCGGAAACTGACGCGGCATGAAGCTCCACTTCAGACCGGTCGGGAAGCCCGCACCGCCACGGCCGCGCAGACCCGACGCCTTGACGTCGGCGATCACCTGCTCAGGGGGGATTTTTTCTTCCAGGATGCGGCGCAGCTGGACGTAACCGCCGCGCGCCACATAATCTTCGAGATGCCAGTTATCGCCGTTCAGGCCAGCGAGAATCAGCGGTTTGATGTGACGATCGTGTAAAGACGTCATTTCGAAAGTTCCTCGAGCAGCTGGTCGATCTTCTCGCGGCTCATGAAGCTGCACATGCGATGGTTGTTCACCAGCATCACCGGCGCGTCGCCGCACGAACCCATGCATTCGCCTTCTTTCAAGGTGAACTTGCCGTCGGACGTGGTTTCGCCGAAGTCGATGCCGAGCTTCTGCTTCAGATATTCAGCGGCGCTGTCGGAGCCGCCATCCGGGCCGAGCTGGCACGGCAGGTTCGTGCAGAGCGTGATCTTGTACTTGCCGACCGGCGAGGTCTCGTACATCGTGTAGAAGGTTGCCACCTCCTGCACGGCGATTGCCGGCATGCCAAGATAATCCGCGACGAACTGCATGAGTTCGGGCGACAGCCAGCCATGCTCTTCCTGAGCAGTGGCCAACGCCGACATCACGGCGGACTGTTTCTGATCGGCGGGATACTTCGCGATCGCACGATCGATTTCTTTCAGGCCTTCAGCTGAGATCATTTTCAGACACGACTCTTTCAATTCCTACCGAACGAAAACCTGCCGCTGACGTGATACTGCGACAGACCCGGCGTTCCTTTGCTTGACGCGCGAGCCGGTGCGATAACCGGCGACGCGCGTCGATGAATACGTCCTAGCGATCCACTTCGCCGAACACGATGTCCTGCGTGCCGATGATCGTCACGGCGTCGGCGATCATGTGACCGCGCGCCATTTCGTCGAGCGTGGACAGGTGCGCATAGCCCGGCGCGCGGATCTTCAGGCGATACGGCTTGTTGGCGCCGTCCGAGATCAGGTAGATACCGAACTCGCCCTTCGGATGTTCGACGGCGGCATATGCCTCGCCTTCGGGCACGTGGAAGCCTTCGGTGAACAGCTTGAAGTGATGGATCAGATCTTCCATGTTCGACTTCATGCCGACTCGCGACGGCGGCGCAACCTTGTGGTTGGTCGTCATCACCGGGCCCGGATTTTTACGCAGCCATTCAATACACTGCTTCACAATCCGCGTGGATTGACGCATTTCTTCGACACGCACCAGATAGCGGTCGTAGCAGTCGCCATTCACGCCGACCGGAATATCGAAATCGAGCTTGTCGTAGACTTCATACGGCTGCTTCTTGCGCAGATCCCACTCGATGCCGGAGCCACGCAGCATTGCGCCGGTCATGCCAAGTTGCAACGCACGTTCCGGACTGACCACGCCGATGCCGACCAGACGCTGCTTCCAGATACGGTTGTCGGTAAGCAGCGTTTCGTATTCGTCGACACACTTCGGAAAACGCGTGAAGAAATCGTCGATGAAGTCGAGCAACGAACCTTGCCGCGTCTCGTTCATCTTCGACAATGCCTTCGCATTGCGGATTTTCGAAGCTTTGTATTGCGGCATTGCGTCAGGCAGATCGCGATAGACGCCACCCGGACGATAGTAAGCCGCGTGCATCCGTGCGCCGGACACCGCTTCGTACACATCCATCAGGTCTTCGCGCTCGCGGAACGCGTACAGAAACACCGCCATCGCGCCAACGTCGAGCGCGTGCGCACCGATCCACATCAGGTGGTTCAGCACCCGCGTGACTTCGTCGAACATCACGCGAATGTATTGCGCGCGCACCGGCACGTCGATGCCGAGCAGCTTTTCAATCGCAAGCACGTAGCCGTGCTCGTTGACCATCATCGACACGTAGTCGAGGCGGTCCATATACGGCACGGATTGAATGAATGTCTTGGTCTCGGCGAGCTTTTCGGTCGCGCGATGCAGCAGACCGATGTGCGGATCGGCGCGCTGGATCACTTCGCCGTCGAGTTCGAGCACGAGACGCAGCACACCGTGCGCTGCCGGGTGCTGCGGGCCGAAGTTGAGCGTGTAGTTCTTGATCTCTGCCATGACGTTCTCTTAGTGTTTCAGACCACCATAGCGATCCTCGCGGATCACACGCGGCGTGATTTCCCGCGGCTCGATCGTCACCGGCTGATAGACGACGCGCTTCTCTTCCGGGTCGTAACGCATCTCGACATAACCGGAGATCGGGAAATCCTTACGGAACGGATGACCGATGAAACCATAGTCGGTCAGAATACGGCGCAGGTCCGGGTGGCCTTCGAAAACGATGCCATACAGGTCGAACGCCTCGCGCTCGTACCAGTTGACCGAATTCCAGATTTCCACGACGGACGGCAGAATCGGCATGTCGTCGTCCGGCGCGAATACGCGCAGACGCAAACGCCAGTTGTTCTGTACCGACAGAAGATGCAGCACAGCCGCGAAACGCGGACCGTCATAGGCGCCATCGGCGTACGTCTGATAGTCGACGCCACACAGATCGACGCACTGCTCGAAACCGAGCGAGCGGTCATCACGCAGACGCTTTGCCACGTTAAGGTAGTTGCCCACCTTGACGACGATCGTCAATTCACCGACCGACTCGGTCACGCTCGACAGGAGGCCGCCAAAGGCCGCCTCGAGGTTCGCTTTCAGGGTCTCGAGTTTGCTTGCCATATTGTGGGGGAAGGCGTTGGCCTTATTGACGGGCGATGGTGTTGGTGCGGCGGATCTTGGCTTGCAGCTGGATCACGCCATACACCAGCGCCTCTGCTGTGGGCGGGCAACCCGGCACGTAAACGTCGACCGGAACGATCCGGTCGCAGCCACGCACCACCGAATAGGAATAGTGGTAATAACCGCCACCGTTCGCGCACGAACCCATCGAGATCACCCAGCGCGGCTCGGCCATCTGGTCGTACACTTTGCGCAGAGCGGGCGCCATCTTGTTGCACAGCGTGCCGGCGACGATCATCACGTCCGACTGACGCGGACTCGGACGAAACACCACGCCGAAACGGTCGAGGTCATAACGGGCCGCGCCCGCATGCATCATCTCGACAGCACAGCACGCAAGACCGAACGTCATCGGCCACAACGAGCCGGTGCGCGTCCAGTTGATCAGCTTGTCCGCCGTAGTGGTGACAAACCCTTCCTTCAAGACCCCTTCGATACTCATTTGCTTTCCACTCCAGACGGGGCAGCAAGCCTGGCCACCCGCGCAAACCGGCGATTAATCCATCATTCCCAGTCGAGGCCGCCCTTCTTCCAGATGTAGGCGAAGCCAAGCAGGAATTCGAGCAGGAAAATCATCATTGCCATGAAGCCGGCCCAGCCGATGTCACGCAGGGCCACGCCCCACGGGAACAGGAATGCCGTTTCAAGGTCGAAAATGATGAAGAGAATGGCGACGAGGTAGTAGCGCACGTCGAACTTCATGCGCGCATCTTCGAATGCTTCGAAGCCGCACTCATACGGTGCGTTTTTCTCGGTATCGGGCTTGTTGGGACCGAGGATCTTGCCGATACTGACCAGTGCTACGCCTAAACCGGTGCCCACAATAAGGAACAACAAAACGGGGAAATAGGCTGCGAGGTTCAAGACAATCCTCAATCGGTTGGTTCTGAGTGCCGTCAGGAGCATAGCACCCCCAACGCGAAATCACTTCGTCAGCGCACATGATGCAAGCCCAACGCAAGCTGCGCGCAAGAAGCGAAAATGCCAGCCGAAGCGAAGCAAACGGCTGGCATTTAGATAACATTTGGTGCCGACGGCGAGACTCGAACTCGCACAGCTTTCGCCACTACCCCCTCAAGATAGCGTGTCTACCAATTTCACCACGTCGGCACTCTATGCAATCCGGGAAAACAACTTATAAAACCCGCGAATCGCTTCAAGACTTGAATTGTAACTTGTTTAAACAGTTTGTTCAACGCACAAAGCCACGCCGAACGAAAATTTATTTCGGCACGCCCGTAGCAGGAACGGACACGGGCGAAGCCGGTACCGCCGCCACAGGAGCCGAACCGCCAGCCGGAGCGGAAGCCGCCGCTGGTGCAGTAACCGGTGCGGTCGTCGCCGCGCCCAGCACGCCAGCAGAAGGTTTGGCGTGGTACGCACCGAGGTAAGTAAGCGCAAGCGTCGTCGCGAAAAACAGTGCGGCGAGCACTGCGGTCGTACGTGACAGGAAGTTGGCCGAACCGGTCGCGCCGAACAGACTGCCGGACGCGCCGCTGCCAAATGCAGCGCCCATATCGGCGCCTTTACCGTGCTGCAGCAAAACGAGACCGATAACCCCAAGTGCCGACAACAACTGAACGACGATAATCAATGTTTTCAAATACAGCATCACACTCACCTGAGTCTTTATTTAACCGCGCCGCACACAGCGTGTTGCGCGAAATGGAGTCACCCTCGTCGAGGCGACCCGCTCAACCAGCCGCGCTCGTTGCGGCGGCAGCCTTGCAGATCGCCAGGAAATCTTGATCTTTCAACGACGCGCCGCCGATCAGGCCGCCGTCGATATCGGATTGACGGAATAGCTCTTCCGCGTTTTCCGGTTTTACGCTACCGCCGTACAGCAACGGCACGTCGGCGACCGCCTCGCCCTTTGCCGCAAGACGCGCGCGCAGAAACGCGTGCACCGCTTGCGCCTGCTGCGTGGTTGCGCTCTTGCCCGTGCCAATAGCCCACACCGGCTCATAGGCAACAACGAGCCGGCTCGCCTCCTGCGCCGACAGCTTCGCCAGCACTTCGTCCAGTTGCGCGCCGACCACCTGCTCGGTTGCCCCGGCTTCACGCTCCTCAAGCGTTTCGCCGACACAGACAATCGGCGTCAAACCGGCGTCCAGCGCACGCTGTGTTTTCACCGCGACCAACTCGGCACTTTCACGGTGATACGCGCGACGCTCAGAGTGCCCAACGATCGCGAACGTCGCGCCAAAGTCCGTCACCATCGGCGCCGCTACTTCGCCCGTATAGGCACCATGCGTGAACGCGGAAACATCCTGCACGCCCCACACGACCCGGCTACCTTCCAGCAACGACTGTGTCTGCGCGAGATAGAGACTTGGCACGCACACGCCAACGCGCACGTCGGCGGGCAAGTCGCCCGCACCTTGCGCCACTGCCTGTAGCAGCGTGGCATTCGCGGCGAGCCGCCCGTGCATCTTCCAGTTACCGACTACCAGTTTGGCTCGTTGTTGTTTCGACATCGTCTCGTGTTGTCCTGTCTTGCCGGCGGACTTCGCTCGCGGATCGCCGCCATTCGCGACTGACGATTTGCTGACGCTCGCAGCCCGCTCGTCGGAGTCATCCGGCGCGCGCAAAATGCGCAATTTTACTTCGTGGGTCGGATCGGGTCAAACCGATGGCGTCAAGCGTCCTGACCCCACGTCAGCACGATCTTGCCCACGTGCGTGCTGCTCTCCATCAATGCATGCGCCTCGGCGGCCTGCGCAGCCGGAAACACGCGATGCACGACCGGTTTGATTCGGCCAGCCTCGATATGCGGCCACACATGCTCCTTCAGTTGCGCGGCGATCTGCGCCTTGAACTCGATCGGCCGCGGACGCAGTGTCGAGCCAGTCACCGCCAAACGGCGGCGCAATACTTCGTTCAGATTCAGCTCCGCCTTCGCGCCGCCGAGCAGCGCAATCAGCACGATGCGCCCGCCATCGGCGAGCGCCGAAAGTTCGCGCGGCACGTAGTTGCCGGCCACCATGTCGAGGATCACGTCGACGCCCCGATCGTTGGTCAGAGACTTGATCACCTCGACGAAATCTTCAGTCTTGTAGTTGATTGCCCGCTCGGCGCCGAGTGCTTCGCATGCGCGGCACTTTTCGTCGGACCCCGCGGTCGCGAACACGCGAAAACCCAGCGCATGCGCAATCTGAATCGCCGTCACGCCGATGCCGCTCGAGCCGCCCTGCACGAGCAGAGTTTCGTTCGGGCCGCCCTCGCCTTTACCGAGCTGCGCACGGTTGAATACGTTGCTCCAGACCGTGAAAAAGGTCTCGGGCAGCGATGCCGCCTCCACATCCGACAGACCGGCCGGCGCCGGCAGGCACTGCAGCAGCGGCGCGGTGGCGTATTCCGCATACCCTCCGCCCGCCAGCAGCGCGCACACACGATCGCCAATTTTCAGGCCGAACGGGTTGTTCTTTTCGTCGATCGTTCCGCCGACGATTTCGCCCGCCACTTCGAGTCCCGGCAGATCCGAGGCACCCGGCGGCGGTGCATAGCCGCCCTTGCGCTGAAACACATCCGGACGGTTAATGCCGGACGCCGCCACCTTGATCAACACCTCGCCCGCCTTGGGCTGCGGCATCGGACGCTCCGCCAGCTTGAGGACTTCAGGCGCACCGAATTCGGTGATTTCGATCGCTTTCATCTGCGTCAACTCCAAGATTGGATTGCGTTGCCTACCCGTTGCCGCCACCTGCCGCTTTGCCGCTGCGAACTCAGCCGTGAAGCACACCGCCGGCAGCCTCGCGCTGTCCCGCATGCAAGCAGAATACCCACCGCGACCGGCCGCGTCGCGTTTGAGATCTGCAACGCAATCCATCCTGCATGAAAAACGGCCGGCGCGCTTGCACGCTGCCGGCCGTTTTCTTTTACCGCATTACTGCGGAGTCGGTTCGCCTTGCGGCGCGTCGTTCAGCAATGCCTTCGCCGACAGACGCACACGGCCCTTCTCGTCCGTCTGGATGACCTTGACCTTCACTTGCTGGCCATCCTTCAGATAGTCGTTGATGTCCTTGATGCGCTCGTTGGCGATTTCGGAAATATGCAGCAGACCATCCTTGCCCGGCAGGATGTTCACGATCGCGCCGAAATCGAGCAGCTTGAGCACGGTGCCTTCGTAGACCTGGCCCACTTCGACTTCCAGCGTGATGTTCTCGATACGCTTCTTCGCTTCGGCCATCCCTTCGCTGCTCGTGCTCGCGATGGTAACAACGCCGTCGTCGGAGATATCGATCGTCGTGCCGGTTTCCTCGGTCAGCGCGCGGATCACGGAGCCGCCCTTACCGATCACGTCGCGGATCTTTTCTGGATTGATCTTGATCGTGATCATGCGCGGTGCGAACTCCGACAGTTGCGTGTTCGCGCCGGACACAGCCGACGTCATCTTGCCGAGGATGTGCATGCGGCCTTCCTTCGCCTGCGCGAGCGCGACCTGCATGATTTCCTTGGTGATACCCTGGATCTTGATGTCCATCTGCAGCGCGGTCACGCCTTGTTCCGTACCCGCAACCTTGAAGTCCATGTCGCCGAGGTGATCTTCGTCGCCGAGGATGTCGGTCAGCACCGCAAAGCGGTTGCCTTCGAGGATCAGGCCCATCGCGATGCCGGCAACGTGCGCCTTCATCGGCACGCCGGCGTCCATCAGCGCGAGGCAGCCGCCGCACACCGAAGCCATCGACGACGAACCGTTCGACTCGGTGATTTCCGACACGACGCGAATCGAATAGCCGAATTCGTCGGCACTCGGCAGGCACGCGACGAGCGCGCGCTTCGCGAGACGGCCGTGACCGATTTCTCGGCGCTTCGGCGAACCGACGCGGCCCGTTTCGCCGGTCGCGAACGGCGGCATGTTGTAGTGGAGCATGAAGCGTTCGCGGTACTCACCTTCGAGCGCGTCGATGCTCTGCTCGTCACCCTTCGTGCCGAGCGTCGCGACCACCAGCGCCTGCGTCTCGCCGCGCGTGAACAGCGCCGAGCCGTGGGTACGCGGCAGCACGCCAGTGCGGATTTCGATCGGGCGCACGGTGCGCGTGTCGCGGCCGTCGATACGCGGCTCGCCGTTCAGGATCTGGGTACGGACGATCTTCGCTTCGATGTCGAACAGCACGTTGCCGACGGTCGCCTTGTCGGCCGCCGCGGTACCGCTCGCCGCCGCATCTTCCTCGAGCTTCGCCGAGGTCGCTGCGTAGACTTCCTTCAGCTTGGTCGAACGCGCCTGCTTGTCGCGGATCTGGTAAGCGGCGAGCAGATCGCCCTGAGCCAGTTCCGTCACGCGCGAGATCAGCGCTTCGTTCTTCGCTGCCGGCTGCCAGTCCCACTCCGGCTTGCCGCCTTCGCGGACCAGTTCATGGATCGCATCGATCGCGATCTGCATCTGCTCATGACCGAACACCACGGCACCGAGCATCACTTCTTCGCTCAGTTGCTGCGCTTCCGATTCGACCATCAGCACCGCGCGTTCCGTACCGGCGACGACGAGGTCGAGCGCCGACTCTTTCATTTGCGGGCGCGTCGGATTGAGTACGTATTCGTTGTTGATGTAAGCCACGCGTGCCGCGCCGACCGGGCCGTTGAACGGCAGGCCGGACACTGCGAGCGCCGCCGACGCGCCGATCAGCGCGGGGATGTCGGCGGGAATTTCCGGGTTCAGCGACAGGACGTGGATCACGACCTGAACTTCGTTGTAGAAGCCTTCCGGGAACAGCGGACGCAGCGGACGATCGATCAGGCGCGAAATCAGCGTTTCGCCTTCCGACGGACGGCCTTCGCGGCGGAAGAAGCCACCGGGGATCTTGCCGGCTGCGTAGGTCTTTTCGAGGTAGTCGACGGTAAGCGGGAAGAAGTCCTGACCGGGCTTCGCGGTCTTCGCGCCGACCACGGTGGCGAGCACCACGGTGTCTTCGACATCGACAATTACCGCGCCGCTCGCCTGACGAGCGATTTCACCGGTTTCGAGGCGGACAGTATGCTGCCCCCACTTAAACTCTTTGACGATCTTGTTGAACATAGTCATTGCTTTTCCTCATCGTTATGCCGCGCGGACCGGAAGCGGCGCGGCAACGCCGGGACCGGCGCCACATGGGAAGAGTCGTGTTATGCCATTCCAGAGAATCACGCGCGACGTTCACTACGCGCGAACCGCTGGAATGACACAAAACTCCGCCCTGAAGCCCGGCCATGTTTCTGTTGCTGCTTTCTATACTGCGCTTTTTACTGCCGATACTGCTTGCCTGCTTATGCCGCGCGAACCGGCATACGCCGCGGATCGCAGGCGGCGCGCATCACATGAAGCGCGCCGTGCAAAAACAAAATGCCTGTATCAGCGATAACTGACACAGGCATCTTGCTGAACGACTGGCCGATTACTTACGCAGACCCAGCTTCTCGATCAGGCTGCGGTAACGATCCGCGTCCTTGCCCTTCAGGTAGTCGAGCAGCTTGCGGCGGCGGCTCACCATGCGCAGCAGACCGCGGCGGCTGTGGTGGTCCTTGGTGTGCTCCTTGAAGTGAGCGGTCAGTTCGTTGATGCGGGTCGTGAGCAGCGCGACCTGGACTTCGGGGGAGCCGGTGTCGTTGGCTGCGCGAGCGAATTGCGCGACGACTTCGGACTTCTTGCTGGTTTCAACTGCGGACATGTCGATTTCCTTAATAACTAGACAGGCGGTCACGGAAGAATGGCCGTGCCGTGGAATACCCGTTGTTTTTCGTAACTTGCTGCACCCCGCTTCTGGCCGAGTTTCCGACAGAAGTCAGAACCCTCCCCAGAACGGGACGCGTATTGTAGCACAGGCCCTTTCGGCCGCGAACCCTTGGCTGATGCGACGGATCGGGCATCGCACCCAAACCTGTCAGCGACGCGTTCATCCGCTATGAGCCGGCAGTCTTGCTGCCAAACGTCGGCATCAAGGGCGCGACATCCGGCAGGTGGTGGGCAAGACCGTGCGCTCGGCCGGCAACGCCAGCACCGTGCGGAATCCATACCCTGAGCCCTCGTTGTCGAAACGCACGCCTGGTGTACCGGCCTTGCCCATCTCCATCACGTAAAGGGGTTGGATCAGCTGATGGTCGTCGGCGCGCATCCATGACACGTGAAAGCCGTTGTCGAAGCGCATCCCCTCGAGCGCTTTAGCGACCGCCGTCGGATCGGCACTCCCGGCCCGGGTCATCGCGGCGGCCAGTGTTTCGATCATCAGTGGCATGCGCAGCACCGGGTAGTCGTCCTGTGCGGCCGGGAAACGTGCGCGGAACCCCGCGTACCAGGCATCGGAAGCCGCGCCGCCCGCGTTCGGATGCCAGTCGGCGACTGCGATCACATGACCGACGCCCGCGTCGCCCAGCGCGGCCGGCGCACCGAGGCTGTTGCCATAGAACGTGTAGAACTTCGTGTCGAGCCCCTGCTCGCGCGCTGCCTTCACGAGCAGCGTCAGATCGTTGCCCCAGTTGCCGGTGATCACCGCGTCCGCGCCGCTCGCGCGAATCTTCGCGATATAGGGCGCGAAGTCCTTCACGCGCCCGATCGGATGAAACTCGTCGCCGACCACGCTGATGTCAGGACGCTTCGCCGCCAGCGCCGAGCGCGCGAGGTTGCTGACGTCATGGCCGAAGCTGTAGTCCTGGTTCAGCAGATAAACCTTCTTGACCGCCTTGTCGCGCTCGATCACATCGGCGAGCGCCGCCATGCGCATGCCCGCGTGAGCATCGAAACGGAAATGCCAGAAGCTGCAGTTCGCGTTGGTGAGCGCCGGATCGTCGGCGGAATAGTTGAGGAACAGTTCGCGGTTGTCCGGCTCGCGGCTGTTCTGCTTGTCAATCGCGCCGATCAGTGCGGCGGCGACCGCCGAGCTGTTGCCTTGCAGGATGTAGCCAATGTGGCGGTCGGCGGCAGCGCGCAGTTGCGTGAGCGCTTCCTCGGTGCTGCCCTTGCTGTCCAACACGACGAGTTCGAACGGATGCGCACCATCCGCGAGTTTCACGCCGCCGTGCGCATTCACCTGCTCGACGCCAAAGCGCAGATTGCGCTCGACTGCCGCGCCCGCGTTCGCGAACGGCCCGGACACGCCTTCGATCAACGCAAGCTGGATCGGCGTACCGGTGGGCTTGCTCACGGGCTTGCCGGACGGGCTTGCGGCCTGAAGGCCCGTGGAGGTCGTTGGGGCCGCCGCGTGGCCCGCCATGTGGGCCGCGGACGGATTGCCTCCCTGCCCGGCAGACCCGACAGACGCCGAACTGGCGCTCGTGTGCAGATTCGCCGCCCCGGCAACGCCGGTTTGCGCCGCCATCGAAATCGCCGTCAGCGCAACCGCCGCCGTCCTTCGCCACATCGCCATCATGACTGCCCCGCCCGAATCTTCGAAGCGCGGATCATAGGACGCCGCGCGCGGAATAGGCAAGCCGGCTCATCCGTTATGGTTGGCAGCGGTGCACGCTCACGAAGCGCACTTCTTTTGGCACAGCGCGTGTCAAAATGATGTGTCTCGATGATAAAAACCGCTACTCAAACGCCATCGGAGGAATACATGCTGAACCGCCACCACCGCACGGCGGCCTCAATCACGATGCCGGCCCGGGGTCTGCGCCGAGCCGCGCTCATTTGCCTGAGCGCGCTTGCGCTTGCCGGCTGCGCGCAACCGTGGCAGCAATATCAACAGGGAGCGGACGCATCGACGATCGTCGCGCGCCTCGGGCCACCACGTGAGACCTACGACCTGCCCGACGGCGGCAAGCGTCTGATGTGGCCGACCCAGCCGATGGGCGAAACCACCACCGCCGCCGACATCGACGCAGCCGGCAAGATCGTCAGCGTGCGTCAAGTGCTGCAGCCCAACGAGTTCTACCGTGCCGAGATCGGCAAATGGACGCGCAGCGACGTGCTGGTGAACTTCGGCCGCCCGGTCGAAACGTCGTACTTCCCGCTGATGAAGCGCGAAGTCTGGACCTATCGCTATCTCGAAGACAACGTCTGGTACATGCTGTACAGCTTCTACTTCGACGATCAGGGCATCCTGCGCACGACGCAGAAGACTCCGGACCCGCTGCACGATCCCGATCGCCGCAGCCTGTTCTAAGCGGGAATGCCTTTAGAGCGTATAGCGTCAGGATGCTGAAAGACCACCTTTGTAGGTGGTCTTTTTATTTTTCCGGCAAGGAACCGAGTTTCATTCTGCTTGCGTCAATTTCGGCACGGCGCGCGGCAGGCGCGCCGCACTCGCGTTACTCCGAACGCTGCGGATTCAGCTTGTCCGCGTTCGAATACAGCTTGTTGAGTGCCGAGATATACGCCTTCGCGGACGCCGCGACGATATCCGGATCGGTGCCCACACCGTTGACGATGCGCCCGCTCTTCGACAGCCGCACCGTCACTTCGCCCTGTGCCTGCGTACCGGTCGTGATCGCATTGACCGAATACAGCAGCAGTTCGGAGCCGCTGCCCACCTCAGTTTCGATCGCATTGAGCGTTGCATCGACCGGCCCGTTGCCGCGCGCTTCGCCGGTAATCTCCTTGCCCTCGACCGAAAACACAATCTTCGCGTGCGGCTGCTCACCGGTTTCCGAATGCTGCGACAGCGACAGGAACTTGTAGTGCTCCTTCTCGTGCGCCTCGGCCGATTCCTCGTTGACGATCGCGATGATGTCTTCGTCGAAGATCTCGGCCTTGCGATCGGCCAGTTCCTTGAAGTGCGCGAATGCGGTGTTCAGTTCGGCTTCGCTATCGAGCGCGATGCCGAGTTCCTGCAAGCGCTGCTTGAACGCGTTGCGGCCCGACAGCTTGCCGAGCACGATCTTGTTGGCACTCCAGCCCACGTCTTCCGCACGCATGATTTCGTAGGTGTCGCGCGCCTTCAGCACGCCGTCCTGGTGGATGCCGGACGCGTGCGCAAACGCATTCGCACCGACCACCGCCTTGTTCGGTTGCACGACGAAGCCGGTGATCTGCGAGACGAGCTTCGACGCCGGCACGATCTGCGTCGTGTCGAGACCGACATCCAGACCGAAATAGTCCTTGCGGGTCTTCACGGCCATCACGATTTCTTCGAGCGACGTATTGCCCGCGCGCTCGCCGAGACCGTTGATCGTGCATTCGACCTGGCGCGCGCCGCCAAGCTGCACGCCGGCCAGCGAGTTCGCCACCGCCATGCCGAGGTCGTTATGGCAATGCACCGAAAACACCGCCTTGTGCGAGTTCGGGATGCGCTCGCGCAGCGTCTTCACGAGCTGACCGTAGAGTTCCGGCACGCCGTAGCCCACCGTATCTGCGATGTTGATCGTGGTCGCCCCCTCGGCGATCACCGCTTCGAGCACGCGGCACAGGAAGTCCATATCCGAGCGGCTGCCGTCTTCCGGCGAGAATTCGACGTCGTCCGTGAACTTGCGTGCGAAACGCACCGCGAGTTTCGCCTGCTCGAAAACCTGCTCCGGCGTCATGCGCAGCTTCTTTTCCATGTGCAGCGGCGACGTCGCGATGAACGTGTGAATACGGAAGCGCTCGGCCGGCTTGAGCGCGTCGGCGGCACGCTGGATGTCCTTGTCGTTCGCGCGGGCAAGCGAGCAGATCGTGCTGTCTTTGATGAGGCCCGCAATCGTCTGAATCGCATCGAAGTCGCCATTCGAGCTTGCCGCGAAACCGGCCTCGATCACGTCAACTTTCATTCGCTCGAGCTGCTTCGCGATGCGGATCTTTTCTTCCTTCGTCATCGATGCGCCGGGCGATTGCTCGCCATCGCGCAACGTGGTGTCGAAAATGATCAGTTTGTCGGACATGTCGGGTCTCCTCGGGAGTCGTTCAGATGTGGGGATCGGATCTGGAATGTGCGGATTAGCGCCGCCGCCGGCGCAGCGCGGCCACGTAGAGCATGACCGGAACAGACGGCGGGCGACGGCGCATAAAGACGAGAACGAAGCATGATGGCGCCGTGCGGCGAATGGCCCCGACAACGAGGCCCAGCCGGCCACGCAAACGCACTGATCCAACGACTATAGCGACATTCAAGCCACCGTGCAATGTGCGCCGGGCCGGCCTGGCGGAGGCATCTACAGTGCGCGCGCAACATGAAAAAACGACGAAAAACAGCGGATGCTCAACGAAAAACGGCAGCTCCGCGAGCTGCCGTTTTTCGCCACTACGACGCGCCGATTAAACCTTCAGCGGTCGCGCGACATCGAACGCGCCGGATTGCTCCTGCCGCGCAACGCCTGATACCCCCAGAACACGTAACCGGACAGCCCGTACAGCACGAACAGACCGAACAGCATCAGCGGAGGATCGGACGACACCAGCACGAACGCCACCACCACCAGCAGGATCACGCCGAACGGCACGCGATGACGCACGTCGAGCGCCTTGCCGCTGTAGAACGGCGCGTTCGACACCATCGTCACACCCGCATAGATGGTCAGCACGAAGGCGACCCACGGCAGCCACACCAGTTTCAGCGGCACGCGGTTGTCGGTGGCGAGCCACACGAAACCGGCGATCAGCGCCGCCGCGGCCGGGCTCGGCATACCCTGGAAAAAGCGCTTGTCGACCACGCCGATATTGGTGTTGAAACGCGCGAGCCGCAGCGCCGCGCCCGAGCAGTAGACGAACGCCGCGAGCCAGCCCCAGCGCCCGAGGTCCTTCAGAATCCACTCGTACATCACGAGCGCCGGCGCGACACCGAACGACACCATGTCCGACAGGCTATCGAACTGCTCGCCGAATGCGCTCTGCGTGTGCGTCATGCGGGCGACGCGACCGTCCATGCCGTCGAGCACCATCGCGACGAAGATCGCGATCGCCGCGATCTCGAAACGTACGTTCATCGCCTGCACGACGGCGAAGAAACCGCAGAACAGCGCCGCGGTCGTGAACGCATTCGGCAGCAGATAGATGCCGCGCTTTCTGAGGAATTGCTGACGTTGGGCGCGCCGGCTGTCGGCGACCGGAGACTCCGTCACCACCGGCTTGTTGCGTCGAAACGGCCGCGGCAGCGGTCCGCTGCTACGGGGGCGACGCGGTTTGAATGAGGCCATTCGGACAACCTCCAGTGTGCCGCTTTACAGCTCGGCGAGGATCGTGGACGACGCCGATACCTTCTCGCCGATCGACACACGCGGACGGCTGCCGACCGGCAGATACACGTCGACGCGCGAACCGAAGCGGATGAACCCGTAGCGCTGACCGCGCGTGAGCGGCTCACCGGCGCGTACATAGCAAAGAATGCGCCGCGCGATCAGCCCGGCGATCTGCACCGACGTCACCGTCTGGCCGCCGGCCATTTCGATCACGACCGCATTGCGCTCGTTCTCGAGCGAGGCTTTGTCGACCGCGGCATTCAGATACGCGCCAGGAAAGTATTCGACCTTGGAGATCGCGCCATCGACCGGCGAGCGCTGCGAGTGGACATTGAAGACATTCATGAACACGCTGATCTTCAGCGCTTCGCGATTCGCATACGGATCATGCGCGGTTTCGACGGCGACGATGCGGCCATCGGCCGGGCACAGCACTGCATTCGCCTGAGTCGGAATCGGCCGGGCCGGGTCGCGGAAGAATTGCACGACGAAGATCAGAATCAGCCAGAAGATCCACGCCAAGCCGAACCCCACGAACGCGTGAACCAGCAAGGCAACAACAGCCGCGATGGCAATGAACGGCCAGCCTTCTCGCGCGATGATCGGATGAGGGTAATTCATGGATAGCTTCTGTGTTTTTGTAAAACCGTAGGATAGCAAAAGCCGCCCAGGGTTCAGCACCCTTGGGCGGCTTTTTGACTCGTCCGGCCGCCGCGCCGAGGCGCCGCGCCGGACCTTTCCGCGTCGATGCGCTTAGTTCTTCGACTGGTCGACGAGCTTGTTCTTCGCGATCCACGGCATCATCGCGCGCAGCTTCGAACCGACCTGTTCGATCTGGTGCTCGGCCGTCAGACGGCGGCGCGATTGCAGCGTCGGCGCGCCGGCCTTGTTCTCGATGATGAAGCTCTTCGCGTATTCGCCGGTCTGGATGTCGGTCAGCACGGCCTTCATTGCCTTCTTCGTTTCTGCCGTCACGATGCGCGGACCCGTCACGTATTCGCCGTATTCAGCGTTGTTCGAGATCGAGTAGTTCATGTTCGCGATGCCGCCTTCGTAGATCAGGTCGACGATCAGCTTCAGTTCGTGCAGGCACTCGAAGTAAGCCATTTCCGGCGCGTAGCCTGCTTCGACCAGCGTTTCGAAGCCAGCCTTGATCAGGTCGACGGTACCGCCGCACAGAACAGCCTGTTCGCCGAACAGGTCGGTTTCCGTTTCTTCGCGGAAGTTCGTTTCGATGATGCCGGCACGGCCGCCGCCGTTAGCCGCCGCGTACGACAGCGCGATGTCGCGTGCCGAACCCGACTTGTCCTGCGCAACAGCGATCAGGTGCGGCACGCCGCCACCTTGCGAGTAGGTACCGCGAACCGTGTGGCCCGGTGCCTTCGGCGCGATCATGATGACGTCCAGATCGGCGCGCGGGATCACCTGACCGTAGTGAACGTTGAAGCCGTGTGCGAACGCGAGAGCCGCGCCCTGCTTGATGTTCGCGTGAACTTCCTTCGCGTACACGTCGGCGATCTGCTCGTCCGGCAGCAGCATCATGACGACGTCCGCGCCCTTGACGGCTTCTGCCACTTCCTTGACCTGCAGGCCGGCGTTCTCGGCCTTGCTCCACGATGCGCCGCCCTTGCGCAGACCGACCGTGATGTTCACGCCGCTTTCCTTCAGGTTCAGCGCGTGCGCATGGCCTTGCGAGCCATAGCCGATGATGGTGACCTGCTTGCCCTTGATGAGGGAGAGATCGGCGTCCTTGTCGTAGAAAACTTTCATGTCGGTTCCTTGGCTAGATTCAGTGATTCAGAAAAATTCAGGTGCTGCAAATAGTGTGTTACCAGCCGGGCGGGTGACGCGCTGCCCGGCTATGCGATCGTGACGTCAGACCTTCAGAATGCGCTCGCCGCGACCAATGCCCGAACTGCCCGTGCGGACCGTCTCGAGAATCGCCGTGGAATCGAGCCCTTCGATGAAGGCATCGAGCTTGTCGCTCGCCCCCGTCAGTTCGATCGTGTAGGTCTTTTCGGTGACGTCGATGATGCGGCCACGGAAAATATCCGACATCCGCTTCATCTCCTCACGTTCCTTGCCGACCGCCCTCACCTTGATCAGCATCAGCTCGCGTTCGATATGGGCGCCCTCGGTAAGGTCGACCACTTTCACCACCTCGATCAGGCGGTTCAGATGCTTCGTGATCTGTTCGATCACGTCGTCCGAGCCAATGGAGACGATGGTCATGCGCGACAGCGAACGGTCTTCGGTCGGAGCCACCGTCAAGGTTTCAATGTTGTAGCCGCGTGCCGAGAACAGACCCACCACGCGCGACAACGCGCCTGGTTCGTTTTCCAGCAGGACGGAAATGATGTGTCTCATGTTTCGCTTCTTCCAGATGTTGTGTCGATATCCACGAACGGTGCGGCGCCGCTTCGTCCGCCCACGCCTTTTTTGAAGACGCGCATGACGAAGCCGGCCGCCGGGCCGCCGTTACAGATCTTCCGAACCCATCAGCATCTCGGTGATGCCCTTGCCGGCCTGAACCATCGGCCAGACGTTTTCGGTCGGATCGGTCTGGAAGTCGAGAAACACGGCGCGATCTTTCAGGCGCAGCGCTTCTTTCAGCGCCGGCTCGACATCGGCGGTGCGTTCGATACGCATGCCGACGTGACCGTACGCTTCGGCGAGCTTCACGAAGTCAGGCAGCGCATCCATGTACGAATGCGAATAGCGCTTGCTGTATTCGATCTGCTGCCACTGGCGCACCATGCCCAGATAGCGGTTGTTCAGCGAAAGGATCTTCACAGGGAGGTCGTACTGCTTGCAGGTCGACAGCTCCTGGATACACATCTGGATCGAGCCTTCGCCGGTGATGCACAGCACGTCGTCGTCCGGGTGGGCCATCTTCACGCCCATCGCGGCCGGCAAGCCGAAGCCCATCGTGCCGAGACCGCCCGAATTGATCCAGCGACGCGGCTTGTTGAAGCGATAGAACTGCGCGGCCCACATCTGATGCTGGCCGACGTCGGAGCACACGAACGCGTTGCCGTCGGTCAGCTCCCACGCCTTTTCGACCACGTATTGCGGCTTGATGATTTCACTCTGGCGATCGAACTTCAGGCAGTCTTTCGAACGCCAACCTTCGATGTCCTTCCACCAGTCGGCGAGCGCTGCGGTGTCGGGGCCATGCTCGGCTGTCTGCAGTTGCTCGATCAACTCCTTCAGCACTTCCTTCACGTCGCCGACGATCGGAATGTCGACCTTGACGCGCTTGGAAATGGAGGAAGGATCGATATCGATATGGATGATCTTGCGCGGACGCGACGCGAAGTGCGCCGGGTCGCCGATCACACGGTCGTCGAAGCGCGCGCCGATCGCGATCAGCACATCGCAGTGCTGCATCGCCATGTTGGCTTCGTACGTGCCGTGCATGCCGAGCATGCCGAGGAATTTTTTGTCGCTCGCGCGGTAGCCGCCCAGCCCCATCAGCGTGTTGGTGACGGGAAAGCCGAGCAGATCGGCGAACTGGTTCAGCTCACGCGACGCATCCGCGAGAATGATGCCGCCGCCGGTATAGATATACGGGCGCTTTGCCGACAACAGCAGCGAGACCGCCTTGCGGATCTGACCGGAGTGGCCCTTCGTGACCGGGTTATACGAGCGCAGCGACACGCTCTTGAGCGGCTCGTACTGGCACGGCGCCTTCGACACGTCTTTCGGAATGTCGATCAGCACCGGACCGGGACGGCCGGTACGGGCGATATAGAAGGCTTTCTTGACGGTAGCGGCGAGATCGCGCACGTCCTTCACGAGGAAGTTGTGCTTCACGCAAGGACGCGTGATACCGACCGTGTCGCATTCCTGGAATGCGTCCTGACCGATCGCCGCGGTCGGAACCTGACCGGTGATGATCACCATCGGGATCGAGTCCATGTACGCGGTCGCGATACCGGTCACCGCGTTGGTGACGCCGGGGCCCGAGGTCACGAGACACACGCCGACCTTGCCGGTCGAGCGCGAGTAGGCGTCGGCAGCGTGGACGGCGGCCTGTTCATGGCGCACCAGCACGTGCTGGAATTTGTCCTGCTTGTACAGCTCGTCGTAAATGTAGAGTACCGAGCCGCCGGGATAGCCCCAGACGAACTCGACCTCTTCGTCGGCCAGTGCCTTCATGAGCACGGTGGCGCCGATAGAGTCTGCTTCGTGTTGGGGGGTCGTATCCGACGTGGAGAATTCCGCGCTGGGCATATTCATCGTTTGACCTTTCGAATTTTCGGCAAAAAATTGATCGGGTGCTCTCTGCCGGGCTTGTGGCTCGGGTTCAAGCGGCGCGTCCAGTTGACAGGTGAGCTTCTTGGGCTGCACCTCAATTGAGACAACTCACTTATGTTGCGAACCAGCGACGATAGCTGCAGACACGTCCGCGGTCAAGCAAATTTGCCTCGCGCGAACGTCGGCGGCCACCGCGCGACGGGCGATCGTCGCGACGCACGAGGCGCCGTTATGTAATTGCAAGCTAACGCACGTTTCACCCCGAGTGTCGCGAAAGTTTGTTAGCATCCGCGAGTTTTACGACATTTTTCGACCGATTACGCGCACGCTTGCTGCGCCGACCCCCAAACGGATGGCATCAGACAAGGAACTCGCCGATTTTCTGGCGGGCGTTGAAAGACGCGCGTTCAAGCAGACGGTCTACGCCGTGCGGGACGATGACGCGTCGCTCGACATCGTGCAGGACGCGATGATCAAACTCGCCGAAAAATACGGCGACCGTCCGGCAGCCGAACTGCCGCTGCTGTTTCAGCGTATTCTGCAGAATGCGATGCACGACTATTTCCGTCGTGCCAAAGTACGCAACACGTGGATCAGTCTGTTCTCATCGCTCGGCAATTCTGAAGACGACGATTTCGATCCGCTGGAGACCTTCGAGGCCGAGCAGGGATCGGCCGGCGCCGAGAGCAACGAGCAGAAGCTCGAACGCGAGCAGGTCCTGCAGTTGATCGACGATGAAATCCAGAAATTACCGGCACGTCAACGGGAGGCGTTTCTCATGCGTTATTGGGAGGATATGGATGTCGCCGAGACTGCCGCCGCAATGGGCTGCTCCGAAGGCAGCGTGAAAACGCACTGCTCGCGGGCCACCCACACGCTGGCGCAAGCGCTCAAGGCGAAAGGAATCACGCTATGAGCTCCCTCGAAAACAGAGAACTCGAGTTCGCCCGCCAGGTGCGCCGCGCGCTCGACGAAACCACCGCCAGCCTTCCCGCCCCCACCGTCGACCGGCTCGCCGCCGCACGTCGGGCGGCGCTTGCTCGCAAGAAGCCCGAAACCGTCAGTGCGCCGGTGTTCGTGCCCGCTTTCGCCGGCATGCCGGCCGGCCTCTCGGGTCTGCCCCCAGCCGACCCCGCACCCCGCCGCCGCTCGTCGCTGCGCCGCTTCGCGCTCGCATGGCCGGTCGTCGCGCTGGTGGTGAGCCTGATCGGTATTGCGTATTGGGAAGATCACCAGCGCACCGCGGAGCTGGCCGATATCGATGCGGCCATGCTGAGCGACGACCTGCCGCTCAATGCGTATCTCGACCACGGCTTCAACGCGTATCTTTCACGCGCCCACTGAGCGGGAGATTCTTCGGGTGAGTTACAAGCGCGGCCTGGCCGTTGTTTTCGGATGCACGATTGCGGCCCTGGTGTCGTTCGCCGCAACCTATCCGCGCTTTCACCCGAGTCCGTCGCCCGTGAGCGCCCGCCCGGCAGGCGGCAACGCCGGTGCGCATGGGCCCGCGCCGGTGCCGGCACTGTCCGTCGAATTGCCCGGCCTGCCGGGTAGCAACAGTCCGCTCGCATGGTCCCGGCTGAGCGCCGCCGACCACGTCGCGCTTGCGCCGTTCGAATCCCAGTGGGACTCGTTTAGCGACGAACGCAAACGCAAATGGATCAAGATCGCGTCGCGTTACCCGAAGATGTCGCCCGATGCGCAAAAGCGTCTGCATGAACGCATGAGTGAGTGGGTGCGCATGACGCCCGACCAGCGCCGCGTCGCGCGCGAGAACTATCAGGTGTCGAAGGAATTGCCGCGCGAAGCCCGCCAGAATGCGTGGAAGGCGTATCAGCAGCTACCCGAAGAACAGAAGGAGCGGCTTGCCGCCAGCGAGCACAAACGCCGGCCGAGCGTCGTGAGCGCGCCGCCGTCGGCGCACAACGAAATCAAGGGCATCGACCGGCTCGTCAACGCGCGCGAGCAGAAAGCCGGCGCCAGCGCCGCAGTGGCGGCCAGCGCCGCGGCTGCCGCGTCGGGACCGGCCGCGGCGCCGCTGCCGTCGCCTCCCGCGATTCCGGCCGCGGGCAGCTTCGTGCCGGCCACGCCGATCCCGGTGTCACCGGCCGAAGCACCGTCGATCTTCAACGGCTCCTGAACCCACTCTCCTCACGCCGCCCTCCATCCCGTGTCCCAACCGCTCGCCACTCCGACTTTGCCCGCCGCTGCCCCCGACGGCACGGCGCCCACCGTACGGCGGCGGCTCGCGGCGCTGCTCTACGAAGCGGTGATCCTGTTCGGCGTCGTGTTCCTCGCCGGCTATCTGTTCAGCACGCTGACGCAGCAACGCAACGGGCTCACGCACCACAACCTGCTCGCCGGCTGGATCGGACTCGTCGTCGGCGCGTACTTTGTATGGTTCTGGACTCACGGCGGCCAGACGCTGCCGATGAAGACCTGGCGTCTGCGTGTCGTGAGCGCTGACGGCGCGCCGCTTTCCGTCGCTCGGGCGATCGCGCGTTATGTGCTGGCATGGTTGTGGTTTTTGCCGCCGCTTGCGTTGCATCCGGTGCTTGGGATGGGGGTGCCGCAGACGCTTGTGGTTTCGGGTGTCTGGTTCGTGGTGTGGGCCGCGAGTGGGCGGTTCGATCCGCAGCGGCAGTTTCTGCATGATCGGATTGCGGGGACCAGGGTGGTTGGGGTCGCTCGCTAGAACAGGTCAAGAAAAAACCCAAAAAGCCAGACCAACGACAAACCCAGCCCCCGGCACGGCCCCCTCGTAATAAGAACTTCTCATGACTGTCACGGCACAGTCACGCGCGCCTGGCCCAATACGGGCATCGCCACTCGACGCGTGAGCCATGGACACCAAAACGTCCGCGACTTCCTTCTTTCGCCAAAACGGCCCGAGCGTCGACCCTGTCGCGTTCCGTCCGGCCCCCGGTTCCACCCAGCACGGTTTGCCGTTACCGGTGACGCCGCCATTCGATGCCAACGCCGATCACGCCGACGACACTCACGCCGATCCGCATCGCTATCGCACCATCTGGCTATCCGACATCCATCTCGGTTCCAGCGGCTGCCAGGCGAACTATCTGCTCGACTTCCTGCGCCATAACGAATCGGAGTACCTGTACCTCGTCGGCGACATCATCGACGGCTGGCAGCTGAAGAAGGGCTGGTACTGGCCGCAGGGCCACAACGACGTCGTGCAGAAAGTGCTGCGCAAGGCGCGCAAGGGCACTCAGGTCATCTACGTGCCGGGCAATCACGACGAAGCCGCGCGCCAGTTCTGCGATCTCGCGTTCGGCGACATCCACGTGCGCGGTGAAGCCTTTCACACGACGCTCGCCGGCAAACGGTTGTGGATCGTGCACGGCGATCTGTTCGACGGCGTGATCCAGCACGCGAAGTGGCTCGCCTATCTCGGCGACACGCTCTACACGATGATCCTCGTGCTGAACCGCTGGTTCAACCGGATCCGCAGCAAGCTCGGCTTCCCGTACTGGTCGCTGTCGCAGTACCTGAAGCATCAGGTAAAGAACGCGGTGAACTTCATCTCGTCGTTCGAAACGGTGATGACCGACGAAGCGCGCCGCCGCGGCTGCGACGGCGTGGTCTGCGGACACATCCACAAGGCCGAGATGCGCGAGATCGACGGCGTGCTCTATTGCAACGACGGCGACTGGGTCGAGAGTCTGTCGGCCCTCGTCGAGACCTATGAAGGCGAACTCAAGGTGATTTACTGGACCACGCTGCGCGCGCCGCAAACGGGCACGCAGAAGGCCCGCGCCACTGCATAGCAGTTCCACCTCCACTTTCACAGGGCCCGGATCGATGAACAAATCGATGAAGATCATGATCGTCACCGACGCATGGGAGCCGCAGGTCAACGGCGTCGTGCGCACGCTGAAGAACACGCGGCGTGAACTGACCGAGCTGGGTCACCAGGTCGAACTGCTGACGCCGCTCGAATTCAAAACGATCCCCTGCCCCACGTATCCGGAGATCCGTCTGTCGCTGCTGCCGCGCCGCAAGCTGCGCGCGCGCATCGATCAGTTCGCGCCCGACGCGCTGCATATCGCGACCGAAGGCCCGCTCGGCATGGCCGCGCGCGCCTATGCGATCGAACACAAGCTGCCGTTCACGACCGCCTATCACACGCGCTTTCCCGAATACGTGCAGGCGCGCTTCAAGATTCCGCTGTCGGCCACCTACAAGTTTCTGCACTGGTTCCACAAGCCGTCGCTGGCGGTGATGGCACCGACGCCGGTCGTCAAGCAGGACCTCGAAAAGTTCGGCTTCACGAACGTCGTGTTGTGGACCCGCGGTGTCGACCTCGAGATCTTCCATCCGATGGACTCGAAGGTGCTCAACACCGCGCGGCCGATCTTCCTGTACGTGGGCCGCGTCGCGGTCGAAAAGAACGTCGAGGCGTTCCTGCAGATCGATCTGCCCGGCTCGAAGTGGGTCGCGGGCGAAGGCCCCGCGCTCGCCGAACTGAAATCGCGCTATCCGGAAGTCAACTATCTCGGCGTGCTCACGCAGGCCGAGTTGGCGAAGGTCTACGCGGCCGCCGACGTGTTCGTGTTCCCGAGCCGCACCGACACATTCGGTCTCGTGCTGCTCGAAGCGCTCGCGTGCGGCACGCCGGTCGCGGCGTATCCGGTCACCGGTCCGATCGACGTACTCGGTGACGGCAACGCCGGTGCAATGGACGAGGATCTGCGCGAGGCCTGTCTGGCGGCACTGAAAATCGATCGTCAGGACGCACGCGCATGGGCTGAGCGCTTCTCGTGGGCAGCGGCGTCCGCGCAGTTCGCCGCGCATCTGAAGCCCCTGCCGCGTACCTCATATCGCGAGGAAAGCGCCGCTGCATGATGCGGCGCGCGAAATCCGCCATGCGAAGCAGCCGATCCAGCGCCGGGCGCGCGTCGAGCGGCGCGTTGCGCGCCGTCCGATCCACGCGCGATACGACCAGCATCGAGCCGTTCGACGAGGTGCGCGAGCAACGCATGCCCGAGCATGCGGATGCCGGCGCGCCTCACGTGAACGGCGCGAACCATGCGACCACCACGACCGGCGCCCACGGCGCTGGCGCGAACGGTATCGATACGAGCACCTCGTACACCGAACAGCACAACGGACAACAAGCCGGCCAGCACGACGCCGTGCACGCACACCAGCACGAACCGCTGAGTCCCGACGACCCGCTCGCGCCGCTGCCCTTCAATCCGTACAAAGGCAACCGCGGCCTCACGCGCGCGTGGCACGCGATGAAAAACTCGCTGGCCGGATTTCGCGTCGCGATCCGCGAGGAAAGCGCGTTTCGTCAGGAGCTCACGCTCGCCGCGATCCTGGTTCCGTGCGGCCTCTTCGTGCCGGTCGATCCGGTATCGCGCGTCTTGCTGCTCGGCTCGGTGCTGCTCGTGCTGATCGTCGAGCTGCTCAATTCGAGCGTCGAAGCGGCAATCGACCGGATCTCGCTCGAACGCCACGAACTGTCGCGCCGCGCGAAAGATCTCGGCAGCGCGGCCGTGATGGTCGCGCTCGGCATGTGCGTAATGACGTGGGTCGTGATCGTCGGCCCGCTGGTCGTACGCTGGGTTAGCGCATGGTTATGAGCTTCTGATGCTGACTGAATCAGTAGTCGACATGCGGAGTCGTCCCAAACAATGGCAAGCCCGAATGGAAAACCCGTCCGGTGGGTTAGGTATTCGAACGCTCGGTTTATAATCTATTGATAGTCTCGCTGGAAAGCACAGGCACTCCGCAGCAACGCCTCGCGCCTTCCTGCCCTTCGGGGAGCCCGCCGCGCGGCGGCAGGTTCGGGCGTTCAAGATACCAACCGTATCCGGGTGGAACACGCAGCAGCGGCACGCCGCCGCGCGCCCAGCCCGGCACAACCAGGGCCGGACGACATGGAAGCCAAACCTCCCCGCCGCACGCGCGAACGGATTCTCGAACTCTCGTTGAAGCTCTTCAACGAAATCGGCGAACCGAACGTCACGACGACGACGATCGCCGAGGAAATGGAGATCAGTCCCGGCAACCTGTACTACCACTTCCGCAACAAAGACGACATCATCAACAGCATCTTCAGCCAGTTCGAGCAGGAGATCGAAAAGCGTCTGCGTTTTCCCGAAGACCATCGCGCGACCATCGACGAAATGTGGTCGTATCTGCAGTACATGGTCGATTTCACGTGGCGCTACCGCTTCCTCTATCGTGATCTGAACGATCTGCTCGCGCGCAACCGCACGCTCGAAACTCACTTCAAGCAGATCATCAGCCACAAGGTGCGCTTCGCAAGCCAGTTCTGCGAGCAACTGGTCGCCGACGGCGAAATGGTCGCGACGCCGCAGGAGTTGCACGTGATCGCGACCAACGTCGGTGTGATCGGCACGTACTGGCTGTCGTACCAGTTCGTGATGAATCCGCGCAAATACAACGAGCAGGAAGCCATCCGCGCGGAACTGCATCAGGTGAGCGTGCAGATCGTGTCGCTGATGGCGCCTTATCTGCGCGGCCGCTCGCGGCAGCTGTTCGACGATCTCGTGTCGGGCAAGCTGCCCAAGCGCGAGTTCTACGACTATCTGCCGCCACGGGATGGCGCCACGCCTCGCAACGAATCGAAGGACGTTTGAACAATGAAGTCGGTATGTGTGTATTGCGGCTCCTCGATGGGAGCCAAACCGTTGTATGCGCAAGCGGCCCGCGCGTTCGGCCGCGCGCTGGTTCAGGCCGATCTCGCGCTGGTCTACGGCGGCGGAAAGGTGGGCCTGATGGGTGTGATCGCCGATACGGTCATGGCCGAAGGCGGCCGCGCGATCGGCGTGATTCCCGAATTGCTGGTCAACAAGGAAGTCGGCCATAACGGTCTGACCGAACTGCACGTGGTGCCCGACATGCATCAGCGCAAGAAGATGATGGCCGAGCTGTCCGACGCGTTCGTCGCGATGCCCGGCGGTGCGGGTACGCTCGAAGAACTGTTCGAGGTCTTCACGTGGGCGCAGCTCGGCTACCACGGCAAGGCGATCGGTCTGCTGAACGTCGATCACTTCTACGAGCCGCTGATCCAGGTGCTGCGCCACACGGTCGATGAAGGCTTCATGCGCGAGACCTATGTCGACATGCTGCAGATCGACGCCGACCCGCTCGCGCTGATCGGCAAGCTGCAAAGCTATCAGCCGCGCGCGGGCGACAAATGGGCGCTTCCGGTTCAAAGCAACGCGATTTGAAGAGAAGAACGCATGGGGATGGACCCGTGCATGATGGGCCCGTCCATGAACTGTGAGCATTGCGCGGCTGGCGCACGAATCGTCTGTACGTCTCTCTCGCAACCGGGTCACTGAAGAATCGCGCGCAATGCATCCGCTCCCTAATCGAACCACGAGGTTTCCATGACGAAAGCTGTTCTGATCACCGGCGGCAGCCGCGGCATCGGCCGTGCGAGCGCACGCCTGCTTGGCGAGCGCGGCTGGTGTGTCGGCGTGAACTATGTGCGCGATGTAGCCGCGGCCGAGCAGACGGTCGCCGAAGTGGAACGCGCGGGCGGCCGCGCGGTGACGATCGCCGGCGATGTCGCCAACGAAGCCGATGTGATCGCGATGTTCGATACGCTGCAGCAGACGTTCGGCCGCGTCGACGCGCTCGTCAACAACGCCGGCATCGTCGCTCCGTCGAGCCAGCTCGCGGACATGGACGTCGCGCGCCTGAAGCGCATGTTCGACGTCAACGTGCTCGGCGCGTACCTGTGCGCGCGCGAAGCGGCGCGGCGCATGTCGACGCGGCGCGGCGGCGCGGGTGGCGCGATCGTCAATATTTCGTCGGCGGCGGCGCGGCTCGGCTCGCCGAACGAATACGTCGACTACGCGGGCTCGAAGGGCGCGATCGACACGATGACGCTCGGCCTCGCGAAAGAACTCGGCCCGCAGGGTGTGCGCGTGAATGCGGTGCGCCCGGGTCTGATCGATACCGAGATTCACGCGAGCGGCGGCAAGCCCGAGCGCGCCGCGCAGTTGGGCGCGACCACGCCGCTCGGCCGCCCCGGCAGCGCGGATGAAGTGGCCGAGGCGATCGTCTGGCTGCTCAGCGATGCGGCATCGTACGTGACAGGTTCGCTGGTCGACGTCGCCGGCGGCCGCTAAGCGCTCATACACGTCCAGCGCAAAGCGCGGCCCATTGCGGCCGCGCTTTTTTTTGCTCTTCGCTTCAGTTCTCCCTCTCTCCTCACGCGCCTTCCGTCGATCTGATCGGAAGCCAACACACGCACGCACAAACCGTCCGCGTCTCGCGCTCGTTCGTAATATTCCGTAAGAACACGGCGCTACAATCATCCGACTCGCATAGATCCGCACGCGCAACAAGGCGGACCCAATAAGGACGCGGCCTATGCCGCCGCGTCCGCTGAACAGAGACTTCCATGCAAGACAAGCAGTTCGCAAGTGGGCGCGCGCGCAAAGCCGCCGCGCCCACGGCTTCGATATTGGCGGCGCCTGCCGCCACCGCACTCACATCACAAGTCGCCGACACGGCCAACGCCGCCGGCACGGCTACGGCTCCAGCCCAGCGCGGCCTGCGGCGCTGGCGCGCGCTCACGGCGGTCCGTCCGTTGCTATGGATCGTCGCGCTGGCGATGCTGTGCGCGTGGCTGCTGCCGGGCACGCTGGGCCACCAGCCGTGGAAGCAGGATGAGACCTACACGTTCGGCATCGTCCAGCACATGCTCAATACCGGCGACCTCGTCGTACCGACCAGCGCGGGCCAGCCGTTCGTCGAAAAGCCACCGATCTACGACTGGGTCGCCGCCGGCTTTGCGTGGATGTTCGGCCGCTACCTGCCGCTACATGACGCGGCGCGCCTCGCGAGCGCGCTGTTCGCGGGCCTCACCCTTTACTACACCGGCCGCGTTGCACGCCGTGTGATCGGCGCGTCGAGCTGGTTCGATCTGCGCGTGATCGGCACGCTCGCGCTGTTCGGCGGCACACTCGCCGTCGTCAAGCACGTGCACGACATGATGACCGACGTCGCGCTGATGGCGGGCGCCGCGCTCGGCTTCTGCGGACTGTTCGAACTCGTGCTCGCGCATCTGCGCGATGTGGATGCGGATGCAGCTTTGCCAGCGTCTTCAACGCCGCTGACCGCAGAACCACGCGACGCGCGCGAACGGCGTCGCAACGCGCTGAGCGGCGCGGCGATGTTCGGCGCGGGCGTCGGCGTGTCGCTACTCGCGAAAGGGCTGTTCGTGCCACTGGTGTTCGCCGCGACCCTTTGCGCGGTACTCGTGCTCTATCCGGCGTGCCGCAGCCGGAGCTTCGCGGGCGCGCTCGGTATCGCCGCGCTCGTCTGCGCGCCGTTCGCGCTGATCTGGCCGATCTGCTTCTATCTGCGCTCGGAAGCGCTGTTCAAGGTGTGGCTGTGGGATAACAACATCGGCCGCTTCTTCGGCTTTTCGGTCGCCGAACTCGGCTCGGAAAACGAGAGCCGTCTGTTCGTGCTGCGTACCGCGCTGAGCGTCGGCTTTCCAGTAGTGCCGCTCGCGCTGGCCGCGCTTGCGGGTGGCGCATGGCGGCGCTGGCGCGATCCGCGCGTCGCATTGCCGGTGATTTTCGCGGGCATCGGCTTCGCGGTGCTGCAAACGTCGGCGACTGTCCGCGAGCTGTACATCCTGCCGTTTATCGCGCCACTTGCGCTGCTCGCGATGCTGGGTGTCGAAAGACTGCCGGCGCGCTTGCATACGGTCTGGGATATGACGAGCCGCGTGCTGTTCGGCAGCATCGCCGTGCTCGCGTGGATCGTCTGGTCGATCATGACGAGCCCCGCGAACACCCATGCATCGCTGCATCGGCTCGGCCGCTGGCTGCCGCTCGACTGGGTATTGCCCGTGCAACCCGTGCTGATCGCCGCTGCGTTGCTGTTGACGTTCGGCTGGCTGTGGCTGCTACCGTCGTTCAAGCACGCCGGCAGATGGCGCGGCGCGCTCAGCTGGTGCGCGGGCGCGGTGCTCGCGTGGGGACTCGTCAGCACGCTGCTGCTGCCGTGGCTCGATTATGCGAAAAGCTACCGTTCGGTGTTCCGGGATCTCGGCGCGAAGATGGATATCGAATGGAACGACGGCGATTGCATGGCGAGCTCCAGCCTCGGTGAATCGGAAGCGCCTATGCTCTACTACTACACGGGCATCGAGCATCGGCCGAATGAAGACTCGCGCACCACCAGTTGCACGTGGCTGATCGAAGAGAGCCGGCGCGCCAATCCGCGTCCGCCGCCCGGCGACTGGCGGCTGTTCTGGTCGGGCTCGCGACCCGGCGACACGGATGAGCTGCTGCGGGTGTTCGTGCACACGCCGGCTCCGGGCACGGTACGCGGCGACGACTAGTCGGGTGAAGCGCGCCGCGCTAAAGCGAAGCGCAGGCGTTGGCTTCGGTTTCGACGCCTGTCAGCGTCGCTTCAAAACGACGACCCAGGCTCTCGCAAAAACGCGGTTTCCTCATCGCTCGACGCGCGCCCGACCAGCACATTGCGATGCGGAAAGCGCCCAAACCGCTCGATGATTTCCGCGTGCCGCACCGCGAAGCGGTAATACGACTTGCCGCTCGGCTCCTCGGCAAGCTGCCCGAACAGACGCAGCGACTCGTGCTGGCCCGCCAGCGTCTCGCTGTGCTCGAACGGCAGATACGCGAACGCGCGATGATGCACGCTTGGCAACAGACGGTCGGCGCCACTTGCGACCATCCGTTGCGCGACCGCGAGCGCCTTGCGGTCGGCGGCAAACGCGCGCGCGGTATTGCGATGGCAGTTGCGCGAGAACTGATCGAGCACGATGACGAGCGCCAGCGCGCCGAGCGGCGAGTCCTGCCATGCATCGAGCGCGTCCGCGTTCGCCGCGTCGATCAGATCGCCGAAGCGTTCGCGCAGCATCGCATCGACGGCGTCATTGCGGGAGAACCACAGCTTGCGCTCGGTGCCGTACTCGCCTGAATCGGGAGCGCCGAACCAGCAGTCCAGCACATCGCGGGCACGCGCGGGTAGCGCCGCGTAGTCGGCTGCGACCGTGTATGAGGTGTCGTGCGGCGGCGTATCAGCCATTGCGGTTGCGCATCCAGTCGGCGGTTTCGAAGAACGAACTCAGCAGACGTTCGCGCAGCGGCTCGGGCAAGCCGATATCTTCCATGGCCCACGCCATGCAGCGCAGCCACTGGTCGCGCTCGCTCGATGCGATCGCGAACGGCAGATGCCGCGCGCGCAGACGCGGATGGCCGAAGCGGCTGATGTAATGATCGGGGCCGCCGAGCCAGCCGCACAGGAACCAGAACAGCTTGTCGCGCGAACCGTCGAGCGACGCCGGATGCAGCGCGCGAATGCCGGCGAAATCGGCTTCGAGATCCATCAAATCGTAAAACCGGTCGACCATTTCGCGCACACGCGCCTCGCCGCCCACCAGCTCGAAGGCCGTCGGTTTCTCCGCGGACACTTCGTCGTTCAGATCGCTCATACCCTGCTCATCAACCAGAAAAAATCACGCGTCCCGCAGCGATTGCAACGCGGGGCGCGACAACACATGCCGCAGACTCAGCCAGCCGCCCACACCCGCGCAGGCAATGCCGGCGACGATACCGGCCGGCAATACCCACGGATCGAAGTCCAGATAGAACGCAAACACGCGGGTCGCGAGCACCGAGCCGACGATCTCCGCGCCGATCGCCGCCATCAAACCGGCGAGCGCGCCGACCGCGACGAATTCGGCGACCTGCACCGCGCGCACCTGCCGATGCGACGCGCCGAGCGCGCGCAGCAGCGCGGATTCTCGCATACGCTCGTCGCGGGTGCCGGCGAGCGCCGCGTACAGCACCAGCACACCGGCCGCGAGCGTGAATGCGAACAGGAACTGCACCGCGCCGATCACCTGCTGCAGCACGCGCTGCACCTGCGCGAGAATCGGGCCGGTGTCGATGGCGGTGAGGTTCGGATAGGCGGCGATCAGGCCATCGATCGTCGACTGTTTATCCGGCGGCAGATGAAAGCTCGTAATGAACGTCGCTGGAAAATCGCTCAGCGCGGCGGGCGGCATCAGCACGAAGAAGTTCACCTTGAACGACCCCCAGTCGAGCTTGCGCACGCTCGTCACCGGCGCGTCGATCTGCAAACCCGTCACGTCGAAGCGCAGCGTATCGCCGGGCTTCACACCGATCAGTTTCGCGAGACCCTGCTCGATTGAAATCTGCGGCTTCGTCGTGTCGCCGAACCAGTTGCCCTCGGCGATCCGGTTGTCGTCGGGCAACTGCGTCGTGTACGACAGGTTGAACTCGCGATCGACCAGACGCCGCGCATCCGCGCCCTTGAACGAATCCGGATTGACCGCGCGGCCGTTGATCGCGACGAGCCGGCCGCGCACCATCGGCGACAGCGCCGCGCCGGTGATGCCGTGCGCATCCAGATACTGCGTGACCGCGTCGCGCTGATCCGGCTGGATATCGATGATGAACTCGTTCGGCGCATCGGGCGGCGTCGATTTGCGCCAGCCCTGCACGAGGTCGTTGCGCGTCATCGCGATCAGCAGCAGGCACATCAGGCCGATGCCGAGCGCGGTGATCTGCAGCGCACTCGTGTTGCTGCGCCGCTCCAGCGACGCGAGCGCATAACGCCAGCCGATCCCCGCGTTGATGCGCTCGCTCCGGACGCCGCGCGCGGCAGCCCACAACGCGAGCCGCGCGATCAGCGCGAACACCAGCAAGCCGCCCGCGAAGCCGCCCGCGACGATCCCGCCGAGCTTCAATTCGCCCGCCGCGAGAATCAGCAGCCCGGCGAACAGCACGATGCCGAGCGCATAGGCGGCCCATGCGGTACGGCCCGCCTCGCCCCATTCGCGGCGCAGCACGCGCACCGGCGGCACGCGCGTTAGCGGCAACAGCGGCGGCAACGCGAAGCCGAGCAGCAGCACGAGGCCGGCCGCGATGCCTTCGAGCGCGGGCCACGCCGTCGGCTGCGGCAGCACCACGTCGATCAGGCTGCCGAGCCACGTCAGCAACGCCAGATGACCGAGATAACCGAGCGCGACGCCAAGCACGCCGCCGATCAGGCCGAGCCCGACGAATTCGAGCACGAACAGCGCCCGCAGCGCGGCCTGGCTCACGCCAAGGCAGCGCATCGCCGCGCAGCCGTCCAGATGCCGGCGCATATAGCGATGCGCGGCCATCGCGATCGCAACGGCCGCGAGCAGCGCGGTCAGCAGCGACACGAGCGTCAGGAAATGGCCCGCGCGATCGAGTGTCTGGCGCACCTGCGGCTGGCCGTCTTGCAGCGATTCGAGCCCGACGCCGCGCATCTTGCCGGCATCCACATGGTCGTGCGCGAACTGTGTGAAGCGCGCGACCGCATCGTCCGCGCCGGCCACCAGCAGCCGGTACGTGACGCGGCTGCCGTACGTGACCAGACCAGTCGATTGCACATCGTCTTCGCGCAGCATCAGGCGCGGCGAGAAGTTGACGAACGAAAAGCCGCGATCGAGTTCACGTGTGATCAGCGCGCTGATCGTGAAATCGCGGCCGCCGACTTTCACCTTGTCGCCGACCTTCAGCTTCAATGCGTCGAGCAACTGCTCGTCGACCCACACGGTGCCCGGCGCCGGAATCGACGTGGCCGGATGATCGGCCGCGCCGGCCGCGGGGGCGATCCGCACCGCACCGCGCAGCGGGTAGTCCGGCGACACCGCCTTGACGGCGGCGAGCCGCGACACCGGCTGCACGCCGGTCGAATTGATCATGCTCGGAAAGATCGCCGTGGTGGCGGTGCGCAAGCCGAGTGCGTGCGCCTCGGTGGCGAATTGCGGATCGACCGGATGATCGGCGCGAACGATGAAATCGGCGGCGATCATCTGCCGCGCGTCACGCTCGAGACCTTGATGCAACCGGTCGGAGAGAAAGCCGACGCTGGACAGCGCCGCGACGGCCAGCACCAGTGCCAGCAGCAGCATCGTCAGTTCGCCGGCGCGCCAGTCGCGCGCGGTCATGCGGACGGCCTGCCGCAGCAGATCGACGCCACCGAGCCGCCGCGTCGCCTTCAGATCGATACGCGCGCCTGAACCCGCACCTGAACCTGTATCGGAACCCGTTCTGGAGCCCTTGCCTGAACCTCGTAGTGCTTCACTCAATCGTGCCTGCTCCTCGCAAATCGCGACACCATGTGCGTGGCCATGCCGCGAAAGCCGCCCTGCACGCCACGCCACAGCCGCGGCAACGCCCATGCCGCGAGAAACAGGAAGCCTACCATCAGCACCAGAAACACGAGCGGGACGAACAATGCGAGCAGCATGCCGCCAAACACGAGACCATCCTCGGCAGTCGACGTCACGACGTTCGACAGCGGCTCCGGCGACAGATTGATCAGCGCGCGCGTGCCCGCCTTCGCAAGATGCGCGGTGCCGGCGAGCGTGCCGCCCGCGAGCGCGGCGACGGTCAGCAGCGCCGGATCGGCGTGGCCGAGCGCGCCGGCGGCCAGCACGGCGCCGGCCGGAATGCGGATAAAGGTATGAATCGCGTCCCACAGCGAATCGAACGCGGGGATCTTGTCGGCGAAGAATTCGGCGAGCGTCAGTGCCGCGGCCGCACCGATCACCCAGGGCGAGGACAGCGCGGACAATGTGTTAGGCAGATGAATCAGGCCGAGGCGTTCGAACACGCCGGCCAGCAGGACCGTCAGATAGAGGCGCAGGCCGCTGCCCCATGAAAGGCCCGCAGCAAGCGAAAGTGATTCAAGCATGGCCGCCTCCACACGCTCTGTGCGGGCCGGGCGCCGCGGCGGGAAAGAAGCGGAAGTTCCGCGCCGAAGTCGTCAGACTCGCCTGGCCGGCCGCGCCAGCCAGGCCGCGGAAAATGTCAGGTTGTTTCCGTCTCATTATAGCCACGTTAATTCGCAGGACGTAGAGCGGCGAACGGGGGTGTGGCGCAGTTGGTAAAGCCGCTGAAAGCCCGCGCCGGCGGCGCGGGCGGGCTACCGCTGCGATGCCGGCCGTATCAATGACCGGACGACAGCTTGAGCCCGATCAGGCCGATTACGATCAGCGACGCACTGGCGACACGCGCGACCGTCAGCGCTTCGCCCATCGTCACGACACCGAATACGAATGCGCCGACCGCGCCGATGCCGGTCCACACCGCGTAGGCGGTGCCGAGCGGCAACTGGCGCATCGCGATCGCGAGCAGCGCAAAGCTGCCAAGCGCGGTCACGACCGTGAAGACGGACGGCCAGAAGCGGGTAAAACTTTCGGAAGTTTTGAGACCGGCAGCCCACGCGACTTCGAGCAAACCGGCGATCAGCAGAAGAAACCAGGACATCAGACAGCTCCATGAAAAAATGGGGCCGTCCCCGGTGATCGATAGAAGCGTAAGGCCGTCCTTACGTCGGGCAATTATAGCGAAGCGGGCGTCAAACCGCGCCGACCAGCCGGTATCCCACCCCCGTTTCGGTCACGATATGCTCCGGCTGCGCCGGGTCGCGCTCCAGCTTGCCGCGCAGATGCGCCATATAAATGCGCAGGTAGTGATGGCTCTCGACGTGCGACGGTCCCCACACGTCGCGCAGCAGTTGCCGGTGCGTGAGCACACGGCCGGCGTGGCGCACGAGCGTCGCGAGCAGCCGGTATTCGATCGGCGTCAGATGGATCGCGGCGCCGTCGCGAGTAACCAGGCGCAACGCGAGATCGACGGTAACCGCGCCGAAGCGCACCTGCGGCGATTCGTTCGCGCCGCCGTGGTTGCGCCGCCGCAGATGCGCGCGAATCCGCGCGAGCAGTTCGGATACGCCGAACGGCTTGGTCAGGTAGTCGTCGGCGCCGGCATCGAGCGCGGCGACCTTCTCGCTTTCCTGGGTGCGCGCCGACAGCACGATCACCGGCAGCTCGCTCCAGCCGCGCAGTTCGCGGATCACTTCGAGGCCGTCGGTATCGGGCAGGCCGAGATCGACGATCACGAGATCGGGTTTGCGCGTCGCGGCTTCGACCAGCCCCTGCTTGCCGGTTTCGGCGTCGTGCACGACGATGCCCTCGCCTTCGAGCGCGGTACGCACGAAACGGCGGATCTGTTTTTCGTCTTCGATCAGAACAACGGTGATGCTCGGGTCACTCATGGATTCGGTTTGGCTAGCGGATGAAAGTCAGGGTCAAGCTCGGCGGCGGTGCCGCCGGACTGGATATCGGTGTGCGCATCGGCGCGCGGCGCGTCGGATGAATTCGCCTGCGCCGACGCGTCGACGGCACGGTCCTGTTGATGCGGCCCGGCGGCGGCGCTGTCGTCTTCTTCCAGCGTATCAGGCGCGTCGGGCGGCGTCTTGACCGGCAGTGTGAACCAGAAGCGCGCGCCTTCGACGCGGCCGTCTCCGGCGACGCGGTTCATCGCGCCGATCGCGCCGCCATGCGCCTCGACGATCGCGCGGCAGATCGCGAGCCCGAGCCCGATGCCCGGTTTCGCCGACTCCTTCTCGCCGCGCGTGAACTTCTCGAATACGCGCGCTTCCATGCCGGCGGGCAGACCGGGGCCGTCGTCGTCGACCGTGACGCGCACGAATGGCGCGCCGTCCGCGTCGATCTGCTGCGCGCCGATCGTCAGCGGCGTGCCGGCCGCGGTGTATTTCGCGGCGTTCTCGAACAGGTTCGAGAACAGCCGCTCCATCAGCACCGCGTCCAGATGCAGCAGCGGCAGATCGGCGGGCAGCGTGACCTGCACCGGATGACCCGCCAGCACGCGTTTGCACGCGCGCAACGCGGCGCCGACGGTTTCTTCGAGCAGCGTCCATTGCTGGTTCAGTTGCAGGCTACCGGCCTGCAGTCGCGCCATGTCGAGCAGATTCGTGACGATGCCGGTCATGCGCAGCGCCTCTTCGTGAATCGCGTCGACGAGTTCGTCGCTGCGTTGGGTAGCGAATGGCTCGGCCGCCTGCGCATGCCTGGTCTGCGCGAGCATCGACGAAAAGCCGACGATCGTCGTCAGCGGCGTGCGCAGATCATGCGAGATCGCCGACAGCAGCGAGTTACGCAGCCGCTCCGACTCCATATTGACGAGCGCATCGCGCGCGATATCGACGTAATGCACGCGTTCGAGCGCAAGCGCGATCTGCGCGGCGAACGCGTCGAACATGCGCCGCTGCTCCGGCACGTTCAACTCGCGCTCGTCGCGCACCACGACCGCGAGCACGCCGCGCGTGCGCATCGGCGCCTTCAGCGGCAGATACAGCGCTGCAGCGGCGGGCAGCGTATCGGTGCCGTGGCCGGCCGGCTTCTGCTGGTCGTAGACCCACTGACCGACGTCGAGATCGAGCTGCTCGCCTTCGAGCGTGATCGCCGCGTCCGGGTCTTCGATCTTCTGTTTGACCTGATCGACACTGTCGGGCAGCAGGATCGCGACGCGCGCGCCGAACACTTCGCTGACATGCCGGCTGCCGATCCCGACGATCTGCTCGGTGGTCAGCGCCGCGGCCAGTTCGCGCGCCATCTCGTACATCGCGCCGGTGCGCTGCTCGCGGCGTTGTGCGACGCTCGCCTCGCGGCGCAGGCTCGACGTCAGATGGCTGATCACCAGCGACGTCAGCAGCATGCCGAAAAAGGTCAACAGGTACTGCGTATCGGACACCGACAGCGACATGCGCGGCGGCACGAAAAAGAAATCGAACGCGGCGACGCTGAGAAACGACAGCACGACGCCCGGCCCACGGCCCAGCTTCACCGCGGTGAAGATCACGCCGAGCAGATACAGCATCACGAGGTTGGTCAGATCGATGCGATCGATCAACTGGCTCGACAGCAACGTGATCGCCGCGCCGATCGCGACCGCGAACGCATACGCGCGTGGCGGCGAACGGCGCTCGCGCGCCGCGCTCAACGCGTCGCGCCACGCATTCGCTGTCGTGTTCAACAGACGCCGCCGCTCGCCGCCGTCGCGCTCGGACGACACGCGAATCAGCGTGAGATCGAGTTCGCCGCTCTTCTCGGCGATGCGTTCGCCCAGCGGCCTGCGCAGCCAGCGCCCCATACCGGTGCGCGACGACGCGCCCGCCACCAGCTTCGATACGTTGCGCGCCTGCGCGTAGCCGATCAGCGCATCGGACGCGTCGGCGGCGGCCAGCGTCGCGGTTTCGGCGCCGAGTTCGGCAGCCAGCTTCAACGCATTCAGCGTGCGTTCGCGGCGCGCATCGGGCAAGCGCTGCAACGCGGGCGTCTCGACATACACGGCAAGCCAGTCGGCCTTCAGGCTCGCGGCCAGACGCGCCGCCGAGCGCACCAGCGCAGGCGCCTCGGGACCCGGACCCACGCACACCAGCAGCCGTTCGCGCGCCTGCCAGATACGCTGGATCGAGCGGTCGGCGCGATACTCGCGCATCTGCGCGTCGACGCGATCGGCGGTGCGGCGCAGCGCCAGCTCGCGCAGCGCGATCAGGTTGCCCTTACGAAAAAAGTTACGCACCGCGCGCTCGGCCTGCTGCGCCATGTACACCTTGCCGTCGCGCATCCGGTCGAGCAGTTCCTCGGCCGGCAGATCGACCAGCGTGACTTCGTCGGCGTGATCGAATACGCGGTCCGGCACCGTCTCCCACACGCGAATGCCGGTGATCTGGCCGACCACGTCGTTGAGGCTCTCGAGGTGCTGCACGTTGACCGTCGTATAGACGTCGATACCCGCGTCGAGCAGTTCGTAGACGTCCTGCCAGCGCTTCAGGTGGCGCGCGCCCTGCACGTTCGAATGCGCGAGTTCGTCGACGAGAATCAGTTGCGGCTTGCGCGCGAGCGCCGCGTCGAGATCGAACTCGCCGAGCTTGCGGCCGCGATACTCGATATGCGCGAGCGGCAGCACGTCGAGCCCCGCGAGCAGCGCGGCGGTTTCGCCGCGCCCATGCGTTTCGGCGATGCCGACCAGCACGTCGACGCCCTCGTCCTTGCGGCGCGCCGCGGCCTGCAGCATCGCGTAGGTCTTGCCGACACCCGCCGACGCGCCGAAGAAAATTTTCAGCCGGCCGCGCTGACGTTTTTCTTCGTCGCGCTGCAACTTGTCGAGCAGTTCATCAGGATCGGGGCGGTTCATGCTCAGTGGTTTTCATAGTCGTGCGAGCGGCGGTGCCTGCATGGTGGCACGGCCCGCGCCGGCCCGCAAATGGCGATGCGGCGCCTCGCGGACGCCGCTCCGTTTCGATTGCGCTTTCGCTTGGGCGCTTTCGCTCGTGTTTTGGATCGCGTTTGGCATCGCGGGCGGAACGGACGGCAACGATGACGCGCATCGTCCTGACAGACGATGCGCGCCGTGAGCCTTGAGCGTCGTCGCCGAGGTCGCTTTCGGCTTAGCCGCGCTTCAGCTGATCCAGCGCGAGATTCAGCTTCAGCACATTCACGCGCGGCTCGCCGAACAGGCCGAACTGACGGCCGGTCGTATAGCGATCGACCAGCGCCTGCACGTCGTTCGCCGCGACATTGCGCGCCTTCGCGACGCGCTCGACCTGATAGGCCGCCGCGGCCGGGCTGATCTCCGGATCCAGACCGCTGCCCGACGACGTGACCAGGTCGACCGGCACCGGCTTCGACATATCGGTGCCAGCCGCCTTCAGTGCGTCGAGACGGCCCTTGACCTCATCGAGCAGCGCCGGGTTGGTCGGCCCGAGGTTCGAGCCGCTCGAGCCCTGCGGGTTGTACGGCATCGGGCTGGTTGCCGACAGACGGCCCCAGAAGTACTGCGGCGCGTCGAACTGCTGGCCGATCAGCTGCGAGCCGACCACCTTGCCGTCCTGCTCGATCAGGCTGCCGTTGGCCTGGCTGTGGAACACCGCCTGACCGAACGCGGTCATCACGGCGGGATAAGCGAGTCCGGTGATCGCGGTGAGTACCACGAAGATCACGATCAGCGGACGGAACAGATTTTTCATGATGGGTGATTCCCTCGGTTATTCCTGTGCGTTGCCTGCATGCGGACTGGGTCTGAGCGTCAAACCCAGCCGAACGCGGCGAGTACCATATCGATCAGCTTGATCCCGATGAACGGCACGATGATCCCGCCCAGACCGTAAATCAGCAGGTTGCGGCGCAACAGGATCGCCGCACCCAGGGCCCGATAACGCACGCCCTTCAACGCCAGCGGAATCAGCAGCACGATGATCAGCGCGTTGAAAATCACCGCCGACATGATCGCGGAAGCCGGCGTCGCCAGATGCATCACGTTCAGCGCGTTCAAGGCCGGATACGTCGACGCGAACGCGGCAGGAATAATCGCGAAGTACTTGGCGACGTCGTTGGCGATCGAGAATGTGGTCAGCGAGCCGCGCGTCATCAGCATCTGCTTGCCGATCTCGACGATCTCGATCAGCTTGGTCGGGTTCGAATCGAGGTCGACCATGTTGCCGGCTTCTTTGGCCGCCTGCGTGCCGGTGTTCATCGCGACCGCGACGTCGGCCTGCGCGAGCGCGGGCGCGTCGTTGGTACCGTCGCCGGTCATCGCGACAAGCCGCCCTTCGGCCTGATGCGAGCGAATCGTCGCGAGCTTGGCTTCCGGCGTTGCTTCGGCGAGGAAGTCGTCGACGCCCGCTTCGGCCGCGATCGCCGCGGCGGTCAGGCGGTTGTCGCCCGTCACCATCACGGTCTTGATGCCCATCTTGCGCAGTTCCGCGAAGCGCTCCTTGATGCCGCCCTTCACGACGTCCTTCAGCTCGATCACGCCGAGCACGCGCGCACCATGTTCGCCCTTCTCGGCGACCACCAGCGGCGTGCTGCCGCGCCGTGCAACTTCCGCGACCGCGTTGTTGACTTCGTTCGGGAAGCGCCCGCCATTGGCTTCGACGTAATTCTTGACCGCATCGGCCGCGCCCTTGCGAATTTCACGGCCGGGCAAATCGACGCCGCTCATCCGCGTTTGCGCGGTGAACGCGAGAAACACCGCATGCAGCGACGACATATCGCGCTGGCGAATGTTGAAGCGCTGCTTCGCGAGCACGACGATGCTGCGGCCTTCCGGCGTTTCGTCGGCAAGCGACGACAGTTGCGCGGCATCGGCCAGCACTTCTTCGGTCAGACCCGGCGCCGGCACGAACTGCGAAGCCTGGCGGTTACCGAGCGTGATCGTGCCGGTCTTGTCGAGCAGCAGCACGTCGACGTCGCCGGCCGCTTCGACCGCGCGGCCCGACGTCGCAATCACGTTCGCCTGCATCATGCGGCTCATGCCGGCCACGCCGATCGCCGACAGCAGGCCGCCGATCGTAGTCGGAATCAGACATACGAGCAGCGCGACGAGCGCGGTGATCGTCACCACATGGCCGGCTTTCGCGGCTTCGACCGAGAAGATCGAGAACGGCAGCAGCGTCGCGGTAGCGAGCAGCATCACGATCGTCAACGCGACCAGCAGAATCGTCAGCGCGATTTCGTTCGGCGTCTTCTGACGCTTCGCGCCTTCGACCATCGCGATCATGCGGTCGAGGAACGCCTCGCCCGGGTTCGCCGTGACGCGCACGACGATCCAGTCCGACAGCACGCGCGTGCCGCCCGTCACCGACGAAAAGTCGCCGCCCGACTCGCGGATCACCGGCGCGGATTCACCGGTAATCGCCGATTCGTCGACCGATGCGACACCGTCGATCACTTCGCCGTCGGCCGGAATCACGTCGCCGGTCTCGACCAGCACGACGTCGCCCTTGCGCAGATCGGAAGCCGTCATGATGCGGATCGGCGACTTCGGATGCGGCTCGTTGAGCTTCTTGGCCATCACGTCTTTCTTCGCGCTGCGCAGCGACGCGGCCTGAGCCTTCGAACGGCCCTCGGCGAGCGCTTCCGCGAAGTTCGCGAACAGCACGGTGAACCACAGCCACAGCGTGACCGCGAGAATGAAGCCCGCGGGCGCCTCGGCCTGGCCGCCGAGCGCGGCGATCCACAGAATCGTGGTCAGAATGCTGCCCACGTACACGCAGAACATCACCGGATTGCGGAATTGCGTGCGCGGCGTGAGCTTTTTGAAGGAGTCCACGATGGCCGGGCGCACCAGCGCCGGGTCGAACATGGACCTCGTAGCGTTATGTTCAGTCATTGAATCCTCGAATATCCCTGTGCGCGCGCCGCGGTTTTTTCCCGGGCTTGCCCGCCATCCGCCGGCGCGCGCTTTTTCACCTGTTCAGCTGCTCATTCGAACGGGCCGCGTCAATGCGCACCCATCATGATCAGATGTTCGACGCCGGGACCGAGCGCAAGCGCCGGCACATACGTCAGCGCACCGACCAGCAGCACCGTGCCGAGCAACAGCACGACGAACAGCGGACCATGCGTCGGCAGCGTGCCGCCGGTGACGCCGATGCGCTTCTTCGCGGCAAGCGAGCCAGCGATCGCGAGCACCGGCACGAGCGAGCCGAAGCGGCCGAACCACATCGCAATGCCAGTGAGCCAGTTGTAGAACGGTGTGCTCACCGTCAGACCCGCGAACGCGCTACCGTTGTTGTTCGCGGCCGAGCTGAACGCGTAGAGGATTTCGGAGAAGCCGTGCGCGCCGGGGTTCAGGATGCCGGCCTTGCCCGCGTCCGTGAGCACCCCGATCGACGTGCCGACCAGCACCAGCAGCGGCGTCAGCAGCACGACGATCGACACCATCTTCATCTCGTAGGCCTCGATCTTCTTGCCGACGTACTCGGGCGTGCGGCCGATCATCAGACCCGCGACGAACACCGCGAGCAGCGCGAACACGAGCATCCCGTACATACCGGAACCGACACCGCCGAACACCACCTCGCCCAGCTGCATCAACAGCATCGGATAGAGGCCGCCGATCGGCGTCAGCGAGTCGTGCGTGTTGGCAACCGCGCCGCACGAAGCCGCTGTCGTCGCGACCGTGAAGATGCCCGACTGCGCGATACCGAAGCGCGTTTCCTTGCCTTCCGTATTGCCGCCCGACTGCAGCGCGTTCGCCGACTGGTCGATATTGAGCGCGGCGAATGCCGGATTGCCGCTCTGCTCGGCACTGATTTCGCCGAACACGCACACGCCGAACGCGATCGTCATCGCCGCGAGCACGGCCACGCCCTGCCGGCGATCGCCGATCACGCGTCCGAACACGAGCGCGAGCGCCGCCGGGATGAGCAGCATCGAGAAGATCTCGACGAAGTTCGAGAACGGCGTCGGGTTTTCGAACGGATGCGCGGAGTTGCCGTTGAAGAAGCCGCCACCGTTGGTGCCGAGCATCTTGATCGCTTCCTGCGACGCGACCGGACCCATTGCGATGGTCTGCGTCTTCACCGGCGTGTCGACGGTGACCGGATTGCCCTTCGCGTCCTTGACCGGATTACCCTGCGCGTCGAGCTTCGGCGCGGAATAGGTGGTGGTCTGCAGCGTCGGTACGTCCTGATACGCCTTGAAGTTCTGGATCACGCCCTGGCTCATCAGCACAGCCGCAACGATCATCGACATCGGAATCAGCACGTACATCGTCAGGCGCGTGATGTCGACCCAGAAGTTGCCGATGGTCTGCGCGGTATGCCGCGCGAAGCCGCGGATCAGCGCCATCACGACGACGATGCCGGTTGCCGCCGACAGGAAGTTCTGCACGGTCAGGCCGAGCATCTGCGTCAGATAGCTGACGGTTTGCTCAGGCGTGTAGTCCTGCCAGTTCGTGTTGGAAACGAAACTGACCGCCGTATTGAACGCGCCATCGACCGTCATCGGGCCGAACTGCTGCGGATTGCCCGGTAGCCACCCCTGCACGCGCAGCAGCACGTACAGGAACAGCACGCCGAGCACGTTGAACGCGACCGTCGCGATCGCGTAGTGCTTCCAGCCCATTTCCGCCGACGAATCGACGCCCGCGAGGCGATACAGCAAACGCTCGAGCGGCGCGAATACGCGCACGACGCGCGAGCTGCCGTCCATCACCGCGCCGATATAACGGGACACCGGCACCGCGGCGGCCAGCAGTACGACGATAAAAAGGCTCGCTTGCAAGACATTGTTCGCGTTCATTCAATGTCCTCCGCGCGCAGCAGCGCATATACGAGATAAATAAACAGCAGCGCGGTGGACGCGCCGGCGAGCCACATCATCCAGTTCATGACCGCGCTCCCTGTCCACGGCGGAACTGCATCAGCTTCTCGCAGCCGCCAATCAAACCAAAGGTCAGCACGGCGAACAGCACCAGGCCCCCGACATACAGCACATCCATTTTCGTTCTCCATTGACGGATTTTGGATAGGTGCAACGGTATGCCGATTGGCCTAAAGGCCTGGTCAAAGATGGTGGGACGCGCGTAAAAATCGCGTAAACGGACAGGGCCGCGCCGTCTTGCGATGGCGCGGCCCTCGGGGAGGTTGCTGTGTGTGTACTGCGGCGCTGGTCGGCGCCTCGCTGCCGTTACGGCAGCAGAATCGTCGAGCCCGTCGTGCGGCGCCCTTCGAGATCCGCATGCGCCTGGCCGACGTCGGGCAGCGCGTAACGCTGGTTGATGCTCGTCTTGACCTTGCCCGAACTCAGCACGTCGAACAGCTCGGCCGACATCGCTTCGTAATCGCTGCGTTTAGCCATGTAGGTAAACAGCGTCGGGCGCGTAAAGAACAACGAACCGCGTCCCGCGAATTCGGACGAATCGATCGGCGGCAACGGCCCCGACGAGTTACCGAAGCTCACGAACAGACCGAGCGGCGCGAGACAGTCGAGCGACTTCTCGAACGTGTCCTTGCCGATCGAATCGTAGACGACCGGCACGCCGGCACCATTGGTGATTTCGCGTACGCGTTTCGTGAAGTTTTCGCGTGTGTAGACGATCGCGTGATCGCAGCCGCGCGCTTTCGCGATGTCGGCTTTTTCGTCCGAGCCGACCGTGCCGATCACCGTCGCGCCGAGCGCCTTCGCCCACTGGCACACCAGCAGGCCGACGCCGCCCGCGGCAGCCTGGATCAGGATCGTGTCGCCGGCCTTCACCCGATACGTGCGGCGCAGCAGATATTGCGCGGTCAGACCCTGCAGCATCACCGATGCCGCCTGCTCGTCGCTGACGCCAGCAGGCAGCTTCACGACGTGCGCGGCCGGCAGCACGCGCTCCTGTGCATACGCGCCGGGCGGCCGCGCGACATAGGCGACGCGATCGCCAGCCTTCAGCTCCGTGACACCCGAGCCCACCGCGACCACCTCGCCGGCCGCCTCCATGCCGAGCCCGCCCGGCAACGGCAGCGGATAGAGGCCGGTGCGGAAATACACGTCGATATAGTTGAGGCCGACCGCCGTCTGGCGAATACGGATCTCACCCGCGCCGGGCTCGCCTACTTCCACGTCGACCCATTTCATTACTTCCGGGCCACCGGTTTTATCGAATCGGATTGCCTTGGTCATCTCGTCTCCTTGATCTGTCTGAATCGGGGTGCGGCCAGCCTTGAAGCCCCTCGTACCTTCAGGCCTGGCCGCTCAGTCGCAGCGTCAACACGTCGAGCACCATGCGCGCGGTCGAGATGTTCGTCGCGCACGGAATGTTGTGCACGTCGCAGGCCCGCACCAGCGCGTTGATGTCCGGTTCGTGCGGCTGCGGGGTCATCGGGTCGCGCAGGAAAATCACCACGTCCACCCGCCCTTCCGCGAGTTGCGCGCCGATCTGCAAATCGCCGCCGTGCGGACCGGACAGCATGCGTTCGACTTTCAGCCCATGCGTGTCGCCGATGCGTCCGCCGGTCGTGCCGGTCGCGACGATCTCGCAGCGCGCGAGCGTATCGATGTATTCGCCGGCCAGTTTGACGATGTCGTCCTTCTTGTGATCGTGCGCGATCAGCGCAATGCGGGTACTCATGACGTAAGACTCCTCAAGCCGTTGTGATTGTCGTTGTTGTGGTGGGACTGCCTGGCGCTGCGCGGTACGTGCCCGCTCGGTACGTACCCGCTCAGTACGTACCCGGATAAGCGCCGCCGTCGATCAGCCAGTTTTGCCCGGTGATGTAGCCCGCATGCACGCTGCACAGGAACGCGCACGCGCGGCCGAATTCGTCGCGATTGCCGAAGCGGCCGGCCGGAATCGTCTTCATCCGCTGCTTGCGCGCTTCGTCGACGGAAATGTTGTGCGTCCTGGCCTGCGCCTCGAACGTGACCGCGATGCGGTCGGTATCGAACAGCCCCGGCAGCAGGTTATTGATCGTCACGCCGGTCGGCGCGACCTTGCGCGCGAGGCCCGCGACGAAGCCGGTCAGGCCCGAGCGCGCGCCGTTGGAGAGACCCAGCACGTCGATCGGCGCTTTTACCGCCGAACTGGTGATATTGACGATGCGTCCGTAGCCGCGCGCGCTCATCGAATCGATGGTCTGACGGATCAGCTCGATCGGCGTCAGCATGTTGCTTTCCAGCGCGCGGATCCAGTCGTCGTGCGTGAAGTTGCGGAAGTCGCCCGGCGGCGGGCCGCCGGCATTGTTGACGAGGATATCCGGCTGCGGACAGGCGGCAAGCGCGGCCGCGCGGCCTTCGGGCGTGGTGATGTCGCAGGCGACCGTCTTCACTTCGACGCCGCTCTGCTTGCGGATTTCCGCGGCGGTCGCCTCGAGCGTTTCAGCGGTGCGCGCGACGATCGTCAGATTGACGCCCTCGGCGGCGAGCGCTTCCGCGCAGCCGCGACCCAGACCTTTGCTCGCCGCGCAAACCAGCGCGGTGCGTCCTGCGATTCCCATATCCATCTGTGTGTCCTCGTGTCGGAGTCCCGGCGCGGACGCGCGCGGGCGTTGCGATGCCTCCCCCGATTCTAGAAGAATCGGTGCCGGACTGTGCCGGGCCGCTGCAATCTCCACGCAGCAATCTCCGATATCGTCCGGTGCCACTCTTTCGGTAAACTTGCGCGATGGCGCGCCCGCCTGTCCGTTCGTCCGCCTTGCGGGGACGGCGCGGCCGATGCGGCGCGCCGAACCGATCCACCTTGCCGCCGCGCGCGAGCCCGCCATGATCCAGGACAGCCGTTTTCCCAATCTTTTCATCCTCAATCACCCGCTGATCCAGCACAAGCTGTCGCATATGCGCGACCGGGACACGTCGACACGCACGTTCCGCGATCTGCTGCGCGAGATCACACTGCTGATGGGCTACGAGATCACCCGCAATCTGCCGATGACCACCCGCCGCATCAACACGCCGCTGATGGAAATCGACGCGCCGGTGATCGCCGGCAAGAAGCTCGCGATCGTGCCGGTGCTGCGCGCGGGCGTCGGCATGTCGGACGGGCTGCTCGAACTGGTGCCGTCGGCGCGCGTCGGCCACATCGGCGTGTACCGCGCGGAGGATCATCGGCCGGTCGAATATCTGGTGCGGCTGCCGGATCTGGAGGACCGCGTGTTCATCCTGTGCGATCCGATGGTCGCGACCGGCTACTCGGCCGTGCACGCGGTCGACGTGCTCAAGCGCCGCAACGTGGCCGGCGAAAACATCATGTTTCTCGCGCTGGTGGCGGCGCCCGAAGGCGTGCAGGTGTTCCAGGACGCGCACCCCGACGTCAAGCTGTATGTCGCGTCGCTCGATTCGAAGCTGAACGAGCACGCTTACATCGAGCCGGGTCTCGGCGACGCAGGCGACCGGCTGTTCGGCACCAAGAATTGACGTAACCGGCGCGGACGGTTTGCGCTGCGCCGTCCCGTTCGCGCAGCGTATCCGCACCGCCGCCGTTTGCGCCGTCACTTGATTTCGCTTGATTTTCATCGCATTTCCGCCCGGTTTCGCGTCCTGGCCCCCTCTGCCGCACCCTCGCGGCATGATAAAATTCGAATCCGCTCGACCCATGGCCTGGCCTGCAATCTCGCCTGCGCGAGCGCGGCAATGCCGGCTTTTCGCATCGACTGGCGCACCGCGCTAGCGCCGCGTTGGCCTCACGTCCACCGTCCCGCCCAATCGCGCCGCCGGCTTTCTGCCTCGCTTACCGGACCCGGCGGGATTCGACCGGCGCGAAACGGATCATCGCGAACGTGGGCCAATGCAGGCGGCTACGAGCGCGGATGCGGGCAAGCGGCTGAAGGCGCCCGGCACGACCTGGCTGGCCGTGAGTAGACGGCGGCGGTGAGCCGCGGCAAGCGGCAGTAACAGCGCCGCCCGGTGCGTGACTCGGGCACCGGCAGGCCGATGCCGCAAGGGTTCACAGCAGGTTTGACATCGAGGCGCGGCAAGCGCCCGACTTCGCAACGACAATTGCACTATGCGTGCGCCCCGCTGGCGCGCGCGACGGAGAAAAGTATGGCGGGTCATTCGAAATGGGCCAACATCAAGCATAAGAAAGCAGCGGCCGATGCCAAGCGTGGCAAGGTCTGGACGCGGCTCATCAAGGAAATCCAGGTCGCGGCGCGCATGGGCGGCGGCGACATCGACTCGAACCCGCGTCTGCGGCTCGCGGTCGACAAGGCGTACGACGCCAACATGCCGAAAGACAACATCAACCGTGCGATCCAGCGCGGTGTCGGCGGCGCGGAAGGCGCGAACTACGAGGAAATCCGCTACGAAGGCTACGGCATCGGCGGCGCGGCGGTGATCGTCGACACGATGACCGACAACCGCACCCGCACGGTCGCGGAAGTGCGTCACGCATTCTCGAAGAACGGCGGCAACATGGGCACCGACGGCTCGGTGTCGTTCATGTTCGATCACGTCGGCCAGTTCCTGTTCGCGCCCGGCACGGCTGAAGACACGCTGATGGAAGCCGCGCTCGAAGCCGGCGCCGACGACGTCGTCACGAACGAGGACGGCAGTATCGAAGTGCTGTGCCCGCCGAACGATTTTTCGAAGGTCAAGGCTGCGCTGGAAGCAGCCGGCTTCAAGGCCGAACTGGCCGAAGTCACGATGAAGCCGCAGACCGAAGTCGAATTCACCGGCGATGACGCGGTCAAGATGCAGAAGCTGCTCGACGCGCTGGAAAATCTGGACGACGTGCAGGAAGTCTATACAAACGCGTCGATCGCCGGCGAGTGAGCGTGTGCCGGCAACGCGTGAAGCGCAGGGTGCGCGTGGCGCGCATCCTGCATGCGGCCTGCAGCAGGCCGCGCCGCGCGAGTGCCGGACTTCGGGTGTCGTTTGTCGTTGCTGTCGATGGTTTATTGCACGGCTGAGCACGATCGCTCGGCCGTTTATGGTTTTCAAGTCTCGGGGATTCACATGAAGTTACTCGTCGTCGGTTCCGGCGGTCGCGAACATGCGCTCGCATGGAAGCTCGCGCAATCGCCGCGGGTCCAGCTCGTCTACGTCGCGCCCGGCAACGGCGGCACCGCTCAGGACGAGCGTCTGCGCAACCTCGACATCACCGAGCCGGCCGCGCTCGCGGATTTCGTCGAAAAGGAACAGATCGCCTTTACGCTGGTCGGGCCGGAAGCGCCGCTCGCGGCCGGCATCGTCAACCTGTTCCGCTCGCGCGGTCTGAAGATCTTCGGGCCGACCAAAGAGGCCGCCCAGCTCGAAAGCTCGAAAGATTTCGCCAAGGCGTTCATGAAGCGCCACGGCATTCCGACCGCCGAATACGAGACCTTCGCCGACGTCGCCGCCGCGCATGCGTATCTGGACGCCAAGGGCGCGCCGATCGTGATCAAGGCCGACGGCCTCGCGGCCGGCAAGGGCGTCGTGGTCGCGCAAACGCTGGAAGAAGCGCACGCCGCGGTCGACATGATGCTGTCGGACAACAAGCTCGGCGATGCCGGCGCGCGCGTCGTGATCGAGGAATTCCTCGCCGGCGAAGAAGCGAGCTTCATCGTGATGGTCGACGGCAAGCACGTGCTGCCGCTCGCCTCGAGCCAGGACCACAAGCGTCTGCTCGACGCCGACCAGGGCCCGAACACCGGCGGCATGGGCGCCTACTCGCCCGCGCCGATCGTCACGCCGCAACTGCATGCGCGCGTGATGCGCGAAATCATTCTGCCGACCGTGCGCGGCATGGAAAAGGAAGGCATCCGCTACACCGGCTTCCTGTACGCGGGTCTGATGATCGACGCGCAAGGCAACCCGAAGACGCTCGAATTCAACTGCCGGATGGGCGACCCGGAAACGCAGCCGATCATGGCGCGTCTGAAGGGCGATTATTCGAAGGTGGTCGAGCAGGCGATCGCCGGCACGCTCGATACCGTCGAGCTCGAATGGGATCGCCGTACCGCGCTGGGTGTCGTGCTCGCCGCGCACAACTATCCGGACACGCCGAGGAAAGGCGACCGCATCAACGGCATTCCCGCCGAAACCGCCGATGCCGTCACGTTCCACGCCGGCACCACGCTGACCGACGGCAAGCTGACCACCTCGGGCGGACGCGTGCTGTGCGTCGTCGGTCTCGCGGATTCGGTGCGCTCCGCGCAGACGGCCGCCTACGATGCGATCAACCAGATCGCCTTCGACGGCATGCAGTATCGCCGCGATATCGGTTATCGCGCGCTGAACCGCAAGCACGACGGCAAGCACTAGGCGCCTGTCGGCCCCGCCCGCGTCCATGCGTCGCGGGGCAAACCGCGCGGGGCCGAACCGCCGGCGCTACACTGTTTTGGCACTCGGCGCGGCCGCCCGGCAAAGCAGGCATGCAGGGTAGTCTTGCCACCAGTTCGGCCGGTAGTTTCGGCAGCCTGAAGTCCTGACGTCCGCGCCTTGCCCCAGCACTGAGCAGCATGCGCGGGCTCGAAATCCGCAAGGCCGGCTAAGCGCCAGTTGAGTGCCAGCTAAGCGCCAGCCAGGCGCCGAGCGCGAGCATAACCGGCGCGCTCCTCCGAAGAACCCCGCGGCACGACCAGCGTGCCGCCCTCAGCATCCGCATTCATGAGCAATTCGAGCTACGACACACAGGCCGTGCGCAGCTGGCTGCAAGGCCTGCAATCGCATATCGCGGACACGCTCGGCGCGTTCGACGGCACACCGCTCGCGACCGACGCGTGGCAGCGCGCGCCCGGCGACAAACTGCGCGGCGGCGGCGTCACGCGGATACTCGAAGGCGGCCAGTTCTTCGAGCGCGCGGGCATCGGCTTCTCGGACGTCGCGGGCGACGCGCTGCCCGGCTCGGCCAGCGCCGCGCGGCCGCAACTGGCGGGCCGCGGCTTCGAGGCGATGGGCGTGTCGCTGGTGCTGCATCCGCGCAATCCGTACTGCCCGACCGTGCACATGAACGTGCGCCTGCTGATCGCAACGAAGCCCGGCGAAGCGCCGGTGTTCTGGTTCGGCGGCGGCATGGACCTGACGCCCTACTACGGCTACGAGGAAGACGCGCGGCATTTCCATCGCGTGTGCCGCGACGCGCTCGATCCGCACGGCGCGGACCTGTACCCGCGCTTCAAGCGCTGGTGCGACGAGTATTTTTTCCTGAAGCACCGCAACGAAGCACGCGGCATCGGCGGAATCTTCTTCGACGATTTCTCGGAGCCGGGCTTCGAGCAATCGTTCGCGATGCTCAAAAGCGTCGGCGACGGTTTTCTGAAGGCCTATCTGCCGATCATCGAGCGCCGCCGCGACACGCCGTACGGCGAAGCCGAGCGCGAATTCCAGGCATACCGGCGCGGCCGCTACGTCGAGTTCAATCTGGTCTTCGACCGTGGCACACTATTTGGGCTGCAAAGCGGCGGACGCACCGAATCGATCCTGATGTCGATGCCGCCGGTGGTGAACTGGCGCTACAACTGGCAGCCCGAGCCGGGCACGCCGGAAGCGCGTTTGTACAGCGATTTTCTCGTGCCGCGCGACTGGGTGTGACGCGCAAGCGCCACACCGCGTTGCCCACGGTCACGACAAAGGACCCTCACCTGAAGCCGAACGCTCATCCTGTCGCCCTGCCCCGCCGGATCGGTCTGCTAGGCGGCACATTCGACCCGATCCACGACGGCCACCTCGCGCTCGCGCGGCGTTTCGCCGACGTGTTGCGGCTGACGGAACTGGTGCTGCTGCCGGCCGGCCAGCCGTGGCAGAAGGCGGAAGTGTCGCCGGCCGAACACCGGCTCGCGATGACCCGCGCAGCCGCCGGCTCGCTCACGCTGCCGGGCGCCACCGTCCGGGTCGCGACCGACGAAATCGAGCACGACGGCCCCACCTACACGGTCGAGACGCTGCAGCGCTGGCGCGAACGCGAAGGCAGCGATGCGTCGATCACACTGCTGATCGGCGCGGATCAACTGGTGCATCTCGACACGTGGCGCGACTGGCGGCGCCTGTTCGAACTCGCGCATATCGGCGTAGCCACGCGGCCTGGCTTCGAACTCGCGTCGATTCCGTCCGTGGTCGCGCAGGAAATCGCCGCGCGCCGTGCCGACGCCGATGTGCTGCAGGCCACGCCCTGCGGTCATCTGCTGATCGATACGACGCTTGCATTCAACGTGTCGGCCACCGACATTCGCGCGCATCTGCGCGAACAGGTGAGCCAGCGGCTCGCGGGCGGCACAACGCAGGATCAGGCCGCAAGCCATGTCCCCACCGCGGTGTGGGACTATATTCTTCAACATCATCTGTACCACCGGTAACTCCATGGATATTCGCAAACTGCAGCGCGTGATCGTCGACGCTCTCGAAGACGTCAAGGCGCAAGACATCAAGGTGTTCAACACCACCCATCTGACCTCGCTGTTCGATCGCGTGATCGTCGCGAGCGGCACCTCGAACCGGCAAACCAAGGCGCTCGCGTCGAGCGTGCGCGAGGGCGTGAAGGAAGCCGGCGGCGAGATCGTCAGCACCGAAGGCGAAGACATCGGCGAATGGGTGCTGGTCGATTGCGGCGACGCGATCGTCCACATCCTGCAGCCGGCGCTGCGCCAGTACTACAACCTCGAGGAAATCTGGGGTGACAAGCCGGTGCGCATCAAGCTGTCGACGCCGAGCCCGTTCGGCGGCGCACGCGCGAACGATGGCGACGATGAGGAAGACGAGGAAGAAGCACCGGCCGCGAAGCCCGCGCGCAAAACGGCCGCTCGCCGCAAGTAAGCGCGTCGCGCCGTATCTTTTCTCGCGATGAAACTGCATATCCTCGCCGTCGGCCACAAGATGCCGGACTGGATCGCGGCCGGCTTCGACGAATACGCGAAACGCATGCCGCCCGAGCTGCGCATCGAGTTGCGCGAACTCAAACCCGAGCAGCGTTCGTCGGGACGGTCCGCTGAAAGCGTGATGGCTGCCGAGCGGCAAAGGATCGAAGCCGCGCTGCCGAAGAACGCGCGCATCGTCGCGCTCGACGAACGCGGCAAGGACTGGACCACGATGCAGCTCGCGGGCGCGCTGCCGGGCTGGCAGCAGGACGGCCGCGACGTGGCGTTTCTGATCGGCGGCGCGGACGGCCTCGATCCCGAGCTGAAGGCGCGTGCCGATACGCTGCTGCGTCTGTCGAGCCTCACGTTGCCGCACGCGATGGTGCGCGTGCTGCTCGCCGAGCAGCTGTATCGCGCGTGGACCATCACGCAAAATCATCCGTATCACCGCGCGTAAGCGCGTAAGCGCATGAAGCACGCGCAAGCGCCGCGCATGGCGGTGGTAATGCACATCACCGATGTACGTTGCGGGCTGCCCGTACCGTCTCATTGCCGCTGTTCGCCGCGCACCCTCTGATCGACACACCCGAACGTATCGCACTGCACCGCGCCGTTAGCGCGCGTGGATCGGTGCATGTGCGTATTTGCGCCGCGCACCGTTTCATGCAACGATCTGCGCGCACGCGCAGCGCAACGACGCGTTGCTTTGCCGCGTTGCTTCGGTCGGTTCACGAAGTTCACGCCGCACCGCTCATTCGCTTACGATCGCCCGCGTTCATCATTACGCTGACCCCGTTCATCGCACTCACCGTACCATCCGCATCCGCTCCATCGAGACTCCGTTCATGCCCACGTCCTTAGCTTCGCCGCATCCGTTCGTCTACCTCGCGTCGCAAAGTCCGCGCCGTCAGGAGCTGTTGCAACAACTCGGCGTACGTTTCGAGCTGCTGCTGCCGCGCCCCGATGAAGATGCCGAAGCGCTAGAAGCCGAACTGCCTGGCGAATCCGCGCACGCCTACGTGCAGCGCGTGTGCATCGCCAAAGCGCACGCGGCGCGCGCACGGCTCGTCGACGGCGGCCATGCGGCGCGGCCGATCCTCGTTGCGGACACCACCGTCACGATCGACGACGCGATTCTCGGCAAGCCCATCGATGCCGACGACGCCGTCGCGATGCTGACCCGCCTCGTGGGCCGCACGCACGAAGTGCTGACCGCGATCGCCGTGATCGATGCCGATGGTGCATTGCTGCCCGCGGCGCTGTCGGTATCGAAGGTGCGTTTTGCTGCAGTGCACGCAGACGCGCTGCGTCGCTACGCGGCCAGCGGCGAACCGCTCGGCAAAGCCGGCGCCTATGGCGTGCAGGGCCGCGCGGCGGAGTTTATCGAGCATATCGACGGGTCCTATTCGGGTATCATGGGTTTGCCGCTTTTTGAAACCGCTGCTCTCCTGCGCGCAGCGCGCATCGACTTCTAGAACAACACCATGAACGAAGAAATCCTGATCAATGTCACGCCGCAGGAAACGCGCGTCGCGCTCGTTCAGCAGGGCGCCGTCCAGGAACTTCACGTCGAACGAACGCTGTCGCGCGGACGCGTCGGCAACGTGTATCTCGGCAAGGTCGTGCGCGTGCTGCCGGGCATGCAATCCGCGTTCATCGACATCGGTCTCGAACGCGCCGCGTTCCTGCACGTCGCCGATATCTGGCATCCGCGCATCGCCGGCGAAGCACCGCATCAGGCACCGCATCAGCCGATCGAAAAGATCGTCTTCGAAGGTCAAACGCTGATGGTCCAGGTCGTCAAGGATCCGATCGGCACCAAGGGCGCGCGGCTGTCCACGCAGGTCAGCATCGCCGGGCGCACGCTCGTGTATCTGCCGCAGGAGCCGCATATCGGCATCTCGCAGAAGATCGAAAGCGAAGCGGAGCGCGAGGCCGTGCGTGCGCGGCTGACCGCCGTGCTGCCCGCCGACGAAAAAGGCGGCTATATCGTGCGCACGATCGCCGAGGATGCAACCAGCGAAGAACTCGCCGCCGACGTCGCGTATCTGCGCAAGACGTGGGCGACGATTCTGTCGCAGGGGCAGCGCATGCCGCCCACCAGCCTGCTCTACCAGGATCTGAATCTCGCGCAACGCGTGCTGCGCGATTTCGTCAACGATGAAACCTCGCGCATCCAGGTCGATTCGCGCGAGACATTCCAGATGCTCGCCGACTTCGCGGCGGAATTCACGCCCGCCGTTTCGTCGAAGCTGCACCACTACACCGGCGAGCGGCCGCTCTTCGATCTGTACAACATCGAGGCCGAAATTCAGCGTGCGCTGTCGCGCCGGGTGGATCTGAAGTCGGGCGGCTATCTGGTGATCGACCAGACCGAGGCGATGACGACGATCGACGTGAACACCGGCGGTTATGTCGGCGCGCGCAATTTCGACGACACGATCTTCAAGACCAACCTCGAAGCCGCGCATACGATCGCGCGACAGTTGCGGCTGCGCAATCTGGGCGGCGTGATCATCATCGATTTCATCGATATGGAAAACGTCGAGCACCGCGATCAGGTGCTCGGCGAATTGAAGAAGGCGTTGTCGCGCGACCGTACGCGTGTGACGGTCAATGGATTTTCTCAGCTCGGGCTCGTCGAGATGACGCGCAAACGCACGCGCGAATCGCTCGCGCATGTGCTGTGCGAACCCTGTCCGGTTTGCCAGGGCAAAGGCCAGGTGAAGACCGCGCGCACGGTTTGCTACGACGTGCTGCGCGAGATTCTGCGCGAATCGCGGCAGTTCAATCCGCGCGAGTTTCGCGTGGTCGCGTCGCAGCAGGTAATCGATCTGTTTCTGGAAGAAGAGTCGCAGCATCTGGCGATGCTGATCGATTTCATCGGCAAGCCGGTGTCGTTGCAGGTGGAATCGAATCTAAGCCAGGAGCAGTACGATATTGTGCTGATGTAAAAAATATTTACTATTATTTTCAATGATTTACGACGAAAATCGCCTCACACCCGCTTCTTGGCTACCCATCTAGCTACCCATCAATGAGGGCAATCGCGGACCGGCGATCGACCGTAGATGGCTAAAGATCTGGTTTCGCGCTTCACCTGCTGTCACCAGCCAATCAACCACCCCAAAAAATCAATCGAACGAGACTTCGGTGGGAAGGAACATGTCAGCTAATCGGTTCCCTTCGACAGGCGCATCAGCCTCAATCGCCTTCCAAACGGCATCGCTGAATCGGCCAGCGATAGGGGTATATTCGAGCGCGTGAAGCAATTCCATTCGGTTTGCCTTGTAACCGCTGAACCTATCCTCAAGTTTGTAGAATCCGATAGCAGTCAGATTGCCCGCCAAGTCACACTCATCGACGTATTTGGTCACTTCGTCTACAAACGACGCTTTGACGGCATACACATCCATGAACGGACCGAAATCATATGTTTCCCGCGCGATATTCTCGTGAAAGATCGGGGCGACGCGATTGTAATAAGCGTAGGCAAACGCGGGGCTAAAATTTTTGGGATTCTGGATGTAACCGATCGAGAATGACAGGCGTTTCAGTTCATAGAGCGCACCGAGTCGTTGGTCCATTTTTTCCTCATTTTGAGGATCGCCACCTAGCCTGCTATTGGCAATTTTTTTGTATGTATTGCGATGGCCACGAGTCTCATCGGGGCGATGCGAACACCCAAAGCTAGAACGGAAGCGGGATGTTTTTTGGCCGCGCGAATTGAGCTTGATTTCGTCGACGACGATCAAACGCGGGCGCCTCTGCGCATCAACGTCATAAAGGCACGAGCGCAACGCCCGCCACCGTCGACGTTGCCGACCCGAGGATTGCACGGCCGAGGATCAGCCGAAAGGTCAACGCTTCGCTACTGACCAGTAGCTTTGCGATGCCAAACATTGCGCACATGATTAACAACTCCAGGAGAGTTTTCTCCTATTCCTGCATTCGTCTCCCCCCCAAAAAAAGCCACCCGAAGGTGGCTCTATTGAAACCAACAGATTTGCCAAGACTTTGTCGGAATAAGACCATTGCTCAGAGCTATCCTATCAGGCGCGCCCATCTCCACAACGGATGTTCCTCAATTCACATCAATGGAAACCAGCACACGACTCTCTTATCTGGATGGGCTTCGTGGAGTCGCAATTCTCCTCGTAGTCCTTTTTCACGCTTACATTCGCTGGCCGGGGATCGTGCCGTTTGGAGAGAGATTCGAGCACGTTCCTTTTCTTCGATACGGATGGGTTGGTGTTCAACTGTTTTTCATGATTTCTGGTTTTGTCATCCTCCTTTCACTGGAGCGAAGCAAAAACATGCTGGATTTCATACTGCGCCGTTGGCTCCGCCTTTTCCCCGCAATGCTGATCGCCACCCTGCTCATACTCGCCACGTCGCGCCTAATTACACATAGACCGGCCGGTCCGGTAGACCCACTCAATACAATTCCAGGGCTATTGCTCATTGAGCCTGGCTGGCTGAACTATGTCCTGGCGACACACTTCCGCGCACTAGAGGGGCCATTCTGGTCGCTCTTCGTTGAGGTCAAGTTCTACGTGATATTTGGGTCGCTATATTTTCTTTTCGGCGCGCGCCGAGCAGTCTCAATCCTATTTTTGCTGTTCGTGATTACCGTCTGCTTTAAGTTCTATATGATCAAGCACCCGCATGCGGATGCCGCAATCTACTGGACCAACTATGCGCTCAAAAGAACCAGCGCTGAGCACTTCGGCTGGTTCACGTTTGGCGCGACGCTCTACCTTTACATGCAAGATCGGTCCCCCCGCACACTGATCGCCGCCGTCGTGTCGGCCGTAATCGCTGTCGCTTTTTTCAACGGCTCGCATTTCATCGAAAAAATACCGCCGGCTCTGATGATCACCCTATTCACCGCTTCGATGACGAACGAAAAAGTCCAGCGTTTTCTAAAGTATAGGGCGTGGCTCATTCTCGGATTGATCAGCTATCCCCTATACCTTATTCACGAGAATGCAGTCGTCTCGATGACGGTGCAGCTAAGGCAGTTGTGCCCGTCGATACCAGCAGCTCTTTTGCCCTTGGGACCGATCATTTTCCTCGCTTGCGTCGCGTGGGTGATCGCGACTTATTTGGAGCCAATGTTGCGCCGAGCTATTCGGTTAGTGTTCCGTCGACTCTCGCTTTTCGCCGCAGCCCTGCGCCGGATCAACACATTCCACGATGTCTAACTGAAAGACCCGCGTCTCAACGGCGTTACCTCATCTGCAGTGCATGTCGTACCGCGGAAGAAATTAAAAGACCGCCCGAGGGCGGCCGTCATATCCGCGCAGTAAAGTCGGCGGCGACCCATCAAAAGGAGGGCGTCTTACTGGATGCTCATCAGCGCCCGCATGACGGCATCCTGCATGGCGGGAGTGATCGCCGCATAGCCGGCGTCATTCGGATGATTGGTATCGTCGGTGTACCTCGTGATGTAGCGCTCCGGTTTCGCGCCATCCCCCAAGGCGGAGGGCCCTGGCGTCCACGTCACCAACCCTTGTCCATTCATCGCTTGCCCGCGCGCGTTAGTGTCCTGTCGGTACACATCGCCGTTCACTGTCTCGATCGGATAACCTGGCGTGTAAGTCAGCGTCCCTTGCGGCCAATTGTCGGCCACGACCGAATGCGGAGCCCAACCTCGAAGGATGATCCGTGTACCGAGAGAACGGGCGAGCTCGATCACTTGCAAGCATTGGCTCCAATTCGTGCGCTGACCGCCCAGCGACGGTATGCCGTCGTTCGGCGACCCCATTGAGAAAATCAGAATGTCGGGCCGAAGGACCGGCAGAAGATACATCGCTCGGTTGAAGTAGCCCAGCGAATTTTGCCCACCAAATCCACCACGCATATGACTGACCTTTGCCTCTCCCAATTGGTTGATCGCAGAGATAGCGCGATATATATCGGACCGGCCGTAGTCTGTTTGGCCCGCGCCGGCTGTGATCGAGTCGCCGCAGTCAGCAACGAGGATTGAGCCATCCTCGCAGATCGCCTCAATGCCCGCGATCGCGCTACGCCCCTGTACCGTCGTCGATGAAAACAGGCCGGGATTCGCCAACGGATCGCTACCCGACTGCTGCCGCGCCGTCCAGAACAGGCCACTATTTTTAGGCTCGCTAGCACGCCATGTCTGATCTTCGTACGGCGTCCAGAATTCCGTATATGCCGGCTGTAGTACCGCATGAACCATGACAGGATAGGTTCCGGGATCGTCAACAGATTCGACGCCGTACACCGGAACCCACGGCCCATATGTGATCGAAGGGTTGGAGTTAGCCGTGTCATTTGCCGGGGCACATGACACGGCGCCGCCTGCGGTCCATTCAACTGCCGTCGAAGATTGTAGCGCCGGTCCGATCGTGTGGGCGGTCGCCGCGTAATGCTGAGCGAAAACGACCAACGTTGAGAGGTGGTTATAGAACACCGCGCGAACAGCAACAGGGCGTGACAGGAATGAGTGGCACACACGGAACATCAGTCCGTTCGTAGCGTCGTTGTTAGCTGTCAGGTACGCTGGTGCATTGATGAACGAGTGGCGGCACTGCTTCGGTGAAATAATATCCGTCATGCAGGTCCTCTTTTTAGTGGACAAGGTTGCGCTACTGATAGAGCGGTATGCTGATACTGCTTCAGCGGCAAACGCTTCTCAAGTGCAAAAAGACCGCTCATGCAATTCACGGGCGGTCTATTTTAAAAAGGCCGTGGACAAAAGCCGCCAAAATCAGCCCATGTACCAGCTACCGTTGTATTGCGTGAAGCTGTACATGGTCTTTTCGGCAAGTGCAACCGCAGCGCCGGTCGGCGTGTTGATCCCGGCTCCGTTGCCGATTATCACGTTGGCGTCACCCAGCACACGGATCGTCTGCCCTTCGGCGCCACCAGTGAAGTTCGTCACCGTCGTGTTGGTCACATAGTCCTGCAGCACGACGAAGCTGGTGCCGGTGACATCGACGACGGTCGATCCATCGGCCGGCCGGATTGCCTGTGGCGGTGCGATTACGCCGGAGCCAAGATAGCCCTGGGTGAGGTAGTTGCCCAAAGCGTTATACACGCCACCGCAATCGATATAGCTGTTGCGCACATTGGCGACCGAGTTGCTGACGTGATCCTCGTAGCCATACTTCTGCTGACTCGTCGCACCGACACCATCCGATCGGCATGAGGAGAACTTGCAGGCAGTCGACGTTGAGCTGGCATAGAAGCCGGAATATGTGCCCGAGTCAGCCAGACTGTTGTTGTAGGCGGTACAGACCGAGCCGATGATGTTGCCATCAATCCAGATGCCCACTCCGCCGTTACTATCCGCGCGGCAAAGCGACATGCGATGACCGGCACCAGCCTGCGGACCGATATAGATGCCACGATCGCCCTGCTCACCGATCACCTGGCACAGGAAGTTGTTGGCGCCATAGACAGCTATCGACGCCCGATACAGGTTCGAATCCGTTACGGAAGAAGCTGACTGTCCCGCGATCTCACAGCGATTCAGAAAGTCGTCGGTGCCGTGCGTCTCCAGCACGCCGGCGACGCTGGTGCGAGCGGCGTTGAGCAAGCAATTTGTAGCAAGGAGATCCTCGAAGACCACGCCCCAACCACTGGTGTGCAAGAAAGCTTGATCTGCAAAATTGTTGGCTGAACAGCATTTGATGGCCGCCCACTTCGTGCTCGCGAAGCGTACCCCCCCACCCGCAAATGCCGCGCCCAAACCCTCGAAGTTAATGCCCTTAACGCTCAGCACGCCACGCTTGAGATCGGTCGGCGTATCGACGACGAATCCGGCTTCCGCCTGCGTGAGAGTCACGCCAGCAAGTGGCCCGCCTGCCTGCGGCAGATAGCCAAAATGTTCGGCGCCACTGATGAGATGCACTCCGTCTCTCAGCAACAAATTGCAGACGTAGTTGCCACCTGGGAACCATACAACGCCGCCGCCACGAGCCGCCAACTCGTCAATCGCGAGTTGAATCGCTGCGCTGTCAATTGTGCAACCGTCACCTTTAGCACCGTATCGTTTGGGATTCGCAAACCCTTCGTCGAGGTCGTCGGCCACCGTGCGTGCGGGACCGCTCGAATATCGATACGCCACCATCGCGGCACCCTTCGCTGGATCTGCAAGATCACGATCATCAATGGCGTGTGAAACCATCTTGACGCCCTTAGTCGCATCCGCGAGGTCCTCAACCGTTGCCCCCTGGTGAACAGCAAGTCGACCTGCGGCGAGGTCCGTCGAAACGTCGGTCGAAACGTACGCTGCTGGTGAAAGCGCAACGTATGCAATCCCACCATTCGTGACAACATCTTTCATCGCCAACGTCATACCGGATATCCACGCGCCACGAACGTTGTACGCTTTCAGCGTGTTGACCGCGTTCGCGACCGATGGCACGACGCCGCCTTCGGTCGTCACCGTGCCGTCAATCCCACCGTGGGCAACCGCGTGTATCAGGTCCGCGTCGACGGACAGCCGATCGATCTTCTGAATTTTGGAAAATGTCATTCCTGAGTCCCCCGGTAGAATAAGAGTCCGCGATCAAATGGTCTTAGTGCGTTCATCAATGTCTATGCTGGACCGCCGCCGTCTCCCGGCCCGCAGGCGCCATTGCGACCGTGGACATACCGGACGAGACGCTTTCCCACGCGTTATATGCATAGACAGTGTACGTTTCTCCATCTTGCGAAATTGTGAACGTGTCTTCCGAGCCGTCATATACAACCGCGCGATCAGACTTGATGACCCTGTAGTCCGTCACGTCCGGATAATTGGCCACGGACATCTGCAAGGTAACTGTGGTGTCGCCTCCGAATACAGAGACAGTCGGCGCAGGAGGTGACTGATTCGTGACCGTGATCGAGCCGAGATTCCCCATATCGTGCTGATGTGAACGCACAATCGGCTTGACAGCCACATTTGCCACGCGGCCGTCAGTGTCATCCATTCCACTCGGATCAACGACGTTTCATTTTGATCACACGCGAAATCTGACCGAGCGTAAAACTACTGTTTTCCACGTACGGTGCGTAATCGACCGGCGCGGTCATTGATGCCTCAGTCACGTAGTCGCCCATATAGCGAAACCGATCGGTTGCGGTCCGGATAAAAACCGGAATGGGATCGGTTTGTCGCGCGAGTGTTCGCCCGGCCGCACGCGCAGCGGCACTGCCATCGCACACGATCACATCCGGCGCATAGGGGTTCAGGTCCTGTCGCAATCGCGCGGCCACAACCTTGCCGCCTTTCACGGGCAGGAATGCCTGTTTGCATCCGCCCGTCACGCGATGGATATCTTCCCGAGAATATTCTTTGCCAACTTCGAACATAGCTTTGCTCCCAAATATGACGCATCACCGAGACCGGTAGCGTCAAGCGGAGCGATGATATCGAGCTATGTCTAAATGCTTTGTAAAGAGTGTGAAGCCCGGGATAAACGCGGGGATAAACGCGGCATGCTGTTTAATCCGGTCTATTCGGATATAGCGCGCTGATGAAATACCCCGTCTGTTTTTAGAAGTTTTTTGTACGGTTGCGGGCAGAATTCAATGCCCAACGTAAGAACCACGATGCGTTGACCAGTCATCGAATCGGGTCATCAATATCGCAGCATTCGCACACTTTTTCAGGTGGTTGCCGCAAGCGCTTGTAGAACGGGCCGAGGCATTTTTAGAGTCGACATAACGCGGAAGTGTATGGCTCTAAAACACGCCGAGGATGCGTTTTTACGAGCGCTTGCGGCAACGTTGCGCTTGCCGGGAAAGGCCAGGCCCCTAGCCGGCCACCTCGCACCCCGCCTCTTCCAGCACCGCCTGCGCGCGCTCGTGCAAATCACCCGGCGCCAATGACGCATCCGGCGTTCTCACCCATGCCGCGATCCGCAGCTTTGCGCCGCCGTCGTGCGGATAATCCGCGACCGTCACCACGGGCGCCAACGTCGCCCCGCTCAACACGCGCGGTTCATCGGCGACGAGTTTCTGCAACTGGCCGATTGCCGCTTCCACATCCTTGCGCCGCGCGAGATCCACTTCGATCTCGATGCGCCGCGTGCCTCCGCTGCTGTAATTGATCACCGGATTGCTCCAGATCTGGCTATTCGGCACGAATACCAGATTGCCGTCGCCGCGTTCGATGCGTGTGGTGAACAGCCCCACTTCGCGCACGATGCCCGCCGCGGCGCCACTGCCTTCAATCACATCGCCGACACGAAACGGCCGCAGCAACAGCAGCATCATGCCGGCCGCGATGTTCTGCAGCGTACCCTGCAGCGCGAGACCGATCGCCAGACCAGCCGCGCCGAGCACCGCCAGCACGCTCGCGGTCGCGATCCCAACTTCGCCGAGCGCCGCGATGAACACGAGCACGCGTATCGCCCATGTGCCCATCGCCGCGAGCATCGGCGCCAGCGTCGGATCCGCGTGCGTGCGCGCGAGCGCCTTCGCGAACATCGCGCCGACACGGTTCGATAGCCACCAGCCGATCACCAGTATCAACACGGCGAGAGCGATATGAATGGCGTCCTGCGTCATCGTGACGAGCAGCGACGGCTGAAGATGAAATAGACGGGCAAGGAGGTCGTTCATCGGTCTCGTGTTTCCGTTGCATTGTCCCGATGCACGAGGGAGCACGATACGTTCCTGTCCATTCGCCTACAGGCCAGGGCATGCGATTTGCGCAGGTTTAGTCATTCGCGCGACCCGTGTGAACCGCAGCGGGATGCTCGTGTGAATCACGGGCGGCTGGCCGCCGCGTTGGAAGGAATACTCGAATGCGTCAAAACGTGCCCAACGGCCTCAGCAGGTTGCGCAGCGTCGCGATCGTCAACGGACGCGAAAACCAGAACCCCTGTGCTTCGTCGCAGCCAAGCGCTTCGAGTTGCGCGGCCTGCGCGGCCGTTTCGACGCCTTCGGCGGTCACCCTCAGCTTCAACGCATGCGCCATCGCGATGATCGCGCCGACCACCGCGGCGCTCTGCGAATCGGTGCTCATGCCGAGCACAAACGAGCGATCGATTTTCAGGCGATTCAGCGGGAAACGCGTCAGATACGCGAGGCTCGAATAGCCGGTACCGAAGTCGTCCACCGCGACTTCGACGCCTAGCGCGCGCAGCGCATGCAGCGTCTGCAACGCCTGATCGATATCGCCGAACAGCACGCCCTCGGTGATCTCGATTTCGAGGTACGACGGATCGAGCGCGGCATCCTCAAGTGCATCGCGAATCGTATCGAACAGGCCTTCACAGTGGAACTGCTGCGGCGATACGTTGACCGCGAAACGCGGCAACGTGCCGGTCTGCCGCAGCAGCACGCCGGCATCGCGACACGCGGTACGGATTACCCATTCGCCGATGCGCTCGATCAGCCCCGCCTCCTCGGCGACCGGCACGAACTCGACCGGGCTGATCATGCCGCGCTGCGGATGCTTCCAGCGCAGCAGCGCCTCGACCTGCGCGATACGGCCCGTCGCGAGCGTGACTTGCGGCTGATACACGAGATGCAATTGATGACGATCGAGTGCGTCGCGCAGCATCGTCGCCAGTTCGAAGCGGCGCGCGGCCTGTCCTTCGAGTTCGGCCGAAAAACGCCGCACCGCATTGCCGTTTACCGCGGACGCCGCCGACAACGCGACGCTCGCGCGCCGCATCAGCGTCGGCGCATCGGCGGCGTCGGCCGGATAGGCAGCGATGCCGATGCTCGCGGTGATCGTCAACGTGGTGCCCGCGTAATCGATCGGCTCGGCGAGACGGCCGAGCGCTTCGGCGGCGAACGCATCGGCGGCCGCGCCGGTTTCGTTGACGAGCAGCGCGAACTGCGTGCCGCCGATCGACGCAATCGTGCCGTCGTGCGGAAACATTCCGCGCAGCCGTTCGCCGACGATCTGCAGCACGAGTTCGGCCGCATGCAGACCGAGCGCATCGCGCAATTTACGCAGGTGATCGAGTTCCGCGATCAGCACGGTGAAGCCGCCGCCACTGCGCCGGCAACGCGTGATCGTCAGTTCGAGCCGTTCCGTGAACAGCGTTTGATTCGGTAGCCGCGTCACGCCATCGTGATGCGCGACGTACCACAGGCGCGCCTCGGATTGCGCATAGCGCGTGATATCGACCGCGATGCCGACGTAGCGCAGCGCCGGGAATGCCGGCGCATGCGCGTGTTCATGTGCATGGGCTCCCAGCGGCGCGAATTCGGAATGAAGCGGCGCGAGCGCGAACGCGACACGGACTTGCGAGCCATTGCGGCGCAGATAAGTCCATTCGCCTTCGTAACGCGAATTCAGCGCCGCGAGCGACGGCAATTCAGCGCGACGTTTGATGAGTTCGGCGGGATCGTGCAGCGATTCGAACGAGCGCCGGCCGATCAGGTCCTGCGCGGTAAAGCCGGTCAGCTTTTCGAACGCGGCGTTCACCGTTTCGAAGATGCCGTCCGCCGTGCAAATGAACATCCCGTAGGGCGCGGCTGCCAGGGCGGCATCGCGCGTGCGTGCATCGACGTGAAAGGGGTCATGCATCGCGCCCGCCTTTGTGCTGGGTATATTGTCCTGGGTAGTCGAAGCGAGTGTGCGCAATCTCGCCGTGCAGCGCAAAACGATCGAATCGGCGTTTTTCACCGGGTCCGGAGCGCGTGGCAATCGTGCGTATGATAGCGGCTTTCACGCGCGGTCCGGCAGGCTAACGCATCGAAAAAAACCCTTGAAATGCAGGTCGAAATGAACTGGGGCGAAGCGCGCGGACCCCGCCCGGGAAACTGCCGCGAAAACTAAGCGCCGCGCGGCAAAGACGTTTCGATGAACACCGCGCACAGCGCCTGCATTCCCTTCGCATCTTCTTCGTCGAAGCGCGCGAGAACCGGACTGTCGACATCCCACACGCCGATCAGCGTGCCGTCCGGCGCGACGAGCGGCACGACGATTTCCGATTGCGACGCCGAATCGCACGCGATATGACCGGGAAACTCATGTACGTCGCGCACGAGCTGGGTCTCGCGCGTTTGCGCGGCCGTGCCGCACACGCCTTTACCGAGCGGAATGCGCACGCACGCGGGTTTGCCCTGAAACGGGCCGACCACGAGTTCGCGGCCATCGTGAAAGTAAAAGCCGGCCCAGTTCAGATCGCTCAGCGAATGAAACACGAGCGATGAAAAATTCGCGGCATTGGCGATCCAGTCGGTTTCGCCGCTGAGCAGCGAGCGCGCCTGCGCGACCAGCTCTTCGTATTGCGCGGCTTTGGACAGATGCGAGGTGGAGGAAACTTCGAACATGACGGTGTCCGTGAGGAAAGCGGAAAGAGAGTGACAACGCGTGCAGTGTAAAGCAAGCCGGTGTTCGGCTCGCCGCGCGGTTTGCGACACGGCGTTTGTCATGCGCGCTTTTGCTTGCGCCGCATCGCCGGTGCTCATGCGGTGATGCGGTCCCTCGTGCTCTCGATGATCGGGCCGTCAGTCACCCCTTCATCGCGCGCCATCTAACCGGCACGATTCGCACGCGTCCCGACAACACGCCAACGCGGACGAATCGCGCATGCACCGCTTTACTGATCCACGCCGATGATCACGCTCGATGCCTTGAAGATCGCCGTCGCCGGCTTGCCGCTCGCGAGGCCGAGACGATCGACGCTGTCGTTCGTCACGATCGCAGCGATCTGCGCGCCGCCCGCGCTGATCGTCACTTCCGCGTTGACCGCGCCCTTGGTCACCGTGGCCACCGTCCCCTCGATGCAGTTGCGCGCCGACACCTGGTGCTTCGCGACGTCGACCATCACGATCACCGACGATGCCTTCACGAGCGCAAACGCCTGCTTGCCCGCGGCCAGTCCGAGCGACTGCGCGCTGCCGTGCGTGATGATCGCGACGATCTCGAGACCGTCCTGAGTGCGCAGCGTGACTTCGTCATTGACCACGCCGTGTTTGACGTCGGTGACCTGGCCGCTGAACTGGTTGCGTGCGCTGGTTTTCATCGTGTGCTCCTGAGGGATCGAAACGCGTCGCAGGCGTGCTACAAAGCGGCGCCGCGAGACGCGAAGGTTGATGGATAAAGCGAATCTGAGCGAACGCGTCTGTGTGAAAGCGCGCTAACGCGCCGCCTACAATAAACGGGCCCTATCGGGATGAAAACACAAAAGCGTGATGTATGGATGATGACAACCCGGCCTGGATACAACGGCCACGGCGAAAATGGCAAGCCATGGGTGCCAAAACGACAGCAACCACGGCAGCGACAACCCCGGCTACCCGCATGAGCACAAGCGTCGCCACGCCATCGACGTCCGCGACAATGTCAAGCCGACGCGCGCACCGCCGACACCGTATTATCGTGCCCTTGGACCCACACGCCCGCCACGCTCCACACGCCCCCTACGCCCCATAAGCCGAACCTTTATGCCTGTCGCCGCTTCTCTCCGTGTTCTCCCCCGCCGCGTCTGGCAAGCCGTCGCGCTGAGCGCCGCGGTCGCGACGCTCGTTGCGTGCAGCAATCCCGCGCCGCCGCGCGACACGCATGCGTTCGTCGACAACGTCTCGGTGTTTCCGCTGACGCACTACGACCAGGATGTCGATCACTGGCTCGATCCGCAAAGCCCCGATTACGACCGGCCGTTCCTCAGCGCCGCCGAGCAACGCGCCCATTTCGACCTGTTGTTCGCGCGCTACTTCGGTACGGACGCGAACGCGCAGTCGCCATGGAATGCCGCGTTTGTGACGGCGCGCGTCTTTAGCGACCGGGGGCAGGACATTGCCGCGCTGCAACAGCGCCGCATCGACAAGTTCGACAACACCGGCAAGCAAGGCAGCGTGATCGGCTACGGCGAAAATTTCCGCCCGCACGACAAGGCGTGGATCGACGCGATCGCGCGCAATATGAACGTCGCGCAATTCACGCAGGCGCCGGTCTATCAACCCGAGCGCCGCGCGATCGCAACCGGCAACCTGATGGTGCGCGAGCTGCCGACCACCGACCCGTCGTTCTACGACCATCGCCTGGCCGGCGAAGGCTATCCGTTCGACAACCTGCAGATCTCGGCCGTGCGCCCCGGCACGCCGCTGTATGTGCTCGGCGGCAGTGCCGACGGCGCGTGGCAGTACGTGCAGACCCCCGACGTGCAGGGCTGGGTACGCAGCGACGGCGTCGCGTTCGCCGACGACCGCTTCGTCGACAGATGGCGCGCGGCGGCCGGCAAGTCGCTGGGCGCGGTGATCGTCGCGTCGGCGGCGATCAGCGACAGCCACGGCGTGTTCCGTTTCGACGCGCCGGCCGGCACGATGCTGCCGCTGGTGTCGGCATCGGCGGTGGCATCGGCGGCGCGCGGCACCGCTGCCGGCGAGGCCGCCAGCAAGGGCACCAGCAACAGCACCAGCGGCGCCACGCCCGACACCGCCAGCGAAAACAGCGCCAACGCCTCCGCGATGCGCCAGCTGCTCGTGCCCGCGCGCGACATCGACGGCCACGCGCTAATCCGCACCGCCTCGCTCGACGACAGCCAGATCGCGCCGATGCCGCTCGCCGCGACGCCGCGCCATCTGGCGACGCTGATGAAGGCGCTGATCGGGCGGCCTTACGGCTGGGGCAACAGCGGGCTCTACAACGACTGCTCGTCGGAATTGCAGAGTATCTTCGCCGCGTTCGGCGTGTGGCTGCCGCGCCATTCGTCGACGCAGATGAGCGCCGGGCGCATGGTCGACCTGTCCGCATCGACGCCCGCCGCGCGGCTCGACTATCTGGCGCAGCATGGCGTGCCGTTTCGCACGCTGATCTATATCGGCGGCCACGTGATGCTGTATATCGGCAACACGACGCGCGACGGCACGGTGGTGCCGGTCGTCTATCAGGACGTATGGGGCTTGCGGCCGGCCGACAACAGCCGGCGCGCGGTGATCGGCGGCTCGGTGATCCTGCCGCTGTACGAGCACATCCCCGAGGACGCGACGCTGCAGTCGCTCGCCGGGACGCACACGTTCCAGGTCAGCATTCTCGGCGCGCCGGCGGGCAGCGCGCCGCCGTCCGCGTCGCCGCCGGACGAGGACAATCCGGCCGGATAGCGCACGAGTCACGACGGAAAAAGGGGGCGCGAGGCATCGGCGCCCTCGCCCTCGCCAAAAAAATATTTTTTTCGGAGTGTCGATCCGGCGGTCACGAACTCGTCGTAACGTTGAAGATCTGGCTTACACGGCCGGTCTTTCCACTGAGGATCCCGTTACTTCAAGGAGTCACCGTCATGTCTAGCGCAGTCAAACCCATCCCGGATGGGATGCATTCCCTCACACCGTACCTGGTCTGCAAGAATGCCTCCGAAGCGATCGCGTTCTACGAGAAAGCCTTCAACGCCGTCGAACAGGTCCGCCTGCCGGGGCCGGACGGCAAGGTAATGCACGCGACGCTGAAAATCGGCGACTCGATGATGATGCTGACCGACGAGTGGCCCGAACATCAGATGTTCGACGCGAACACGCTGAAGGGCACGCCGGTCACGATCCACCTGTACGTACCCGACGTCGACGCCAGCTTCAAGCAGGCGGTCGATGCGGGCGCCACCGCCCGGATGCCCGTCACCGACATGTTCTGGGGCGACCGCTACGGCCAGGTGCAGGACCCGTTCGGCCATAAGTGGTCGATCGCGACGCACAAGCGCGATCTGAGCCCGGAGGAAATCAGGAACGCGATGAGCGCGGAGTGCTCGCCGGACGCGAAGAAGTAAGTAGTTGCCAGCCGGGGGGCGATCGGTGGAGGATTGCGCGGCGGTCGCTGCGTAATCGTTGAGTAAGCGCTGGATGAGCGCGGGGCGGCGGCAAAGCGAGACGCCGCCGCGCCATCTCCCACCTCCCGCTGCCCCGGAGCCGGTCGCGAACCCGGCCTCCAACCCAATCCGCAGCAGTTCCCAAGGAGCAACCTCATGCAGAAAATCGCACCGTGCCTGTGGTTCGACGGCAACGCAGAGGAAGCCGCGAACTTCTATCTGTCCGTGTTTCCGGCATCGCGCATCGCCGCCACGCTGCACCACACGGACGCCAGTCCTGGCCCCAAGGGCGACGTGCTTGCGATCACGTTCGAACTCGACGGCCAGGAATTCATGGCGCTAAACGGCGGCCCGCAGTATCACTTCACGCCGGCGCTGTCGCTGATGGTGCATTGCGCATCGCAAGAGGAAGTCGACCACTACTGGACGACGTTCCTCGACAGCGGCGGCAAGGCCGTGGCCTGCGGCTGGATCGAGGATCGCTACGGCGTGTCGTGGCAGATCGTGCCGGACGGACTACTTGAAATGCTGCGCGACCCGGATCGCGACAAAGCGAATCGCGTGATGGTCTCGATGATGAACATGATCAAGCTCGATATCGCGGAACTCAAAAAAGCGTATCGGGGCGAATAGAACGATCCACGGCGTCCCGCAGCCTGCGCGGACGCCGCGGCCTCGCAGCCCGAGCCTCGCCGTCCCCGCCTCCCGATCTTTTGATAGCATCGGTCTCGACCCATATCGACCCATACACGGTGAGACATCCACGGTGCGCGTCAACCATCACGCTTTTTTCTGCTCGCTGTTTGTCGCGCGTCTCGCCGATCAGATCCTGCTCTTTCTCGTCCCGCTGGTCGTGTTCCAGACGACCCGCCAGGTCTCGTGGTCGGGCCTCGCATTCTTCATCGAAACGCTTCCGCGCTACCTCGTCTTCCCATTTTTCGGCGCCTTGTGCGACCGTTTTCCGCCGCTGAAGCTGATGCGTCTGAGCCAGGCAGTGCGCGCGCTCGCATGCTTCGGCGGCATCGCCGCGTATGTGGCGTTCGGCGGCATCGGCTGGCTGATCGCGTTGTCGGCCGCGTGCGGCGTGCTGACGAGCCAGGGGCTGGTCGCGCGCGAGGTGATGCTGCCGCAGATCTTCAGCACGCAACAGATTCAGCGCGTGCTCGCCTACTCGCAACTGGCCGATCAATTGGGCTTCGTGCTCGGTCCGATGCTGGCCGCGCTGCTGCTCGGCGTGTGGCACTGGGAGTGGGTGGTCGCGGCGACCGGCGTGCTGTTTCTCACCGCCGACGCCGCGCTGTTCGTGTGGCAGCGCGTCAGCGGCTTTCGCGCGCCCGCCGTCGCGACCACACCGGCCGGCCACTGGACGCTGCCGCTGCGCGTCGCGCTCAATCACGTATGGACGCTGCCGGGCCTGAAGAAGGTCATCATGCTCGCGGCCGCGGAAAACCTCGTGATCGGCGTGACGCTCGCGACCTCGGCGGCGATGGTGACGGGCTTGCACGCGCAATCGAACCGCTACTACGCCGGGCTGCAAACGGCCGGCGCAATCGCCACGGTGCTGGTACTGCTGACGGTCGCGCGGGTCGGCTGGCCGCGGCGCGTGCTCGGCCTCGTCGCGTTCGTGACGATCTGCGCGGGCGGCGTAATCGCCGGCGCGAGCGTGGCGCCATGGGGCTATGCGCTCGGCTTCCTGCTGATCGTCGGCTTCGACAAGATGTTCAACGTCTATATTCGCAGCGCGCGTCTGGAGATCATTCCGCCGGAAGACTACGGCAAGACGATCGGCGTCGCGATCCTGCTGAACAATCTGACGCAGCCGCTCGCCGGTTTGCTCGTCAGCGTGTTCTCCGCACGCACGCAAACCGGCCCGCTGATCGTCGCGCTATCGCTGACGATGGGCGGCATCGGCGCGGCGGTATCGGCCGGCTCCGCGCTGCTGCGGCGCAAACGCGCGCTGGTGTTGGAGGAGTGAGCGCGCGACCGGCGAAGGTGTTGATGCTCGCGCGCCGCGCGATCGAAGTTACCCACAGTTTTTGTTGGCAAATCTGTGCATAACTTTTCGCAAAGATCGGCAAGCCGTTGATGCCGCGAGAGTTTTTTCAGCAACGCTGGGTCTCGGGCAACGCCGGTCATGCAGCCTTCATAGGCGGCCCTCGTCAGGCCGCCGCGCGCGGCATCGCAAACCCTTCCTCGCCCTGCTCCCCACCCAGCGCATCGATCAGATCGACCAGCATGCGGTCGAGTTCGGCGGTCATCAGCGCGATATCGGAATCGAAACGTTCGTCGTCGTTCTGCGCGGTCGGATCGCTCGCTTCCTTCAGCACGTCGAGCGGCGCGATGCGCTTGATCGTCAGCGACGGCGTCAGCACGAACGACACGCGATCGTTCCACGTCATCGCAAGGCGCATGCATTGCTTGCCCGCTTCGATATGGCGGCGCATGTCGTCGATATCGAGCGTATGACCGACGTAGCGCACCGTCGCGTTGCCTTCGGTCGCCGAGCGCAGTTCCGTGTCCTGATCGAGCGTGAAGCCGGCCGGCGCGTCGCCGTCGAGCAGCCAGCCGGTCATCGCCGCGACCGGCGACTGCTTGACGCGCACCGTCATCAGCGGCAACTGGTCGATCGACTTCACCAGCAGGCCGCGCACGTCGTCGGCCACCGTCTGCGACGCCGCGTCGATCACCAGCCAGCCGTTCTTGCAATCGATCCACACGCGCGTGTCGCGACGGATGCTGAACGCGCGCGGACGCAGTTCGTCGGTGACCTGCTCCTTCAATTCGCGCATCTGTTTGCGGCCCGGCTTGAAGCCTTGCTGCTCCTCGAGTTCGAGCGCGCGCTCGCGCGTCACCTGGGTGACGACCGATGCCGGCAGCAGTTTCTTTTCGGCGCGAAACGTCAGCAGCATCTGGCCATTGAGCGCATACACGAGCGAGTCGCCGTCGCGCGGCGGCGCCCAGCCTTGCGCCTGCATCTCGACGCTATTGCCGGGCGCGAATGCGTACGGCGCGAGCCACTTCTGCATCTGTTCGGGGGTGACGGACCACGGCGCGGGAAGACGGTGCAACTGAAGGTTTTTGAACCACATGAGCGGAGTCGATTCGGGGCAAAGCGCGCCATTTTATCCGACGCAAGCGCCCAGGCGATCGACCGGCAAATCACCTAGACTTTTTGACAGGACAGATCGAGACGGAGGCCGCCATGGCCGATCAAACCGCAGCCTGGCAGACGGTCGACTACGAGGGCTTCGAAATCCACGTATCGCCCGTCGCGAAGAACCCGCCGGATGCGTCTTTTGCAGCTGGCGCGCCGGATGCGCCTGACATCCGCTACACGTATCTGGGCTACGTCTGCCATCCGGGCGCCGATCCGCACATTCCGGGCCATGCGGTGCCGTTTCACGCGGACGGCGAAGAGAGCTTCGCGAGTCAGGACGAAGCGCTGTACGAAGCGGTGCACGTGGGGCGCAGCATCGTCGACGGCACGCATCCGGATCTGACGGTGCTGCCGCTCGTGACCGGCGGAGTTTGATCCGCCCGTGTGATGCAGCAGTGATTCGCCCGCTCAGCCCAACGCGCGCTTGATACGCGACTTCAACAGTGCGCGCCGCAGCCGGCCGCTGGGTTCCGGATCGCTGACCGCGATGCCGCCGTCGATCGCGGTGCCGCGGCGCAGGTAATAGCGGTCGAAGGTCGCCTGCGTCATCCCCCACTTGTTGAGGAACTGGCGGCGTCCGTCGTTCTTCACGACTTTGCCGGTGCTTTTCTGCTGGAAGTGATAGACGAGGCTGTCGCCGACGCCGACGAACACCCGGCAGCCTGCATCCCACAGCTTCATCGAGAAATCGTTGTCGCTGCTCATGCCGGGGCTCAGTTCGCTGCTGTAGCCGCCCAGCTTGAACCACCAATCGCGATGCACCAGCGTGGGCGGCCACGTCGCGCCGCGCCAGTCGGCGCGAGCAAGCTGCGGCGTCGCGGCGACCAGTTCGTCGGCGCGAAACACCTGCGCGTCGCGGCCGAAATCGCGCACCACCACGCACGGATTGCCGGAATCGACCGGTTCGATCATCGTGCCGGACAGCATGAACAGGTTGTCGGCCGGCATCTGCGCGAGGCGCCTGACGAGCGCGTCGTCCCAGCCGGGGCAGCAGTACATGTCGTCGTTCATATAGACGATGTAGTCGCGGTTCGCGCGCGCCGCCGCGATATTGACCGCGTGGCAGATGCCGATGTTGCCGGGCGACGCCGTATGCTCGATGCTCTCGTCGCGCACCCACGCGAGCGTGCCGTCCGAGCCGTCGTTCACGTGCACGATGATCTGGTGCTGATGGGTCGAATGACGCTGCAGGCTTTCGATCACTAGCCGCAGATAAGGCAGGTTGTTCCAGGTCGGGATGATGATTGAGAACATCGATTCGGTCCGTTGGGCTGGGGTGCGAACGCGGCGCCGCGCGCGCCGGTCATGAGTTTCGCGCGATTGTACCGCCCCCGCTCCGCGCGCACGACAGCGGCCCCCGCCGCTGCCGCGGCACGCGAAAGATGCCCCCACAACCTTACCGCGTGCGGCAGCAAGCATTTCGCAAGGGGGCGCATGGTTATAATCCGGATCGCTCTGCCGTCTTGAAAAAACTCAAATGGTCCGGCCCCAGCTATTTCACCACCGGAACGGTAGTGTGCTCATACATCTTCTAGACCTATGATTTTTCCTTCCAGCCTGGTCTGGCTCACAACGGTCCTGCTGTTTGCCGCGCCCGCGGTCAATCTGATGTGGCGCGGCGGCACCGGTTACTGTTTCTTCGCAATCGTTGCGCTGGCGCTCGGCACGGCCGTGGTCAACCGGCGCGTGCCGGGCTATTTTTCCGCGCTGCGTACCTACCGCTGGTTCACCGTCGGCATGCTCGCGCTCATCGTCGCGAGCATCGTGCAGCAGTTGCTGTTCGGCTACTGGCTGCCGCGTCAGTTCGATGCGCTGTCGCGCTTCGTGTTCGCGCTGCCGGTGTTTCTGCTGCTGCGGCAATTGCCGTCGCGCAATCTGCGGGTCATCGGCTGGGGTTGCGCGGCCGGCGCGCTCGCGGTTGCGCTGTGGGCGCTGATCGATCAGCCGCCGGGCGGCTGGACCGACGCGAATCGTCTGAACAATTCGTATACGAACGCGATTCCGTTCGGCGATACCGCGTTGCTGCTCGCGTTCCTGTCGGTGTTCACGCTCGGCTGGGACAACCCACGCGACTGGCGCATCGTCGTGCCGCGTGTGCTCGCGCTGATCGCGGGCGGCTATGCGTCGTTCCTGTCGGGCACGCGCGGCGGCTGGCTCGCGGTGCCGGTGTTCGTCGTACTGCTCGGCATGCAGTACCAGTGGTTCACGCAGAAGAAGCGGCTCGTGGTCGCGACGCTCGCAATCGTGATCGCGGCGGCCGGGCTGCTGTCGACCGAACGCATTCAAAAGCGCCTGGCCGAGGTGCCGAACGACGTGTCCATGATGCATCGGGGCGACGACGACACCTCGACGGGCCTGCGCCTGCAACTGTGGGACGCCTCCCGGCTCATTTTCATGCACCACCCGCTGTACGGCATCGGCAAGGGGCGTCTGGTCGACGAACTCGGCGTGATGGCCAAACGCGGCGAAGTGAAGCCTGAGATCGTCAACGAACGCGCGCATAGTGACTTCTTCTCGACGCTTGCCGAGATGGGGCTGATCGGCGTGATCTGCCTGCTGCTGTTTTATTACGGCACGGCGGTGTATTTCTGGCGGCACCGGTATGCGAGCGATCCGACGATTCGCGCGGCGGCCTATGCGGGCCTCGCGGTCGCGACCAGCACCGTGATTTTCGGCCTGACGATCGACGTGCTCGTACCGATCATGGTCACGGTGCTGCTGGCGCTGCTGGTCGCGACGCTGCTGGCGATGATCGACGTCAGAAAACGCGAGTTGCAGGGGGCGCCGAGGGTGGCGCCGGTCGCGCGGGAGAAGGAGCGCGTAGTCGAGCTGAAGTGATGGGCTGGCTGACTGGCTGGCTGACTGGCTGGCTGGCTGGCTGACTGGCTGGCTGGCTGACTGGCTGACTGGCTGACTGGCTGACTGGCTGACTGGCTGACTGGCTGACTGGCTGACCGGCTGACCGGCTGACCGGCTGACCGGCTGACCGGCTGACCGGCTGACCGGCTGACCGGCTGACCGGCTGACCAGAGCGAGCGTAGCGTTCTTCGGATCGCCTCGCGTAGGTTTCGGGCAAGAATTCGCCGCCTGCGTTGCCAGCCCTTTCCTCAGGCTGCGCGGCGCCTGTGAATCAGGTGTTGCCGCGCGATGCGCCGAATCGACCAAGCCCGTTCACACGCTACCCGTTGCCTTGCGCAACGCGTTGCTTCAACGCGTAAACAATTGATAGAGCGCGGCGACATGCGCGTCGACGCTCGGGTCGTACACCAGACTATCGCGCGGCGCCGCAATCCGCGCGCCGCCGCTCTTCACACGCTCGACCGCCGCTTCGATCGCGCGCTCGAAGCTGCCCGCCGAGTCCCGCGAAAACTCGATCTTCGCCGCGCCGGTCACGGTCTCGGCCGAACCGACGTTGTTCGCGATCACGAGCGGCGTACCGCACATCACCGATTCGACGCCGACGAGACCGAACGGCTCGTACGCCGACGCGACCACCGTGAAGTCGGCGGCCGCGAACAGCTTCTCGATCTCCTTGCTGTAGCCGGCATAGCGGATCGTGTCGCTGGTTTTCGGCACCGGACGGCCGGCCACCACGAGACACACCGGCAGCGTCGTGCGCGAGAAAAACGCCTCCAGCAGCGGATAACCCTTGCGCTCGTGGCTCGTCGACGAAAACAGGAAGATCACGCGGTCTTCCGGCAGATCCAGTTGACGGCGCCCCGCCGCGCGCGCGGCATCGTCGAGTGGCTTGAAGCGTTCGGTATCGACCGGCGGATAAAGCACGTCGATGCGCGCGGCCGGCACGTCATAGAAGCGCTGCAACTCGCGGCTCATCAGTTGCGAATGCGCGACGATCGAACGCGCGCGCGTGTACACGCGCCGCTCGAGTTCGATCTGCCACGTGTCGCTACGGCGCGGCGCACGGCCCGCCGCTTCGAGCGAGCCGGGATGCGTGCCTCCGCACAATGCGACGTCGGCATGCGTCGAGTGATTGATCGAGAACACACACGCGGGACGATGGCGCTGCAGACGCTGTTTCAGACGCCAGTCGAACGCGAGGTTGCGCAGCTTGCGCGGTGCCCAGCGCACGTTGAGCGGCTGCGCGTCGATCCATGCGGCCTCGGGCAGCGCGCGGTCGATCTCGCGCGCGAACAGTGTCGGACGCAGACCGAGCCGATGCAGGCCGGCGATCACATCGCGTGTGTAGCGCTCGGCGCCGCCGCTGTTTTTCAACGCCTGGGCGGTCAGCGCGATGTCGGTGAGGGAGCGGTGGTGCGGATCGGGGGTTGGCTCTCGGGTCGGCTCAGTCAAGGATCGGTCTCGGTGAGGCGCACGCGCGGAGCGAACCGGGCCTGCGGGGTGTCGGGGCAGCGGCAATTGTAAAGGATGGGTTTCGTGGGAGTTACTTCACACGATGATGCGTCACGCGCTGCCTCACGCGCGATGCGGCGGTCCCGCGACGCGGCTGTCAGCGGCTAGAATCTAGCCCAATCGTCCTAGTCCCGACTCCATGACCGACAGCCTGCCGCCCGTCACCGCCGATGCGCACGATGCGCCCAACGGATCTAATGAGCCTGACAGGTCCAACACGCCCGGCGCAGCCGCGAGGTCCATTGCCACGGACGCCGCTCCGGATACGCGCGACGTAGCCGCTCCGCCCGTCGCCTCGGCAGCAGCCACCCAGACTCACACGCCCGGCGATCCCGCAGATCCCACTGAGCCCGTGCGAGCCGCCACACCCGCTGCTCCAGCCGCCGAAACCGACGCCGAACGCCCACTCGTATCGATGCTGGTGATCGCCTACAACCAGGCGCAGCAGATCGGCGACGCGGTGCGCAGCGCACTCGCGCAAACGTACCAGCCGCTCGAAATCATCGTGTCCGACGATGCGTCCAGCGACACCACCTTCGCCGCGATCGAAGCGGCGCTCGCCGGCTACGACGGCCCGCACCGCGTGATCACGCGGCGTAACACGGTCAATCAAGGGATCAGCGCGCACCTGTCGCAACTCGCGCAGATGGCGCGCGGAGAATTGCTGTTCGTCGCCGCCGGCGATGATATGTCGGCGCCGGAGCGCTGCGAGCGCGTGGTCGCTTGCTGGCTCGCGCACGGCCGCCGCCCCGACCTGATCGCGACCGATCTCGCCGACATGGACGAAGCGGGCCAGCTGCACGAGCGCGTGAGCCCGACCGAACTCGATGGCTACCGCGGCTTCGACGACTGGCTCGCCGGCCGTCCGTGGCTGATCGGCGCGGCGCACACGTGGTCGCGACGCCTGATCGAGCGCTTCGGACCGATGCTGCCGGGCGCTGCGGCCGAGGACCAGATCATGGTGCTGCGCGCGATCCTGTCGGGCGGCGCGATCAGCCTGCGCGAGCCGCTGGTGCGCTACCGGCGAGGCGGGCTATCGCGCAAGCGCCGCTACAGGAACGTCGACGAACTGGTCGCGCGGATGCGGCAGAGCAATCGTTATGGACTCGCCGAACTCGCGCAGTTGCAGCGCGACGCGGACATCGCCGGCATCGGCGAACGGATGCGCGCCGCGATGGCGCCGAAGCTCGCGCGCGAGCAGTTCATTCACGCGATGTTCGAGGCTGATGGCACTCGCGAGCGGATCGGATTGTTGATGCGCAGTGCCGGCGTGAAGCCCGGACTGCGGATGCGGATGTTTCTGTACGCGAGCTGCCCGGTGGTCTACGCGCCGGGGATATGGATCAAAAAGGTGGTGCGCGGGAACAGGCGCTGAAGGGAGTAGATCTTGCGGTAGGTGCTGGACGCTTGCGATGCCTACGCTTTACACCGCTTTGCTGCTCGGTCAAGCCTGCCGAAACGCACCGCCGCGCGCAACAAGCAGGCCCAGTAAACACCGCGCGACGAGTCGGCTTTTCGGCTTTTCAACACTGCACGCGGCCCATTCACACCGTTAGGCCGCCGCCTCATCCTCCGCGGCAAGCCCGCTTCGAAAACGATGCTTCGCCGCTCGAACCGCTATCGCGCGCCCCCGCCGGCGCACCCGATCACGCCGCCGTCTGCTGGAACTGGATCCGATGCAGATGCGCGTACAGCCCGTCCTGCGCCAGCAGCTCGCGATGGCTGCCACGCTCGACGATCCGCCCCGCTTCCATCACGAGGATCCGGTCGGCGCGCTCGATCGTCGACAGACGGTGCGCGATCACGAGCGTCGTGCGGCCCTTCATCAGCGTTTCGAGCGCGGCCTGTACGTGGCGCTCGGATTCGGAATCGAGCGCCGACGTCGCTTCGTCGAGAATCAGGATCGGCGCGTCCTTGTAGATCGCGCGCGCGATCGCGAGGCGCTGGCGCTGGCCGCCCGACAGCATCATGCCGTTGTCGCCGACCAGCGTTTCGATACCCTGCGGCATCGCCTGCACGGTGTCCCACAGGTTGGCCGCGCGCAGTGCCGCCTTGACCTTCTCCGCATCCGCTTCCTTGCCGTACGCGACGTTGCTTGCGATCGTGTCGTTGAACAGCACGACGTCCTGGCTCACCATCGCGATCTGGCCGCGCAGCGCGTGCAGGTCGTACTCGGGTAGCGCGACGCCATCGACGAGAATCGCGCCGCCGGTCGGATCGAAAAAGCGCGGCAGCAGATTCACCAGCGTGGTTTTGCCGCTGCCCGACGGCCCCGCGAGCGCGACCATCTCGCCCGGCGCGACCTTGAACGACACCTGATCGAGCGTGTGACGGTCATGCGTGGAGTTGGCGCCGTAGTTGAACGTCACGTCGCGGAACTCGACCTCGCCGCGCGCGCGTTCGAGCGACTTGCCGCCGCCCTCCGGCTCGGCCGGCTCGTCGATCAGACCGAAGATCAGCTCGGCCGCGGTCATGCCGCGTTGCAGCGGCTGGTTCACGTCCATCAGGTGCTTCAGCGGCGAGATGATCAGCAGCATCGACGTGACGAACGCGACGAAGCCGCCGACCGTCGTCTGATCCGACGACGACTGCACCACCGCGATCGTGATCACGACCGCCAGCGCGATCGACGCGAGGAACTGCGTCAACGGCTGCGCGAGGCCGCCGGAGACCGTCATACGCATCGCGTAGCCGCGCAGACGCTTGCTCATCGACGTAAAGCGGTCGATCTCGTACTGCTCGCCGTTATGCACCTTGACGACCTTGTAGCCGCCGACCGTCTCCTCGACGATGTACGACAGCTCGTTGGTCAGCAGCTGATGCTCGCGGTTCAGGCGCCGCAGCCGGCGGTTGATCTTGCCGACCAGCCAGCCGATGCCCGGCAGCAGCACCGCGACGATCAGCGTCAGACGCCAGTTCAGATAGAACAGATAGCCGAGCAGGAAGATGACGGTGAGCGAGTCGCGCACGAGCGTGACCATCACGCTGAGCAGCACGTTGAGAATCTGGTTGACCTCGAAGACGATCGCGTTGATCACGGTGCTCGCGGTTTCGCGCTGGAAGAACGCGACGCTCGTGTGGATCATGCGGTTGAACATCTTCAGACGCAGTTCGAGCAGGATCTTGTTCGATACGTACGCGAGCAGGTAGCCGGATGCGTACTGCGACACGCCGCGGATCAGCGCGAGGCCGATCACCGCGGCCGGCACGAGCCACTTGGTCTTGTCGACCGCATGCGAACCGAAACCCTTGTCGAGCAGAGGCTTGAGCAGCGCGGGAATGGCGGCGTCGGTGCCGGCGCTGACCGCCATCGCGACAATCGCGCCGATCACGACCCACAGCAGCGGCTTGATAAACGGCCACAGGCGGCGCATGACGACGGCCGGCGACGACGCATCGCCTGAACCCATGGGTTTGCTTAACGTTGGCTTCGCGCTCAAGGAATCCTCTGGAAATGCGGAACGGCGAGCACGCGGTGCCCGGTCGGGGCGCCGCGTGAAATCTTAAAAAAGAGCATTGTAATCGCTTGAAGATGCCCGCCGTCGCACGGCGCGAGACGGAATTCGCGGAGGGACTCGCGGCCGCCCCAGGCTGGTGTGGGGACGGATGGGCTGTGTATACTTGCTCGCGCTCGCGGTCCGATGCAGAGCGATGCAGTGCGATCCATCCGTTGGTCCTCCACGAAACTCAGTCCGCCCCAATCCCAGGTATGCAACAAACCACTCTCGGCGTCGCCCTGATCACCCGCAACGCGGCGGCGCGGCTCGCCGAGTGCCTGCAGGCCGTGGCGTTCGCCGACCAGATCGTCGTGATCGACGGCGGCAGCACCGACGGCACCGCCGACATCGCCCGCGCACACGGCGCCCGGGTGATCGAGCAGACCGACTGGCCGGGCTTCGGCCCGCAAAAGAACCGCGCGGTGGAGGCGCTCACGACGGACTGGATCCTGTCGCTCGACGCCGACGAAATCGTCACGCCGGAACTCGCCGCGTCGATTCGCGCCACCATCGCAGCGCCCGCCGCCGACGTGTATGCGGTAGATCGTCTGTCGAGCTTCTGCGGTCACTGGATTCATCACAGCGGCTGGTATCCGGACTGGATTCCACGCCTGTTCAAACGCGGCACCGCGCGTTTCTCCGACGACCTCGTGCACGAGCGCCTGGTATTCGACACGCCCGCGCAGCGTCTGACCGGCAAGCTGATGCACTACTCGTACGAGGACTACGAGAGTGTGCTGCGCAAGCTCGATGCGTATTCGACGGCGGGCGCGCAGCAGCGTTATCTGGCCGGCAAGCGCGGCAGCGTGGGCGTTGCAGTGGGGCGCGGGCTGTGGGCTTTTGTGCGGACCTATCTGCTGCGGCGCGGCTTTCTCGACGGCCGCGCTGGCCTGATGATCGCGCTGTTCAATGCGGAGACGGTGTATTACCGGTTTTTGAAGCTGTCGCGGCTGGAGAAAACGGGCGGACGGTGACCGCCGGTTGGTGCTAGGCGGTAATAAAAAAGCGGCCGTCGAATGACGAGCCGCTTTGCAGGCGCCTGATAGCGCGTGCGTGGCAAGCAGGCGCTCGTCGGCAATTCACGCATTACAAATTCGCAGCGCCGCAGCCTCGCGGAGGCGCCGGCAAGGTTCACCGATGCCCACGCAGCACATCGGGCTTCCTCCGCCATCCTTCAATTCAGTAAACGATCTCGATCGAGCTACCCGCGAATTCGCCGCGCAGCGCGGCCAGCAGTTCGTCGGTCGGCTTTACGCGCCACGCGTCGCCAAGACGCATCTCGCCCTGCGCGTTCTCGCTGCGATAGACGACCTGCACCGCCAGCCCGTTCGGAATGTGCACCGGCTGACGCTGACGGCCGCCGTCGCCGCCGAAGCCGCCGCGCCCGCCGCCATTGCCGCCACCACCGCCGTTGCTGCGAACAGGCGCCGCCGGGGCCGCGACTGGTTCGTCCTTGCCCGCGCCATGCGCTTCGAGCACGCGCCGCAACGCGAGTGCATCGGCATTGCCGTTCATCTGCACTTTCACCGAGTCCGCATAGCGGCAGCGCGCGCGACCGAGGTCCATCACCGTTTCGACGGTGAAGCGGATGCCGCCCGTGAACGCGTCGTTACGCGCCTGACCCTGCACGACCAGCAGTTCGTCTTCCTTGAACAACTGCTTGTGCTCTTCGAACACTTCGTTGAACACCGTCACTTCGCACTGGCCGGTACCGTCGTCGAGCAGTGCAATCAGCATCTTGCCGCGCTGGGTCATCTGCGTGCGCAGCGACACGAGCACGCCGGCGACCAGCTTGTCGCGCCCTTCCTTCAGCTCGCCGATCTTCTGGCGCACGAAGCGGCGCACTTCGTCCTTGTACGCGTCGAACAGATGGCCCGACAGGTAGAAGCCGAGCGCCGCCTTCTCTTCCTGGAGCTTCTTCTTTTCCGGCCATTCCGGCTCGTCGACGAGCGCGTGACCTTGCGACGGCGCGTCGCCCATATCGAACAGGCCGGCCTGCTGCGCATTGGCCGCCGCCTGCTCGGCCGCTTCCATCGCCAGCGACACCGATGCGATCAGTTGCGCGCGATTCGCATGCAATTGATCGAACGCGCCCGCGCGGATCAATGCCTCGACGGTACGGCGATTGACGATGCGCCGATCGACGCGATTGCAGAAATCGAAAATATCGACGAACAGGCTCTCTTCGCGCGCACGCAGGATTTCTTCGATCGCGTTCTGGCCGCTGCCCTTGATCGCGCCCAAACCATAGCGGATCGTGCGCGAGCGCTTGCCGTCGGCCTCCGCGACCGGTTCGAAGCGGTACGCGGACAGATTCACGTCCGGCGGCAGCACCGCCATCTTGTTCGCGAGGCAGTCTTCGAACAGGATCTTGACCTTGTCCGTGTCGTCCATCGCGAGCGACATATTGGCCGCCATGAATTCGGCCGGATGATGCGCCTTCAGCCACGCGGTGTAGTACGCGAGCAGCGCGTACGCGGCCGCGTGCGACTTGTTGAAGCCGTAGCCCGCGAACTTTTCCATCAAGTCGAAGGTTTCGTCCGCCTTCTCGCGCGTGAGGCCGTTTTTCGCCGCGCCTTCCGCGAAGATCTCGCGGTGCTTGGCCATTTCCTCGGGCTTTTTCTTACCCATCGCGCGACGCAGCAGGTCGGCGCCGCCCAGCGAGTAGCCGCCGATGATCTGCGCCATCTGCATCACCTGCTCCTGGTAGACCATGATGCCGTAGGTCTCTTTCAGAACAGGTTCGACACGCGGATCGGGATACTCGACCGTTTCGCGACCGTGCTTACGCGCGCAGAAGCTCGGAATCAGGTCCATCGGACCCGGACGGTACAACGCGACGAGCGCGATGATGTCCTCGAAACGGTCGGGCTGTGCGTCCTTCAGCATGCCTTGCATGCCGCGGCTTTCCAGCTGGAACACGGCAACCGTATTCGCTTTTTTCAGAATCGAGAACGACGCCGGGTCGTCGAGCGGCACCTGGCCGAGCGACCAGTCCTGCTTCGACGGATCGAGACGGCGGATATAGCGCTCGGCCCAATCCAGAATGGTCAGCGTGGTCAGGCCCAGAAAGTCGAACTTCACGAGGCCGACTGCTTCGACATCGTCCTTGTCGTACTGGCTGACGACACCACTCTCGTCGCCCTGCGTGTAGAGCGGGCAGAAATCGGTCAGCTTGCCGGGCGCGATCAAAACACCGCCCGCGTGCATGCCGACGTTCCGCGTCAAGCCTTCAACGCGCTGCGCGAGTTCGAGCAGCTGATGCACTTCGTCTTCGTTGTCGAAGCGCTCCTGCAGCAGCGGCTCTTCCTTCATCGCGTCGGCAATCGTCACGTGCTTGCCCGGCTTGAACGGGATCAGCTTCGCGACGCCGTCGGTGAACATATAGCCGAGATCGAGCACGCGGCCGATGTCGCGCACCGCCGCCTTCGCCGCCATCGTGCCGAACGTCGCGATCTGCGACACCGCGTTCGCGCCGTACTTTTCCTTCACGTACTGAATCACGCGATCGCGGCCGTGCTGGCAGAAGTCGATGTCGAAGTCGGGCATCGACACCCGTTCCGGATTCAGGAAACGTTCGAACAGCAGGTTGTAGCGCAGCGGATCGAGATCGGTCACGCCAAGCGCGTACGCGACCAGCGAACCCGCGCCCGAGCCCCGGCCCGGACCGACCGGCACGCCGTTGTTCTTGGCCCAGTTGATAAAGTCCGCGACGATCAGGAAGTAGCCCGGAAAGCCCATCTTGATGATCGTGCCGCACTCGAATTCAAGCCGCTGATAATAGGTCTCGCGCTGCGCGGTGCGCTCGGCCTCGTCCGGATACAGTTGTTCGAGCCGCTTTTCGAGACCTTCTTTCGACAGTTGCACCAGGTAGTCGTCGAGCGACATGCCGTCGGGCGTCGGAAAGAGCGGCAGTTTCGGCTTGCCGAGTTCGAGCGTCAGATTGCAGCGCTTCGCGATCTGCACGGTGTTGGCGAGTGCCGACGGGATGTCCGCGAACAGCTCGGCCATCTCCTGCTGCGTATGGAAATGCTGCTCGGGCGTGAAACGCTTCTGCCGGCGCGGATTCGCGAGTATGTCGCCTTCCGAAATACACACGCGCGCTTCGTGCGCGGTGAAGTCGTCCTGCGTCATGAACTGCATCGGATGCGTTGCGACCACCGGCAGCTTCAGCGCCGCGGCCAGCGCGACCGCCTGCTGCACGTACTGCTCGCCACCTGGCACGCCGCAGCGCTGCAGCTCGATATAGAAGCCGCCCGGAAAGACCTTCGCCCAATGCTGCGCGTTGCGCTTCGCCGCTTCCTCGTTGCCGGCCGCGAGCGCGAGACCGATGTCGCCGTGCTGCGCGCCCGATAGTGCGAGCAGCCCTTCGCCCAGCCCGGATTCGAGCCAGCCGGCTTCGATTTCCGCGCGGCCGCGATACTGATTCGTCAGCGACGCCTTGCTGAGCAGTTCGCAGAGATTCAGATAGCCGCCCCGATCCTTGACCAGCAGCAGCAGACGGGAAGGCTTGTCGCGGTCGTCCGGATTGGTGATCCAGACGTCGCAGCCGGCAATGGGTTTGACCCCTTTGCCACGCGCTTCCTGATAGAAACGGACGAGGCCGAACGCGTTGCCGAGGTCGGTGAGCGCGAGCGCACCCTGACCGTCTTTAGCCGCCGCCTTGACGATGTCGTCGAGACGCACGATGCCGTCGGCAATCGAGAATTCGGAGTGAACGCGGAGATGAACGAAGCGGGGATCTGACATGGGCGACATTGTAACTCCACCCTTCCGGCGTGTTCATGCCAAAAAGGGCGCGTTGGCCATCCGGCCAGGACGGGGTTGGACGGAGCGGCAAGCTGACGCGGATTTGCGCTAGCACAACCCATCAGCCATCCGGCCAGGTCGGGGAAACCGCCGGGTTGAGGGATAATAGCGGTTTCGCCTGATTCGACGTGGCACGCGCTCGCGCAACCCCGCGCGCATTTCGGTGCGGTCCCACGCGCCACCGCGCTGGCGCGGCACGGCCGCGCGCAGGCCGCCAGCCGCCCCGCCGGCCATCTTTACCGCTGAACACACATGAGTATCGTCAATCTCGCCGCGTATCATTTCGCGACCATCGAAGACACCGCCGCCTGGCGCCCGCACGTCACCGAGCGCTGCAATGCGCTCGACCTGCGCGGCACGGTGCTGCTCGCGCCGGAAGGCATCAACCTGTTCGTCGCCGGCACGCGCGCGAACACCGACGCGTTCATCGACTACATCCGCCACGATGCCCTTTTCGAAGGCAAGTTCGCGAATCTGCAATTCAAGGAAAGCCTGTCGGACAAGCAGCCGTTCACTCGGATGCTGGTCAAGCTCAAGCGCGAAATCATCACGATGAAAAAGCCGGCGATCCGCCCGGAACTCGGCCGCGCGCCGTTCGTCGACGCACCCACGCTGAAAGCCTGGCTCGATCGCGGTCACGACGACGAAGGCCGTCCGGTCGTGATGCTCGATACGCGCAATGCGTTCGAAGTCGACGTCGGCACGTTCGACAACGCGCTCGACTATCGCATCGCGAAATTCAGCGAGTTTCCCGAGGTGATCGAGAACAACCGCGCGGATCTCGAAGGCAAGACGGTCGTGTCGTTCTGTACGGGCGGCATCCGCTGCGAGAAGGCGGCGATCCATATGAAGGAGGTCGGCATCGAGAACGTGTACCAACTCGAAGGCGGCATCCTCAAATATTTCGAGGAAGTGGGCGGCGCGCACTACCACGGCGACTGCTTCGTGTTCGACTATCGCACCGCGCTGAACCCGCAACTGGAACCGACCGCGACCGCGCAATGCTTCGGCTGCCGCGCGGTGGTCACGCCCGAGCAGCAATTGTCGCCGCTGTACGTCGCGGGCAAAACGTGTCCGGCATGCCATCCGGACAGCACGAGCGCGGCCGCCGCGTGACCTATCGCGGACGCTTCGCGCCATCGCCGAGCGGCCCGCTGCATTTCGGCTCACTGGTCAGCGCGCTCGCCAGTTGGCTCGACGCGCGTGCGCATCGTGGCGCGTGGCTGGTGCGCATCGAAGATATCGACGGACCGCGCACCGTGCCCGGCGCCGCCGAGGACATCCTCGCGACTCTCGAACGCTTCGGCATGCATGCCGACGAGCCGCCGGTCTGGCAAAGCCAGCGCACCGCGCGCTATCAGCAGGCACTCGATCAGTTGCAATCGGCCCGCCTGGTCTATCCATGTGGCTGCACGCGCAAGGAAATCGCCGACTCGCTGCTGCACGCGCACGCGCGCAACACCACGCTCGCCTACCCCGGCACCTGCCGCGCGGGCCTGCACGGCAAGCCGGCGCGCGCCTGGCGTCTGCGCGTGCCCGATGGCGATGCCGCCGTGATCACCTTCGACGACCGCTGGCAGGGCCGGCAAACGCAGAATCTCGCGACCGAAGTCGGCGATTTCGTGCTGCGTCGCGCGGACGATCAGTGGGCATATCAACTGGCGGTGGTCGTGGATGATGCGGACGCGGACATCACGCACATCGTGCGTGGCGCGGATCTGATGGATTCGACGGCGCGGCAGATCTATCTGCAGCATTGTCTGGGCGTCGCGACGCCCCGCTATCTGCATGTGCCGGTCGTCACGAACGAACACGGCGAAAAACTGAGCAAGCAGAACGGCGCAACCGCGCTCGATAGCGACAAGCCGCTCGAAGCGCTATTCGCGGCAGCACGGCATCTGGGATTGGAGCTAGGGAGCGAGACGGCTACGTCGCTTGAGCAGTTTTATGGCTCGGCGACCGCAGCCTGGGCGAAACGAATGAAGGTGCGCGCCTAGGCGCAATGCGCACGCGGGGTTCAACGGGTGTGAAACCGCGCGGCCCCTTGGCGGTCGTTCAAGGCTTTGCGCCTTGAACCTTGGTGTGGGCTTAATTAACCACGAGCCCTAAAACCCGCCTCACGACGACGACGGCGTTTTCCTCGGCATCCCGAACCCGCCGAGCAGCGCGGCCAGTTGCCGCTTCGGCGTCGCCTTCTGCGGCGCGCCATTGGACGCCGCCGATTCCTCGACCTTGCGCACCGAAGCCGGCGACGGCTCGTATGGCTTCAGGAAGAAGTCGTCGACCGGTTGCGCGCGATGATGCGGGCGGTCATACGAACCGGACGCGCCACCGGTGCGCCGGCGGCTGCGGTCTTCACGTGCCTCGCTGCGTTCGCGGCGCAGCGGACGATCCTCGTGATGATGCCGCACCGGCGCATCGACGGCCAGGCGCTGCAATTCCAGCGGACGCTTGATGAGCTTCTCGATATCGGCCAGTTGCTTGCGCTCATTCGGGCTGCACAGCGACAGCGCGTCACCCGACGCGCCCGCGCGGCCCGTACGGCCGATCCGGTGCACGTAGTCTTCAGCGTTGAACGGCAGATCGAAGTTGATCACCGCGGGCAGCTCGGCGATATCGAGACCGCGCGCGGCGACGTCGGTGGCGACCAGCGCTTCGACTTCACCGCGTTTGAAGGCGTCGAGTGCCTGCATGCGCTCGCTCTGCGAGCGGTCGCCGTGAATCGCGGTCGCGACCACGCCGTCACGCTCCAGACTGCGCGCGAGCCGGCTCGCACCGATCTTGCTGTTGCAGAACACGATCACCTGCTTGAGACTGCGCTCGCGGATCAGTTGCACGACCGCGCCGGTCTTGTCGCCTTCGGCGACCTCATAGACGATCTGCGTGACATTGGTCGCGGTAGAGTTGCTGCGCGCGACTTCGATGGTCTGCGGGTCGCGCAGATAGGTGGCGGCAAGCTTCTTGATTTCGCCCGAGAACGTCGCGGAAAAGAGCAGCGTCTGGCGCTCCTTCGGCAGCAGATTCAGGATGCGCTGCAGGTCCGGCAAAAAGCCCATGTCGAGCATGCGGTCGGCTTCGTCGAGCACCAGCATCTGTACCTGGCCGAGATTCGCGGTTTTCTGCTGCACGTGGTCGAGCAGACGGCCCGGCGTCGCGATCAGGATTTCGACGCCGCGGCGCAGTTGATCGGACTGCGGATTCATATCGACGCCGCCGAACACGACCGCGCTGCGCAGCGCCGTGTGCTTGCTGTACGCGTGCACGTTCGCGGCAACCTGGTCGGCGAGTTCACGGGTCGGCGTCAGAATCAGCGCGCGCACCGGGTGGCGCGCCGGCGATGCGCTCGTGTTGGCCTGCGGCAACAGACGCTGGATGATCGGCAGCGAAAAGCTCGCAGTCTTACCGGTGCCGGTTTGCGCCGCGCCCATCACGTCACGGCCCGCCAGCACGACGGGAATCGCCTTCGCCTGGATCGGCGTCGGCGTGGTGTAGCCCGATTCCTTGACGGCTTTCAGGATGTCGGGCGCGAGACCGAATTGATCGAAGGTCTCGGTGCTGGAAGTGACGGCTGTGTCGGACATGGTGGCTTTCGCTAAAAATGCGCCTGGCGCGATGCGCGCGGCAGCGGTGGGGACCGCGGAGGGCATCAGGATGACGGCGGAGCCACGGCGTTCCGCACTGGGACCTGTCAGAGTCCGGACGATGCGGCCGGCTCCGGCTGGCGGAAACACCCGCCGAAAGGCCGGTATTGTAGCACCTCGGCAAAATCGCTCGTGGCGGGTGGGCTGTGGCTCGCGGCCCGGCGCTTACGGCGGTGAGCCGCCCGGCGGGGCCGACGGCGGTGAATCCGCGGGTTTCGCGCCGCTCGCCCGCTGCGGCACTTGAGGCCATTTCGTCCGCTAGGTCCGTTCTGTCCCTTCTGTGGCTTTCGCCGCCGCGGTTACGACGGTCCGCTCCGCACGCGAGCGTAGTACGGGCGGACGACAGTGGCATGACAGCCGTGCTTCGGCACTTCGGCACTTCGGCACTTCGGCACTTCGGCACTTCGGCACTTCGGCGCTTCGGCACGGCGCTTCGGCGGCTCGGCGGCTCGGCGGCTCGGCGGCTCGGCGGCTCGGCGGCTCGGCGGCAGGTCAGCCAATCACGCGCCATCCCCACCGCCAACCACATCCGCCGTGCTTCAACTCACCCCACTCACCACGTCTCGCGCATCACCATCAGCCGCATCTCGGTCATATCTTCGATTGCGTAGCGGATACCCTCGCGCCCGAGCCCCGAATCCTTGACGCCGCCATACGGCATGTTGTCGACGCGAAACGACGGCACGTCGTTGATCACGACGCCGCCCACTTCCAGTTCGTCCCACGCGCGGTGCGCATGCGCGAGCGAATCGGTGAACACGCCGGCCTGCAAGCCGAAGTCGCTATCGTTGACCTGCGCGAGCGCCGCGTCGAAATCGTCGAAACGTTCGAGTATCGCGACCGGCCCGAACGCTTCCTTGCGGTACAGATCGGTGTCGCGCTTCACGCCTTCGAGCAGCGTCGCTTCGAACATCGCGCCGTCGACCTTGCCGCCCGCGATGATCTTCGCGCCCGCCTGCACCGCGCCCTCCATCCAGCCGGCGAGCCGCTTCGACTCCGACTCGGAGATCATCGGCCCAACGAAGGTCTTTTCGTTCTTCGGATCGCCCATCACCAGCGACTTCGTCTTCGCGATCAGCTTCTCGCGCAGCGCGTCGTAGATGCTCGCGTGCGCGAGAATCCGCTGCACGCCGATACAGCTCTGCCCCGATTGATAGAACGCGCCGAACGCGAGCCGGTCGACCACGTAGTCGAGCTTGCCGCCCTGATCGCCGTCGACGATCGCGGCCGCGTTGCCGCCCAGTTCCAGAATCACCTTCTTCTTGCCGGCCTTGCTCTTCAGCTCCCAGCCGACCGCGGGCGAACCGGTGAACGACAGCAGCTTGAAGCGTTCGTCGGTCGTGAACAGATCGGCGCCGTCGCGATGCGCGGGCAGGATCGAGAACGCGCCCTTCGGCAGATCGGTTTCCGCGAGAATCTCGCCCATGATCAGCGCGCCGACCGGCGTGCGGCTCGCCGGCTTCAGCACGAACGGCACGCCCGCGGCGATCGCCGGCGCGACCTTGTGCGCGGTCAGGTTCAGCGGGAAATTGAACGGCGAGATAAACGAGCACGGCCCGATCGGCACACGCTTCACATAGCCGTGATAGCCGTTCGCGCGCGGCGAAATCTGCAGATTGATGATCTCGCCGTCGATACGCACGCTTTCCTCGGCGGCCACCTTGAACGTGTCGATCAGGCGCGTGACCTCGCCCTTCGAGTCGTTGATCGGCTTGCCCGCCTCGATGCACAGCGCGAGCGCGAGTTCATCGTAGCGCTCGCGAAAACGCTTCACGCAGTGTTCGAGCACCGCCTGGCGCTTGAACGGCGGGTACGCGCGCATCGCGGGCATCGCGTCGACCGCGTGGCCGATCGCTTTATCGATGGCGGCAGCATCGGCCATCGCGACGCGGGTCGCGACTTCACCGCTGAATTTATCGGTGACTTCGAGATCGGTGTTGGCGGCCACCGGCTGGTTGGCGAGGTAGTACGGGTAGGTCTTTTGCAACATGACGCGTTCTCCTTGAAATTCGATGCTCGACGCGGCCGCATGCGCTCAGGATGCGGCCCGCGCCGGATAAAGCTGAATCACGGCATGGCGAGCAACGGCCATGCCGCTCCGTTCAAATCCGTTTCAAACTTGTCGCGCCGCACGCACAACGGTGCTCGCGGCGGCGTTCACGGCAATACTCACAAGCGCGCGGACAGCCGTTTGATCTCGCGATTGAGCACGCGCTCGTTGTCCGAATAGTCGATCGGCAGGTCGATCACATGGACGCCCGGCGTCGCATAGCATTCGCGCAGCAGCGGCGCGAACTCATCGGCGGATTCGATCCGGTGCCCCTTCGCGCCGTAGCTCTCGGCGTACGCGACAAAATCCGGATTCGCGAGCGTCATCCCGTAGTCGGGGAAGTTCATGTTTTCCTGCTTCCAGCGAATCATCCCGAACGCGTCGTCGCGCAGGATCAGGATCACCAGATCGAGCTTCAGACGCACCGCCGTCTCGAGCTCCTGCGAATTCATCATGAAGCCGCCGTCGCCGCACACCGCGATCACCTTGCGCTCCGGATGCACGATCTTGCTCGCGATCGCCGACGGCAAGCCCGCGCCCATCGACGCCAGCGCGTTGTCGAGCAGCAGCGAATTCGGCTCATGCGCGCGGTAGTAGCGCGCGAACCAGATCTTGTACATGCCGTTGTCCAGACAGACGATGCCGTCGACCGGCGTAGTCTCGTACACGTCGTTGACGATCCGCACCGGGTACATCGGGAAGCGGTCGTCATGCTGGCCCTTCACCAGATGCGCCTCGAAGTGTTCCTTGATCTCCTTGAAGCGCGTGAAGTCCCAATGTTCCTGGCGCTTTTTCAGGCTTTCTTTCAGTTGCCACACCGCGTTGGCGATATCGCCGACCACCTCGATCTGCGGGAAATACACCGGATCGACTTCGGCACCGAGAAAGTTCACGTGAATCACGGTCTTCTCGCCGGCGTCGCCGCTGCGCATGAAGAACGGCGGCTTCTCGATCACGTCGTGGCCGACATTGATGATGCAGTCGGCGTGCTCGATCGCGCGATGTACGAAGTCGCCGTCGGACAGCGTCGCGTTGCCGAGCCACATCGGATGCGATTCGTCGATCACGCCCTTGCCCATCTGCGTCGTGAAAAACGGAATGCCGATCTGGTCGACGAATTCGCGCAGCATCTTGGTCGTGGTCTTGCGGTTGCCGCCCGCGCCGATCATCAGCAGCGGATGCTTGGCAGAGGTGATCGCCTCGACCGCGCGCGCGACCGCCTTTTCCTCGGCGACCGGACGGCGGCTATAGCTCTTCGGAATCGGCTTGCCGTCGCCTTCCTCGTGCGCGACGTCCTCGGGCAGCTCCAGATGGGTCGCGCCGGGGCGCTCTTCCTCGGCGCGCCGCACCGCCTCGCGCACCGCCGCCGGGATGTTGCCGATCGCCACGATCTGCCGCGTGTACTTGGTGAGCGGCTCCATCATCCGCACCACGTCGACGATCTGGAAATGGCCCTGCTTGCTCGACTTGATCGGCTTCTGGCCGGTGACCATCAGCATCGGCATGCCGCCCAGCTGCGCGTAGGCCGCGGCGGTCACGAAGTTGGTCGCGCCGGGGCCGAGCGTGGCAAGACACACGCCCGTGCGGCCAGTGAGCCGCCCGTAGGTGGCGGCCATGAAGCCGGCCGCCTGCTCGTGGCGCGTGAGGATCAGACGGATTTTGGAGCGGCGCAGCGACTCGAGCAGATCGAGATTTTCTTCACCGGGGATGCCGAACACGTACTCGACACCGTCGGCTTCCAGTGATTTGACGAACAGGTCCGATGCTTTCATTGAGGGGCTCGCTTGATGACACGGGGACAGGTAGCGGACTCGAGCCGATGAGCGCAATTCATCGGTTGTATCCGCTGCTTTACCATCAGAGTCCTGTAACGGACGATCGAAGACGACAACGGCAGCCGCGCGCGCACTCCATCACACCAGACGCGCAGCCTCGCGGACAGCATGGCGAATGCCATGCCGGACAGCTTACTACTCGAACGGAAACGATGCGCGCGAGAAGCCCCGCCGCGCGGCGCGTGCGGCGCCGCATCGGAGCGGGTTGCGCGGGAAATATGGAATACGCGGTGGAATTCGCGATGAAACACGCGGTGTTCCAGGCGGCACGACGAACGCCACCAGCAGCAGCGGCGTAAAAAGAAAAAAGTAGAGGCGGAAGCAGATGAACTCGCATCGGATCCACGCCGTCCGGATCAACGAATCACGGTCACGCAGTCGGACAGCAGCGGCGGCGCATCCTCGCCGCTCGTCATGTCATACAGATTCGCGCGCGGCCCCTTGGTCCACCACGTATAGCTGCCGGCCTGGTATTTCGCGCCGGACGCCGAAATCGTGTTGACGAACAGCATCGACGTGCCCTTTACCGGCAGCACCGCGAAACTCTGACCGTTCCGCGCGTTCCAGTAGGTGACCTGCAGGATCTTGCCGGTCGCGCACGTGTATTTGCGCGTCTGGTGGTTGGTGCCCTCGAAATGCCTGAACTGCTGCGGCGCGGCCCATACGTCGCCGCAAGGCGCCGCGGCCAGCGTCGTCGTCACCGCTGCCGTGAGAGTTGCTATACGCCACGTCTTCATCGAACACCTCGATTGTTGCTGGGTTCAGCCACGCACGGCGCGCTGGCCGCAAGCCACTCAAGTCAGGGTTCAGACAGATCCAGCGATCATGGATCGATCGCGCCGGCGCATGCATCGGTCGGCGCGGCGGCGACGTGCCCGACGACCGGCACGATCTTCAGCCCCGCCGATGCGATCCGGCATGGCGCGGCCGCGAGACCGCAGCCGGCGAGCCCCGCGCATAGCGCGAACAGCACGCCGAGCGTGCCGAGACGGCCAGCCATGCCGCGCCAGGTCTTGCCGCGCGATTCATGCGCCATATGTTCCTCTAGTCCGGTTTTTTACTTCAGTTCTTCTACTGCGATAAGCGCGCGGCAACGAACGGCCTGTGCTTCGACATTGATCCGGATGACTTAAGCGCGAGCCAACGAAGCATCGACGCAGCGTGGCATGACGTACGTCCCGCAACGCTCGACACCGCGCCCTACTTCGATTCAAGCCCGCGTTACTTCGCCGACACCGGCCGCACCGCCGCCGCGGCCTGCTTCGCGCGCGAACGCGCGTCATCGACATTCTCGCCGGTCGCCAGCGCAACCCCCATGCGGCGCTTGACGAAGCTCTCCGGCTTGCCGAACAGCCGCAGGTCCGCATTGGGCACCGCCAGCGCCGCCGCGACGCCTTCGAACGCGATACCCGCTTCGTCTCGACCGCCGTAGATCACCGCCGACGCCCCCGGCGCACGCAGCGACGTATCGACCGGCAGACCGAGAATCGCGCGCGCATGCAGTTCGAACTCCGAGAAGCGTTGCGAGCACAGCGTGACGAGCCCCGTGTCGTGCGGACGCGGGCTCACTTCCGAGAACCACACGTCGTCGCCGCGCACGAACAGTTCGACACCAAAGAGGCCGCGGCCGCCGAGCGCCGCCGTCACCTTGTGCGCGATGTCGCGCGAGCGTTCGAGCGCAAGCGGGCTCATCGGCTGCGGCTGCCACGATTCGACGTAATCGCCCGCCACCTGCACGTGGCCGATCGGATCGCAGAAGTACGTGCTGACCGCGCCGCTCGCCGGATCGATCGCGCGCACGGTCAGCTGCGTGATTTCGTATTCGAAGTCGATAAAGCCCTCGACGATCACGCGGCCGTGATTCACGCGGCCGCCCGCCAGCGCGTACTGCCATGCGGGTTCGACATCGGCGTCGCTGCGCAACACCGACTGCCCCTTGCCCGACGACGACATCACCGGCTTGACGACGCACGGATAGCCGACCTTCGCGATGCCGGCGCGCAGTTCGTCGAGCGAATCGGCGAACGCGTACGGCGAGGTCGCGAGGCCGAGTTCTTCGGCGGCGAGGCGGCGGATGCCTTCGCGGTTCATCGTCAGTTGGGTCGCGCGCGCGGTCGGGATCACTTCGGCGAGCGCTTCGGCTTCGATCGCGGCGAGTTCGTCGGTGGCGATCGCCTCGATTTCGGGGACGATCAGATGCGGGCGCTCCTGTTCGACCAGCGCACGCAGCGCCGCGCGGTCGGTCATGTCGATCACGTGCGCGCGATGCGCGACCTGGTGACCGGGCGCGTTCGGGTAACGGTCGACGGCGATCACTTCGACGCCCAGCCGTTGCAGCGCGATGATCACTTCCTTGCCGAGCTCGCCGGCGCCGAGCAGCATCACGCGCGTCGCGGATTCAGAAAGGGGGGTGCCGATCCGTTGGCCGATCTGCATGGGGTCTCCAGATAAAAAGTCGGGGATGAGAGTGGGATTGGATAGGACGCGATGTTAACATGCGGGCCCCTCGCCGCGCGGCGGTTGGCAAGCCGGATACGGCCGCCGAGGGACTCGCCGCGCAGCGGTGTGAGCACTCGCCGCCACGCACGCGACGTGCGCACCGCCGCGCGTTCCGCCGCGCGTTCCGCCGCGCGTTCCGCCGCGCGTTCCGCCGTTTAACGATTCGGCCGTTGCACGTGGTCTTTCGCCATCGCGCGCCGTCCGTCGCACCGCGCGCGCATGGGGTCGGTTTACATCCGGAACACGCATGCGCTCCATATGTAAACACACCCTAGTACGTTACCCTTACGCCTTCGCCAGTTTGAAGAGGATCGACGCCATGCTCAACCGCTCCACCCCGCGACGTCTTGCGCGCTTTGCTCCGTGTCTGCGCACGGCTGTCGCCACGTTGAGCGTCGCCGCGCTGCTCGGCGCGTGCGCGATCCCGAAGCACACCGATGCGTCCGCGCCGCCGCCCGATCCGTTCAACCCCGCCGCCGCGCAATTGCTCGACGACACCGACTGGGTGCTGAGTTCGTGGAAACAGGCCGACGGCACCGCGCGCACGGTGCCGGCGAAGGATCAGGGGCCACTGACGCTCGCGTTGTCCACCGAAGGCGGCCGGCGTCATGCGAGCGGCTTTTCCGGCTGTAACCATTTCACGGGTTCTTACATGCTGAAGGACGGCAAGCTCAGTTTCGGTCCGCTGGCCGGCACGCGCATGGCGTGCAACTCGCCGGGCGGCCAGATCGAAGCACCGTTTCTCGACGCGCTCGCGCACATCGATCGCACCGGTGTGCAGATGCGCCCGCCGCAGCAGATGCAGTTGATCCTGGAAAACGGCGACACGCTCGTGTTCGACCGCGCCGACAGATGACACGCATCGGGGTCGCGCGTTCGGGTTGCGCCCGCGACGCGTGGATTAAACTCGACGGGTTGCGCTTTCGCGCGTCCGTCATTCGCAGATGTCTGGTATGCACACGGTAGTGTTGGGCTGGTTCGGCGGGTCGGCCGTCTGGTTTATTCCTCTTTTGTGGCGCCTCGTGAAGTCGGTGCTGCCGGGCGGCGCAGGTTTGCGCGGACCCGGCACGATCCGTCTGTGGCTTGGCTTCGTCTGCGTGCTGCTCGCGAGCTGCACGCTGGAGGCGTCGCTGATCGACATCGCGGGCGTCAATGGCTTCGGTCACGCGCTCGCCGCGGGGCTCGGCCATCTGCTCGGCCATATCGGCACGCCGCTCGCGGCGCTCGCGCTGCTGCTCGTCAGCCTTCCCTGGCTCATCGATTTTCGCTGGAGCGACTTCGCCGCGTGGGCGGATGGCGCATTCGGCCTCGGTCTGTCGCGCGGGCTCGCGAAGCGCGACGAGGAAGCGCGCCGTCATCGCAGCGCCGACGAAGGTCTGCCGTCGCACGCTTCGCCGGCCACCAATACGATGGCGCCGAAAAACAGCAGGGGCCGTTACGCGCGGCCGACGGTCTGGCGCCCGCCCGCGAACGGACGTGCGGCGGCAACGGGCGCGGCTGGTGCGACAGCCGCGAGAGACGCGTCGGCGCGCGGCACCGCCACGGGCTGGCGCGCGGACACGGGAACCGGCGCGGCTCGCGGGGCAGCGAAGCCGGCGGAGCCGGTGTTGCGTACGGGATCGATCGCATCGTCGCGAACCGCGCCTTCGATGCAGACGACTGGCATCGACAAGACCGCGGACAGGGCCGCCAACCACCCGGCAAACAACACGAACCCGCCGTTCGTGCCGACCGAGCCGGTCGCGCCGGCCGGCTGGCTACGCGTTAGCGAGCCGCGCGCGGCTACGCCGTCGAGCGGAGTGGCGGGTGCGGCGGGAGCCGCGCCTCGCGACGGTGCATCGTCGCAGACGGGCCGTCGCTCGATCGGCGAACAGCGGCCGGCCGGTACCTTCGGCTCCAGCGCCGCGCTAGCGGCAACGGCGGCCACTGCAGCGGGAGTATCGGCCAGAGCTGCTCAGGCGATGACAGCGCGATCCGCGTCGGGCGCGGGCGTCGGCGCGACGGCGGGGTCGATCAATAGCGCGGCGCGCGGCAATCGGACATCGCCGCTGCAACGTCCGGCGGATCCTGCCGCGCCGTTCAGTCGTGGCATGCCGCCACGTCAATCGTTCCCGGCCGCCACGCGTGCGAATGGCGCGAGTGGCATTACGCCGTCGTCTGCGATACGCCGGCTCACGCCTGAGTCCACGCAACCGCTCGGCGGCGCGCCGAAAGTCGCGCCGCCCGAAAGCGTGCAGGACACGCTGCGCAGCATCGCGGAAAACGCCGCGCGCTGGACCGATATGGCCGGCGTGAGTCTCGCGCGTAGTCGTGGTTTGGATGAGGCGAAGATCGGTGAAGTCACGAGTGCGAACGCGCCGTCTGGCGCGGCGCAGCCGGGCAGCGGCGCGCAGCGTCTCGATGATGCCGGGACGGTTTCGGCGGACCACGCGCAGTTGCCTTCGCGGCAAGGTGTTGAACAGGCCGCACAGCCTGAGCAGTTGCGAGATGACGCCGTGCCGGTCGACCTGACTGGTGCGCAGCCGACCGCTGCCGTCGATGCAGTTGGCGGAAGCAGCGATGAGTCCGTTGCGCAGTGGCCGACTGAGCCGCCGGTGATTCATGCAGCGTCGGTGGCTGCGCCTCAAAGTGCGGATGCCGCGGGATCGGCGGCTGAAGCGCGTGAAGATTCGGTTGGCTCATTAGAGGCCACTGCGGCCGCGCCGGCTACGTTTGCGGCTGCCGGACCTGGGCCTGCGGCGGAAGTTGAGCTCGCCATGACGTCAGTGGTTGCCGCCGCGCATGTTGGGTCGACGCTCGTAGAGGCGGCGTCTTCGCCGTTTCAGCGTTTCGCGGCGAGCCTGGAAGATGACGCCTCGCAGTTCGAAAGCGAAGCTGCGGAATCGGCGACTCAGGCCGGCAGCCACGCGCCGATCGGCGATACAGTCACAACGACAGTCGTCGAAGCCGCCGGACATTCGGCCGCCGAGCAAACGACAAGCACATCTGCCAACACGCCTAGCCAGACTTCGCCGCACGAGCAATCCGCTCCGGCGGTCCGGCCGGTCGACGCCGTCGCTGCGGCGCCAGCGCAGCCGCTAGCGCCGGTCGCCGAGATCGTCATCGATAAAGGGCTCGTGGCTTGGGATAGCAAGCTCGGTGCTGGCGCGACGCAACCGGCGGTGTCCGCGCCGCAGGTCTCGCAGTCGCGCACGCCTATGCCGCCCTCGTCGAGCACGGCGGCGACGTCTATCGCGAGCGAATCCGCGCCCTCGCCAGAGCAAACGGCGGTTCACTCGTCCGCGGCGCCTACCGCGACAGAACACGCAAACGCATCGGCGTCGTCGGCCGAAACCGGTGCACCTACTGTCGCCGCGCCGATTCCGGTGCAAAGCGTCGCGTCCAACGTCGTGCGCTTTCCGGGCTTCGCCGCGCCGGTGATCAACATCGAAACGCCTGCTGAGCGGAATGAGCACGGGATCGCGGGCACGTCGCCCGCCGGGCTATCGGCCGCACCTGTACCGGCACCGGCATCGCCGACACCCGAGCCTGCGCACGCAACACATGCGCCGGCGCCGTCATCGTTAACCGCGCCTTGGCTCGAATCAACCGCATCGACGTCGCCGCAACCGGCGCCGACAGAGACCGCGCTGGCACCCGCCACGCCGCTCGCACCGCCCCCACTCGCGACAACGACAGCGCCCCACCCTGCCGTTGACACCACAACCGAGCAGCCCGCACCGATAGCACCCGGCGCGCCTACCCCACTCGCGGCAGCGGCAACGCCATCGCAAGCAACCGAACCGCTGGCGCCGCCTTCCGCTGAGCCGTCCACCGAGTCACCCTCCGCAGAGCCCTCCACCCAGCGCCCTGCCCTGCGCGGCCACGCACCGGTCAACGGCTTCGAGTTCCACGCCCCGGCCGCATCGATGGTCGAACTGCCGACGCTCGATCTGCTCGCCCCCGCGGACACTCACGTCGAGCCGATCTCGGACGAAAAGCTCCGCGAAACCGCGCAGTTGATCGAGCAGCGCCTGCAGGAATTCAAGGTGCCCGTGACCGTGGTCGGCGCATCGGCGGGTCCGGTGATCACGCGCTTCGAGGTCGAACCGGCGCTCGGCGTGCGCGGCAGTCAGATCGTCGGATTGATGAAAGATCTGTCGCGCGGCCTCGGCCTCACGTCGATCCGCGTCGTCGAGACGATTCCCGGCAAGACCTGCATGGGCCTCGAACTGCCGAACGCGAAGCGTCAGACGATCCGGCTCTCCGAAATCCTCGAAGCGAGCGTCTACCAGAATTCGCCTTCGCAACTGACGCTCGCGATGGGCAAGGACATCACCGGCCATCCGGTCGTCGCCGATCTCGCGAAAGCGCCGCATATGCTGGTCGCCGGTACGACCGGTTCGGGCAAGTCGGTCGCGATCAACGCGATGATCTGCTCGTTGCTGTTCAAGGCGACGCCCGAGGAAGTGCGGCTGATCATGATCGATCCGAAGATGCTGGAGCTGTCGGTCTACGAAGGCATTCCGCATCTGCTCGCACCGGTCGTCACCGATATGAAGCTCGCGGCCAACGCGCTGAACTGGTGCGTCGGCGAAATGGAGAAGCGCTACCGGCTGATGTCGGCGGTCGGCGTGCGCAATCTCGCGGGCTTCAACCAGAAGATCCGCGATACCGAGGCGAAGGGCAAGAAGCTCGGCAACCCGTTCTCGTTGACGCCCGACGCGCCGGAGCCGCTCGCGCCGCTGCCGCTGATCGTCGTCGTGATCGACGAACTCGCCGATCTGATGATGGTGGCCGGCAAGAAGATCGAAGAGCTGATCGCGCGGCTCGCGCAGAAAGCGCGCGCGGCCGGCATCCACCTGATTCTGGCGACGCAGCGGCCATCCGTCGACGTGATCACCGGCCTGATCAAGGCCAATATTCCGACGCGCGTTGCGTTCCAGGTGTCGTCGAAAATCGACTCGCGCACGATCCTCGACCAGATGGGCGCCGAATCGCTGCTCGGCCAGGGCGACATGCTGTTCCTGCCGCCCGGCACCGGCTATCCGCAACGCGTGCACGGCGCGTTCGTCGCCGACGACGAAGTGCATGCGATCGTCGAGTATCTGAAGCAGTTCGGCGAGCCGCAGTACGAGGAAGGCATTCTCGACGGCCCGGCCACCGACGGCGGCGCGGCGCAGGACCTGTTCGGCGACGCGCCGGATGCGGAAGCCGATCCGCTGTACGACGAAGCGGTCGCGTTCGTCGTGCGTACGCGGCGCGCGTCGATCTCGTCGGTGCAGCGGCAGTTGCGCATCGGCTATAACCGCGCGGCGCGTCTGGTCGAGCAGATGGAAACGGCCGGGCTCGTGTCGGCGATGAGTATCAACGGCAGCCGCGAAGTGCTGGCACCTGGGCCGGCGGAATAGCGCCTCGGTAAAGCGACGCGCGATTGATGGACTAATCGACAACCCGCGCCGCTGCATAAAAAAACGGACCGCCTCACCACGTGAGCGGTCCGTTTTTCGTTGCAGCATTGCCTCATTGCATCACCGCGCGCGCGTATGTCTCCAACGCTAAAGCGCGCTCTCGATCACGACGGCGACACCAGCTTGAAATCGACCGGCGAGCCCAGTTCGAAATGCTGCTTCGGCGTCGGGTCGAGCAGGCCGGTGCGCTGATCGCGCTTGAACACGTACACGGTGTCGCTCAACTGATTGCCGACGATCAGCCAGTTGCCGGTCGGATCGATCGTGAATTCGCGCGGCGACTTGCCGAGGCTCGACTGACGGCCGATCTGCTTCAGATGTCCATTGGCCGGGTCGACGGCGAAGATCACGATCTCGTTCGCGTCGCCGCGATTGGATGCGTACACGAAGCGGCCGTCCGGCGACAGATGAATCGCCGCGGCGCCCACCTGCCCCTTGAAGCCCGGTGCGGACAGCGGCAAGGTCTGCACGAGTTTCAACCTGCCGTCGTGATAATCGAACGTGCTGACCGTCGCGGCAAGTTCGCTCGTCAGATACGCATGCTTGCCGTCGGCGCCGAAGATCAGATGACGCGGTCCCGTGCCGGCCTTCTGCTGCGTGTAGCCCCAGTCGGTTGCGACGAACGGGCCCGAGCCGGGGGCCGTGCCGCTCTGCACGGTGTAGCGGTACGCGTACAGCTTGTCGGCGCCGAGGTCCTGCGTGAACAGATAGTGGCCGTCAGGAGAAAACACCGTCGAATGGACGTGCGAGTTGTCCTGTCTGCCCTTCACCGGACCGCCGCCCTCGTGATGCACGGTCTGCACCGAGGTGCCGACCTGGCCATCGGCCTGCAGGGGAAACACCGCGAAGCTGCCGCCCGGGTCGGGCGCGACCGAATAGTTCGCGGTCAACAGATATTTGCCGTCCGGCGAGATGCTCAGATAGCACGGATCGTTACCGTCGGACGACACCTTGTTCAGAAACGTCAGTTGTCCGCGCGCGGCATCGAAGCCGAACGCGCTGATGTCACCGCGCTGCGTGGCCGGACCGTTGTCGCCGGGCAGCTCGTTGACCGAATAGACGAACCGGCGATCGCGGCTCACCACGAGGAACGACGGGTTGACCGTGCGGGCCACCGACACCTGGGTCGCGGCACCGGTCTTCGTGTCGAAGCGATATACGTAGATGCCCTCGCTTTTGCCGCCGGTGTAAGTGCCGACCAGCATCGTATAGACACCGTCCGCGGGGACCGGGCCAGAATCTTGCGAGTACGCGGGCGAAGCAGCGATCGAAACCATGAGCATGAAACCTCTTATTATCGAACCGGCTGCACGCAGCGGGACGCGCCGGGTTGCACGGGCTGACGCGCGTGGCGAAGCGGACTGTGAGGCCGGTTGTGAAGCGGCTTGTGAAGCAGGAGCGAAAGTCGAAAGCTGGCGCACGGCGACACGCGCAACGGCACGGCAACTACGAAGCATGAGACCTCCTCGACATCGGTTGTCTGGTGCAAGCGGTTGTAAGGGTGTCTGGTCTGCCGCGCAGTAAGCCGACTGTTATACGTTGTTGTAAGTCGAAGCCAGTATAAAAGCGTTACGCCGGATCCTGCAGCGTATCTGTCCGGTGCATCGTCGAAGGTAGGGCTGACAGCGAGCGGTCCGCGCCGACGGTCATTGCCCCGCGCGCCGGGGCGTTTTTTAATCACATATCACGCGTGTTACGCGTCTCACCTACGGAGTCTTCATGAACGTCACACTCAGCCTGGGCCCGCTCGTTTCGCTGATCGCCGGCATCCTGATCCTGATCATGCCGCGCCTGCTGAACTACATCGTCGCGCTCTATCTGATCATCATCGGCATCATCGGGATCTTCGGCGTGGGGTCGTCGCATCTGTAAGCGATACGCGGCGCAAGGCCGGGCGCGTGTCTTGCGTCCGGTGGCGGCGTGTTTGCGCGACGTGAAGCCCGCGACGACGCGAGCGCGCGACGGCAACGTCGCGATGCGGTGGGCGGGTTGAACCGCATGCGGCTATGAACGAGCGGCGGATGAACGAACACGCAGCGTCGCTACGCGATGTACTCGCCAGCGACGCCGTTCGTGTTCATGAGCCTCGCGCGAGCCGCAAGCAAACGCATCTACCACGCCGCGCGAATGAACTTACGCGGCGCAGCAAAGCCGTACGGGAAAGCGCTTGATCAACGCGAGATGAAACCCGCTGCGAGAAAGTCGGACGAACGCGCGACGAGAAGCGTCAGAAAGCTTCGCGCACCCGCTCAACCATTCGCGAGTTGTTCGAGCCGCAGGCGTCCCTGCAACGACAGTGCGCCGACGGCATAATGGCCCGAATCTTCCTGGTAGCGCCGGAAGCAGGCGCGCTCGGTCAGAAAGGCAGCGGCGGCCAGTAAGCCGTTGCGGCTCAGGCCGAGCCGGTCGTGATCGAGTGGCAGCATTGAATCGCCAGCGAGTTCGCTGGCGGCCGAGAGAATCGTGATGCAATCGGATTTCGAAGGGTTCAGCATAGCTTTCGTCCTCGGAAACGGCGTCTGCATACGCCATGAGCAAGGCCGATTCGCAGCCCGGCGCGCACCGGACATCGGCATGAAGTCTAATTGTAAGCACGGATTTGACAGTTTACCAACCCGCGTTTTGCCTCACTATGCGACGCATCGAACTCAGTTTATGAAGGTCCGCAAGGCCCGGTAACAACACCCGCTTCAAGGCAAGGCAGCCTCGGCTGTCAGTCATAACGACACGTTTTCCGACAAGCTTTCCCATGCCCGCACTTATTGAAGACTACGCACTCATCGGCGACGGCCATACGGCCGCGCTCGTCTCCCGAGAAGGTTCCGTCGACTGGCTCTGCTGGCCGCGCTTCGACTCCGGTGCCTGCTTCGCCGCGTTGCTCGGCACGCCCGAGAATGGCCGCTGGCAGATCGCGCCCGCCGCGCTGACCGAAACAGATCAACCCGATGCGCAGGATGCGCCGTCCGTCACGATCAAGCGCCGTTATCGCGGCGAAACGCTGATCCTTGAAACCGATTTCGAAACGCCCGAAGGCGCTGTCACGCTGATCGACTTCATGCCGCCCGGCAACGGCTGGTCGGAGATGGTGCGTATCGTCGTCGGCAGGCGCGGCACCGTGCGTATGAAGATGGAGTTGGTGCTGCGCTTCGACTACGGCTTTTCGATTCCGTGGGTCGACAAGCTGAAGAACGACAGCGGCATCAAGGCGATCGTCGGCCCCGATAATGCGGTGCTGCGCACGCCGGTCGAGCTGCGCGGCGAGGACATGAAGACCTTCGCCGAATTCACCGTCAGCGAAGGCGAGCGCGTGCCCTTTTCGCTCGCGTATGCGCAATCGCATCTGCGCATTCCGCCGGCGCGCGATCCGCATACCGCGCTCGCGCGCACCGAGAATCACTGGCTCGAATGGTCGGCGCGCGGCACCGTGGAAGGCCGCTGGGCCGAGCCGATCCGCCGCTCGCTGATTACGCTGCGGGCGCTCGCCTACGAGCCGACCGGCGGCATCGTCGCGGCGCCCACCACGTCGCTGCCCGAGCAGCTCGGCGGCACCCGCAACTGGGACTACCGCTACTGCTGGCTGCGCGATGCCACGATCACGCTGCTCGCGATGATGCGCGGCGGCTACTACGACGAAGCGCGCGCGTGGCGCAGCTGGCTCGGCCGCGTGATGGCGGGCGCGCCGGATCAGTTGCAGATCATGTATGGGATCGCCGGCGAGCGGCGCCTGCCCGAATCCGAAGTCGACTGGCTGCCCGGCTACCAGGGCGCGAAGCCGGTGCGCATCGGCAACAACGCGGTCGGGCAGCGGCAGCTCGACGTCTACGGCGAAGTGATGAACGCGCTGCATCTCGCGCGCGTCGGCGGCTTGCAGGCGGACGAAACCGCGTGGAGCGTGCAGTGCGCGATGCTCAAGCACCTCGAGACGATCTGGCGCGAGCCCGACGAAGGCATCTGGGAAACGCGCGGCGGCCGCCAGCACTTCACGTTCTCGAAGGTGATGGCATGGGTCGCGTTCGATCGCGCGATCCGCTCGGCCGAAATGTTCAAGCTCGACGGCCCGCTCGACGAATGGCGCGCGACGCGCGACACGATCCACGCCGACGTCTGCGAGAAAGCGTGGAATCCGGAGCTCAACGCATTCGCGCAGTACTACGGCAGCGACCAGCTCGACGCGAGCGTGCTGCTGCTGCCGCTGGTCGCGTTCCTGCCGCCGAAAGATCCGCGTATCAAGGGCACCGTCGAGGCGATCGAAAAAAACCTGATGCACGGCGGCTTCGTGATGCGCTACCGCACCACCGAATACGACGACGGCCTGCCGCCCGGCGAGGGCACTTTCCTCGCCTGTTCGTTCTGGATGGTCGACAACCTCGCGCTGCAGGGTCGCATGAGCGAGGCGATCGAGATGTACGAGCGGCTGCTCGGGCTGTGCAACGACGTCGGCCTGCTGTCCGAGGAATACGAGCCGGTCGCGAAACGGCTCGTCGGTAATTTTCCGCAGGCGTTCTCGCACGTGGCGCTCGTGCACACCGGGCTCAACCTGATGAAACACGAGCAGGAAATGGCGCAGGCGACCGGGCAGCCTCCACATAACGGCAGCCGGAAGACGGAGCTTGAGGGGCAGGCAAGCCCTGATAGCGGCGCAGCAGCATCGTCAGTAGCATGATCCGATGACAGTTTGCGTACCGTGAACACAACAAATTGTTGCGTTGCACAAGATTGCGTTGTTCGATATCATCGATCCGACTGTCGGCCAACAACAATGTGCCTACAACCAAAACGGCCTGCCGCGACGCCTCCCGCGTTTTTGCGAAGTCCAATGGGAACCGCCTAAAACGGAGCACCTATGCTCTATCAATTGCATGAATTCCAGCGGGCGATGCTGAGCCCACTCACCGCCTGGGCTCAGGCCGCATCGAAGTCGTTTGCGAATCCCGCTAGTCCATTAGCCTATATACCGGGCGCCACGCGTCTCTCCGCCGGTTACGAATTGCTTTACCGGCTCGGCAAGGATTACGAGAAACCTGAGTTCAATATTCACCAGATCGTCAAGGACGGTCACAACATCCCGATCGTCGAGCAGACCTTCATCGAGAAGCCGTTCTGCCGTCTGACTCGCTTCAAGCGCTTCGCCGACGATAGCGACGCTGTTACCCAATTGAAAGACGAACCGGTCGTGCTGGTCTGCGCGCCGTTGTCGGGACACCACGCCACGCTGCTGCGCGACACCGTGCGCACGTTGCTGCAAGACCACAAGGTCTACATCACCGACTGGATCGACGCCCGCATGGTGCCGTTCGAGGCTGGCGAATTCCATCTGGACGACTACGTCGCGTATATCCAGGAATTCATCCGCCACATCGGCGCGAAGAATCTGCACGTGATCTCCGTGTGCCAGCCGACCGTGCCGGTGCTCGCGGCCATTTCGCTGATGGCGAGCCGCGGCGAGGACACGCCGCGCACGATGACAATGATGGGTGGCCCGATCGACGCCCGCAAAAGCCCGACGTCGGTCAACTCGCTCGCCACGCAGCACTCGTACGAGTGGTTCGAGAACAACGTGATCTTCACGGTGCCGCCGAATTATCCGGGCGTGGGCCGCAAGGTTTATCCGGGCTTCCTGCAGCACACCGGCTTCGTCGCGATGAACCCGGGCCGTCACGCGGCATCGCACTGGGATTACTACCAGAGCCTGCTGCGCGGCGACGAAGACGACGCCGAAGCGCATCGCCGCTTCTACGACGAATACAACGCGGTGCTCGACATGGACGCCGACTATTACCTCGACACGATCCGCGTCGTGTTCCAGGAATTCAGTCTGGCCGAAGGTACATGGGACGTCGCCGGCGAGCGGGTGCGGCCGCAGGACATCAAGCACACGGCGCTGTTCACGATCGAGGGCGAACTCGACGATATCTCGGGCGACGGTCAGACTTACGCCGCGCACGATCTGTGCAGTGGCATCCCGGCGAAGGACAAGCAGCACTTCACCGCGGAAAAATGCGGCCACTACGGCATTTTCTCGGGACGCCGCTGGCGCACGATCATTTATCCGCAATTGCGCGACTTTATTCTCGAGCACAACAAGCCGGAGAAAACGACCCGGGTGGCGAAGGAAAACGTCGAAGCCTGAGCGCTGAAAAGCACTCAGTAGGAGCTATAAAAAAGCCAACGGCCTCTTCGGAGGCCGTTGGCTTTTGGTCGAGTCGTTCTGGTTGTGTCTTCACACAGTGATGCTGATTCGCTTTCCACGCTGTTCTTTCAGAAAGTCGAACAGCATAAATCCGCCACACGACGTGCGCGCAAGCATGTCGCGCACCACGCCGCTATTTCTCCGCTACTTTCTCAGCAAATACGCGAGCAGCAACTCGGTATTCATCTGGATCACTTCGCTGCGCTCGGCGGGGCTGCTGAAATCGCGGCCGAGTGTCGCCTCGATCGTGTAGCGGTTCGACACGATGTAATAGCCCATGCCCGACAGCGTCACGTAAAAGCGCAGCGGATCGACATTCGCGCGAAACAGTCCGGCGCGCTGGCCGCGCTCGAGAATGCCGCCGAGCGTCGCAACGATCGGCGAAATCATTTCGCGGATTCGCGTCGACTTCGCCATATAGCGTGCTTCGTGCAGGTTCTCGTTATTGACGAGCCGCAGCAGCTCGGGATGGTCGCGGTAGTAGTCCCAAACGAAATGCGCAAGACGCGTAACGGCCTCGACCGGCGCCACGCCATTCAGTTCGAGCGTACGTTCCGCTTCATTGAGTGCGCTGAACGCGTGCTCGAGTACCGCGGTGAAGAGCTGCTCCTTGCTACCGAAGTAGTAATAGAGCATACGTTCATTGGTTTCTGCCCGGCGGGCGATCTGGTCGACGCGCGCGCCGAACAGCCCACCATTAGCAAACTCTTCGGCAGCCGCAAGCAGAATGCGGCGCCGCGTGCCTTCAGGATCTCTTTTGATTTTCGGCTGATTCATGGTGGCATCGTCTTCGTGAGCCGCGTTATCCGGATCGCGCCGCCGGCCTCTCCTCGAGCCTCATATTGGCGGCGTTGAACGGGCGCGTCGTTATTGGGAAACACACCCTTTTCTGCGGTCTTTCGAAAAAAGCGCTTCGATTATGGCACATGGATTGCGAATGGCAATCGGGGAAATCGGCGATAATGTGCTATTTAGTTCAGGCCGTGCGACCGCCCGGCAAACCCCACGCCGTAACCGTGACAGACGTCAAAATACTCGCGGATCGCATCGAAGATCTGCTGCCCCAAACGCAATGCACGAAGTGCGGTTACCCCGCATGCCGTCCCTATGCCGAAGCCGTCGCGAACGGCGAAGCCAGCTACAACCAGTGCCCGCCCGGTGGCGTCGAGGGCATCGCGCGCCTCGCCGCGCTGCTCGGCAAACCGGTCATCCCGCTCAATTCCGCCAATGGCATCGAACGTCCGCGTCCGTTGGCGGTTATCGACGAACAGTTGTGCATCGGTTGCACGCTGTGCATGCAGGCTTGCCCCGTCGACGCGATAGTTGGCGCACCGAAACAGATGCACACGGTCATCGCCGAGCTGTGCACCGGCTGCGATCTGTGTGTGCCACCCTGCCCGGTCGACTGCATCGCCATGCCGGCTGTCACTGGTGATGCGACCGGCTGGGCCGCATGGAGCCAACCTCAAGCCGATGCGGCGCGCGTACGCCATGACCGGCGCGGCGCACGTCTCGCGCGCGAGCGCGACGCGGCCGAAGCGCGTGCTGCAGCGCGGCGAGCTGCTGGTGCGACGCCGCACAACGAAGCGGCCTCGGCATCCGCTGCGGCGACTCCTGCTGCCCCAGTGTCGGACGACGCCGATGCGAAGAAACGCGCAATCATTCAGGCCGCGCTCGAACGCGCTCGCAAGAAAAAGGATGAAATGGCCGCCAAGGGACAAGGTCCGTTGAATACCGACAACGTCAGCGCCGACGTGCAGGCGCAAATCGACGTCGCTGAAGCGCGCCGGCGCCGTCTCGGTCTCGGCCCCGGTAGCAACGCCAGTGGCAACGCAGATGACGCGAGCGACCCGCCGTCCAGTCCGCGAACCCCGCGCTAGTTCGGTACAGTTGAGCACCGCATCTAGCCGACATCCGCCAACTCGATCGCGCGCCGCGCGCACTTCACTCACCGACACACTCCGTATGAACGCGAACAAACGCCGCGCCATCTACGAAACGCTTCAGAGCCTGAATCCGCACCCGACCACCGAGCTCGAATACACGACGCCGTTCGAGCTGCTGATCGCCGTGCTGCTTTCGGCGCAGGCGACCGACGTGTCGGTCAACAAGGCGATGCGCAAGATGTTCCCGGTCGCAAACACGCCGCGGAAGATCCTCGATCTCGGCGAGGAAGGCGTCGCGGATTACATCAAGACGATTGGCTTGTATCGCACCAAGGCGAAGAGCGTGATCGCGACCTGCCGCATCCTGCTCGATCAGTACGGCGGCGAGGTGCCCGAGGACCGCGAGGCGCTGGAGAGCTTGCCGGGCGTCGGACGCAAAACGGCCAACGTGATCCTCAACACCGCGTTCGGCCATCCGACCATCGCGGTCGATACGCATATCTTCCGGGTGGCTAACCGTACGGGCCTCGCGCCCGGCAAGGACGTGCGCGCTGTCGAGGCGGCGCTCGAAAAATTCACGCCCGCCGAGTTCAGACAGGATGCGCACCACTGGCTGATCCTGCATGGCCGCTACGTGTGCAAGGCGCGCCGGCCCGAGTGCTGGCACTGCGTAATCGAGCCGCTGTGCGAGTTCCGGCCGAAGACGCCGCCGCCCGATCTGTGAACGAGCGAGGCGTCAGCGGCCGATGGCGTCGCGGCGTAAAATAACGGCTTGCGTACGCCTCATGTCTGCATGCCTGCTCGCGTACACCGTCACTCCCTCGCAGCACCCACGCTCCATTCCCACGCACGGTCCCACGATGTTCAATCCTAGCCGCGACGAAGTCCGTCTCTTTTTCACCGATACCTGGCGCAAGCAGCGTCAGGGCGAGATTCTGACGCCGCTCGAGGCGATCGCCGCCGACTGGATCGTCGAACATCCGGAATACCATGGCGAACTCGCCGACGCCCCCGCCGCTCAGGCGCAGGACTATTCGCCGGAACGCGGCCAGACCAACCCGTTCCTGCATCTGTCGATGCATCTGGCCATCTCCGAACAATTGTCGATCGACCAGCCTCCCGGCATTCGCGCGGCGCACGACCGGCTCGCCGCGCGCCTCGGCTCGACCCACGAAGCGCAGCACGCGATCATGGATTGCCTTGGCGAGACCATCTGGGAAGCGCAGCGCACCGGCACGCCACCTGATACGGATGCCTATTTGCAGCGCATAGAACGGCGCGCGACGCGCGACTGAGCACACTGAGCTACTGCACGCGTGTCCCGCCGCGAACGCGCAGTTAATTAGCCCGGCGCTCGATGCCGAACGCGCAAGCACCAGGCACGAAAATACCGCCCCAAAAACAAAACACCCCGCCAAGGCGGGGTGTTCTCATTTCCAGCTTCCATCGCTCGACGACGCGGCCAGCGCCGCGAAAACCGCGCGAAAACCCTTACTTCTTCTGCACGAGCGAGCCGTCCAGCGATTCGACATAGGCGCCGATGTCCTTCATGTCGCTCGGCGACAGCGTTTGCACCTGCGCCTGCATGATCGCGTTATTGCGGCCGAAATGCGGATTACCCGTGCCCATCTGGTACTGACGCAGCGCCCAGTAAATATAGTCCGAGTACTGACCGGCGAGCTTCGGATATTCCGGGCTCACCGGATTATTCAGCTTGGCGCCGTGGCAGGCCGCGCAGTTGTGGTTGTCGACGAGGACCTTGCCGTTGGCGGCGTCGGCGGCATAGGCGCCGTTCGCTGCAACCAGACCGATCAGTGCCGCCGACGCGCATGCAGCCTTGAACACCGTGTGGAGTGCCTGTTGGGGCTTAATCATGAATTCTCCTGTCCCGCAAATTTAATTGGCTGGCCGATGGGCATCGACCGATACCGACCGACGGCCGATCGACACCGATCACTTGTTGGGATTGTTTTTCGAATCGGCGGTTTGCGCGGCGTAGTACGCGGCGATGTCGGCAATGTCCTGGTCCGACAGCGACGTCGCGATCGCGCGCATGGTGTCGAAATGACGGTCGCCCTTCTTGTAGGCGTGCAGCGCGTTTTCGAGGTACGCCTGGTTCTGGCCGCCGAGCTTCGGAACGCGGAAGACCTCGGGGTAAGCGGTGCGATATTCGGGAATGCCATGACAGCCGATACACATCGCGACCTTGTCCTGGCCCGCCTTCGCGTTGCCTACGACATCCGCTGCCTGCGCACTGGCCGCATACCCCACGAGCCCCGACAGCGCTGCGATCACGACGTATTTGCCGACGAATTTATTCATAGATGTAACCTGGCTTGAGGGGAAACGGGCGCCCAGAAAGGCAGCGGTCCGCGCCGTTCTTCTTGTAGGGTAGCCACGCAGGCCAAAAAAATCGGGCTCATTGTACCGCGACGCCGCGCCGAACGTCCACCAGGCGCGGGAGCCGCTTACGGCGCGGCCGAGCCCGCCGCGGCGGCGTCCGGCACGCTTGCCCGCCAGCGCCGCCCGGATGCGTGAAACCTCCGCAGTGCCCGTAAGCCTCGCCGGTCCACAGCGGGTCGAAGCAGCACCCAGGCGGGACCGCGCCAACAGTACAACGGTATCGCATCCGGAGCCAGGGCCGAGGCTCACGACAAGCCCCACAGCCTGAGCACAGCGCGGCTGACACCATACGTGAGCCGGTTTCAGGCCAACAGGCCTTCTGACTTATACTGGGTTTTTCCCCGCCAAGAGCATCTCGCCATGCGTTTCGAAGGCTCATCGCAGTACGTCGCCACCGACGACCTCAAGCTCGCGGTCAACGCCGCGATGACGCTCAGGCGTCCGCTGCTGATCAAGGGCGAACCCGGGACCGGCAAGACCATGCTCGCCGAGGAAGTCGCCGCCGCGCTCGGCATGCCGCTGCTGCAGTGGCACATCAAATCGACCACCAAAGCCCAGCAGGGTCTGTACGAATACGACGCGGTGTCGCGTCTGCGCGATTCGCAGCTCGGCGATGAACGCGTGAAGGACATCGGCAATTACATCGTCAAGGGCGTGCTGTGGCAGGCCTTCGAGTCGGACCAGCAAACGGTGCTGCTGATCGACGAGATCGACAAGGCCGACATCGAATTCCCGAACGATCTGCTGCGCGAACTCGACCGCATGGAGTTCTACGTGTACGAGACGCGCGAGCTGGTGCGCGCGAAACATCGTCCGCTCGTGATCATCACGTCGAACAACGAGAAGGAATTGCCCGACGCGTTTTTGCGCCGGTGCTTTTTCCACTACATCAAGTTTCCGGATGCAACGACGATGCAGCAGATCGTCGACGTGCATTACCCCGGCATCAAGAAAGAACTGCTGGCCGCGGCGCTGCAGAGCTTTTTCGAACTGCGCAACGTCGCGGGCCTGAAGAAGAAACCGTCCACGTCGGAGCTGCTCGACTGGCTCAAGCTGCTGCTCGCCGAAGATATCCCGCCCGAAGCGCTGCGCTCGGCCGATCACAAGCAGATCGTGCCGCCGCTGCATGGCGCGCTGCTGAAGAACGAGCAGGACGTGAACCTGTTCGAGCGGCTGCTCTTCATGAACCGCAACAACCGTTGAGCGCGAGTCGCGCCGGCACGCTTACGTTTGCCACACCGCGCCGCCGCGCACGCGACCAAGCCCGGCCACGCGCCCGGCAATGACTGCGCGTCGGCCTCGCGCCGCCGCAAGGAACCCAGCATGCTGATCGACTTCTTCTACTCGTTGCGCGCCGCCAAACTGCCGGTGTCGGTGAAGGAATACCTGACGCTGCTCGAAGCGCTCAAAGCCAACGTGATCGCGCCGTCGCTCGACGAGTTCTACTACCTCGCGCGCATCTCGCTGGTGAAGGATGAACAGTATTTCGACAAGTTCGATCAGGCGTTCGGCGCGTATTTCAACGGCGTCGCGCAAACCTCGGAGCTGGCGTTCGACGTCCCGCTCGACTGGCTCAAGAAGAAGTTGCAGCGCGATCTGTCGCCGGAAGAAAAGGCGCAGATCGAAGCGATGGGCGGCCTCGACAAGCTGATGGAGCGTCTGAAGGAACTATTCGACGAACAGAAGGAACGCCACGAGGGCGGCAACAAATGGATCGGCACCGGCGGCACATCGCCGTTCGGCAACGGCGGCTATAACCCGGAGGGCGTGCGCATCGGCGGCGACGCGAGCGGCAATCGCACCGCGGTCAAGGTGTGGGAAGCGCGTGCGTATCGCGACTACGACGACCAGGTCGAAATCGGCACGCGCAACATCAAGGTCGCGCTGCGGCGGCTGCGCCGCTTCGCGCGCGAAGGCGCGGCCGAGGAACTCGATCTGCCCGACACGATCCGCAGCACTGCCGCGAACGCCGGCTGGCTCGACATCCGGATGGTGCCCGAGCGCCACAACAACGTGAAGGTACTGATGCTGCTCGATGTCGGCGGCTCGATGGACGATCACGTGAAGCGCACCGAGGAGCTGTTCTCGGCCGCGAAGGCCGAATTCAAGCACCTCGAGTTCTACTACTTCCACAACTGCGTGTACGACTTCCTGTGGAAGAACAATCGCCGCCGCCATGCCGAGCGCACGCCGACGTGGGACGTGCTGCACAAATTCACGCCCGACTACAAGCTGATCTTCGTCGGCGACGCAACGATGAGCCCCTACGAGGTATTGCAACCGGGCGGCTCGGTCGAGTACAACAACGCCGAGGCCGGCGCGGTGTGGCTGCGCCGGCTCGCCGATCACTTCCCGCACTTCGCGTGGCTCAATCCGGAGCCGGAAGCGCTGTGGCCGTACCGGCAATCCGTCAGCGCGATTCGTGAAGTGCTCGGGCACCGCATGTATCCGCTGACGCTCGCGGGGCTCGAAACGGCGATGCGCGTGCTAAGCAAGTAACGCGGCCGACGTCGCGCCGTCCGCATCGACCAGCATCGTCACGCTTCGTCTTCAACAACAACGATTCAGCAACAACCAAGATTCCGCATGAGTTCGCCCCCCTCCCCACCCTCTCCGCAGTTGTCCCCCGCCGCCACGCCGCCCGGTCGCTCGAATCCGCTGACCGACATGTCGCTATCGACGATCGTCGCGGGCTTCGTCGCGATGATGACGGGCTACACCAGTTCGCTCGTGCTGATGTTCCAGGCGGGCCAGGCCGCGCATCTGTCCGATGCGCAGATTTCGTCGTGGATCTGGGCGCTGTCGATCGGCATGGGCGTCTGCACGATCGGCCTGTCGCTGCGCTTTCGCGCGCCGATCGTGATCGCCTGGTCGACGCCGGGCGCGGCGCTGCTGGTCGCGTCGCTGCCGCACGTCGAGTACGCACAGGCAATTGGCGCGTTCATCGTGTGCGCGGCACTGCTTACGCTGGTCGGCCTGACCGGCTGGTTCGACACGCTGATGAAGAAGATTCCGGCCGGCATCGCATCGGCGTTGCTCGCGGGCATCCTGTTCGAGATCGGCATCGAAATTTTCCGCGCCGCGCAGTTCCAGACCGCGCTCGTGCTGACGATGTTCTTCACCTACCTGGTCGTCAAACGCCTGGCGCCGCGCTACGCGATCGTCATCACGCTCGCGGCCGGCACCACAGCCGCCGGCGTGCTCGGCCTGCTCGATTTCAGCCGCTTTCATGTCGCGCTCGCGCATCCGGTATTGACGATGCCGGCGTTCTCGCTCGCGGCGATCGTCAGCATCGGCATTCCGCTGTTCGTGGTCGCGATGGCGTCGCAGAACGTGCCCGGCATCGCGGTGCTGCGCGCGGACGGCTACACGACGCCGTCGGCGCCGCTGATCGCAACGACCGGTTTCGCGTCGCTGCTGCTCGCGCCGTTCGGCTCGCACGGCATCAATCTTGCGGCGATCACCGCGGCGATCTGCACTGGCCCCGAAGCGCACGAAAATCCCGCCAAGCGTTACATGGCGGCGGTCTGGGGCGGCATTTTCTATCTGATCGCGGGGGTGTTCGGCGCGACGATCGCCGCGCTGTTCGCCGCGTTTCCGAAGGCACTGGTCGTCTCGGTCGCGGCGCTCGCGCTGTTCGGCTCGATCATGAGCGGGCTCGCGAACGCGATGCAGGACGTCAGGCAGCGCGAAGCAGCGCTCGTAACGTTTATGGTGACCGCGTCGGGCCTCACGCTGCTGTCGATCGGCTCGGCGTTCTGGGGACTGGTCGCGGGCGTGCTCACGCAACTGGTGCTGAACGCGCGCACGCGCAATTGAGCCGCTCGGACGGATCGCCGCATCGGCCGGTCGATACCCGCGATTCATGCCATTGCCGACGATCCGCCATAGAATAGAAGCACCCGGCGGCGTGTTTCGGCAAGTTTCGACAATTTCGCCGAGAACTTCGCGAAACGCGCCGCGGCCCGACCCGCGGCCGCCGGTGCCGAGTCGTTCAGACGGCACGGCGGCGACCTCATTTCCCCTGAACCACGGCGCACGCGCCCTGAAGGCCCGAACATGACAACCGCACTCGATCAACTGAAGCAGTACACCACGGTCGTCGCCGATACCGGTGACTTCCAGCAGCTCGCGCAATACAAGCCGCGCGACGCGACCACCAATCCGTCGCTGATTCTGAAGGCCGTGCAGAAAGACGATTACCGGCCGCTGCTCGAAAAGACCGTGAAGGCGCATGCGTCGAAGCCGGTCGGCGCGATCATCGACCAGTTGCTGATCGCCTTCGGCACCGAAATCCTGAAGATCATCCCGGGGCGCGTGTCGACCGAAGTCGATGCCCGTCTGTCGTTCGACATCGAAGGATCGATCGCGAAAGGCCGTGAGCTGATCGCGCTGTACAAGGAGCACGGCATCGAGCGCGACCGCGTGCTGATCAAGCTCGCGTCGACGTGGGAAGGCGTGCGCGCGGCCGAAGTGCTGCAGAAGGAAGGCATCCACTGCAACATGACGCTGCTGTTCTCGCTCGCGCAAGCCGCGGCCTGCGCGGAAGCCGGCGCGCAACTGATCTCGCCGTTCGTCGGCCGGATCTACGACTGGTACAAGAAAAGCGCCGGCAGCGCGTGGGACGAGGCGAAAGACGGCGGCGCCAACGATCCGGGCGTGAAGTCGGTGCGCCGCATCTATGCGTACTACAAGAAGTTCGGCTACAAGACCGAGGTGATGGGCGCGAGCTTCCGCACACCCGAGCAGATCCTCGAACTGGCCGGCTGCGATCTGCTGACGATCAGCCCGGACCTGCTGCAGAAGCTGCAGGACAATACCGACAAGATCGAGCGCAAGCTGTCGCCGCAGATGTCGGGCGACGCGGACATCGAGCGCGTGCCGGTCGACGAGAAGTCGTTCCGCTTCCTCGTCAACGACGACGCGATGGCGACCGAAAAGCTTGCCGAAGGTATCCGCACGTTTGCCGCGGACGCCGTGAAGCTGGAAAAGCTGATCGACGCGCTGCGCTAAAGCGTGACAGGTACGCGCGGATCGCGCGCGTGAGTCGCGTCTTTCACGCACGATCCGCTCGATAAAACCGCACCACGGGCGGCCCTGAATCTGACGGTTCGGGGCCGCCCGCCGTTTACGACGCCACGCACGCGTAGCCCATGTGCGCCAGAACCGCGCCGCCGTCACGTCCTACGACATAACGTCACAATCCACGCGCGACACGCGACTACAATCGATTGCACGCGCTGGCCGCACCGCAAGCTCGCCCCGGCCACGACGGCGCCGACGCAACGCGAGCCCCTTCAGGAGACGATCATGAACCTACAGCCCTACGTGTTTTTCAATGGCCGCTGCGAGGAAGCGCTGAACTTCTACACCGAAAAACTCGGTGCGCAGGTGGTCTTCAAGATGCTGTTCAAGGAAGCGCCGCCGGACGCGCACAACCCGCCGCGCCCCGAACTCGCGGACAAGATCATGCACGCGACCGTGCAGTTGGGTTCGAGCACATGGATGGCCTCCGATGGCAATTGCGACCCCGCGGCGGGTCCGTTCAACGGCTTCAGCCTGTCGCTGACGATCGAAGACAACGCGTCGGCGGAAAAATGCTTCAACGCGCTGGCCGACGGCGGTCAGATCGTGATGCCGTTCGGGCAGACGTTCTGGAGCAAAGGCTTCGGGATGGTGGTGGACCGCTTCGGCCTGATGTGGATGGTCACGCTGCCGCCGCAGGTCTGAAGCGCTGGGACGTCCTAAGGTCAAGCCCGCGCTTGGCGCGCGAAGCAACCCGCTACGCGCCGCGCGGACTCCGTCCATGCTGCTCGATATTCCAGTTCGACTCGGTTTCGAGCAATAGCGCGCGCAGCCGGTCGACCTGCTCCGCGAGCCGCTGACCGAGCCAGTACGGCCCCTGCCATTCGGGCGGCAAACCGGCGGCGGTATCGGCGTGCCCCGCCGCGAGCGGTGCTGCGGCCGGAATGCCGAGTCGCGGCGGACGGGCAAAGCGCAGCGCGCGCGCCGTCGACAGCAGAATCGCCCGCACCGCTCGCACCTCGTTGCCGCAATGCGCGGCGTAAGCGGCACGCGCGGCCGCATCGGCATGCATCAGCGGCCCCGTGGCGAGCAGTTCGAGCGAACTGAGCACCGAACGATGCAGCCGCTGGATCTCTTCGAGCTTCGCTTGCGGCAGGTCGATTTCCTTCGCGACCGATGGCATCAGCGAGCGCAGCTGCACGAGCCGCTTGTTGATCTGCAGGAAGTGCTTGACCTGCTCTTCCTCGGAGATCGTCTCGCCGTCGAGCAGCCGTGCATAGATGCCCGCGCATTCGCGCAAATTGGCGGCGATGCCGTAACGCCACGAGTACGTCGCGTGCAGCGGAAACGCGAATGAAAACGCCAGCGCGATCACGATGCCGATCAGCACGTTCAGCGTGCGCCACAAGCCGGTGTCGATCAGATTGTCGCCGTGGCCCGCGACGATGCACATCGTAATCGCGGTCAACAGCCCGATATAGCCGGCCGAGCCGATCGCGAACCACGCACAGATCGCCGCGACGATCGACATCAGCACATAGGTCAGCGGCAGCGAGCCGATGAAGTGCTGCTGGACGATCAGCAGCAGACCGATCGATGCGCCGAGCAGCGTGCCGGCCGCCCGGTCGGCCGCCTTTTTGCGGATATTGCCGTGATGCTGCAAGCCGCCGATCACGACCAGCAGCGTCACCGACGACCAGATGCCATGCGGAATATCGATGCCCGACGTCGCGAGGATCGACGCGATCATCGCGAGACCGACGCGCACGCTGTGCAGCACCTTCGCGTGCCGGTAGCGGTAGTACGGCGACGTCACCGCGCGCACCATCCGGCTGAGCGCCGCGCGGCGTGGAATCACGGTGGGACTATCGGCTGCAGCCATGGTGGCGCGCGACGAACGCGTGAAAGGACGGTTCCGCTATCCTGCCCTGGAGTGCCCCGAAAACACAAACGCCCGCGAACTTTCGTCCGCGGGCGCTGCATTTTTCGAACACTGCTTTTTGAAGGCCGCTTGCTGGAGGCCGCATTTGGCAGCCATCACTCAAGCGGCACGCCAATCAGCTTTCGACCATGTCCAGATAGTCTTCCGGACTCGTGCTGTCTTCGCCGTGGCGCATGCCGACCGCGCGCACGATCAGGCTCACGACCACCGACACCACGAGGTTCACGATCAGCGACCACACCGCCGCGTAACCCGGAACCGCCATGCCGAACAGGTGGATCGTAAAGATCGAGCCGGCCAGCTTCAGCGAAATCGCCATCCACGTGCCGGTTGCGATACCGACCGCCCAGCCGATCAGCAGACCACGGTAGTCGAGCACGCGCGTATAGAGGCCCAGCACGATCGCCGGCAGCGTCTGGATGATCCAGATCCCGCCGAGCAGTTGCAGCTGGATCGCGTACGTAAGCGGCAGACCGAGAATGAACGCGACCGCGCCGACCTTGACGATCAGCGACACCAGCTTCGCGACGTTGGTCTCCTGCTCATGCGTCATGTTGCGGTTGATGAACTCCTTGTGCACGTTACGCGTGTACAAGTTCGCCGCCGCGATCGACATGATGGCCGCCGGCACCAGCGCGCCGATACCGATCGCCGCGAACGCGACGCCGACGAACCACGACGGGAAGAAGTGCAGGAACAGCGCCGGCACCGCGAAGTTCGGACCGAAGGCCTTGAAGTACGGCGCGAACTCGGGCATGTCCTTCACGCCGGCCGCGAGTGCCATGAAGCCGAGCAGCGCGAGCAGGCCGAGCACCAGCGAGTAAGCCGGCAGCAGCGCCATGTTGCGGCGGATCGTATTGCCCGATTTCGACGACAGCACCGCGGTGACCGAGTGCGGATACAGGAACAGCGCGAGCGCCGAGCCCACCGCCAGCGTCGCGTACGCGCTATAGCCGTTCAGGCTCGACACGTCCGGCGACTTCAGCAGCAGCTTGGCCGGCGGCACCACGCTGAAGATATGGCCGAAGCCACCCAGTTGCGGCGGAATCACGATGATCGCGGCGAAGATCGTCACGTAGATCAAAATATCCTTGACCACCGCGATCATCGCCGGCGCGCGCAGGCCCGACGTGTACGTGTAGGCCGCGAGGATCGCGAACGCGATGATCAGCGGCAGATCGCCGACGAAGCCGGTCGTATCGAAACCGAGCGCGCCGATCACCACCTCGATACCGACCAGCTGCAGCGCGATGTACGGCATCGTCGCGACGATGCCGGTCACGGCGATCGCGAGCGCCAGCATGCGGCTGCCGTAGCGCGCCGACACGAAGTCAGCCGAGGTCACATAGCCGTGACGCTTGGCGACGCTCCACAGCTTCGGGAACACCACGAACGCGAACGGATAGATCAGGATCGTGTACGGCAATGCGAAGAAACCGGTTGCTCCCGCACCGAACACGAGCGCCGGCACCGCGACGAACGTATAGGCGGTGTACAGGTCGCCGCCGAGCAGGAACCACGTGACGATCGTGCCGAAGCGCCGCCCGCCGAGGCCCCACTCTTCCAGATGGGCCAGATTGCCGCGCCGCCAGTGAGCCGCGACGAAGCCGAGAATCGTGACGCCGATGAAAAACAGAACGAAGACGAAAGTTGCAATGGGGTTCATTATTGCGCGCCCCCTTGGGAACGGCCCGAATAGCGGGATTTAGTCTTGTGGTAAACGAACGCGGTGATGACCGCGCTGATCAACACCCAAAGCAGTTGGTACCAGTAAAAGAACGGGAAATCGAACAGCAAAGGCTCGACCCGGTTGTAGGACGGGACCCAGATCATCGCGATCCAGGGTAGCACTAATAGCCATAGCCAGTGCTTGCTGGCCTTTTTCGCGTCGGCGTCGTGAGCCATGACGTCTCCTCTTCCTGTGAATCTATTTTGGATTTATCTGCCCGTGGTCGACGGGAGTGGAACTCATAGCGGGTGGTCAGCCCGCGGATCGCCACGGGCACCCCGAAAGTTTCGAAAGAGTATAGGAGCGGCGAACGCCCGGTCAAGCAGGGACGACCCGAGGCGCAACAGCCAGCCGCGGCGCGGAAAACACGCTGGCGATGCGCTCCGGATGAAGCCGCGGACGCCGAAAACGCTCGCTCAGACCGTGAACGACGCGCCGGTCTGTCCGGTCGATTCCCGCAGTCCCTTGACCCACTTGCGCGCCGGCAGGCCGAGCTGCGCTTCGATCAGTTTCGCGCGGGCGTCGAGCGTGGCGAACGGCACGTCGAGCGCCGGACCCGAGAACGCGATCGCGATGCGGTTGCCGTCATGGACTTCCGGCAGCGCGACCACGCGGCCGTCGAACGCTTCGTTCAGACGCTTCATGTTGCGCACGAAGCTCGGATGATCGCCGAACAGATTCACCGTGACGACGCCCGCTTCGGTCAAACATGCACGTGCCGCGCGGTAGAAACCGACGCTGTCGAGCACCGGACCGCGCGCGGTCGCATCGTAGACGTCGATCTGCAACGCGCCGATCGTGCCGTGATTCGCGCTGTCGTTGACGAAGTCCCACGCATCGGTCTCGTGGATCGTCAGGCGCGCGTCGTCGTACGGCAGCTCGAACATCGTGCGCGCGGCCACGACGACCGCCGGATTCAGCTCGACGGCCTCGACCTTCGCGCGCTTCAGGAAGCGATACGCGAATTTGGTCAGCGACGCCGCGCCGAGGCCAAGCTGCACGATGCGCTTCGGCGTTTCGAGAAACAGCAGCCAGGCCATCATCTGCTGCGCGTATTCGAGTTCGATGTGATCGGGCTTGCGCAGACGCATCGCGCCTTGCACCCATTCGGTGCCGAAATGCAGGAAGCGCACGCCGCCTTCTTCGGAGAATGTCACCGGCGCGAAACGCGGCTTGCGCGGCGCTTCGATTTGCGGTGCGTCGGCGAGGTCGTGGTCGTCCGCGCGGTGGTCATTGCGCGCGTTTTGACGCGGGGCCTTGCGCGCCATCTTCTGTTTGCCGCCGATGGCGTCGGCGTCCCGGTTACGGAAAGCGCGCGCCTCGGCCGATGCGCGCTTGATCAGTGTGGTCATGTGAGGAAGTCGCGCCGAACGGCGCCATTTTTGGACGAACGAGAGCATAGCATCCGGCGCGGCCGACGCAGACGGGCCGCGCGCGGCCCGGCATATTAAAGAGTTCGGCCCGGCGGTCGTAAACCCGATATACGGGGAATGGCTGCCGGCCGATGCATCGCATACGTCGCACGCGTCGCGCAGTCGAAATTAAATATATATAGCGTTGCGGGGGATTTACCTTGAGTCGTCCACAGTCGTGGTCGCGTACAGCGGCACCCGGCGAGATCATCTATTCCGAAGGCTATTGCGGCGAGCCTGTCGTCTTTCTGATTACCGAAGGCAAAGTCGAACTCTCCACCCGCTGCGACGACAGGAAGGTCGTCGTCGCGACCTTGGGCCGCGGCGAATTCTTCGGCGAAGCCGCGTTGCTCGGCGCGGAGCCGCGCAACAACACCGCGAAAGCGCTAACGTTCACGCAACTGACTGTCGTGCCCGCCAGCATGCTCGACGACGAAATCGAGCGCGTATCGCCGTTGCTGCGTCACATCACGCGCACGCTGGTCCGCCGCGTCAAGCGTAAGGACGATCAGCTCGCAACTTACACGCATGCGGATTTCATGCCGGGCGTGCTGTCGTACGCGCATGTGCTGACGCTGATGTCGAACGGCGAGCGGCGCGACGCGAATGACGAATGGGGCCGCCGCGCGATGCAGGCGCAGGCCGGCGAAACTTCGGTGCCGCTCGTCGAAGTGATCAGGAAATGCCGCGCGATCGCCGGCCATTCGCGGCCGCACGTGATGGCGATGCTCAAGCGGATGGAAAAGCTCAACCTCGTGACGATCGAGGCCGCTCAGCCCGGCCAGTTGACTCACGTATCGAACGAATACGCGGCGTACGACGGCGCGGCCGCGCGCCAGGTCGTCACGTTCGACGCCGCGCGGATCGTCGATCGCGCGCAGCAGGTCGCGGACGGCGACCTCGACATCGCGGTCAGCACCGAACTCGAACTGATCGAGCTGACCGATCTCGAAACGCTGATCGGCGTCGAGAAGACCGTCATTCTGAACAAGCTGTCGCACGGTGAAATCGCCGACGAAGTCTTCGCGTTCCGCAAGTCGAAGGTGCTGACCTATGTCGAGAAGCAGGGCGTCTCGTATTTCTCGCGGCGCAATCCGCGCCGGGCTGGCGAGCTGAACTCGCTCGACGACCTCGCGTTCGTCGACCAGCGCACGCTGTTCGACGCCATCAGCGCGTTCGATACGTACGACCTCGCAAAGCTGCTGGCGAGCATCGATGGTCAGCCGGTCGCGGAGCGCCTGCTGGCGGTAATGACTGAAGTGCGCAGAAACGAGGTGTCGTGGGTGATGCGGCGCGACATCAAGCTCGATGCGGTCGAAATCGGCGACATCGAAACGCGGCTGCTCGATGCGGTGAAGGCGCTCAAGGCGCCGCCCGCGCCACGCCCGCCGCGGCAGCAGGATGCCGGGCTATGAGCGGCCTGACGTCGAGCCGTGAGTTACCGGCGCTGCGCGCCGATCGTGGTGCCGTACGGAGACCAGCATGGATCTGCTGACGTTATTCGGCGTGCTGTTCGGCGCCGCCGCGATCGTCTTCGGCTTCGCGCTCGAAGGCGGCCATTTCCAGACGCTGTTCCAGCTCGAGGCCTTCGTGATCGTGCTCGGCGGCACGCTCGGCGCGGTGATGATCCAGAACACGTGGGCGCGTTTCTTCGATGCGCTGAAGCAACTGGGGCTCGCGTTCACGAAGGCGCGGCGGGTCGACCGCAAGAGTCTCGCGGACCTGCTCGAATGGGGCGATCAGGCGAAGCTCAACGGCCTGCTCGCGTTCGAATCGATGGATGTCAGCGGCATTCATCCGTTTGCCCGGCGCGGGCTCGAACTGCTCGCGAACGGCGTATCGACCGCGGTGCTCGAAGATGCGCTGCAACGCGAGCTGGATGCGTACGAGCGCAATCACATGGCGGCCGCGCGCGTGTGGCAGCAGGCGGGCGGCTATGCGCCGACGTTCGGGATTCTCGGCTCGGTGCTGGGCCTGATCCAGGTCACGAATCATATTCTCGACCCCGCGCAACTCGGCTCGGGGATCGCGACCGCCTTCGTCGCGACGCTGTATGGGCTCGCGCTCGCGAACCTGGTTTTTCTGCCGCTGTACGGCAAGCTGCAGGCGCAGGTCGATAGCGAGGTGCGGTTTCGCCGGCTTTATCTCGACGGCTTGCTGGCGATTTCGCGCAAGGAGTCGCCGCACACGATCGAAACGCGCCTGACGGGCGAGGTGCGCGCCCGCGCGGCCGAGTCGCTGGCTTAGAACGGATCAGCGTTATGCAAACGACGTCTGGCGGCAAACATGGCGCGAGCGGCACGGATGATCGCCGCGAGTATCGGGGCGAGCACAGAAGTAACTACAGAGGCAACGACGGCGACGGGGGCGACGGCACCCAGGCGGGACGGTGGCTGATCTCTTACGCGGACCTCGTCACCACGATGATGGTGCTGTTTCTCGCGCTCTATGTGTTGCAGTTGGCGAAGTCGAAGGAACTGGAACTCAGATATCAGACGCTCGAGTCGAAGACGACTCAAACGCACGCGCCGGCCGCCTCGCGGACGCCCGCCACGCGCGAGGATACGCGTAAGCAACTCGATGCATTGCTCGCGGCGTTGCGCGACAACGGGCAGATCACGGTGACGGACGTGCCGCACGGCGTCGAAATCGGCGTCAACGCGAAGATCCTGTTCAATGCCGGCGATGCGCGGCTGCTGCCGGCGTCGTTCGACGTGCTGAACCGGATCGCGCAGGTGCTACAACAGGCTCCGGTGGGCGACGTGCTGGTCGAAGGCCATACCGATAACCTGCCGATCTCGACCGCAAAGTACGCGTCGAACTGGGAGCTGTCGTCGGCTCGCGCGGGCGCGGTGGTCAGGTATCTGGTCGAGCGCGGCGTCGAGCCGCATCGGCTGGCCGCAATCGGGCGCGCCGACAACTTTCCGCTGGTCGCGGGCGATGATGCGGCGGCACGCGCGGCGAACCGGCGGGTCGCGATCGTCGTGCAGTATTGAGCCGCCCACGTCCGGCGGGCGGCTCCCCTTCCTCCGATTTCAGCGCGTTTTAAGCGCGTTCCAGGCGCGCTTAAAACGCGTTTCACCGCACCTCACTGCGCCGACATCGCCGCGAGCGCGTCGTTCAACGTGCGGCTCGGGCGCATCACCGCATCGAGCTTGTCGAAGTCGGGCCGGTAATAGCCGCCGATGTCGACCGACTTGCCCTGCACGGACGCCAGCTCCGCGACGATCGTCTGCTCGTTGGCGGTCAGTTGCGTGGCGAGCGGCTTGAAGCACGCGGCCAGTTCGGCGTCGTCAGTCTGCGCGGCGAGTTCCTGCGCCCAGTACATCGCCAGATAGAACTGGCTGCCGCGATTGTCCAGCTCGCCGGTCTTCGGGCTCGGGCTGCGATTGTTGTCGAGCAGCTTGCCAGTTGCGGTGTCGAGCGTCTTCGCGAGAATCTTCGCGCGGTTGTTACCGGTCTTGATGCCCAGTTCTTCGAGCGACACCGCCAGCGCGAGAAACTCGCCGAGCGAGTCCCAGCGCAGATGGTTTTCCTCGACGAGCTGCTTCACGTGCTTCGGCGCCGAGCCGCCGGCGCCGGTCTCGTACATGCCGCCGCCCGCCATCAGCGGCACGATCGACAGCATCTTCGCGCTGGTGCCCAGCTCCATGATCGGGAACAGATCGGTCAGATAGTCGCGCAGGATATTGCCGGTGACCGAGATCGTATCGAGCCCGCGCACCACGCGCTCCAGCGTGTAACGCATCGCGCGCACCTGCGACATGATCTGGATATCGAGGCCGGTGGTGTCGTAATCCTTCAGATAGGTTTCAACCTTCCTGATCAGTTCCGCCTCGTGCGGACGATACGGGTCGAGCCAGAACACCGCCGGCGTACCCGAGTTACGCACGCGCGTGACCGCGAGCTTCACCCAGTCGCGGATCGCCGCATCCTTCACTTCGCACATGCGCCAGATGTCGCCCTCTTCGACGTTCTGCGTGAGCAATACCTCTCCGGTCGCCAGATCGACGATGCGTGCTTCACCGTCTTCCGGCACTTCGAAGGTCTTGTCGTGCGAGCCGTATTCTTCCGCCTGCTGCGCCATCAGACCGACGTTCGGCACGGTGCCCATCGTGACCGGATCGAAGTTGCCGTTGGTCTTGCAGAAGTTGATGATCTCCTGATAGATGCGCGCGAACGTGCTCTCCGGAATCACGGCCTTGGTGTCCTTCGGCCGGCCGTCGGCGCCCCACATCTTGCCGCCGATGCGGATCATCGCCGGCATCGACGCATCGACGATCACGTCGTTCGGCGCATGCAGGTTCGAGATGCCCTTCGCCGAATCGACCATCGCGAGTTCCGGACGGTGCTCATGGCACGCGTGCAGGTCGCGGATCACTTCCTCGCGCTTCGATTCGGGCAGCGCCTCGAGCTTCTCGTACAGATTGACGAGACCGTTGTTGACGTTCACGCCGAGTTCTTCGAACAGCTTGCCGTGCTTCGCGAACGCATCCTTGTAGAACACCTTCACCGCGTGGCCGAACACGATCGGGTGCGATATCTTCATCATCGTCGCCTTCACGTGCAGCGACAGCATCATGCCGGTCTTGCGCGCATCTTCCATCTGGTCTTCGTAGAATTCGAGCAGCGCCTTTTTGCTCATGAACATGCTGTCGATGATCTCGCCCTCCTGCAGCGCGACCTTCGGCTTCAGCACGACGATGTGGCCACTCTTCGTCACGAGTTCCATCTTCACGTCGCGCGCGCGATCGAGCGTCATCGACTTTTCGCCATGATAGAAGTCGCCGTGGCGCATATGCGCGACGTGCGTGCGCGACGCCATGCTCCATTCGCCCATGCTATGCGGATGCTTGCGCGCGTAGTTCTTCACCGCGGCGGGCGCGCGGCGGTCCGAGTTGCCTTCGCGCAGCACCGGGTTCACCGCGCTGCCCAGGCACCGGGAATAGCGTTGACGGATCGCCTTTTCTTCGTCGGTCTTCGGATCTTCCGGATAGTCGGGTACCTTGTAGCCCTTCGCCTGCAGTTCCTTGATCGCGCTCGTCAACTGCGGCACCGACGCGCTGATGTTCGGCAGCTTGATGATGTTGGTTTCAGGCAGCAAGGTCAGGCGGCCGAGTTCCGCGAGGTTGTCGGGCACGCGCTGCGCATCGGTCAGGAACTCGGGAAACTCGCCGAGAATGCGGCCCGCCACCGAGATGTCGCTGGTATCGACTCGCACGCCGGCCGGCGCCGTGAAGGCCCGGATGATCGGCAGGAATGCGCTGGTCGCGAGCAGCGGGGCCTCATCGGTGAGGGTGTAGATGATGGTCGGTTGCTGAGTCGTCATTGCTGGCCTCTGGGCAGGCAGTTGGGAGGCATCCCGCAAGCGTGAGCCGGGAGGGATGCGTAGGCGTCGATCAGGATCGGGCGACACGGGCGCGGAACCGGTGTGCGGCACGGGCGCCGCCGGCCGCGGTTCACGAAGGCGGAACCGGATGGCGAACGAGACGGCCTGCTTCGCACAGCGGATAGCACGATCCGATTCTGCCTCATTTTTGGGGGCGCGGAAAAGCGGGGTTTGCCGTACCGTCGAGGTGTCGCGCGAGCGCGCCGCGCGCGTGTCCGGCACTAGCGCGAGTGCAGGCGTAAGTCCCGGCAGGTCTGGCGATGACGCCCGCTGATGTGCTTCAATGTGAACGAACGTGCGGCTCGAACGCGTGGCACGCATGGATGAATTCGTGCCCAAGGGCACCGTTCGACCCGAAGCGGCAGCCGGCATTCACGCAATTGACATTACTATCGACTAAGATCGAGCGCCATTTTTGATCGAGAAAGAGCATCGCCATGTCTCAGACGCTCGCAGAAACCTCGGGGCGCCCCCGCTTCCGACAACCATGCGCCGAGGACCTGTGTATCCCGGTTCCATCGGTGACCAGCGAGCAGACCAATCAGGACGTAAACGACGTCTTCAACCGGCACCGGGACATGGCCACGCTACCGGTGACCGAGAACGGACGGCCGATCGGCCTGATCAACCGCTCGATCTTCATGTCGCAGATCAGCAAGCCGTTCTATCAGGAACTCTATAACCGCAAGAGCTGCATCGCCTTCATGGACAAGGAGCCGCTGGTGGTCGACGCCGCCACGAGTCTGGAGGCGCTGACGTTCAAGGCGGTCGAGTTCGGTGAAAAGGCGCTGTCCGACGGCTTCATCATCGCGCGCGAGGGTCGCTATCTGGGCATCGGACTGGGTCTGCATCTGATGCGCCTCGTGGCCGATACGCAGGCCGAGCGCAACCGGCAGATCATGCACAGCATCGACTACGCCAGCAATATCCAGCGCGCGATGCTGCGCACCTCGCGCAGCGCGCTGGCGCGGACGCTGCCCGACGCGAACCTGGTGTGGGAGCCGCGCGACGTGGTGGGCGGCGACTTCTACCACTTCGCCAGTTTCGACGATGGCTGGTTCGCCGCGGTCGCCGATTGCACCGGCCATGGCGTACCGGGCGCCTTCATGACGCTGATATCGTCGTCGATTCTCGGCCAGGCGCTGGAGCGGCAAGGGCCGCGCGACCCCGCCGCGCTGCTGATGGCGGTCAACCGCGGCATCAAACAGATGCTCGGCCAGTTCGAAGGCAGCGCCGAAACCCCCGAGTCCGACGACGGCATGGACGCCGCTTTTTTCTGGTTCGACAATGCCACCAAGCGCCTGACCTTCGCCGGCGCCCGCAGCTGGCTGTTCGTGCTGCACCCCGATGAGGCCGCGATCGGCACCGTCGACGGCGAGCGCGCGGGGGTCGGCTATGTCGACAGCGACATGGATTTCGTGTGGGCCAACCATACGATCCAGACTCACGTGGGCACCGTGATCTTCGCCAGCACCGACGGACTGGTCGACCAGATCGGCGGCCCCAAGGAGATCGCCTTCGGCAAGCGCCGCATCCGCGACGCGATCGTTGCCAACCGCGATGCGCCGGCGGCCTCGCTGAGCCGGGCCGTGCTCGATCAATACCACCTCTGGAAGGGTGATCAACGCCGCCGCGATGATCTCACCGTTTTCTGTTTTCGCGTTCTGGAATCCTGATATGACCAACGCCGCAATCGATACCGACTATCAAGCTTTCTTCGACACCGCTCGCAAACATCGGGTGATCTTCTACTACGTCGGCTATTTCTCGCAGAACATCATTGCAGCGATGTCGGACGCGGTACGGTTACAATTGACGGCCTCTGGTGTCGATAACGTGAAGCGCCGCAAGCTGTTCTCCTCCTTCGTGGAGATGGCCCAGAACATCGTCCACTATTCGTCGGATTCGTTGACCGCCGAAGACCAGAACGACAACCAGTTGCGCCACGGTTCGGTGTGCATCAGCCTCGTCGATGGCCAGCACCGGTTGATGTGTTCAAATCCCGTGGATACGTCGCGCGTCGAGCATCTGCGCGAAACGCTGGAGCCGCTGCGCCATATGACGCTGGAAGAAATCAAGCACGCGTACAAGGAAACGTTGCGCGCCGAAACACCAGAACACAGCAAGGGCGCGGGCCTCGGTTTTCTGACCATGGCCCGTGATGCCAGTGCGCCACTGGAATACAACTTCCTGCCGATCGCCGCGAATTCCGCGACGACCATGTTTTTCCTGACGGCCATCATCTGAGTGAATTCAAATCGAGAGATGTGATGCAGAACCTCCTACTTGCCGCCACCCCGACCTCGCCGGAGGTGAATTTCGATTTCGAGCGGCATACCTTATCGCTGAAAGGCGAGTCGTATCCTGAAAACGCCGCGATGTTCTACGGCGAAGTGATTTCCCGGCTACGCGAATATCTTGGCATTTGCACGTCGGCCAGCGTGACGGTCAACGTGGCGCTGACGTACTTCAACAGCTCCAGTACCAAGATGCTGTTCAGCATGTTCGATGCGCTCAACGAGGCTGCGCAGAACGGCAACCGGATCCTGCTGAACTGGTTCCACGATGTCGACGACGAAACCATGCTGGAGTTCGGCCAGGAGTTGCATGCCGATTTCGACAACATCGAGTTTGTTAGCCACGCAACCACGAGCGGCTGAATTTCCATGGCGGAAACCGATCTTTTCGAGTTTGAGAGCAAGATCCTGGCTAGCGCCAGAGTGGTATTCGACGACACCGAGGCCGGCGCGACGGGTTACCGCGACGCCCTCGGCCAACTGATCGGGCACTACGAACGGCTGATGCGCGAAACGCGCCGGCTGATCCGTCGCAGCGATCGCGAAGAGCTGGAAATGAACCGGCTCAATCAGCGGCTGCAGGAGCTCGCGCAGGAATTGGGCTTCCGCGTCCGGCACGACAGCCTGACTCGCGCGCTCAATCGCGGTGCCGTCATCGAGCAGGCCACGGCCATACTGACTCGCGACAGTCTCGCCGTCGTGATCCTCGACATCGACAACTTCAAGCGCATCAACGACACCTTCGGCCATCCGGTCGGCGATATGGTGATCTGCGAGCTGGTCGACTGTCTGAGGCAGGCATTGGGCGAGACCGCGATATTCGGCCGCCTCGGTGGCGAGGAATTCGCCGTGCTGCTGCCGGGTATCGATCTGGCCGAAGGCGTCAAGGTGGCCGAGCGCGTGCGTCTGCACATCGCCCAGAAGGCCTTCGGCTCGCTATCGGCCGGCCAGGTCACGGCCAGTTTCGGCGTCAGCTGGAACGCGTGCGGCGCGAGCTACGACGAAGCCTATCGCCTCGCCGACGAAGCCTTGTACGTCGCCAAACGCACCGGCCGCGACCGGGTCGTCGGCGCCCGCTGACGACAAACGCCAAGCCGAATCCGGGCTCCGGATGCGGTGACGGCAACCCAAAGCCGACTTTCGTCGAGCTATCGCGCACGCCAGGCGCGCAAACGTTTCGCCTCGGTACAATCCCCCTATCTCGAAATTTTCCGCCAATCAGCCAGAGAGGCCGGAGAGCGTCATGAACGGCGACATCAAGCAACTGCAATCCGACTGGATTTCCCGTTCGGAATCCAGCAGTGGAGTCGAACGCATCGAAGCCTTTTTCCACGGCAACGCGTACTCCATGCATCGGCACGACACCTATGCGATCGGCCTGACCCTCGCCGGCGTTCAGTGCTTCCACTACCGGCGCGGCCTGCGCGCGAGCCTGCCCGGACAGACGATGGTGCTGCATCCCGACGAACTGCACGACGGTCAGGCCGGCACGCAAGAGGGATTCCGCTATCAGATGATTTACGTGCAGCCTGCCGCGATTCAGGACGTGCTCGGAGGCCGGCCGCTGCCCTTCGTCGAAGGAGGCGTGACGAACGATCCGCGGCTCCTTGAAGCGACGCAGGCCGCGCTGCGCCAGATGCGCGGCGATGCCGAGCCGCTCGAACGCGACGACGCGCTCGCCGGCCTCGCGCTGGCACTGGATAGCGCATCGAGCGCACGAACCGTGCGCAAGTCCGCGGATTTCGCCGCGGCGCGGCGCGCACGGGAATATCTGCACGCTTCGAGCACCCGCGCCGTCACGCTGGAAGAGCTTGCCGCCGTGAGCGGACAGGACCGCTGGAGCCTGTCGCGCGATTTCCGGACGTTTTACGGCACCAGTCCCTATCACTACCTGGTGATGCGCCGGCTCGAAGCAGCGCGCGCGATGATGCTGCACGGCGTGTCGCTCGTGGATGCTGCTGCGGCCGCCGGCTTCGCCGACCAGAGCCACATGACCCGGCATTTTCGCCACGCGTACGGAATTCCGCCCGCGCGTTGGCTCGCGATGATGAACGGCGCGCGCACCGGCTAGCGCAGGCTTGCACGATCGTTCAAGACACGCGTCGGCGGCGGCACTAAGCTCTGTTGCAGGTATCACCCGAACGGAGCCATCATGCATAGCGATTCCCAGCCGACACCCGAGCAACGCGGCCAATACAAAACGATCAACCTGCTCGACAAGACCCGTCAGATCAACGACCACTGGCAGCCGCGCGTGGTTGCCGAAATGAACGACTACCAGTTCAAGGTCGTGAAAATTTCCGGCGATTTCGTCTGGCACCGGCATGCCGACACCGACGAAACCTTCATCGTCCTCGAAGGCCGCTTGCGCATCGACTTCCGCGACCGCTCGATCGAACTGGCCGCCGGAGAAATGGCGGTGGTTCCACGGGGCGTCGAGCACAAGCCGTATGCCGAATCCGAAGTGAAGCTGCTGCTGATCGAGCCGCGCGGCGTCGTCAACACCGGCGATTCGACCAACGAAAGAACCGCCGAAAACGACGTATGGATCTGACAGCCACACTGCAAATGCCGCTGCCGGTCGTGCGCGAAGCCGTTTTCCCCGCCGATACGCGCAAGCTCGTCGCGGTGATCCGCGAGTACGTCGCGTGGCTGGATCTGGATCTGTCGTACCGTGGCTTCGAAGCCGAAATGGACGCGTTCGAACAGGTCTATACGTTGCCATCCGGCATGTTCTTCGTCGCCGATGCCGGCGGCGAACTCGCCGGCTGCGCGGGGCTGCTGCGCCATGACGCGCAGACCGCCGAAGTCAAGCGGCTCTTCGTTCGCGATGCATTCAGAGGGATGAGTCTCGGCGAAACGCTGATGACGTCGGTGATCCGCAAGGCGAAATCATTGGGCTTCACGACACTGGTGCTCGACTCGGTGCCGCAAACCGCGTTCGCGCGGCGCCTTTACCAGCGCTTGGGGTTCGTCGAAATCGCGCCGTATTACGCCAATCCGGTTGAGGGGACGCAGTTTCTTGCATTGGCGCTTTGACGGCGGGCGCATGGCAGGCTGACAGTTCTGCCTTAGCGAAGAGTCGCGATCGGCGAGACGATCTTGCTGTGCGTCGCGCTCAGCAGACAATCTCGCGCCACACCAGCAGCTTCTGCTCGAAAGAGAGCGCGGCATGCGCCGGACTCGACGACGGCAACACGAGCGTTTGATAGCCTGCCGCGCCGATGACCGGCGCAAAGCGCCCCGCCGTCTTGCCGTTGAAGCAGACCTTCTTCAGCACCGGCGCATGCTCGCGCAGCGACGCGAAGTCGTTCGGCTGTGCATGACGGATCGCCGAGTCGAGGCTGCCCTGACGGTGGCACGCATCCAGCACATCCCAGATGCCGATCCCGTGTGTCAGTACGCAAGCAAGGCGCTCTTCGTAGCGCAATTCGTGCAGCGCGGGCTCGTCCAGCACCGCGCCGAGAAGACGCCAGAACTGGTTGCGCGGATGCGCGTAATACTGCGTCGCGGCCAACGATGCCTCGCCGGGAAAGCTGCCCAGAATCAGCGTGTGCGTATTGGCCGCGATAACCGGCGGAAAGCCGCGCAACATCAGCGGCTCCTGTCGTCGGCGCTGCGCGACGCGGCATGCGCGCGCGATGCGGTGTGCTCGAGCGGACGACCGTGCTCACGTATGCGTGCATGCGCATGCGCGACGTGGTCCGCATTGACACCTGTCTTCTGCGCAGCTCCAGCCCCGCGCATCGAAATCGAAGCCAGATGCTCCCACAACGCCGGCAGCATGCATTCGGTCACCATCAACGGCTCTCCGTGACGCTCGAACACCGAGCGGCGCGCGACGAGAACATGAGGAATGTTGTCGCCCGCAAGCTCACGCACGGCCAGCCGATACAACGGATGCCGCGCCCCGACCCGCCGGCTCACCAGCGACGAGCGCGCGACGCTGCTATCGCTATACAGCAGTTCCGCCAACGGTCGCGTTCGCAGCCGCCGCGTCGCCTGCCACACGCCGGCGCTGGCCGCGCGCGGCGTCACGCTATGCGCGGCGACGAACGGCACGCCATCCACCGACAGCACCACCTCGCGCACCCACACCGGCGCGCGCGGAGCAAGTCCGAGCGGGGCGGCTTCGTCGGGCCATGGCAGCGCGACGGTCTCGCGCGTGACGCGCACCGTGACCGCGCCGAGCGCGCGCAAGTGCGCGGTCAGCGAACCACCACGGGTCAACCAGTCTTTCTGGGCAGCACTGCAGCTGGGCGAGGAGGCAACGCGCCAATGAGTATCGGCGGGATCGAAACGGATAGGCATGGTGTCGGATTATAGCGGCGTGGTTGGTCGGGGTTTGGTCGCCGCGACTCGCTATCGCGCAACGCAATCCGACCCGTTGTGCGCGCGATGTGCAAAAAAAACGCTGCCGAAGCAGCGCTTTTTTCAACTCGTCAGTAACGAGCGTCACGACGACAACGACGCCCGTCACGCAGACTCGAACTCAAACCGGCATTCAACCCGCGCGCGACAGCAGCAACGCATTGGTCCGCTTCACGAAGCTCGCCGGATCTTCGAGCGAACCGCCTTCGGCCAGCATCGCCTGATCGAACAGCAGATGGCACCAGTCGTCGAAATTCGCGCTGTCCGCATGCAAGCCCTTCACCAGTGCGTGCTCCGGATTCACTTCGAGGATCGGATGGAAGTCCGGCGCCTGCTGACCCGCGGCCTTCAGCATACGCTGCAGATAGCCGCTCATTTCGCCATCGTCGGCCACGAGGCACGACGGCGAATCGGTCAGGCGGAACGTCAGACGCACGTCCTTCGCCTTGTCCTTCAGCGCTTCCTTCATCTTCTCGACGAGCGGCTTGAACTCTTCGCCGATCTTCTCCTGCGCCTCTTTTTCCTCGTCGTTCAACGCGCCCAGATCGAGATCGCCACGCGCGACGCTTTGCAGCGGCTTGCCGTCGAATTCGTTGAGGTACGACAGCATCCACTCATCGACGCGATCGGTCAGCAACAGCACTTCGACGCCCTTCTTGCGGAACACTTCCAGATGCGGGCTGTTCGCCGCGGCCTGCCATGTATCGGCGGTCACGTAGTAGATCTTCGTCTGCTCGGGCTTCATGCGCGCGACGTAGTCCGCGAGCGCAACCGTCTGTTCGGCGGTGCCGGTATGCGTCGACGCAAAGCGCACGAGCTTCGCGATCCGCTCGCGATTGGCAAAGTCTTCGCCGATGCCTTCCTTCAGCACCTGGCCGAATTCCTTCCAGAAGCCGGCGTACTTTTCCTTGTCGGCGTCGTTATCCGCATTGGCCAACTCTTCGAGCATCGACAGCGCGCGCTTGCTCACGCCTTCGCGAATCGCCTTCACGTCGCGGCTTTCCTGCAGGATTTCACGCGATACGTTCAGCGGCAGATCGGCCGAATCGACCACACCCTTTACGAAACGCAGATACGTGGGCAGCAGTTGCTCGGCGTCGTCCATGATGAACACGCGCTTCACGTACAGCTTCAGGCCGCCGCGTTGCTCGCGGTTCCACAGATCGAACGGCGCGTGCGCGGGCACGTACAGCAGCTGCGTATATTCGCTGCGGCCTTCGACGCGGTTATGCGTCCACGTCAGCGGATCCTGATGATCGTGCGAGATGTGCTGATAGAACTGCTTGTACTGCTCTTCGGTGATGTCGTTCTTCGCGCGGGTCCACAGCGCGCTGGCCTGATTGACGGTCTCGTCTTCGTCCTTCAGGACCATCTCGCTCTTTTCCGCGTCCCACTCTTCCTTCTGCATCAGGATCGGCAGCGCGACGTGGTCCGAGTACTTCTGGATGATCGACTTCAGCCGATACGACGACAGCAGTTCGTCTTCATCGGCACGCAGATGCAGCGTGATCGTCGTGCCGCGCGCGGCGCGCTCGATCTGCTCGACCGCGAAATCGCCCTCGCCCGCGCTTTCCCAGCGCACGCCTTCCGAAGCCGGCAAACCGGCGCGGCGCGTTTCGACGGTGATCTTGTCGGCGACGATAAAGCCCGAGTAAAAACCCACGCCGAACTGACCGATCAGCGCTGCGTCCTTCTGCTGATCGCCTGACAGCTTGCCGAAGAATTCCTTGGTGCCCGAGCGCGCGATCGTGCCCAGATTCGAGATCGCTTCGTCGCGGCTCATGCCGATGCCGTTGTCGTCGATCGTGATGGTGCGCGCGGCTTTGTCGTACGACACGCGGATCCGCAGGTTCGGATCGTTTTCGTACAGCGCGCTGTTTTCGATCGCTTCGAAGCGCAGCTTGTCGGCCGCGTCGGACGCGTTCGAGATCAGCTCGCGCAGAAAGATTTCCTTGTTGCTGTACAGCGAATGGATCATCAGTTGCAGAAGTTGCTTCACTTCTGCCTGAAAGCTCATGGTTTCTTGTGCCACGGTCGGATTCCTCTCTGTTTCGAATGGGGGTCGGGCGGCGGCGAACCGGAGTTCGGGCCTGGTTCAATGATGGTCAGGGCGCGCCGGATCGTTCGCCAACATGGGGACGCGCCGGCGCGGTTTCAAGAGGCGCGGCGCGCGACGCCGTCGAGATAGCGGGCGAGAAACGCCGGCAACTCGGGATCGCCGCAATTGGCGATATTGAAGCGCATCCACGTGCTCGGCGACTGCTGCGGCGAAAACAGGCCGCCGGGCGTCAGCAGATAGCCGGCCTCGTGCGCGGCCGCGGCGAACGCGCTGGCATCGACGCCGGTGTCGGCCCACAGGAACATGCCGGCGGTCGGCGTCAGAAACAGCTTCATGCCCGTCTTCTCGATCATTCGCACGGCCTTTTCGCGCACGCCGTCGAGCCGCGCGCGCACGCGCTCGACGTGCCGCCGGTAATGGCCTTCGGTCAGGATCTTGTAGATCACGCGCTCGTTCAGTTCGGGGCTCGTCATGCCGACCAGCATCTTCTGATTGCTGACGACCATCGCCACCTCCGGCGCGCACGCGATGAAGCCGACGCGCAGATTCGGCGCCAGCGTCTTCGAAAAGCTGCCGAGGTAGATCACGCGTTTTAACTGATCGAGGCTCGCGAGCCGCGTGCCCGGATAGCCCGGCGGGCACAGGTCGCCGTAAATATCGTCTTCAACGACGATGAAGTCGTACGCCTCGGCCAGACGCAGGATGCGAAACGCCTGCGCGGCGGTCAGCGACGTGCCGGTCGGGTTCTGCAGCACCGAATTGATCACCAGCATTCTCGGGCGCCACTCCTGCACCAGCGCCTCCAGCGCGTCGAGATCGGGGCCCTCCGGCGTGTACGGCATGCCGACGAGCCGCGCGCCCTGCGCGGCGAAGCAGCCGAACATCTGGAACCACGCCGGATCGCCGACGATCACCGCATCGCCGGGCTTCACGTAGATGCGCGAAATCAGGTCGACCGCCTGGGTGATACCGGACACCATCACGATCTGATCCGGCGACGCGCCGATCTCCAGCTCCTCCAGGCGCGTCTGCAATTGCTGGCGCAGCGGCAGAAAGCCCTGCGCGGTGCCGATGCCGAGCATCTGCATGCCGCTTTGCCGCCCCAGCGTACGCAGCGCGTTGGTGATCAGGTCGCCGTCGAGCCAGCGGGCCGGCAAATAGCCGAGCCCGGGGCTGCGCTCGGGCCGCGCGCCGGTATGCAGCATGTTGCGCAGCAGCCAGACCACATCGATATTGGCCGGCACCGGCGGCGTCTCGGCGCGCGGGCGTAGTTCGGTGACCGCCGCGCCGCCGCCGTGACGCTCGCGCACGTAAAAGCCTGAGCCGCGCCGCGACTCCAGAAAACCCTGCGCGACCAGCCGCTCGTACGCCTCGACCACCGTGAAGCGCGACACGCCTTTATCGAGCGCGAGCTTGCGGATCGACGGCATGCGCATGCCGGGGCGAAACACGCGCTCCTCGATGCGGCGGCGCGCCCACTGCACGAGCTGTTCGACCAGCGTCAGCGACGCGGTGTCGTGCGGGGCGGGAATCTGGGTAAGCGGGACGGACATGACGGGCTCCAACTGTACCGAATAGTATCGCGTCGATTGTACCGTTACTGTGCAGGTCGTGATCGTTACATTGGATCCCAGCGAAGGGTGGTAGCGTCACGTCGAAGCGGCACGAATGCCGCGCAAAAGCGTTGCCGGCATACTCCGGACAGCGCCCGCCAACTGCCCGCATGGCCCGCCGATCCGGCAAACGGTTATGCTTACGGCCCAGCCGCGCGGCTTTCGTGCATGGCGCGCCGGCCTCCTTGCCGAAACCGTTTCCGTCGATCCGCCATGACAGTTCTGCCCGCTCATTCGCTCAGTCTCGATCATCTCGTCGTTTCCGCCCGCACCCTCGACGAAGGCGTCCAGTACGTCGCCGATACGCTCGGTGCCGCGCCGGCCGGCGGCGGCGCGCATCCGTTGATGCGCACCCACAACCGTTTGCTGGGCCTGTGGGGCGGCATCTACCTGGAAGTGATCGCGATCGACCCGCTCGCGCCGGCCGCCGCCGACGGCGAGACCGCCCGCCCGCGCCTGTTCGCGCTCGACGACCTCGCGACGCACGCGCGGCTCGAAAGCGGGCCCTATCTGTCGCATTGGGTCGCGCGCGTCGCGCGGCCGAAGCGTCTCGCGACGTGGCAGGCGCAGTATCCGCAGCGCATCGCGCCGATCGTGCCGATGACGCGCGGCGATTTCACATGGGGCCTGTCGGTGCCCGACGACGGATCGTTCCCCACCTGGCAGGGCACCGGCGACGGCGTGCTGCCGTCGCTGATCCAGTGGGATTCGACGCGCCATCCGTCGGCCGTGCTCGCGCCGGCGAATCTCGCGCTGAAGGCGCTGAAGGCCGTGCATCCGCGCGCGGACGTGATCGGCGAGCAACTGCGCTGGCTCGGCGCCGCGCATCTGATCGACGTGCAGCCGGGCGAGAACGCGGCGCTCGTCGCCGAATTTGAAACACCCGAGGGTCCGCGGACTCTCGCATGAGCAGCACGGGTCGGCACCCGAAATCCGCAACCCGTGCCGACTCGCGCGATAATCGAAGTTTTGACCGGTTCCAGAAATACAGCAGAGGAGATCATGGACCAAAGCGATCTGAAAGCCCCGACGTGGCAATTGTCCGAACGCGCACGCAAGCTCACGAGCTCGGCGATCCGCGAGATCCTGAAGGTCACGGAACGGCCGGAAGTCATTTCGTTCGCGGGCGGCCTGCCGTCGCCGGCTACCTTCCCGGCCGAGCGCATGCGCGAAGCCGCCGACCGCATTCTGCGCGACGCGCCGGCCGCGGCGCTGCAGTACAGCGCAACCGAAGGCTACGCGCCGCTGCGCGAATGGATCGCGCAACGCTACTCGGTGGGCGGCGTGCAGATCCGCGCGTCGCAGGTGCTGATCACGACCGGTTCGCAGCAGGCGCTCGATCTGCTCGGCAAGGTACTGGTGTGCCCGGGTAGCCCGGTGCTGGTCGAAACGCCGACCTACCTCGGCGCGCTGCAATCGTTCTCGATGTACGAACCGCACTACGTGCAGGTGCCGACCGACGAGCAGGGTCTGATCCCCGCGGGCCTCACGCCCGAACTGACGAAAGACGCGCGCTTGCTGTACGCACAGCCGAACTTCCAGAATCCGACCGGCCGCCGCCTGCCGGTGGAGCGCCGCCGCGCGCTCGCCAAATTCGCGAAGAGCGCGCCGTTCCCGGTGATCGAAGATGACCCGTACGGCGCACTCGACTATGCGGGCGAACCGCTGCCGACGATGCTGTCGATGGCGCCGGATCACATCGTCTATCTCGGCTCGTTCTCGAAGGTGCTCGCGCCGGGCCTGCGGGTCGGCTACATCATCGCGCCCGAAGATCTGATCTTCAAACTCGTGCAGGCCAAGCAGGCCACCGATCTGCACACGCCGAGCTTCACGCAGCGCATCGTGCATGAAGTGATCAAGGACGGCTTCCTCGACACGCACGTGCCGACGATTCGCGATCTGTACCGCAACCAGTGCGAAGCGATGCTGAACGCGCTGCAGCGCTACATGCCCGAGGGCGTGAGCTGGAACCGTCCGGAAGGCGGCATGTTCGTGTGGGTCAATCTGCCCGCGCAGATCGACAGCATGAAGCTGCTCGAGGAAGCGGTCGCGCAGAATGTCGCGTTCGTGCCGGGCGGTCCGTTCTTCGCGAACGAGGCGCAGCACAACACACTGCGTCTGTCGTTCGTCACCGTGCCGCCGGCTAAAATCGACGAAGGCGTGGCGCGTCTCGCGCAACTGGTTCGCGCGAAAATCTGAGCGGCGTGAGCAGCACACATATCGGGGCGAAGTCCGCATGCGCCGCGTAGGCGTTGCGTGTGGACTTCGCCCCGCCTGCATCAACGCAATCTCACCGAATCGAGGTCTCAACATGGCTCAATCGAATGTGTACGACAAGCTCAAGGAACTCGGCATCGAACTGCCGGCGGCAGGCGCGCCGGCAGCGGCCTATGTGATGAGCGCGCAAAGCGGCAACACGGTGTACCTGTCGGGCCATATCGCGAAGAAGGACGGCAAGGTGTGGGTCGGCAAGCTCGGCGCGACGATGGGCACCGACGAAGGCAAGAGCGCGGCGCGCTCGATCGCGATCGATCTGCTCGCGACGCTGCATACGCACGTCGGCGATCTGAACCGCGTCACGCGCATCGTCAAGCTGATGAGCCTCGTCAACTCGACGCTCGAATTCACCGAACAGCATCTGGTCACGAATGGTGCATCCGAGCTGATCGCCGACGTGTTCGGCGAACGCGGCAAGCATGCGCGCTCGGCGTTCGGTGTCGCGCAGATTCCGCTCGGCGCATGCGTCGAGATCGAACTGATCGCCGAGGTCGAATAAGGCAAGCGGTAATGGGCTGTGAGCGGCCGGCTTACGAAGCTATACGACGTAACGTAACGTGACGTGATTTGACGTTATGTAACGTCACGCGGTGACCATCCAGCCAGCATAGGCCGCGCGTTCGTACCCGCTTCACAACGAACTCATACTGCATTCCCTGTCAAACGCGCCGCCCGGCCTGTCAAGCCGGCGGCGCGTTTTGCTTATTGCACGGTAGATCGCCGGCGCGGACGCGGATAGAATCCGCAAAGCCCTTCAACGCTTTGCAGCTGTTACGCGCCGAGTCATGTCGATGCCCGCTCATACCGTCCGTTTCAAACAGGTCGACGTCTTTACGTCGACACCGTTCAAAGGCAATCCGCTTGCCGTCGTATTCGATGCCGACGCGCTCGATACCACGCAGATGCAGGCCATCGCGCGCTGGACCAATCTGTCCGAAACCACGTTCCTGCTGAAGCCAGGCGATGCGGCCGCCGACTATCGCGTACGCATCTTCACGCCGGGTGGCGAACTGCCGTTCGCGGGTCATCCGACGCTCGGCACCGCGCATGCGTTGCTCGACAGCGGCTACCAGCCGAAGCAGGCCGGCAAGCTGATCCAGCAATGCGGCGTCGGGCTGGTCGAACTCGAAGCGCTCGACAGCAGCGGTGGCACCAGCGACGCGCACGGCGCATGGGCGTTCGCCGCGCCGCCTGCGCGCGTCACGCCGCTCGCCGCGGATCGTTACGATGCGCTGTCCGCGGCTTTGCGTAGTCGTGCGATCGATTTCAGCGCGGCGCCCTGCGCGGTCGATAACGGTGCGCCATGGCTCGTCGTGCGTGTCGATTCGGCACGTGCCTGTCTCGAACTCGAACCGGATGCCGCGGCACTCGCCGAACTGGTGCAGTCGGTCGATACGCATGGTCTCGCTGTCTATGGCCCGCATGACGCCAACGGCCCCGCGACATTCGAAGTGCGCTGCCTGATGGCCGGCGGTGATTTCGGCCTCGGCGAAGACCCGGTGACGGGCAGTGCCAATGCCGCGCTCGCTGGCCTGCTGAACGCACAGCAACGGCGCCCCGGCACACGCTATACGGTGCGTCAAGGCACAGTGCTCGGGCGCGCAGGTGACGTGTCGGTTCATTACGACGATGCGCGCGGCAAGATCTGGATCGGCGGACCTACGGTTACGATCGTCGACGGCACGTTCCGGCTCGCATAGCGAGCGCGCCTGAAGTCGTGAGGTGCGCGCATCATTCGACGTCGTGATAGCGGCTGCAACTCAACGCTGAGACTCAACACCGAGACCCAACGCCGCATCATGCCGCACGAAAACAGAAAAAGCCTCATTGCATTACGTCAGCACAAAAAGATTCATGCATCCCGAATCACGAACACCCTGATGCAAGCCCACGCCATAGTGGGCGCCATGCCGATGAGATATTTGCAGAATCGCCGATAAATTGCCGCATCAAGACCGGCCCAGCCGGCATCGAATCCAACTGGACCGAGCGCCTCGCGCGCCAGCGTATACCCCATGCCCGGACCCTTTCTTAATCCATTGGCATTCAGTAATATCGGACATATACGATGACCTTTGGACCGTCAGGCACGGCATCACGCCCCCTCCTCCTGCGCAGCAGCTTTGGCACCCTGGTCACATGCAGCCATCCAACCAACTAGCGCAGTCGATGCCCATGCATTTGCAACTGGCCCGTCTGCAGCCACGGCCCGCACGATGAGTCAGTCCCGCTTCTCCGACCCGCGCGAAGCCAGGCCGCGCCGTGATCCGATGATCACGCGCCGGCGGGCGCTGCTCGTCATTCCCGCGCTCGGCGTGCTGGTGTTGATTCTGCTATGGACGGTCATCTTCGCGCGCCTGTCGGTCGAAAAGGAAGCGACCTATCGCGAAGCGATGGCCTCATCCGCAATTCTTTCCGCTGCGCTCGAACAGCACACGATCAAGGCGATCCACCAGGTCGATCAGATCACCCGCTTCGTCAAATACGAGTTCGAAAAAACGCCGAATCATTTCGATCTCGCGAGCACGGTCGAAAAAGGCGTCGTGCAAAGCGAAACGCTCGTGCAGGTGTCGCTCATCGACGAACACGGCAAGCTGATCGCCAATACCGCCGAACTCAATCCGAAGCACATCGACCTGTCCGATCGCGAGCACTTCAAGGTCCACGAGCACGAGAACGACGATCAGCTGTATATCAGCAAGCCGGTGCTCGGCCGCGTGTCGGGTCAATGGACGCTGCAGATGACGCGCCGTCTGAATCATCCGGACGGTACGTTCGCGGGCGTCGTGGTGGTCTCCGAAGATCCGAGCTATTTCACGTCCGACTTCTACAACAACGCGGCAATCGGCCGCGAAGGCGTGATCGCGGTGATCTCGGACAACGGCACCGTGCTCGCGCGGCGCACCGGCAACGCGCACCGCGCGAGCAGCACGTTCTCCGCGAGCGGCACCTATCCGACCTCGGAACACGTGTCGGGCACCTACGTCGATTCGATCGACAACGTCACGCGCATCGTGTCGTACCGGCATATCGACGGCTATCCGCTCGGCGTGCTGGTCGGTCTTTCGCAAGCCGAAGAGTTCGCCGACTACAACCACACGCGCAACGTCTATCTGCTGATGGCGGGCTTCATCTCGCTGGCGATGCTGAGCTTCTTCGCGGTCGCGACCGGCCTGATCGGCAAGCTGCTCGGCCGCGAACGCGAGATGACGCACCTCGTCGAATACGATCTGCTGACCGGCCTGCGCAACCGCTATGCAACCTTGCAGGCGCTGCGCCATGACGTCGCGCAGCCGTTCAATCTCGGCCGCCTCGCGATCCTCTTTATCGACCTCGACAACTTCAAGACCGTCAACGACACACTCGGCCACAACGCCGGCGACATCGTGCTGCAAATGACCGCGTCACGGCTCGCCGCCGCGGTCGGCGAAGGTGGCGCGCTGTCGCGCATCGGCGGCGACGA